>CAZYJR010000011.1:0-15575 GCA_964647905.1 uncultured Desulfobacterales bacterium | reverse complement strand
ATTTTCATGAAGGAGTGTCTCAACGATGGGAGCAGGGCATCATGTCAAATTTACAAATCAAGGGTGTCGACGAGGGTTTGTATCAGGAACTGAAGCGGCTTGCGGCCGATGAGAATCGTTCGGTAAGCCAACAGGTGCTGTTCCTGATCCGGCGCTCTCTGGCCCAAAGACGCCGGGCAGAGCAACACGATACTGCGGCTCAGGCATTGCTCTCACTGGCGGGGTCCTGGGAGGATTCGAGGCCGGCTGAGCTGATCCTGGACGATATCAAAAGAGCTCGTCGATCATCGAGAAAACTCTCGGAAGGGCTTTGATGTTTCTACTTGATACGGATACGCTCATCTATGCTCTCAAAGGGGATGAGGCCGTTGTCCGTCACCTGGAAATCCATCAACACGATATACTCAGGGTGAGCGTGATTTCGTTGATGGAATTATATTATGGGGCTTACAAGTCTGAAAGGATTACAGCGAATCTGGCCAAGGTCCGCCGCATCGAAAATGCTTTTGACATCCTTGCTCTCGACGATTCCACAGCCGAGACCTCCGGCATGATCAAGTCCGGGCTGGAATTCCAGGGATCGCCCCTGGATGATTTCGACGTGGTTATTGCAGCCTGCGCAGTCGCTTCCAACCTCACCCTGGTCACCAACAATGAAAGGCATTTTCGTCGGGTGGGTTTTTTGCAAGGAGGGATTGAGAGCTAAAATAGCCATATTGTCCCCCGAAATTCCCGAATGATTGACATCCACTGCCACATCCTGCCCGGCCTTGACGACGGGCCTCGGACACTGGATGAGAGCATCACCATGGCCGAGCTGGCCCTGAAGGACGGCGCGCGGACCGTGGTGGCAACGCCCCACATGCTCAACGGCATGCATGAGAACGGTCTCGAGAAGATTGAAAAGACGCTCTCGGACCTGAAACAGGCCATTTCCGGGCGGGGACTGCTCTTGCGCCTCCTGATCGGCGGAGACGTCCACCTGGCGCCCGGCATGGCCTCCGCTGTCCGAAACGGCCTCGCCGTCACCATAGGCGACATGGGCAAGTACATCCTGGTGGAGCTGCCCTTCTTCGGCATCCCGCCGGCGGTCAAGGAAGAGGTCTTCCAGCTAAAGCTCCAGGGCATCACCCCGATCATCACCCATCCTGAGCGGCATGCCCTGATCCTTCGTGATCCGAGCCTTCTGGAGGACCTGGTGGACTTGGGCTGCCTGGCCCAGGTGACAGCGGCGAGCCTTACCGGCGGGTTCGGGGAGGCTGCAAGGCGGGGGGCGGAAACCCTTATCAAGCGGCGGCTGATTCACCTGATAGCCAGTGATGCGCATTCACCGGTCGACCGCCCCCCGGGCCTCTCCCGGGCGGTAAGGGCCGCTGCCTCGATCCTGGGGAGCCTTGACGAGGCGGAGCGCATGGTGACCGAGACCCCTGCCGCGGTTCTCGCGGGAGAGCCCATACGCCCTTGAAAACCGCATTCCACCACAACAGGCCTCAAGGAACCATCCCTTTGGGTGGAGAGGGCGGTTCCCGAGGCCCGAATTGCTGATGCTGGTTGAGATTGGTGGTGCTGGGTCATGAGCACCGGGAATCCATTGGGCCGGCGTGACGATCCCGGTGAGGCGCCGGTCAGCCGCACCTCTTGGTATGCGGCCGACCCCGCTGTCTCGGCGCGGCGCTCAGCCGGCGAGGAGGCCGTTCTTTTCCACCCGGACACCGGAGGGGAAAAGTCGCTCAACCGAACAGGCTCGTTCCTCTGGCAGCGGCTGCAGAGGCCCGGGCGCCTGGAGGACCTTTCGCTCGATATGGCGGGGGCCTTTGAATCCGCGCCTCAGGAGCAGGTGGAGCGGGACGTGGAAAGATTCCTGGGCCGCCTCCTGCGGGAGGGCTTTGTTCGATCAGTTGATCCGCAAGGGGTGTTCGATTCTTCCCGGCAGCAGGACTTGCCCGGATTGGACGACGGCCCCTGGGCGGTCGACGTCTCGATCACCGGCAGGTGCAATCTCAGGTGCCCCTACTGTTTCTATCAACACGAGATGGATTCCCAGGCCGACCTCCCGGCGGAACAATGGCTCCTCTTTTTTGAAGAGCTGGGCCGCCTGGCGGTCAGGGCGGTCTGTCTCAGCGGCGGCGAGGTCCTTCTTAGGCCGGATATGTGGGAAATAGTGGACGGACTGATTGAAAACCGCATGCGCTATTCCCTTAACACCAACGGCACCCGAATTACGGAACAGGTCATAGCGGAGCTCCATAAGGGCAAGAGAAGAAAAAGGCTGGACGGCATACAGGTCTCCATTGACGGTTCATGCGCCGAAGTGAACGACAAGACAAGGGGCAGGGGGGCTTTTGAAAAGACCCGCGCCGCTCTGCGGCTGCTCAGAGAAGCGGGGCTTCCAGTAACCGCAAGGGTGACGGTAAACCCGTACAACGCCCACGACCTGGAGCCCCTCGCAGGCCTGCTCCTCGACGATATCGGCATAAGGGCTTTCAGCACCAACGATGCCGTCCCCATGGGGGCCGGGCTGGTGAACCCTCGGGCCGTCGGGCTGGGACCCGACCAGCGGCTGGAGGCCATGAAGACCCTGGAGCGCCTGGAGAGGGACTATCCCGGACGTGTCACAGCGGCGGCCGGCCCCCTGGCTCAGGCCCGCAGATTCAAGGCCATGGAAAGGGCCCGCGCATGCGGCCCCCTTGAACAGGGCCCCGAGAGTTCTTCCATGGGTTACTTGACTGCGTGCGGCGGAGTGTTCCACAAGCTGGCGGTGACCCACGGAGGGGCGATCGTTCCCTGCGTCATGCTCTCGGAGGTCGAACTGGGGGTCATCAACTCGGACTCCGTTTCGAAGATATGGACTTCCCACCCCACTCTCATAGCCCTTCGGGAACGCGGAAAGACCCCGCTCTCCGAGGTACCGGGATGCGAGGATTGCGAATGGAACCGATATTGCACCGGCGGTTGTCCGGGGCTCTCCTTATCCGAGTGCGGGGACTTCAACTGCATCAGCTCTTATGACTGCTGCAAGCGCTATCTCGGTCCGACCCCACTGAGCAGCCCCCGAGCAGGAGGAGAAGCATCATGAATGATCACAATGAACAGCCCTCGCCTCTCTACATGCGAAACCCGGATGTGGTGGTACACGAAGAAGACCGGCACGGAGCGCTCCTTTTCAACCCGGACAACGACGGAATT
Source organism: uncultured Desulfobacterales bacterium (assembly GCA_964647905.1). Classification (GTDB taxonomy): domain Bacteria; phylum Desulfobacterota; class DSM-4660; order Desulfatiglandales; family HGW-15; genus CAZYJR01. The sequence continues at coordinate 12,389 of CAZYJR010000011.1, read as the reverse complement.
CGTCTCTTGAACGCCACCGGCCGCTTCATTTGGGATCTCTGCGACGGCAAACGGGACTTTCCGCAACTGGTATCGGCTCTCAGGCGGTCCTTTTCCGATGTGCCGGATGAGGAGGTGGAAGGGCATGTGAGCGGCTTCCTGGAGGAAATGATCAAATCGGGCTTTATCGGGACCATGGATGACTGACAACCAAGCAAGAGCAGGAAAGCCCGGTACAGGGGTCTCGACAAGTGCGGCTCCGCCGCTTTTGTCGCTCTATCTCTACGTCTCCGGCTCCTGCAATCTCGCCTGCAAGCACTGCTGGGTGCAACCCGCAGAGGAAACAGGCGAGACAAGGGCGTCCCGCGCCCACCTGCCTATACCCATGGCTGAGAAGGCTATCAAGCAGGCCGTGCCGCTGGGGCTCACATCAGTCAAGGTGACCGGCGGTGAGCCTCTTCTCCATCCCGAGTTTCACCGGCTGCTCGACCTTTTTGACGATTTCGACCTGGACGCCCACATCGAGACCAACGGGACCCTGATAGACGCCGAAACCGCTGCCGCCCTGAAAAGGCACCCCAAGGTAAAGTCAATCTCGGTAAGCCTGGACGGGGCCTCGGCCGGGGTCCACGACGCCCTCAGAGGCAAGCGGGGAAGCCACGGGCGCGCATTGGAGGGCATCAAACACCTTGCGGCACAAGGCCTTGCCCCGCAGCTCATCTGCACGCTCCATCGTGGAAACGCCTCTGAGGTCCACGAGCTCCCGGCCCTGGCCCGGCGCATGGGATGCCAATCGGTCAAGTTCAATCACCTCCATGCGGCGGGCCAGGGTGCAGGCTTTGCCGAAGCCAACGGCCTGGGAGTCCGGGAGCTCATCGATCTTTACAGGAAGGTCGAAAAAGAGCTCTCGCCCCTTTTCGATATCCCCATACACTTTGACATCCCGCCCGCATTCCACCCCATCAGGCGGCTGTTGAAGGATTCGAGCAAGCGCTGCAACATTCAAAACATACTGGGTATCCTGGCGACAGGGGAGGTGTCTCTCTGCGGGATCGGAGCCACGGTGCCGGATCTGGTTCTCGGCCGCCTGGAAGACGACGATCTGGGGACGCTCTGGTCCCAAAGCCCCCTCCTCAAGGAACTCCGCCGAAAGATCCCGGCCGGGCTCGAGGGGATCTGCGGGGTCTGCCTGCACCGGGAGGCATGTCAGGGCTTTTGCGCGGCGGCCAACTACCTAACGGGAGGGAGCCTCCAAGCGCCCTACGCCTTCTGCCGAAAGGCGGACGAGGAGGGGCTCTTCCCGAACCACCGCACTATTCAACACCCGCCCGCCCGGGAGGCGGCGGATCCGGAAACGGCGGCCGGGTCGAGAAAGGGCTGACCGGAACAAACATTGCGCCGGCCCGGGTTATGTGAGAGAATTCACCCGATATCGGGAGAAAAAGCCATGGAGAAAAAAGATCAACGCCCCAAGTACGAGCCCCCTGTGGCCAAGGACATGTGCGAACGCCTTGCCGAGGGTGCGATGCCCCCCTGTGCCGGCGGGGGTCTTCCGAATACGCCCAAGTGCAACCCGGGCTCGGCTCCCGCCTCCTGTGTCAGTGGAAGAACCCCCTGACAGCGGCTTCGCCCTCGTGGACAAAGGGGCCCGCCGCACCTCCACGGCACGGCCGAGCGCGAACCCGCTCTCGCACTTTCGGTGAAGCGTGAAAACCCGGTTGAAAAGAGCAGGCCATACGATAGGGGGCGTAAACTTCAGCACCGCCTTTGAAGAGCCCATCCCCGGGTTTGAAGAGGCCCCCTACTCCTCCTTCGCCGGTGAATTCGGCCGCCCTGACGTTACCCACACCCTTTGCCGTGTGACGGCCGAGCCCGGCCGAGCCCGCCTCGGCGAATCCGAAACAGGGCTGCTGAGGACCTGCAGATCCTTCAGGCCTGAGTGGCTGGAAAACCCGATCCTCCCCTCCCCTGCCGTCCGGGATCAACTGAGGCTCAGTCTTCGGTCCCCGGAGAGCGATCTGGATCTCTCGGCGGACGAGCACCACGTCTCCATCCGGGACTTCTCGAAGAGAGAATTCCACCTCTTCTATACCGGGACATCCGGGGGATACTTCCCTGAATTCGGCTCATACCTCCCCGAGCATTACGTAAAGGCAAACATGGGCCCTATCTTCGCCACCTTTCTCACGTGCTTCGGCGCCTTCCTGGTGCACGGCGCAGGATTGATCATGGGCGGCAAGGCGGTCCTTTTTCTCGCCCCGGACGAGGGGGGAAAGAGCACTGTGCTGGAATCCGGACAGGGCCATGCCGTCTTGAGTGAGGACCAGGTGCTGCTCAGGGCCCAAAACGGAGCGGTCACGGCCCACAGCACACCTTTAGGCGGACCCTCAAAAGGACCTGCAAGCGCGGAGATAGGCGCTATCTTCCTTCTGGAAAAGGCCCGGGAATTCCGCATAAGCCGCGTTTTCGACCATGAGGTGATCTCTTTCATTTGCAGGGATAATCTCAACCGCATATTCCATCTCCCCAAGCACCTGAAGGCCCGCGCCTTTGAGCTATTCTCAAAGGCCTGCAGCCAAGCGGCCCTCCGCCGCATGGAGTTTCCCAAGGCCCATGTGGAGTGGGAGGCCATAGCCGAGGTGGTGGAGACCCATGGAAGACCCTAGCCGCATGTCCCTGGTCTACACCGGCCGGAGCATGGCCGGCACTCTCCGACCCGGAGACCTGCTCCTGCTCGAACCGGCGGCCGCAAGCGAGGTCGGAGTGGACGACGTGGTTGTCTATCGACCTCCAACGTCCTCCGGACCGCCGTTCGTGGTCCACCGGGTGGTCAAAAAGGAGACCGAAGGTCTCTTGGTTCGCGGCGACTCCCCCGGCGCACGGGGTACGGAGCTTGTTACCGGGGAAAACCTGGTGGGGCGGGTCGTCCGAATCATCAGAAAGGGCGGGCGCCCGTTCGGGTCTCTCATCCGGATTCCACCGCCCCCAACGGGCAAGGCATGGCGCCGGTTCACGCGCCGCACACGGGATCTTTTAAGAAGCGCCGCCCGCCGTCCCTACCGCCGCCTCAGGGCGCTCCCAATTCCGGCAGGCGGATCGGGCCGCCTCAGGCGCGTACACTTCCACGATCAAAACGGCCCCCTCGTAAAATATCTCTTCATGAACCGCACAGTTGGCACCCTCCCCCCCGGAAGGGCCTATCCCCGTTTCAAGAAGCCCTTTGTTCTCATTTTCGGCAAGGGGAACCGGCCGCGACCAAAGCACCCTTTGTAGTTCAACCGAGAATCTTGTTGTAACCCTATGCCCTAGAGTGGAATCGATTTACACACTCGGGGTAACACGAGCTACACATACACCCCCGTTCACCCGGGCTTTCCGCTGATCCCGGCCCTTTTTTCCACGGCAAGCTATTTGCACTGCTAAGATGCCTCAAGTGGTTCCAGGAGATAGGGATGAAGAGACTCAAAATCTTATTCTGTATTTTGCTTTTGACAGGCTTCCTTGCGGCCGATGGTAAATCGCCCGCATGGGGCACTACTGTAGACAGTAGTAATGACCGAATCTGGGCCCAGGTCACCGCTCCTGATGGCGGTTTCAATGCGTTCAGCTTATTCTGGAATATCACGGCTATATCCGACTCACCAGAGCTAAGCTACACCGTTTATTGGCCGGAGGGTGTGAGCGGACCGCAATACACCGATCCATTCAGGATACCTGTCGGGGCGTTCACTGAGTTTTATGGAAAGGCTCTTACTTTCGAATTCAGCATCGATAATCCCGATGCTAATGATTCCATTACGTTTAGTGACGATATCTCTGGCGATAGCAGCGTTTGGGATAGCAATGATCCATCTCCTTTCCCGGAAAAGGGTTTCCTCTTCGCATTCTATGATGTGCAGAGCCCTTTTGGCGACAGTGAATGGGCAAACCGTTCTTTAGTAGGCTCTGGTGGTGGTGATTGGACATTCACTGATCCTAACGACTACGACGGCATCTTTTACCAACAAACCGGCATCTCCGTAACGGAAGGCCCAAAGAGAAGCGACCTCACGCCGGTGCCCGAACCCGGGACCTGGGCGCTTCTTGCCGCGGGGCTGGGTATCCTCGGGGTGATCAGGAGGTATACCCCCTCCAGGACCGTCAGGACTGCTTCCCATAGAGCTCCGCATATGTCCCGCCCAGGGCCAGGAGCTGTTCGTGGCTCCCCTCCTCGATGATCCGGCCCTCTTGGAACACGTAGATCCGGTCGGCCAGGCGCACGGTGGAAAACCTGTGGCTCACCAGCACGGCCGCTCGGCCGTCCAGTAGCCCTCGAAAGCCCTCGAACACCTCGTACTCGCTTCGGGCGTCCATTGAAGAGGTGGGCTCGTCAAGGATTATCACCTGTGCGTCCCTCACAAAGGCCCGGGCAAGGGCCACCTTCTGCCACTCGCCCGCGCTCAGCTCCTCCCCCTCCTCGAACAACCTCCCGAGCTGTGTTTCATAGCCCCTGGGGAGCCGCTCTATGCGCCGGTGTATCCCGGCCCGCCGGGCCGCCTGCTCGATGCGCCGCTCCCCCGGGGAAAGCTCGATGTCGCCCAGCCTGATGTTCTCGCCCGCGGTCATGTGATACCGGACGAAATCCTGAAAGAGCACGCTGAACCGCCGCCTGAGCTCCCCCACCCGGAACCGTCTCAGATCCTCTCCATCCATCCGCACCGCACCCTGATCAGGGTCGTATAGCCGGCAGAGCAGCTTCACCAGGGTGCTCTTGCCCGAGCCGTTCTCACCCACCAGGGCCACCACCTCCCCCGGTCCCACCCTGAGCGATACGTCCTTTAGCGCCGGCCTGTCCGTCCCCGGGTACCTGAAGGTCACCCGGTCGGCCTCTATCCCCCGCCTCATGGGAGAAGGCACCGGTACGGGCGACTCCGGGTCCCGCACCCCGGGCTCTATATCCAGGAACTCGAAGAGGTTCTTGAGGAACAGATTGTCCTCATAGAGCCCGGCCATGCCGCTCAGCATCTCCTGGAGAAAACCCAGGCCCCGCTGAAACGCCTGAAAGAACATCACCATGTCCCCCAGGGTGATGGCTCCCTGAACGGCCCTATACGCGATATAGGCCAGGGACCCGAAGACGGCCAGCAGGGCCCAAACCTGCGCCCCCAGCTCCCAGGCCGCCCTCCTCCGCGATATTCCCATCTGCTCGCTTCTGAGCAAACCTCTCAGCTCGTCGAACCACCCGGAAAACAGGCCCCCGAGCCCGAAGAGCCTCACCTCCTTTGCATGGGACGCGCCGGTGAGCAGCCAGTTGAGGTAGGAGACCCTGCGAAGGTCCTGGGTGCGCCTCCGCTGCCACCGGTACATCCTCCCCGCGTGGAGCGTCTTCACCACGATCCCGGGCAGGGCGGCCGCGGCCAGGACCACCGCCATGATCCAGTGGAACGAGACCAGGAGCCCCGCCATGGCAGCCAGTGAAAACCCGCTCCTTGCCGCGTTCACCAGCCCGTTGACGATCCTGGTGGGCCGGTGAGGCCCCTCGGTCTGGGCCCGGTGGAGCGTGTCGAAATAGGACGGGTTTTCGTAGTAGGCGAGATCCGCCCCAATGGAGCGGGCATGCAGCACCCGGTACATGTAGTCGGTGACCGCAAGGGACTGCGCCTCCTGCGCCAGGCCCGCCCCGAGCCGGGCTAGGGCGTTCAAGACGGCCACCCCCCCGGCCAGCCCCACAAAGAGCAGCACCCGGCCCAGTGCCTCCTGGGGGTCGGCTCTTCCCAGCGCCTCGGCCACGGAGTCCACAATCAGCTTGATCAGGTAGAGTGAAAGGAGCGGGACCAGGGCCTGGACCGCAGCCAGCCCCGCATTCAGCAGGGTCCACCCCGGAGCGGCCCTAAAGACGAATCTCGCAGCCCGATCCAGCCTGAGGGTGTGGCGGAGCTTCTCTCTCAGTGGAGCGGCTTCGGCCATGTCCGGCATTCTCCGGGAACCGTTGTGACTCAACAAGACATATCGGGGCCGAGCACAGAGACCTCCCCGGCAAGGAGGCGGCCCATACCAGGACGCCACTCTAATACCGTTTGAGGCGCTTGGGAATACGAAAAAGGCCTTTGAACAAGGCCGGCTCACACAAAGGGCATGCTGGGAAAAGGGGCATACTCTTCCCCAACAAGAGCAGAATCCATAAACTCCGCGAAAACGGTTGCCTTCACACCGAACCCTGCTATTTTCCCAGACAAGCCAGACAGCAATTATGAGGGGGTGATCATCAGTGAAGAAATCATGGCCACTTCAGGAAGTCAAGAATCGACTAAGCGCAATTATTGACGAAGCATTGCAAAATGGACCCCAAATAATTACACGAAGAGGAGTTGAAACAGCCGTATTAATTTCCTTTAAAGATTATACTAAAATAACAAAACCAAAAGAGGACCTGATCTCATTTCTCAAATCATCTCCGCTCTATGGCGAAGAAATCGACTTAAAAAGGACTAAAGACATACCCAGGGAGGTTGAGCTTTGAGCTATCTCCTGGATACTCTTGTCTCATTGTTCCATCGGAAAAGGCCAAGCTGCGAGATCACCGCAGGCGCCCCTTCCAGTAGCGGAATCCCTTCTTGACGACGCCCGGCAGGGTCATGACCATCCTCATTTGGGCCCATAGGCTGAACTCCGGGTGGTACTCCTTCTCCAGGCCCCGCAGCACCAGCTTCAAGAGGAAGGGGTTCTCGTGCATCACCTTCTGCTCCATGTCGTGAATGACCCCCAGGTAGGGTGTTCTGAGGCCGTGGTACTGAACGGGCTCGCCGATGGGGTAGAAAAGGAACCCGAACCTCTTGAACGTATTGAAGACCTTCTCCTCGGTTATCATGTACCAGTGGGTGAGTCCCAGCCTCTTGCTCTCGTGGTACATGATCTGGTAGAGGCCCATGACGATCACCGGGGTCTTGCGCTTCTTGTACTCCTCTGGCGGGGGCCCGTGGTCTGGAACGACGCCCCCTTCGGATTCCTTGAGGTAGGACTCCACACCGTACTGGCCGTCCTCCCGCCTTCGCCTATAGATCCTACTCACGGCCAGCCTGGATACCTCGGCTGTCTTCTCCGGCGGCGGCTTCTCCCCGGGGAACCTGAGCTCCACGGCATGCTCCATTGGGAAGCCCTTTTCCGAGTTAAGTATGAGCCGGATCGTCCCTACCACTCTGTCTTCATGGTCAATCGCCGCGAAGTGGATGGAATAGGGCTCGTACTCGTCCGTCTCCATCCCCCCGGGGTGCTCCTCCGGGTCCTCGAACCCGAACTCCTCCACGTAGATCTGGTACCGCAGCTTATAGGTCTCTTTCTTCAGCTCCTCGGTATCCGCCTTCACAAACCTGAACTTCCCGTAAGAAAGCATGGCCGTCCCCCCCTCCTAGGTGATCACCTTCTCCTCCCTGAAAAGCCTCTCCAGCATGGATCTCTTTATCATGGGTATGGGTATGGATCCGTAGTTGATCAGCCCCTGGTGGAAGAGGGCCAGGGAAAACCCCTCCCCGAACTTCTCCTCCAGGTACTCCCTCACCCCCATGAGCTCGCTCTTACCCACCAGATAAGACGAGGCGGTCCCGGGGTTCAGGAAGTACTTCTCGCACTCCGCCCGTGCGGTCTCAACGGGCATGGAGTTCTTCTCCGAGAAGTACCTGACCGCTTCTTCCAGGGAAAGCCTCCCGGTCGCAAGGCTCACATCCACATACACCCTGTGGGCCCGCATTAGCTCGGCCTTTTTCTGGAAAAACCGCATGTCGTCCGCTTCCTGCCGGTCCCGCAGCGTCTTTGCGTACTCCTCCGTGAAGACGTCCTCTGCGTAAAGGGCGAAGCCCTCGTCCGTGGTCAGGTTGTTGGAGAGCTTGAACGCCTCCCTATCCACCTCCCGCATGTGATCGAACTGCAAATGATGGCCTATTAGCTCGTGGATGATGAAGCTGTTCATCTGCTGCCGGTGGTATATGTACCGCCTCTCCCTGAAGGCCTTCTTGCTCAGAGGCTCCTCCACCGGGCAGACCCAGAGCACCCCGTGGCTCCTCAATGTCTCGTACGGCCCGCAGGGCACATACGAGGCCAGGGGAGAGCTCCTCCGCTTGTACAGAGGGGTCCACTCGATCTCCGGCAGCCTGTGGGTGGGAATCAGCCCGCTTTCCCCGCAAAACCCGAAAAACTCCTCGGCCTTGTCCTTGAAGTACCCCATGATCCTCTGGTTCAGGCCGTTCCCGGAGTAGGCCATGGCGTTCCTCTCCACCATCTCCTGGAAATAGCGTTCCGGGTCCTTGCCCGCGACCTCCTCCATCTCCCCTGTTATGGACTCGATCTTGGCTTGAGCGGTCCCCAGGAGCCCCTTGGCCGTATAGTCCAAGAGGTACTTCTGCCTGAAGAGGTCCTTCAAGAAATTCCCCGGCCTCCTGAGCGAGGGATGATTGAGCGGGATCACCTCCAGGGTCTTTACAAAATGTGAAAACCTCTGGAGGCTCTCAATGGTGAAAGGGATCACTCCCAGGAGCTTTTCATTGAATTCCCTTTCCAGCTCCAGGGAGTATATGAATTCTCTGTACTCCTTCTCCAGAAACTCCTGGAAGAAGTCCACCATATAAAGAGCCAGGTTCCGGCTCACAGGCGTTGTCTTCTCCAGCCACTCCCTGCTCTGCTCGAAGAGCACGGGAAACCCGTTCACCCTGGAGACCAGGGAGTCGACCACCCTCCTCCTCTCCTCCGCGCCCTCGGCCTCTCCCACCAGATGTATCAGCCGGTCGACGGAGTCCAGGGCATAGGTGACGAAAAAGTCGGGCCTCTTGTAAGGCCTTAGCACTTTTAAATGAAATATGTTACTGTCGATTATGTTCTTGAGGATCAGGGCGTCTATCTCGAGGGAGTCCTTGATGAGATCCCGGTAGTGCTGGAGGAAGGTGAGCCGTTCCCTCACCCCCTCTTTGTTCCATTTGCCCAGTATGTCGTCATACTCGTGGTTTCCGAGCTCCGTGGCCTTCTTGGGAAAGAACCTAAAGTACCTGTCCCGGAATTCCCTTATGGTCTTTGAGAGCTCATCCCGAGGCACGGTATAACGCCTCCTCCTCTATAATCGAATGCTGTGATACAGGAAGGCCGCAGGTCCTTGACTAGATCCCGCAATCTAAGGTAATGCTGATTCTTAAACTTCCATTCTTTTCCCCCTGAGGGACTTTGTCAAGACAAAGGATGAGATGGAAAACCTTGCCGCCAAGAGACCCGACGATCAAAAGACCCTGGACCTCTCCGACTTCCTCAGGCGGGTCCCGCTCTTCTCCTCCATCCCCGAGTCCCAGATACTGGAGATCGCCCACCAGGCCGAGGACGTCCTGCTGGAAAAAGGCACCACGGTCTTCAACGAAGGCGACCCGGGCGACTCCATGTACATCATAAAGTCCGGCTCAGTAGGCGTCTACGGCTCTGCCGGCGAAAAGGAGGTCTTTGTGACCGCCCTCCACCGGGGCGACTTCTTCGGCGAGATGGCCCTCCTCTCGGGAAAGCCCCGCTCGGCCACCATCCGCGTGATCCTGGACGCCCATCTCTACCGCTTCGCCAAGACCGGCTTCGACAGCCTCCTAAAATCCAATCCCAGCCTCGGCCTATACCTGAGCAGGCTTTACGCCCACCGCTTCGCCGAGAGCTCCCAGGCCGTCCAAGAAGACCTCCCTCCCTGCTTCTTCGCGACTCTCGCCACCCACAATCACCTCGGGAGATCCCGGTTCATCTACAGCCTCGCCTATCACCTCACCCGCGAATCGGGAAAATCAGTCCTCCTGGTGGAGCTGGACGCCAAGAACCGCCCCTCCCGCTTCGGGGCCGAGGTCGGTGAGTGCACCTCCCCTGACCTCTTCGACACCTTCTCCGCCCCCTACCGGAAGATCCTCCGCTCCGCCTGGCACTGCCACCCCTCGGGCTTCCACGTGATAGCCCTCCCCTACCTACGCGACCGCCGGTACTGGCACGAGCTGGAAACCGAGCTGGCCCTCCTCATGGACCTCCTCCGCCAGCGCTACGACATAGTCCTCTTCAACATCCCGGTAAATCCAGGCCCGGTAGGCCACCGCATCCTACGCCTCTCTGACAGGGCCCTGGTCCTGATCAACAACACCCCCCCGGCCCTACCCGAGGTCAAGAGACGCCTCTCCGAGATAACATCCGTATGCAGCGGCAGAAAGGACCACTTCCGCGTAGGAGTGAGCCACCTCATAGGCGACATCGGCATCGCCCGAGCCGAGCTCGCCCGCGAGCTCGGCCTCCCTGAGCCGCCCGCCATCTGGGTCCCCCGGGGCCTCCCCCCCCACTCCATCGATCAGGAGCCCGGGTACCCGGCCCGGGGGGCCCGCGCCCTGGCCCGTGAGCTCGGTGGAGTGCGCATCGGCCTCGCCCTCGGGGCCGGCGGGGCCCGCGGCTGGGCCCACCTGGGAGTGCTCCAAGTACTCGAGGAGGAAGGCGTTCACATAGACATGATAGCGGGCACCAGCATAGGCGCCCTCGTAGGAAGCCTCTACGCCCACTCCGCCTCCATCGACCACACCCTCTCTCTCGTCAAAAGCAAGCTCCCTTCCAAGCTCCGGGTCCAGCGGTCCATCTTCGACTACACCATCCCCCTCCACGGAATAATCCGGGGCACCAAGCTCCTTCGCATGATCCGCAACGCGGTCCAGAACGCCGACTTCCTGGACCTCCAAATCCCCACATCAGTCGTGGCAGTTGACTACCACACCGGAGAAGAGGTCATCATAGATTCGGGCAGCGTAGCCGAAGCGGTCCGCGCCAGCATCTCCCTCCCCGGCATCATGAACCCCGCCCACTTCCAGGGCCGCTGGCTCCTGGACGGCGGCCTGCTCAATCCCGTCCCCGTGGACGTACTCCTCCAAAAGGGGGCCGACACGGTGATCGCGGTCTGCGTGGAAAGGGGAAAGCACCGCATCGCTTCCGCCTCGGACAGCAAACCCCCCGGCCTCATGAGCGTCCTCACCCGCACCATGAACATCATCCACGGCCAGGCCACCCGCGACTTCGCCCAAAAGGCCGACCTGGTCCTCTACCCCGACGTCGAGGAATACACCTGGGACGCCTTCCACCGGGTCCCCGCCCTCGTGGAGGCAGGCGCGGAGGCCTGCCGCCGCCACCTCCCGGAGATCAAGGCTTTCGCGGCCGGCCAGCAGAGCCCGTGATCACAAGCAACATGGCCTACAAGAGAGTCAGGTCTTGTAGGCCATGATCAAAGGAAGTCAGTTCCAGGGACCTAATCCTTCTTAACGATTCTCCTCCCCATGCCTGCAAGGTCAACCAGCCCAACTCCCAATAATGACAGGGTGGCCGGCTCAGGCACGGGACTCACATTAAGATCAACAACCACAGGCTCCCCACCATGCGCCTCATAAGGGTCACCGGCATCCGGCGTAACTGTTCCTCCTCTGTAAGAGGCATTACCAGCATCCTGCCCCATATTATAGGAAGCAGTTCCCTCAAAGATCAGCCCGTCCTTGGAGGCGGAGAAGCTCAAGAGAATAACCAGGTATTCGTCTGTTGTCCCTGCGTTCACCCTCTTGCTCAAATTGATTCCGGCGATCACAATCCCCATGTCCCGGCACGAGACATGCGTGCATTCTGATTCCACATCTAGGAGATCGCTTTCATACAATTGTTGGAAGCATATTGCTCATTCACCCGCTTCGACCTCCTATCACCGACAAGCCATTTGAATACTTCAATTTTTCCCCCTGCAGAGCCCTGAGCATACGGCATGATTATTGCTGCCTATAAGGCGAACGCGTATAGCAAACCGGAGAGACCTCAATGACCATAATGCGCTTATGGATACCGATCCTCGCCACACTAGGCCTCCTGCTGCCCCCGCTTGTCAATGCGGAAACACTTCACACCGAGACGTCTGCTGCTTACCTCTATGACTTCGTGTTCCCCGACGAGGTCGACGCGGATGGAAACGTAACCTCTGAGAAGCCTTATCCGGTGGGGGGTCCTCCCTGGCTCACGGCCAAGTTCGAGGAGAGCACAACTTCGGGTAATGTTACCTTGACCCTGGAAGCCCCTGGATTGACAGAGACTGATGGTGTGGAAGAGTTTGTAAGCAAATGGTACTTCAACTTCGACCCTTCACTGAATCCGGATAATTTGACTTTTTCGTTAGCCGGTTCTTCCTCTGACCTTGATATGCCCTCCGATAGCGAAATTCAAAAAGGGGTCGACAGCTTCAAGGCGGACGGTGACGGTCATTACGATATTCTCATCCCGTTTTCGACAGACGGCTCGGGCCGATTCGTCCAAGGCTCGTGGGCAAAGTTCGACGTGAGCTACTCTTCAGCAGCCATTAATGTCAGATCTTTTGACTTCCTGAGCGTAAGGTCCACAAGCCACGGCCCCTACCTGGCTGCGGC
>CAZYJR010000010.1:0-111438 GCA_964647905.1 uncultured Desulfobacterales bacterium | reverse complement strand
GAATCGAGTCTTTGTCCGAACCGGGCACGGCCTCCACCCAGGGCCTTTTCTCCATGTTTACCGCAAGTGAATACAACCTGTCCTATGTTGCCGGCCCGAATGGGTCCATCAGTGGCGAGGCCACCCAGACAATAGACTACCGTGCTGACGGAACAGAGGTCATAGCCGTACCAGATGTCGGCTACCATTTCGCAGGCTGGAGCGACGGTGTTGAAACTGCGGCCCGCACAGACACCAATACTACCAGCGAGATAAGTGTCACGGCGAATTTCGCCATCAACCAGTACACCCTTTCGTACACGGCCGACCCCAACGGCTCCATATCAGGCGATGCCTTACAGACAGTGGCTCACGGTTCTGACGGCACAACGGTCGAGGCGATTCCCCACACCGGCTATCGCTTTGTGAAGTGGAGTGACGGCGGAACGGAGAACCCGCGAACAGATATTTCGGTTACCGGCGATATCACGGTTGAGGCTGAATTCGCCATCAACCAGTACACCGTGGTCTTCAAGGATTATGACGGGAAAGAACTGAAGACAGAGACGGTGAACCATGGAGGCAGCGCCACAGCTCCTGCCGACCCCGTCAGGACAGGCTACACTTTCACCGGGTGGGATGAACCTTTTGACAATATAACTTCCAACCTGTCGGTGACGGCCCTGTATGACATCAACCAGTACACGATCACCTTTGACAGTGCAGGGGGCTCAGCTGTGGATCCTGTTACCCGGGACTATGGGACGCCCGTAACCGCGCCTGCGGACCCCACCCGGACAGGCTACACCTTTGCGGGCTGGAACCCGGCCCTGCTCAATACAATGCCTGCAGAAGACATCACCGTGACTGCCCAGTGGACCATCAACCAGTACACCCTTTCGTACACGGCCGACCCCAACGGCTCCATATCAGGCGATGCCTTACAGACAGTGGCTCACGGTTCTGACGGCACAACGGTCGAGGCGATTCCCCACACCGGCTATCGCTTTGTGAAGTGGAGTGACGGCGGAACGGAGAACCCGCGAACAGATATTTCGGTTACCGGCGATATCACGGTTGAGGCTGAATTCGCCATCAACCAGTACACCGTGGTCTTCAAGGATTATGACGGGAAAGAACTGAAGACAGAGACGGTGAACCATGGAGGCAGCGCCACAGCTCCTGCCGACCCCGTCAGGACAGGCTACACTTTCACCGGGTGGGATGAACCTTTTGACAATATAACTTCCAACCTGTCGGTGACGGCCCTGTATGACATCAACCAGTACACGATCACCTTTGACAGTGCAGGGGGCTCAGCTGTGGATCCTGTTACCCGGGACTATGGGACGCCCGTAACCGCGCCTGCGGACCCCACCCGGACAGGCTACACCTTTGCGGGCTGGAACCCGGCCCTGCTCAATACAATGCCTGCAGAAGACATCACCGTGACTGCCCAGTGGACCATCAAAGAGTGCACAGTAACCTTAGACCCGCCGGCCGATTGTACAAATGAGACCGAATTTTATGTGGATGTAGGTGGATCAAATATAGCAGCCTATAAATACAAATTAAACGATGGAGATTTCAGTGAAGAAATTCCTGTCAGCCAACCAATTACATTTACCATTGATGAAGACGGGAAATACACCCTTTATGTAATCGGCAAAGGTGCTGCCGGTAACTGGCAGCTTGAGGATGACGCGTTCACCGCCACGTGGACTGTTGATACTATCGGCCCGGTTGTTAACCTGACAGAGCCTGTTGATGGATCAACCGTCAGCCGGATTTATATTATTGAAGCCTCAGCCATTGATGCCACAACTGCTGTGACCAGGGTGGAATTCCAGATTACAGACGGGACCTGGTTTGTAACCGGAGAGCCGGGGACTGAAGTTCTTACCAAAACTGAATCATGGCTTTCAGCAACAGAATCCGAATCCAATAGTTGGTCTTATTCGTCCAGTGGTGTACCCTGGGAGTATGGCAACAATTATACGATTAAGGCAAGAGCTACGGATACAGCCGGCAATGTATCAATGGATTCCATACTTGTAAGCTATCACGATCCGAACAAGGCCTGGACAGACCTCTTTCTCGATTTATCCACCCAGACAATCCTCCAAAACGGCGTCATAGAAGCATCAGGCAAGCTCAGCCGCCTGCCGGCAGGCGGGGTTGATCTTTCTGATCTGGAAATCCAGTTGGTGATCACCGATCCAACCGGCGGGACCGCCTCGCTCACTGCAAAGACAAGTTCACTGGGCCACTACAAGTTTTCGGATGAAGCACAACCTCCAAACCCCTTGCCGCCATTCAACCTGAAAGGGGTCTATACATTAAAGGCTGTTTTTAACGGCACAGGCGGGCTTTACGGCTCTGAATCCGAGACAAGGTCGGTCCTGGTCGGATCTCAGGCCGGATACGCTATTATCGTCCAGGGTAAAATACCCATGTCAGAAGGGCTGGCTTCTCACAATAAGACGGCTAACAGAATTTATAGCAAGCTGATAGAAAGGGGCTTCTTACATGATAATATATACTATTTTAATTATGACACGTCACAAGAAGGTGTGGATGCGACCCCTTCAAAACCCGAGATAAAAACAGCCATAGAGACCTGGGCGCCCGGCAGGATGAATGGCTCTCCGGCCCCTCTGTATATCATAATGGTGGATCATGGTAATCGGGGCCTTTTCTATATTGATAATGAAACCATCACTCATTCGGATCTGCTTAACTGGCTGAACACCTTGGAGACCGGTTTGGACGCCCCTGCGCTGGAGGAAAAGCGGATCATTATTATCGGAGCATGCTATTCGGGAAGTTTTATCCCCGAGCTTTCCGGTACAGGTCGCATAATTATCACCAGCGCCTCAGCCGAGGAAGAGTCTTACAAGGGACCACAGGAACCAGACGGCATTAGAAGCGGGGAGTTTTTCTTGGAGGAGTTGTTCCAGCAGCTCTGGCGTGGAGAAGCATTGAGAGAATCTTTTCAATTTGCCGCGTTGCAAACAAGAAAATTCACACGCAGGGGTGGCGGATCAAGCAATTCAAATGAGACTGAATTTTACGGAAGCATGCAGAATCCGCTTCTGGATGATGATGCCGATGGTTTCGGTTCCAATCTGTTGTCGGATGGTTATGGCGACGGTCAGGTGGCTCAGGAGGTATACCTGGGCATCGGCCTGAAATATGATACGAACTCTTTGGAAAACCCGGCCGATATCCTGGAAGTGACTGAAACGCTCTACCTGGACTCAACAACAACCGAGGCCGTGCTCTGGGCCAGGGCCAATGACGATACCCAGGTCGGCTCGGCCTGGGTTGAGATCCGGCCGCCCTCCAAAATCCTTTCTGCAGGAGGTGGTACGGGGCAGTTGGAAATTCATCTGGACAAATACTTCTTGAATGCGCCCGGCGGTACGCTCCCTGATTGCTGGGGGAGGATGTATCAGGGCTTTATCGAACAGGGTAAATACGAGATTTTTTATTTTGTTCGCGATAAAGACACTCAAGAAATATCTCCTATGAAACGCTCGGTTGTCTATAAAATAAAGGATGTTGATCCACCCCCTTCCTTTGACCTGTTGTTGCCCGAAAACAACAGCGAACAAAAGACCGTGCTGATTCTTGACTGGGAGGATGCAATTGATTCGGAAACCGCATCTGAAGTAACCTACAATCTTTTGATAGCCAGAGATATTGATTTTGACGATGTAGTCTTGAGAAGAGAAGAAATTCCTGTTTCTCAAACTCACGTTGATGAGGCGGGAGGGCTTGAAGACGCCTGCACCTATTATTGGAAAGTAGAAGCAGTTGATCCCTATGGGAACCGAACCGCCAGCAACGAGACATGGTCATTCAAGACCAATAACACAAATGTATTACCTGGTTTTATCAAGGGCATTGTATTTAATGGACTTACCCGTGCCATAATAGAGGGGTTCAGTTTGACGGCTGATCTTGGCGGTCTAAGTGCTATATCCCTTCTCAATGGCGCTTTCATTATGCAGGTTCCAGCCGGGAGGACAACTTTGTCGTGCGCCAAAACCGGTTTTAAAGATACTTCTATACCGGAAATCGAAATAACAGGCGGCAGCACCCAGACCATCAACATAATGTTGCTGCCTCAAGGAACTACAGTGGATCGTGACCCGCCAATATCCTCTGCTTACCCAGCTGGCGGGTCCCATTTCGACTCCGTGACTGTCACCCTGACCTGCAGCGATATCGGTGATTCCGGCTGCTATGCTGTTTATTATACCACCGGAGGCCCGGAACCGACAATCGCATCCCAAACGTACTCTGAACCCATTATCATCAATTCCTCAGCAACATTAAAGTTTTTCGCTACCGACAGTGCCGGTAACAGCGAGCCGGTCAACATTGAAAAATATACAATTATTGCAGCCAAAGGTAATATCAACCTTGATGATTCGGTTGACTTGACGGATGCCATTCTAGTCTTGAAAGTGATTAGTCAAATAGATACCGGAAATGAAACCGTCAGTATCGAAGCGGATGTTGATAACGACAAACAAATAGGGCTTGGCGAAGTAATTTACATCCTGCAGTGGCTTGCCGGGCTGAGATGACAAGTTTGGTTGATTTGGCTTCCGAAGTCAGGTGATATACTTTTGCATATAACACTAATAAAATTTGATAACGCCGGGAAGATGAGTAAATCGGCGAGGGCTGATGCTCCTTACCGATTCGGAAATCGCTTATATGTTGGCGTTCCGTTTTCAGGCGAAATGCAAGCGCCGCATTGAAGGATTGCCCTGCAATACCGGCAATTCGAAGCCCTGCTGAAAGTGCATGATTCGATAAGCTATACGTAACAAAACCCTATGGTTCCAGAAGCTGGAGCAGGTTATTCCACTATTCAACAGGTACATTACTCTGCACGAAGCTAGGGCTCAACATCAAAATATTTGGCTGGAATTTTGGGCTCTGAAAGCATACCGAAATTCGGTACAGGGTATCGATATGCCCCTTTGTCGCTGATGAATTTCAAGCCGGCGACAACTCCGTCAATTTTGGCATAGGGCATGGCAAAAGATACCTCGCTGTCCTGGGTCCCTGCAAAGATTCTTTCCCAGGGCCGGGAATCATGTAGGTGCACTCCCCTGCCTGGTGAATGCCGGCTATCCAGTTGGAGCAGCCGTAACGGCCGCTGCTCATGGATTTAAGCCCAGAACCGACTCGGAAATTGGCCGCCTGAATCAAGGCAAGGATCTGGGCCGGGGATCCGTAGACAACCACTATATCCGGGACAAACTCACATCGGGTTACCGGGGTCAACCATATTTCCTGGAAAGAATCCATCGACCACCTTGCATAGGAGGCCTCCATGATTTCCATGTATTCGGTCTCGTTCTGGTAGAATTCGGCGGCTGCTCCTTCCAGGAATTTGTCCGGGCTGATGTGTCCCATGAACACCCTGGGCATTGGACAGGCGTGATCCTTTTTTCTGAATCCCATGGTCCATCCAAGGGTTCGGGCAAGGCTCATGCCCTGGCAGACAGCCAAACCGTGTCCCATATGATCCAAAGGATACCGGATCTTTTCCATTGGGGTGTCATCTTTTTTGGCCAATTTGACGGCCACGGGTGTGGTCGCAAGACGGCAATGCCTGTCAAGGGCTTCAATAAGCCGGTCGGTTTTTTTGTCCATGAATATTCTCCTTTCTACATTAAAGAGATGCAATTATACACACGCCGACTCTTTTGATAAAGCTTAGACATAGACAATCGCTTTTGTGGTCCTTGTCCGGCGCCAATTCTGAAATGCACTCAAATCATCCTGCCATTTTCGGGGGCAGCCGGGCTACTGCATCAGTCGGCCCGGCAGACGGATTCTGGAAATGCAGACAGCCTTTGTGAGGTGAGGTATACTCCCTGCGATGGTGCCTGGATCCATCAAGAGACGGAGAAGACACAAGCGGTTTACGTTTTAGTGTGCATTGGTGTGCCCGTTCAAGGAGTGGTATTCCATGAGGATTCTGCTGGCCACATACGGCTCCCGAGGAGATGTGCAACCGCTTCTGGCCCTGGCCGTGGCCCTCGAGGAGGCCGGACACGAGGTGGTCTTTGCGGCCCCACCTGAAAGAGCACCCTGGGTACGAGCGCATGGCATTGCCTTTCACGCCCTGGGTAGGGATGTCACCGCGTTTCTTGACCGGATGTCCTGTGTCCACTCTCCGGCCGCGGCCTTGCGATTTGTCTCCTTCCTTCGCAAAGAGCTTCCCCTGCAGTTCGATCGACTGGAGCATGCAATCAAGGGTGTAGACATGGCCGTTGGCTCGTCCCTGGCGTTTGGGCTGGCAACGGTTGCGGAACGGCGTTGTATCCCTTATCGGTTCATCGCCTTCACTCCGCAACTGATCCCTTCGGGCGCCCACCCGTTCATGGCGTTTAAGACCCAGGGGCTTCCTGCCTGGTGGAACCGGTCCACGTGGCGGATCGTGAGCGTGGCGGATCGATTCAACGTGACCCGGTTGATCAACCGCTGGAGGCGGGAGCGGGGGCTTCCGCCGATTCGAGACGCGTGGCGTCACATTCTGGGTCCCAAGGTGATCGTGGCATCGGATCGGGTGTTGGGTGCGGTTCCGCAGGATGCCGGGATCCCTTCGGTACAGACGGGTTATCTGCACCTGGAGCAGCCGGACTTGTCGGTCGACGGGTTGGAGGCTTTTCTGGCTTCGGGCCGACCGCCGGTGTATGCGGGCTTTGGCAGCATGCCCAAGCAGGATCAGGCGCACATCCTCCCGATGCTCGTTCGTGCAGCGCGGGCAGCCGATCAAAGGATCATCATCGAGCGGTCCTGGGAAGGAGGCTCGACTTACGACAGGGAGCAGGACGTATTTTTTCTTGGAGGGTATCCGCACTTGAAGCTCTTCCCGCGAATGGCTGCGGTCATACACCACGGGGGCGCAGGCACTACGGCCACGTGCGCCTTAAGCGGGGTTCCTCAGATAATCGTGCCTCACGTGCTGGATCAACATTACTGGGGACACCGGGTGTGGCGGTCCGGGCTGGGACCACGGCCGATCAAGCGATCGGCGCTTGGGGTTCGAGCGCTGTCAAATGCTGTCCGCTGCTGCGTGTCGGATCAAAGGATTCGTGAAAGGGCCGAGAAGACGGCCGGCGTCATAGACCGCCGGATCAGCCTGGCCCGTATGGTCAATGAGATCGGCATGGGGTAGCCCGGGTGTTGCTAAAAGTGCCTCAGGTGGGTTCCGGAAAACCAGCTTGATACCTGCCGCCGGATTCGGCAAAGGCTTGGGCGGAAATATAGATGCGATAAAGGGGCATCTTATGATGAGAAACAAGGCAACGTTTGTATTCACAGCGCTTATGTTGGCCCTATTGCTGCCACCCAAGGTTGGGCTGGCTACTTGTGATGTTTTATATATCGATGCTGAAGGCAGGACCGGGACTGAGATCGGGCAGGTATTGGGGCAGAAAATAAAGAGCCGGCATCCCAAGATCGAACAGATCATGGACTCCTATCTCTCCTGGGTTATCCCGGACCAGCGTACCTTCGATTTCGGCGTGGTTCCACGGGTCCAGGCCGTAAGGCCCAATATCGCCCAGAGGTTAAGGGATGAGATCAACGGTCTTGCTTCAGGCCTCGCCCTTTCCGGTGCGGATGCCCTGGGAGATGGGGACCTGTCCTCCAACGAGCTGTGGGCCCTGCAATTGTTGCCTGATGTTATTAGGAACACCAACTGCTCGGGTTTCGGGGTGTTCGGAGAGCATACCGTTTCCGGGTCGCCGATCGTTGGGAGAAATCTGGACTGGCCCACAACGGAGGCGATCCGGGAGATCCAGGCGGTTACCGTCTACGAATACCGGGAGAAAACCCTGGTCAATATCGGGTTTGCCGGATTCGTGGGCACCCTGACCGGTTTTAACGAGGCTGGGCTTTTTGCAGGCATCCTGGACTCCCCCATGGGTGGGGCTTACCCGGATCCCCCCACAGGGAAGCGATCCTATGTTTTTGATCTGAGAGACGCTTTGGAGACGTGTACTTCCATACCAGATGCGGCGAATCTCCTGTATCAACAGCCCTACGCCTACAGTCACAACATTCTGTTGGTCGATGGGACGGATGTCCGCGTTCTCGAACATCCCCAGGGAGTCAGCGGCATGATGAGAACCGCCGGTAGCCTGCTTCATAATGACCTTTCCTGGGGGAAAACAAACCAGGTGGCCGTGGTCAACTTCTTTGCGTTGCCGGGGTATGCGAACGGAAGGACCAGCTTTAACGTGGTTCGATGGAACCGCCTCAAGGAACTGGCGACCTTCAACCCGGCGAATAAGGCGACGGTCAAAGATGTGCAGTCTGTGATGCTGGATACCGAACACTTTCCCAGTTCCCTATTCAACCCCCAGACGGTCCAATCCGTGGTCTTCACTCAGTCCAACAAAGGGCTCTACCTTTATACAGTACCCGCCAGCGGAACGCATCCCTCTGACCCTGCCATGACTCGGGTGAAGATAGTGACCTTTTCGCGGGGGGATATCAACGACGACGGCAATACCGACCTGGCGGATGCGCTACTTGCACTACAAGTACAGGCAGGCGTGGAACCTTCCGGGATCCGTCCGGATTATCCTTCTTCCGGCGCGGATATTGATGGGGATAAGCGAATCGGGATACAGGAGGTAGTCTACATATTGGGAAGGATCGCAGGGGTGCGATAATGGATAACAACCTTAGCGTGAGTTTACTAAGCCGTATTGCCATAGAATACCTATTTCCCTGTAATAGCACAGGAAAGAGGTCGGTTAGGTATATACACTGAAAGGAATCGCTGTTTTCAACGAAAGCTCTGTAATGCCCAAGCCCCGTGCGAGATCTTTGCTCGCCTTTGTGGTGGACGTGGGGGCACATGTCTGCAACCGTGACCTGCCTAAAATGAACTATCAAATCGGCGGGGCTAGAGAGCATATTTTGATTGGTGTCAAGTAAGAATTGGATTACAATATATCTAATAGGGAAATGGAGGAACTGGATTCGGTCCTTTGGAGAGTGGAAGCCGCCGGCAATTCCTTGAATTTTTGGGTTGACGCGAGCATGGAGGATATCAACATCGTTTCTTAGATCCATGAGCTTCTTGAGAGTATGGATAGAAAGTTTTGAGGTTTTCCATGAATCGCTTCAAAATCCAGGCCTTTCTCTGGACCTCTCTGGGGCTGCTTGCAATCTTTGGAGGCTTTCCTTCCTATGCCGCTGCAAGGTCCGCCTCAGTGGATATTTTCGGGCCGCCTGCGGGCGAAGACCTTCTCCCTAATACGAGATACACCCTCTTTATCAGGGTGAACTACCATCGAATCTGGTATGATCCGCCTGCAACCGAGACAAAGCTGTGGGTCAAGGTCTGGGGCGGCGAATTCGTTGATGGAAACGGTACCTTTGTTGATCACTTTGACACCGTGCCGCAGGCGGGCAGCGATCCGGCGATCTACGTGAGTTCGAGCGAGTTTGAGCCCGACGGCTCTAAAATAGCAGTAGTTACGGTCGAGACATCCGCATACGGGGACTTGCGGATCGAGGCTTCGGCACTGGTATCGGGCTTCCTCCTGGCGGAGACGGCCGAGGCAGCCCCTTTTGATGCCCATATCCAACCAGGGCTGCCTGCAAAGGATCCATCCACTCTGTTCAAGAACTTGGCATCGGCAAGGCAGGGGATGGCCAAGCGCTTCATTCAGTTCTACAACTCAGAGATCGACATCGATGAGACAGTGATGGCACAGGAGGCCGTCACCATGATGAGCAGCGTGAGCGGGCTCGTTGGTCTTACGGGAACCATGGGCTTGCTTGCAAACATGGGCCCCTGTGCTGCTCTGTTTGGCTCGTACATGGGCTATCTGGATCCCTTTTCGCAGTTCGTGCAATTTACCTTTGATCTGATGGACGAGTGGAAAAACGCCACCTGGCGGACCCTGTGGAACAACATGTATGGTGGAGGCGTTGCGCTGGTGGATGGCAGCGAAGGCAACCCGGGGTATCTCAATCGGTTGGTGCAGGAGATGGAATCAGAGATGGCGGCATGGCTGGAAGAGGATTACACGGCCGTCATTGAGCAACTGGAAGCGGAACAGCAACTCCTGATGTGCATCAAGATGACGGCTGAGAATGTCCTGGGGGCCATGGCGGGCGGAAATGAACTCTCCTATGCCTTTTTTGCGTCCTTGTGGAATTGGGCTGAATCTGAACTGGAAGCCGCTGCCGAGATGCGGGCTGCCGCTCTTGTCCTCAAGTATGGAATACTCTCTAGGGCGGCTCAATGCATGACCCCTGAGCACAACGCCACTGGTATCGCCCTTGAAAACCCCCTCCTTAAATGGGGATGCTCCTCCCCTAGCGATTCGGACAAAGCCGATCTGAGCTTTGCAGTCAGCTTGAAGAAGGCGTCTGAATCAGAATATCAATCTCTTGACTTGGATGATCCGTGGAGCGTCCAACAGACCCTGACTATATCACTTGACGAGGGGGCGACCTATGACTGGGAAGTGGATGCGGTGGTAGGGTTTTACGAAATTGAGTCCTTGTGCGGTGATAAAGCGCTCGGCAGGCCGTTCCAGAGGATCACCATTTCCGGTGAGGAAAGCACCTTCACCACTGAGAGTTCCAGCCCCCTCACTGCGGATATCACAAAATTCAGCACCTCGGGTGAACAGAAAATCGGAGACGTGATCAACCTCCTTGTGGATGTTTCCCTCACGCCGGGCCTCGAGGCGAAGCTGCTCTTCGAGATGCTGGACAGCGACGGGAATCACCTCCGGTATCTCGGAGCCCCGGCTACACTCTATAATAGTGGCACAGGGCTCGGCCCGTCCTTTTCCAGCCTCCACGCCGTAGAAGACGCCAAGCTCAAGGCCACTCTGGAGGACGGCTCGGGGAATGTCTTGGACACCGCACTAATAGAGGGCTTCACCATAGCTAATACCAGCTTCCCTCTCCATGGGTACCCGTCCCTTGTGGCGATCGAGGTCATTGGGGTCGCCCCGGATGGAACGGCTCACACTTACGGGAGCGGTCCGATCAAGAGTGTTTACGAGGCCTGGTTGGATACGAGCCCCAGGGGGATCGGTCTCGGGCAACCCGGGGGCGGCTATCTCTCGGATGCTGGTGATATTATAGTGAGGTTTTATACATGGGATGACGGCCCCTAATTCCGAGATCCAATGCTGGATGAGATATCTTTTCTCAGATGAAGAGCCGGTCTCTGAGGATTGGGACGGGGCGCAGGAGGTGGAGCTGCAATATGAGGGGACTGTAGAGTTTGATGTTCCGGCAATGGAGGAGGGGACTCATAGCCTGTCACCATACACTCTCACAGTTGCGAGGCACTCCTTTGCAATACCCGCGGACAGCTTTGCAGGGCGGGCCGACGGCCGGAAGAAGCTCTGGCTTCAACCCAGAAAATTCAGTGGGCTCAGCCTGATCCAGAACCTGGAGTGGGTTTTCCGTCTTCCAGAGCACCCCATACGGGATGATGACACCCAACCGCCGCTTGTGCTTTTCAACGGGGTTGATTCCGAAGGAAACCCGGCCTCCACCCGTGTTGCCCCTCGCAAGTCGGATATCTTCATCAGTGTGGCGGACCCACATGCTGAGGACGGCGAGGGGGCGCTGACTGACTTCTCCAGCGGCGTTTCCGAGACAAGGATCGGATGGGCGGTTACGGATACGGCTCCAAGCGGACTGGGTGATGACGAGTTCAATGTTTTCTTGACCCGGCCTTTTTCCACGAGCTTTTATGTCACAGGGTCCTTTGATCTCCTGGCTGAATGGGAGACAAAGTTCCTCTCGTACCGGGTAGTGACCAAAGACGCTGATCAGGATTGGGAAGGAGATGGGTTGGTCACGGTCGAGGACTGGACCGCCCGGATACCCGATGATGATACCAGTCCACCCACAATAGACAACGTAAGCGCTCCGGAAAAGGCGGAGTGCGGCGATTCGATCAGGGTGGCCGCGCGCATCACGGATGATTTGAGCGGGGTAGGCGCGGCGCGCCTCTATTGGTCATTCAGCGCGGACGGGAGCTTCAATGAGGAGCCCTACACATCCATCGAAAATGAGGATCTTTATATCTTTGATATTCCTGCATTGGGGGCGGATGCAGTCGGCAAGACACTCTATTTCTATGTTGAAGCGACCGACGGGGATAATGATCGGGCAGCGGACGAGAGCACATCAATCGATGAAAACGGCGGCCGCTACTACACCCTTCAAGTGGTGGATACGGTCAGCCCGACGATCGGCAACGTCAATATTTCCAACGGCGCCGTTGTCTCGGGAATCGTGCCGATCACGGCGGATGTGGCGGACACATCCGGATATGCAGAGGTGCTAGTGAAGATTAACGGCGAAGTCACGAGCAATAGCCTGCCCTTTGTCTGGAACACGATGATTCCTTCGTGGAGCGGGCCGGTAACCATCGCTTCCGATACGGATGGGTGGGGCAATTCACCTCTCATTGCGGCGGGGGAGGGGAGGCAGTTGTGGGTCGGCTATGTCAAGGAGGGAAACCTGTACGTGACTTACAGCCCAGACGGCAATATTTGGAATACGCCCGTGCTAGCCGCCCGCCCCATCGAGACGATCATGCGCCCGGCCCTTTTGAGGGACGCCTCGGGCAAACTATGGCTTGCCTACCAGGACTATGCAGCGGATGGGACTATGACGGTATTGATCAGGTATTCCGCTGATAACGGGCTGACATGGCAAAGCCCTCCTGATCCTGCTACTGAAGGCATCAATGTGAAAGGAACCAGCCTCATCGAGGATGAGGACGGCGTGCTCTGGTATGGGTTCTTGCATTTGGACTACTGGGAGACCCCGGAATGGGAAACGGAGCTCTTGGTCCGCTTGATCCGCTCTGAGGACGGCATACATTGGGACGAGCCCGTCAATGTGGATACAAACCCAGACTCTGATCTCTATTATAACATGCCCGTGACAGCAGAGGGTCCGGACGGAAAACTCCACCTTTTTTACTGCGATTGGGACAACCTTGTAAGATCCACTTACCCGGCCGAAGGCTCAGGCCCGGAAAGGGAGCCGGTCCTGGTGAAGCCGGAAGGGGCCCATATCGAACCGATCAAAATCATTCAGAGCAGAAGCGGAACTTACTGGTTCGCCTATAACTCGGCTCAGGGCTCCTTTCTCGCACCCTCCCCCGATTTGATCGCCTGGGCTGATCCGGTCATCGTCGCCGATACGCCAATGGCCTTTGACGTTGCCCAATCAGGGGACGGCACCTTTTGGGTCGCCGGCCTATCGGGCGGTGACGTGCAGGTCTTTCACTCCTCCACCACGGAGGAGACATACGCCATAACCATCGAGGTCAAGGACAAGGCGGGCAATACGGCCCTTCACCGCATCAAGAATGTGACCATTGACCAGTCGGTCGGCAATGGTGATATCAACAACGACGGGGGGATCGGGCTGGATGATGCGGTCTTGGCCTTTCAGGTCCTATGCGGCATTTATCCATCGGATATTCGGCCGGATTATGCCGTATCTTGGGTGGATGTGAACGGAGATGAAAAGCTCGGGTTCGAAGAAATTATTTACATCCTTCAGGTCCTCTCGGATTCGAGGTAGCAAATGACTGGGACGGCCTGTTCCACCTTATCCATCCTCATCATTCCTATGTGTGGTATGTCCTGAGGATACCGCGTTATCAGGATGGGCAAGCAACCAAAGTTTATGGGTGATACACAAGGCAAATCAGGTTCTTTCGGATTTTGCTTGCTCAGAATCGAGGGCTGAAGTATCTGGCACCAGTGCGGCGCAGCGAGCCCCTAAGAAAGGTTTCCCCTGCTGAAAATCATCCATCCCCCGATTGTCAGTCTGCTGTGTTCGGCCTAGGATAAACCTCAAAATGAGGATACCTACACGTAGGGGCATCACGCCTTTCCGGAAGAAACCTTCACCGGCCTCTCCCAGTGCCGGCCCTAACTTGCTGGAGTTCTCCCATGAATATCAAGAAAGTCGTTTGCATGCAGTGTCACAACGCCTGCCGGCTGGCGGCGACGGTGGATGGCGACAGGCTGGTATCCGTCGAGCCGGATATGGATTTTCCAGGGATGAAGTCGTCCTATCCCGTCACCAAGGGCTGCCTGCGCCGGCGGCACGTCATCGAGTACTTCTACCACCCGGCGCGATTGAACCACCCCTTAAAACGGGTGGGGAAGCGCGGGGAGAACCGGTGGCAGGAGATCTCCTGGGAGGAGGCCTTTTCGGAGATCGGCGAGCGCATGAGGGGCATAGTGGGAGAGCACGGGCCGGAGGCGATCGCCACCACCAGCGGCACAGGGAGGACCCATGACGAGATGAGGCAGAGGTTTTTCAACCTTCTGGGTTCTCCGAACCATACGGGTGCCGGACAGATCTGCTACGGGCCGTTCTGCGTCCTGAGCAACATACTCTTTGGGTGGCGCGTCTTTCCGGTGGTGCGTCCCGACACGAAGTGCGTTCTGCTGTGGGGAGGCGGCGGACCACGGTACTGGGATGTCTTCTGGAAGGCCGCGCAGAAGGCCCGCGAGGAGGGAAGGGCCAAGATCATAGTCATAGATCCCAGGGGGATCGACTCCGCGCGGAATGCGGACCTCTGGCTGCAGATCCGCCCGGGCACGGACACCGCACTGGCCCTCGGCATGATAAACCACATCATTAAACAGGGGCTCTTCGACCGGGAGTTTGTGGGCTCGTGGTGTCACGGATTCGAGGAGTTGAAGGAGAGGGCCTCTCATTACCCCCTCGACCGGGTTTCAGGGATCACATGGATTCCGGAGGGCGATATACGCAAGGCCGCCGAGTGGTATGCGACGGAAAAGCCCGGGGTGACCAACCACGGAATGGGGCTCGAGCACCAGGCCAATTCCATAGAAGCCCTTCACGCCCACTTCTCGCTGGCCGCGATCTGCGGGAATGTGGATGTCAAGGGCGGTGACATCTTTACCACTCCGTATCCCGGCATTGTCCATGAGCAGGAAGTGGCGGCGCATGATCGGCTTCCCGAGGGGCAGATCGAGAAGACCCTGGGGATGGACAGATTCCGCCTGCTCTCGCGCAAGGGCTTCGACCTGGCGCAGGAAAACCTGAAAAGGCTCTGGGGCAACGAGGCCAACGCCCGGAGCTCTTACGAGGTCTTCGCCCACGGCCCCACGATCTACCGGGCCGTGCTCACGGGTAAGCCCTATCCGGTGCGGGGGATGATTACGCTCTCGAGCAACCCCATGGTGACTGTCCCGAACACCAGGTTGGTCTACGAGGCCTTGAAGAGCCTGGATCTATACGTCACCGTGGATTTCTTCATGACTCCGAGCGCCCAGCTTGCCGACTACGTACTCCCTGCAACCACTTATCTGGAGAGGCCCTGGATATGGGCGTACTCTGGGATCATCGGCAGCGAGAGGGCGATGCCGAAGACCATGCCAGGGCAGTACGACCGCCGGGACGATTACGATATATGGCGGGGGTTGGGTCTGGAAATGGGCCAGGAGGAGGATTGGCCCTGGGAGAGCCTCGAAGAACACTACGATTATCGTCTGTCGCCCATAGGCCTCACCTTCGGGGAGTTCATGGCGCAGGGCGGCTTCCTCTCCTCGCGCAAGGAGTACCGCCGCTACGAGTCATTGGGTTTTGCCACCCACACCGGAAAGATAGAGCTCTACTCGAACGTCCTGGAGAAACTGGGGTATGACCCTTTGCCCGAGTTTCACGAACCGCCTGAGAGCCCTTTCAGCCGCCCGGATTTGGCAAAGGATTTCCCCCTGATTCTCATCACAGGCGGAAGGCATCTGCCCTATTATCACTCTGAGCACCGGCAGAACGCCCCTCTTAGAAAAATTCACCCTGATCCTATCATGCAGTTGCACCCGGAGAAGGCCGCGGAGCTGGGCATCGGGGACGGGGACTGGGTCTGGATCGAATCACCGCGGGGACAGGTCAAGCAGAAGTGCCGGATCTTCGATGGTATAGACCCAAGGGTGGTCCATGCACAGCACGGCTGGTGGTTCCCGGAAGAAGACGGGAGCGAGCCCCTCCTGCACGGGGTGTGGCGGTCCAATATCAACGTCCTTACGGACGATTCGCCCGAGGTGTGCAATCCGATCAGCGGCGGATGGCCGCTCCGGGCCTTTCTTTGCAGGGTGTACAAGGCGGACTGATCGGTCACGGCGGCGAGCGGTTTGTCAATTGAATCAGATACGGGGGAGATTTTGGGATGGAGAGAAAGGACGTCCCTGTAGATCAAGTGCTTGAACTGCGCGGGGGAAGGGCCATGGAGCTGGGCTTGGCCGTCGGGGATTCCATCGATGTGGAGTTCTTGGAGTGAGTCGCCAGGGACCCGTAAATCGGGAGGGACCGTAACGGGCCTCTTGCTGTCATGGCGAAGGACCTTTCAAACCGGACGGCATTTGTGGTAGAGGTGCACGAAAAGGAGGAGGGCAATGCTTATGCAAGAGAGATGGACCGGGTTGACGCGGTTTCTGGAGACCTTGGGGTACGATGAAGAACCCATGGGAATCTTCTATACGGATGAGAGGCCCGAGGAGGGGCTGACCCCCAAGACGCTGGATCTTCCCACCAGAGAAAAGGAGCAGAAGGGGGAGGTCGACTGGCAGTCGGTCTTCGGCGGCTTCTCATGCGTCATAGGCCACATATGGCGTGCGAGGAAAAAGAGGGTCCCCGCCTATTTCGACTCCAACCACTACGGGTGTCCGGGCGGGGCCTTTTTCCTGGGATTCATGAAGCCCCAGAGTGAGACTATCATCCACTATGTCTCAACCGGCGTGCCTGGACGCATGGAAGGGGAGCTCTACTGCGATTCGCCGGATGTGCTGAGAGGTATATTCGAATACATTGACCCTCCTTGGGCCACCGGGAAGTATTGTGTGGTGAAACCATTGAGCCTGTTCGAGGAAGGAGAGGTCCCGGAGGTAGTCGCTTTTTTCGCCAGGCCCGAGACCATGTGCGGCCTTCACCAATTGGCGGCCTTTGTCTCTCATGATCCGGAGATAGTCGCCTCCCCGTGGGGCGCGGCATGCGCAAATCTAATCACTTGGCCCCGCAAGTACCTGGCTCAGGGAAAACCAAGGGCGGTGCTCGGGGGTTGGGACCCGTCCGCCAGAAAGTTCTTCAAGACCGACGAGATTTCACTGACGGTTCCCTATGAGCTCTTCACGAACATGCTGGAGCGTTTCGAGGAGTCGTTCCTGGTGACCAAGACCTGGTCCATTGTCAGGAAGAAGATCAGCCGGAGTCGAAAGACCTGGGGCGAGGAGGAGTGATTGCTTGGAAGGCGAGCTCTTCAAGGACGGCTACTACAAGGCCTTCGTGTCGCTGTAAGGGCCGTGCCGTCTGTGCCGGGAGTGCGGGAAGATGAGGGGGGCCTTTGAAGAGTCTACCGGAGCGTGACGGCCTTTTCCGGGCAGATCTCCTGGCAGCAGAAGCAGGCGATGCAGGCTCCCTCGGCCACCCGGGGAATGTCCTCCCCGGTCATGGAGAGGGCCCCCATGGGGCACTGCTCCACGCACGTGCCGCAGCCGGTGCAGAGATCCGGGTCGACCGCGGGTAAGAGTATGGTCCTGCTGCGGATCGTGTCCTGGACCTCCTTGTTTCCCAGGATGGCTTCTCCTCCCAGGGGCGGGAGCTTGTAGTCGGGAATCACGGAGAGCCCGCCGATCACCTCGACCTTGTCCAGCTCATACTCGCCGAGGCCTAACGCCTTGGCTCGGCGGAGGAACCGCAGCCTCCCGGGGTCGCACCCCATCATGTAGGCCATCACCGCATCCATGGCCACGGCGTCGGTCGATGCAAGGACCCGGCCTACCTCCCGGAGGTCCGGAGACGCCGGGCCGTTGCCCTCCATTCCCACCACTGCGTCCATAATGAAAAGATCAGGCGGCCGGAGCTTGAAAACCTCCACCACCACATCGTGGAAGCGCTCGGCCGAGCCGGCGGCCCGGTGGAGCTTTGCCTTCTGGGCTCCGGGCAGGTAGCCGTAGGAGTTCTTTATGCCGCCCGTGACCACGGTGAGACCGTGGGTCTTGAACCGGGGCAGACTGATGATCACATCCGCCTCCAGGACCTCCCTGGAGATCGTGACTCGGGGCATAAAGGCCGGGTCGAAGTCGAGCTCCACTGAGTCGCTTCCTATGTTCTCGTAGTACCCCCCGGCCGCCTCCAGGAGGCCGGTCTGCCGGAAGCTCTCCTCGTTCGCACCGTAGCTCATGAGCCCCGGATTGTCGCCCACCACGATCTTTCCCGGCCCCAGGCCCTCCACCTTGTCCACCACGGCCCGGAGCAGGGAAGGGTGGGTGGTGATGCCTTCATCGGGCTTGGAGGCGCGGAGCACGTTGGGTTTGATCAATACGCGCTTTCCCTCGAGATCCTGGGAAAAGATCTCGAAGGCCCGGTCCACGGCCTCCCGGATGGTCTCGTATGTCGCCGGGTGGATCAGCACTCTCGACATATCAGCAGCCTCCTCCAAACCCTTGATCCGCCTTGGGTCATCCGCTCCCCTCGCTCTTGCCCTCATTTCGTTACATGAATTATTTCCTTTCCTGCGGAATGGCTTTTCAAATGTCAAGCGGCAAATCCGAAGTCCAGAGTTCGAAGCGGGGTGTCAGCCGCACTCGCTTCCCGAATCATGATTCAGGTGAGGCGGCCTCTTGGTGTTCGGCGAGATATGAGAAGTGTTTTTCCATGCAGTCCGGGCAGATGCCGTGGGAGAAGGTGACATCCGAGTGCTCGGTGATGTATTCCTCCACCCTGCTCCAGTAGCCTTGGTCGTCCCGGATCTTCTTGCAGTAGGAACATATGGGCAGGAGCCCGGAGAGAACCCGCACCTTGTCAAGGGCTTCACGAAGCTCTCCGATCAAGCGGTCCCGCGTCTCCCGGGCCTTCTTGAGCTCGAGGTGGGTCTTTACCCTTGCCAGCAGCTCCACTGCCTGGAACGGCTTGGTGATGTAGTCCACGCCTCCCGCCTCGAAGCCCCTGACTATGTCCTCGGTCTCGGTCTTTGCGGTAAGGAAGATGACCGGAGTCTCGCGGGTCTCATCCATGCCCTTGAGTTTGCGGCACACCTCGAGACCGTCCATGCCCGGCATCATTATGTCCAAGAGAATGAGGTCCGGCTCCAGCTCCCGCACCATGGCAAGGGCCTGTTCACCGCTTGTGGCGAATGCTATATCATATGAGTGTCCACTCAGCAGGTTGGCCAGGACCCTTATATTGATTTACAGGTCGTCGACTATCAGTATGAGCGGGCTCCTGCCGGCGGCGGTCTCGCTTTCGGGCATCTCGTTTCTCCTTTGATTCTTTAGGCCTCTCGCACTGCAAGCACCGGGATCCCGGCTTGCGGATCATGCCTCCGGCAAGGGTTCATCCCGGATCAATCGCAAGACCTCGTTGCGGAGGTCGGGGAAGCCGGCCAGGGCGCGTTGAATCCCGTCGATATCGAAGCGCCCGGCCGCTTCAGCCAGTTGCTCGCCCCATTGATTGAGGGCGGTGATCCCGGCCTCGACTCCCAGGTCTCTTATCTCCAGGGCAAAATCCCTTATCTCGTTTATGACCATACGCTTTCTCACCCGTTCCCATTGGAGTTCGAAACGCCCATCGAGGGCCTCGATCACCCCTGAGAGCCGCTCAGGGGTGTGGGTCCTGCCAGGGCTCGGATTGGCCTGAGGTGATTCCATCTCGTCAGACGGAGGGGGCGGGCCCTCTCGGCCGTCCATCCGATATGGAAGGTGCCTCTTGAGCTCTTCCAGCAGGTCTCTTTTTTGCAAGGGTTTTTTAAGATACCCGTCACAGCCCGCCAGTGCGGCTCGTTCCTCTTCGTCCTTCATGGCAAGTGCGGTGAATCCTATCACCGGGGTGGGTTTGAGATCAGGGTCCTCCTTGATGATCCGCGTGGCCTCGTAGCCGTCCATGCCGGGAAGCTTGATATCCATGAGAACGAGGTCGGGCGGGGCCTCCTTGATCATCTCAAGGGCCTCTTCCCCCGTTTCGGCCTCCAGTATGTTCACGTCGTGGGGCTGGAGGTACTCCTTTATCATGGAACGATTCTCCTCCATATCGTCCACTACGAGGAGTCTTGCATCCAGGAAACTCAAGGCTTTGATGTCTGCCGGATCCGTCAGGTCTCCGGTCTCGGCGGCATCGGCCACAGCCACGTCGGAGAGGGTCACTTCGAAAACGCTCCCTTCTCCGGGTGTGCTGTTCACTGAGATGCGTCCGCCCATAATGTCCACCAGTCTCTTGGTTATGGTAAGGCCCAGTCCGGTGCCCGCGTATCTCTTGGTGCTCTGCCCCTCTTGCTGCCGGAATGCATCAAAAATCGAGCCCGTCTCTCCACGGGCGATCCCGATGCCCGTGTCTCGGACCGAGAAGATCAGGTCCAGGAGCCTCCCGGTCGAGTCCTTGTCCCTCTTGATAAGGGTCAACTCGATGGCACCCTCGTGCGTGAACTTGACCGCGTTGCCGATCAGGTTGAAGAGGATCTGGCGGAGGCGCACCTCGTCCAGTATCACTGCCTCCGGTACGCCCGGGTCGATTCGGGTCAGGAAATTCAGACCCTTTTCCTTTGTCTTCCAGTAAAAGGTCTCATCGACGAATATGGCTTCCAGGAAATCGTTGACCGAGGAGTAGTCGATCTGCCAAACGGCCGAAGCCAAAGAGGTCTCAGCCAGCCTTATGATCTCCGTCGCCTCCTGCTCCAAGTCCTCGTTGACCCTGGCGACCGTGTAGAAGGCGACTACTGCGGAGAAGAGGATCATTATCAGGGTCACGATTGCGGTCAGGGAGTAGCTGAACCGCCTGCTCAGCCCCCCTTGGTATGCCCTGGTGATCCTTCCCGAGCCGAGCGCTGACAAATGTTTTCTCCTACTCATTCCCTCTCAGCCCATTTGGCCCAGATCGCATCCAGCGTCCCGTTCTCCGTGATTCGGCGTTTACCGGTATCAAAGGCCGAGATGAGCTCCGTCGCCCTTTTCCTCTCCCCGGCTCCCATAATGAACTCTTGTGCCGAGCCCCATGACGGGAGCTTCCTGAAGCGGTCCGCCAGCCCCTGCCGCCGCAGGACATAGTCGAAAGGAACATCGTAACCGACCATCCCGAATACCCAGCCTTTGCTTATCATTTCGAACCCTTGAAGAATGGAGTATGCCTCCACCTTGACTATATCCTCGTTCTCCTCCCACTCCTTGCCGAAGGCCCATCCCTGGACGCCCACGATCCGCCTTCCCTTGAGAGACCGGAGCCCTTCCCACTCGAGCTCGGCCGAGGCAGAGACATAAACCACGAAGGATGAGCGGATTACCGGCTCCTTTGAAAACATGAACCTCTTTTCTCTCTCAGGCGTCTTCATGGCAGGGAAAAGGACGTCCATTTTCCCGGTATCCAGGTAGTGCATGCACCTTGACCATGGGGCCACATGCAGTATGATGGTGTAGCCCCTCTGGTGAAAGCTCTCCCTTACCACCTCCCACGCGCACCCTTGAAGCCGGGACGAATCGCCGCCGGGTGGGATTTTCTCCCCTCCGGCCGGCCCCTTGACGCCCCTCTTCTTGAAGCAGTGAGGGGGAAAGTCTGAGAGCGTGGCTACCCTGACTACCTTTTCCTCGGCCGCATCACATGGGGATAGCCCCAAAAGCCCATCCATTAACAGAAAAAGGCATGCGATAACTGTCGACAAACTCCGATTAAGCCTTTCTCCCTTCATGCCTCGATCTCTCGGCCTGATAGAAAGAGAACACGGCGGCTCATTGCCACTCCTCCTCAATGGCCTGGTACGTCCCGTCTTTGACTATCCGGCGCTTTCCAGCGTCGAAGGCGTCAAGAACACGACGGCTCTCCGGCCTTGACTTGGCACCTGCCAGGTACTCCTCGCTCTGGTCAAAGGGCGGGAGTTTTCGGTATCGATCCTCTATGCCGTGTTTTCTGAGGACATAGTCGAATACTATATCATAGCCGGCCACACCGTAGACACGACCCAGGTCCAGCATCTGGAAGCACTGTAGGATTCCGTCCAGCACCTCCTTTTGAATCTCGTCCTCTTCGCACCATGCCCTTCCGTAGGTCCAGCCTCGAATCACGGCTATACGCCTACCCCTGAAACCCTTCAGTCCTTCCCATTGAACATCAAGGGATGCCGGGACATAGATCACATACCTGGCGGTGTTGACCTTTTCTCTTGAAAAATCCAGGAACTCCAGCCGTTCTTCTGTTATCGCCGCGGGAAAGATGGCATCGACCTTGCCTTGTCTGAGGTATGACATACCTCGCTCCCAGGGGGCGACTACCAACCGGATCGTGTAGCCCATTTCATGAAGGCTCTCCCTGACCACGTCCCAACTGAATCCTTGGAGCTGCACCGAGTCCGAACCTGGAGGCAGTGTCTCCACGTGAAGCGCCGCAGACCCATCCACCTCAAAGCAGTAGGGCATATAATCACTGAGCGTTGCCAGGGTAGCGACAGGCCGCTCTTCGGCCTGGGACCCTGGAGCCGGCCCCATTATCAAAGCGGCTTGCAGAAAGCCGGCTATCAGAAAAGAGGCGGTGAATCGAAGCGGTGATTTCATGGTCACTCTCACTATATCTGACTCAGCCGCTTGGAAAATCGGCTGTCAGGTGCTCCCGTCTTGCCTTTTCAAGAATTTTATCACTCCTCATCGGTCAGTTAGCAAGCGGCGTGCCATGCGGGAATTACATCCACTCCTGGAATACTGTTCGATTCATATGTAGGAGGACTTATGGGCAGGATTATTATTAGATTGCTACACCTTTTATTTAGTATCAGTCCTATTTAAAGAGTTAAAGGTTGAGATAAGGAGATATATGCTCATAAAAAGGAATGCTCCATCCCTCAGGACAAGGGGCGTCATCCTGCGCCGGTTCACGAACCACCTCCTTTTTCAACGGGCAGGCCCGCCTCGTTCCACAAGGTCCAGCCGTTGATTAGTACGTGGACGTTGGTGTAGCCCCTTATCATGAGCTCCCAGGCGAGCTCGTGGCTGAGGTCGCATGACTCGCCGTCGCAGTAGGTGATGATCGGGGCGTCCTCGGGTACCCCTTTGAGCACCTCTTCGTATAGTTCCTCCACGCGTTCCGCTGGCAGGTTTCTCGCATCTTTGATGTGCCCGGCCTCGAACCAGTCCTTGGGTCTGGCGTCCAGGAAAATGGCTTCTCCCGACTCATGCAGTGCCCCGGCGTCGGCCAAGGATAAAGAAAGGCCTCTGTCGTCCCCGGAGGAAGTGCCGCTCTCGGGTGTGTCTTGCTCCAGGATGGGAATGCCGTCAGGTCTCAGCTGATTCACAGCCAGACCGAGGGCTGAAGAAACCAAGAGTATGATCAGGGCCTGCCGCAGCAAGGTCTTGAACGGGCCTTTCAAAGACGGCATCCGGGCTTGAACCTCCCCTCGAGTGCACATTTTTCAAGCGCGGCCCTTCCGGTCCCTTCGCTTGACCAGGGGGCCGTCCTTGGTGTCCATCACTTCCACGCCCAGGGCCCTCAGCTCCTCCCTGATGCGGTCGGCGGTTTTCCAGTCCTTGCCCCTGCGGGCCTTCTCCCTGGCTTCCACCAGGGCCTGCACCGGCCGGTCCGGGTGGTCCGGTTCCAGGTCCAGTACGCCCAGCACCCGGTCCGCGGACTCCAGGGCGGCCCACACCTTGTCCTTGTCCTCGGGTGCCAGCCCGGCGCTGTCCATCCGGCGGTTTATCCTACGAACGAACCGGAACAGGGCGGCCAGTGCCTGGGCCACGTTGAGGTCGTCATCCAGGGAGTCGACGGCGTTGCGCCTGAGGTCGTAAACCGCCTGGTCAACCTCGCTATAGGGCCGGCCCGAGCGAACCTTCCTCAGCTTCTCCACGAAGATGTCCAGGTTGGCCAGGGTGTTCTTGGCGTCATCCAGCTTGGACCAGGAAAAGGATATGGGCTTTCGATAGTGGTGGTTGATGAGCCAGTATCTGATCTCCCTGCCCGTATAGCCCCTCTCCATGATCTCCCTGATGGTGAGGGTGTTGAGCGACTCGGCCTCCTCGCCGCTGTTTACCACCAGCTCGTTGTGGAGCCAGTACCTTGCCGGCGGCCTCCCTGTGGCGGCCCGGCTTATGGCGATGGTGTTCTCGTGGTGGGGAAAGACCAGGTCCGTGCCGCTGGCGTGGATGTCATAGGTGGCTCCCAAGTGCTTCATGGCCATGGCCGGGCACTCCAGGTGCCAGCTCGGCCTGATGTTGCCCCAGCGGGTCTCGTAGTACAGCCCCGCCTTGAGCTCGCTCAGGGTGGTCCGCTTGAGCAGGGTGAAGTCCCGGGGGTTGACCTTCTCGTACTGCTCAAGGTCCACGGTCTGGCCCAGGCGGATCTTTTTCAGGTCGATCCTGGAAAGCGCCCCGTAGTCTCTGAACCTGGATATGTCGAAGTATATCGAGCGGAACTTCTCGTATGCATACCCCTTTTCGACCAGGGTCTCGGCGAGCCTGATCATCTCGTCGACGTGATCGCTCGCCCGGGGGTAGAGGGTCGCGCGGAGGACGTTCAGGCGGTCCATGTCTTCCAGGAAGGCCTGGAAAAAGCGCTCGGTGTACTCCCTCAGGGGGACGCCTTGTGCCAGGGCCCCCTGGATGGTGCGGTCGTCCAGGTCGGTCACGTTGACCACCTGCTTGACCTCGTAGCCCCGGAACGTGAGGTAGCGCCGGATGAGGTCGGCGAATACGTACCTGCGGCTCTGAGCAATGGTGGGGTGCTCGCAGGCCGTGGGGCCGCAGACGTACATGGAGACCAGGTTCTCCCGGAGCGGCATGAACTCCTCCTTCCTCCGGGTGAGCGTGTTGTAAAGGACGAGCCCGGTCCGCTTCCTGTCCATGAAGAGCGGGGTGCTGAGGTATCGCTCCCCGCTGTCGGGGAGAATCACCACTATGGAGCCGGATTCCATCTCCGAGGCCAGGCGCAGTGCCGCTGCCACGGCCGCGCCCGAGCTCATCCCGGCCAGTATGCCCTCCTCCCTGGCTAGGCGCCTGGCGGTCTCGTAGGTTTCGTCGTCGTCCACATTGATTATCCGGTCTACTTCCCTCTTATCAAAGATCCCGGGACGGTATGACTCCTTCATGTTCTTGAGGCCCTGGATCTTGTGGCCCATGTAAGGCTCCATACCCACTATCAGTATCCCGGGGTGAAGCTCCTTGAGGCGTCTTGAAAGCCCCATCACTGTCCCGGTGGTGCCCATGGAGGCCACCACCGCGTCCAGGCCCCCCCCGGTCTGCTCCCAGATCTCGGTGGAGGTGCCCAGGTAGTGTGCCTTCCAGTTGTCCTCGTTGTTGAACTGATCCGCCAGCCAGTACTTGTCGGGCTCGCTCCTGGCCAGGCCGTATGCGTGCTCTATGGCCCCGTCGGTTGATAAGTGATCCGGGGTGAAGGTGAGCTCGGCCCCCATGGCCCTCAAGATCTTCTTCCGCTCCTCGCTGACCGACTCGGACATGACCAGGAGCAGCCTGTACCCCTTGACCGCGGCCACCAGGGAAAGCCCGATTCCGGTGTTCCCGCTGGTGGCCTCCAGGACTATCTTGTCCCGGTTGAGCTCGCCGCGCTCCTCAGCGGCCTCGATTATCCGGAGGGCGACCCTGTCCTTGACCGAGCCGCCGGGGTTGAAGGACTCCAGCTTGGCCAGTATCCTGACCCCTGGGTTGGGGTTGAGGCGGTTGATGGGGACCATGGGCGTCCGTCCGATCCGGTCCAGAATGTTTCCTCTCTTATCCGACATGGGCTCGCGCCTCCGATGATGGAAAGCCCGGCCCCAGGTAAGCGGTGCCCGGCGGAAAACATTCATTTATATACGAGAAGGAGCCCCGTGGCAACGGATCAATAATCAGGCAAGCAAAAGCGCCTTGAGGCCCGAAGGCATCTTCCCGCTGGAAATTCAGGCCGTATGATGTTAAAAGTGTTCCTTCAGGGCTGATGGATTAGGCCCGCCGGGGCTATGCGGGAGGAGCCTGAGCCGAGGGGCGGGATCGAACGGAGGAGAGACCATGAAGATATTGGTGACCGGCGGGGCCGGGTTTATCGGATCCAATGTGGTGGACGGCTATATCAGGGAAGGGCACCGGGTGGTGGTTGTGGACGACCTCTCTTCGGGCCGGCTGGAGAACGTGCACCCTGAGGCCGTATTCCACCAGGAGGATATCCGCTCCGGGGCCATGGCCCGGATATTGGAGGAGGAGCGCCCGGATATCCTGAACCACCACGCAGCCCAGATCAGCGTCCCGGTTTCCGTCAAGGACCCCGTGTTGGATGCGGACATAAACGTCAAGGGTCTCCTGAACCTGCTGGGTCAGGCCGTGGCGTCCGGTGTCAAGAAGGTGATCTTCATCTCGTCTGGCGGGGCGGTCTACGGCGACGCCCCGGAGTACCCCACATCAGAGGCCTGCCCGCCGCAGCCGCTTTCCCCCTATGCGGTCTCCAAGCTCGCCTCGGAGTACTACCTGGCCTACTACCGCCACCAGTATGACTTGAGCTACACAGTGCTCAGGTACGCCAACATCTACGGCCCAAGGCAGATCCCCCACGGAGAGGCCGGGGTGGTGGCGATCTTCATGGACAACCTCCTGGAAGGCCGCACCTCGGTGCTCAACCACTTCCCGGGCGAGGAGCAGGGCATGGTTAGGGACTATACCTATGTGGGAGACGTGGTAAAGGCCAATCTGGCCGCCTTGGAAAGAGGCGACGGCGAAGTGTTGAATATCGGCACGGGCAAGGGCGTCCGTACCCTGGATCTCTACCGGACGATCTTCCAGGCGGCGGGGGAAGCCGGTGTGCACCCGGATCCCACCCTGGAGACCACTGTTCCGGGCCCCGCACGGCCCGGGGACATACCCAGGAGCTGCCTGGTGGCTGATCGGGCGGCCCGGGTCCTGGGCTGGAGACCTGAGACCGACCTCAGGCAGGGCGTCCTGGAGACCTTCAGGTGGCGTTGCCGAAGACCTCTTTGAGCAGGTCCGTCACCCGGGCCGCGGGCTCCGATCTGATCTTTTTCTCCTCCCGCTCCAACATCAGGAAGAGCCCGTCCAGGGCATGTTCCGAGACGTATTGATCCAGATCCAGTCCCAGGCTCTCTCCGAACGGGAGCTTGCGCGCCCGGGCCTCCAAATCCTGGTATTGCCTGGTCACCCCCACCTGTTGCATGGCTTGGTGGACCAAGGGCTTGAAGGACTCCAAGAGCCGGTCCCGGGTCTTGTCCTTGAAGTAGAGCGTGGCTTCGTTGTCCCGGCCCTTGAGTATCTTTTCCGCGTCCTCGAAGGTCATCCCCCGGAGGGCCTCTCCGAAAAGGTCCAGTGCCGCGGGGGCGGCCTTTTCCGCAGCCCGGTTCATGCTCTCTTCAAAGGCGTCCACCTGGGAGCCGTACCCGAAGGCCCTGAGCCCGCTCTCCACTCTTTCCACTGCCTTGGGTAAAGGGATCCTGATCTCTGGATTCCCGAGATAGCCGCCTGGCGTAGAAACCTTGTCAACCGCCCTTCTTGTCCCCACCTCCAGGGCCTCCTTGAGGCCCCGGACCATTCGGTCCTTGGAGAGGGCCCGGCCTCCCCCGCCTTTCAGGGTCTCCCCGACTCCCTTTAGAAAATCCCCCCAGCCTCCATGGGCCGGGCCGCTCAGCAGGATGCAGGCCGAAGCCAGGAGGGCCGTTATACACAGTCGAGCAGACGGCTTGATCATCGAGCTCACCCCCATATGGAAAGTATTGCTGGCCCCTGACGCACACCGCCTCAGGCGGCTTCTCCGGGAACCATGTGCACTGTGCGTTGCGGGAAAGGGATCTCTATACCGTTTTGGTCAAAGGCCTCCTTTATGTCCCGGAGCAGTTCGAACCGCACGGCCCAGTAATCCTCCCGTTTGACCCAGGGCCGGACCACCAAGTTGACACTGGAGTCCGCCAGCTCGGCTACCGCTATTTGCGGAGCCGGATCAGACAATATCCTTGTGTCTTTCTTTATTAGTCCATCCAACACCTCGATCGCCTTGCCTATAGGTGAGCCGTACCCGATCCCCACCAGGAGGTCGATCCTCCGTGTGTCGTACCCTGCGTAGTTCTTTATGATGTCTCCGAAGAGCTTCCCGTTGGGGACCATGATCTTGACGTTGTCCGGGGTGGCCAAGACTGTTGTAAAGAGCTCAATGTCCTTGACCGTACCGGCGGTCCCTCCCCCCTCTATATAGTCCCCGGTCTTGAAGGGGCGCAGGACGAGGATCAATACTCCCGCGGCGAAATTGGCCAAGGAACCCTGAAGGGCGAAGCCCACGGCGAAACCCGCTGCACCGAGAATGGCCACGAATGAAGCGGTCTGAACGCCGAACTTTGCCAGTGCCGCCAGAAGCGCGAATATCAGGATAAGGAAATATATCAGGTTTCCTACGAATGATACGATTGCATCATCGGTCTTGGATTTGACCAGCACCCTGCTGATTATCTTCTTTCCGATGCCTGCAGCGATGCGACCGATTATCAGGATTATCACCGCACCGATCACCTGCAACCCATACGTGGTCAGGAATACGCTCACTTGGTCAATGTTGGTGGGCATGGCTCGCTCCTTTCAAGAGCTCTGTGGATTTAACTCTTTGACAACCTTTCCCTGGCAAGCCTTTGAGTGCGGCTGTCCGGGGCCGGCTACCTCTGCAGCGTGGTCAAGGAATCGACCGCGGGCGAGAGTTGTGAATTCATATTAATCCAGCGCCCGGACCGGGTCAAAGAAAGAAGTCGGGCACCTCTCCGGGGCCCCTGTGGCCTTATGGGAAAAAACCCCTGCCAGTGCCCTTGACAAAGCGCAGGGGGACATTATCTTTTCCCAGTTCTCAGGGAAGGGGCGGGTCCAATCCCTTCTCTTCCTTCCCGGGGCAAAGGGTGCGATAGACTGGCGCGGCCCCGGCGAGTCTTCCAGGAAGCGCTCCGGTCGAATATTGTTTCTTGTTTAATTTAATCCGGATAATGGGAGGAGAGAAGGACGATGAAGATCAAGCCATTGCATGATCGAGTTATTTTGAAACGGATCGAGGAAGAGGAGGCCACAAAGGGCGGGATAATAATTCCGGAGACCGCCAAGGAGAAGCCCATCGAGGGCAGGGTCCTTGCCGTGGGCTCCGGCAAGATGATGGAAAACGGCAAGCAGCAGCCCCTGCAAGTAAAGGAAGGGGACCGGGTGCTCTTCGGGAAGTATGCCGGGACTGAAATCAAGATCGAGGGCGAGGAACACCTCATCATGCGGGAAGATGACATCATCGCCATCGTGGAATAGTCCTGCGAGCGAGTCTGCCTTAATCATCGAAAACCAAAATCCATTCGAAGGAGGAGACAAGGAATGGCGAAAGAGATCAAATACAGCGTGAGGGCCAGGGAATCCATCCTGAAGGGTGTGGATGTCCTTGCCGATGCAGTGCGGGTCACCCTTGGGCCAAAGGGCCGGAATGTGGTGCTGGACAAGGCCTTCGGCTCTCCCACCATAACTAAGGACGGGGTCACGGTAGCAAAGGAGATCGAGCTCGAGGACAAGTTCGAGAACATGGGCGCCCAGATGGTAAAAGAGGTCGCCTCAAAGACCTCGGACGTGGCCGGAGACGGCACCACCACCGCCACGGTCCTTGCCCAGTCCATCTACAAGGAGGGCTCCAAGCTGGTGGCAGCGGGCGTCAGCCCCATGGCCATCAAGCGTGGTATAGAGAAGGCGGTCGAAATCGCCGTGGAGGAGCTCCGAAAGATAAGCAAGCCCACCAAAGACCAGGATGAGATAGCACAAGTAGGTTCCATATCGGCTAATAATGATCCTACTATAGGCAATATTATAGCCGAGGCAATGAACAAAGTGGGTAAAGAAGGGGTGATCACGGTCGAAGAGGCCAAGAGCATGGAGACCACCCTGGATGTGGTCGAGGGGATGCAGTTCGACCGCGGGTACCTCTCCCCGTACTTCGTGACCGATCCCGAGAAGATGACCATCACGCTCAACGATCCCTATATACTGCTCCATGAGAAGAAGATCAGCCACATGAAGGATCTCATCCCGATACTGGAACAGATCGCCAAGATGAACCGGCCGCTGCTCATCGTGGCCGAGGACGTGGAGGGCGAGGCCCTGGCTACACTGGTTGTGAACAAGCTCAGGGGAACTCTCCAGTGCTCCGCTGTCAAGGCCCCGGGCTTCGGTGACCGCAGGAAAGCCATGCTCGAGGACATCGCCGTCCTGACCGGCGGACGTGTCATCTCCGAGGACTTGGGCGTGAAGCTGGAGAACATCACCCTGAACGACCTGGGAACCGCCAAGACCGTGTCCATAGACAAGGACAACACCACCATAGTGGACGGGGGCGGTACCAAGAAGGATCTGGAGGCCAGGGTCAAGCAGATAAGGGCCCAGATCGACGACACCACGTCGGACTATGACCGCGAGAAGCTCCAGGAGAGACTGGCCAAGCTGATCGGCGGTGTTGCCGTTATCAACGTGGGTGCGGCCACCGAGCCCGAGATGAAAGAGAAGAAGGCGAGGGTGGAGGACGCCCTGAACGCCACCCGCGCGGCAGTGGAAGAGGGGATCGTGCCGGGCGGCGGTGTGGCGCTGGTAAGGAGTATAAAGGCCGTGAAGGATTTCACCCTGGAAGGCGAGCAGCAGAACGGGGTGAACCTGGTCGCCCGCGCCCTGGAAGAACCGG
Organism: uncultured Desulfobacterales bacterium; assembly: GCA_964647905.1. GTDB lineage: Bacteria > Desulfobacterota > DSM-4660 > Desulfatiglandales > HGW-15 > CAZYJR01. Next base: position 80,742 of record CAZYJR010000010.1, on the reverse strand, counting down.
TAAGACAGATAGCCAGCAACGCCGGGCACGAAGGCTCGGTAGTGGTGGAGAAGGTCAAGGAAGAAAAGGATGCTGTGGGATTCAACGCCGAGACCGGCAAGTATGAGGACTTGATCAAGGCCGGGATAATCGATCCCACCAAGGTGACCCGCTTCGCCCTGCAGAATGCGAGCTCGGTCGCCGCCCTGCTCCTGACCACCGAGGCCATGGTCGCCGAGATACCAAAGGAGAAGGATGAGGCAGGCGGTATGCCCGGCGGCGGTATGGGCGGTATGGGCGGCATGGGCGGTATGGGCGGCATGATGTAACCACCGGCCGACGGCGCCCATTGAACTATATGTTGCAAGGCCGGCCCCGGTTGATTCGGGGCCGGCCTTTTCTGTGGTGTGCCCTTTCCGGCGGAGAAAGAAAAGGCCGGCAGATCCTCGTTGTCAAAACCGGCGGTTTGAAGCATAATACCGGCCTTGTTTCGGTTCCCGGGGCGGGGAAGGCCCCGTACGAGTCGTGTATGTCCAGTGCCCAGGCTGCCATCGAGGGATATGATGAACAATGACAGGGAAAAGACAATACTGGTGACCGGTGCGGCCGGATTCATCGGGTATCATGTATCCAAGAGGCTTCTTGACACCGGTCACCGCGTGATCGGGGTCGATAATCTGAACCCCTACTATGACGAGTCCTTGAAACGAGCCAGGTTGGAGCTGTTGCGCCCCTATGACGGCTTTGTGTTCTACCGGGAAGACATCCAGGACAGGGATGCGGTAGGCGGGATATTCGCAGCCAATGAGATCGGCCGCATCTGCAACCTGGCCGCCCAGGCCGGGGTCCGCTATTCACTGGAGGATCCCTTTTCCTACCAGAGGAGCAACCTGGAGGGATTCCTAAACCTCTTGGAGGCGGCCAGGCATCACCGGGTGGACAACTTCGTCTACGCCTCTTCATCATCGGTCTACGGAGGGAACACCAAGTACCCTTTCAGAGAGGCCGACAGGGTGGATCACCCCATATCCCTCTACGGAGCCACAAAAAAGGCCAATGAGCTCATGGCCCATTCCTACAGCCACCTCTTCGGCATCCCGACCACCGGGCTGCGGTACTTCACGGTGTACGGCCCATGGGGGAGGCCGGATATGGCCCTTTTCCTCTTCACCGAGGCCATACTCCAGGACCGGGCGATCGATGTCTTCAATAACGGCAGGATGAGGCGGGACTTCACTTACATCGATGACGTGGTGGATGGGACGGTGGCAGCGCTGGAGCACCCTTTCCCCTATGAGATCTTCAACCTGGGCAACTCCAGCACCGTGGAGCTGATGGATTTCATAAGTACCATTGAAGAGGAGCTCGGCAGGGAGGCCCGGAAGAACTTCCTGCCCATGCAGCCCGGAGACGTGCCCGAGACCTCGGCCGACATCGAGAAGTCCAGGCGGCTTCTGGGCTTCAATCCCGGGACGACCATCCGTGAAGGTATCAGCAGGTTTTTGACTTGGTACCGGGAATACTATGGAGTGGACGCCCGGAAGGGAGCATAGGTCGGCCGGAACCGCGCAGTGATTACGATGGGGCCTGTAGGGCATGATAGACTGCCACAGGTGCGAGCATTACTACGTGACTTGGAACGAGCGGTTTCCCCACGGATGCAGGGGTATGGGTTTCAGGTCCCGCACCCTCCCCTCGGCCGAGGTCTACAAGAGCTCGGGCCGCCCGTGCCTGCTCTACCGCCCCAAGAAGCTCCCCAGGCACAGGCCGGGCAGCCCCGCGCTTGGGCCCGGCCGGGGTTAGTGCCCGCTTTCGGCCGCCCGGGACCCTGAGCCCTTGCCTGTCAGGAGTTTGCCAGCGGCGATATTGCCGGCAACCACCCCCATGATCACCACCCAAATGAGGACGGCAAGCCAGCTCTCGGATATGTCCCAAACGGCGCCGGCCCCCACGAAGGTCGGGATTATCATCACAATGAGTATGGCTATTCTCCTCGCGTTATCCATGGAGCCTCCTTGATATCTCACCGTTGCTTCGCCCCCCGCACGTGAGCAGGCCGCGGCGGCTCGACCAGGGGGTGCGGAAATAAACAGATCAACACATACACTATCACAGCGGAGGTTGAATGTCCACGCCGAAAGCGGGCTTCTCCAGGCCTTTTGACAGGGGCCGCGGCCTGTCATATAGTCCCAAGGAGCAAAACCGGACTGTGGCTTCTGAGTCAGGAGGTGTTTCCATGTCGCGAAGGAAGGAGTGGGCGGCAGCTGGATCCAGGCCTTCATGAACGGGAAACCTGTGTACTGGTGGTTCAGCGACCGGGCCACAGAGGAGCACGCGGAGAGCAGGCTGCTCCTGAGACCGGGAAGAGAGGGCCCGGAATAACTCCAGTCGGTTGATTCAATGTTGAGCATAATTAATACGATCGTGCCGGTATTCCTGGTTATACTGCTGGGACAGGCGGCGAGGCGCCTGGGATATCTGCCGGGAAACCTGACCGGACCATTGAATCGGCTGGTTTACTATGTGGCCATCCCGGCCATGATCTTCAAGGCCCTGGCAGGGGCCTCCTTCGAGGCCCATTTCCGCCCGGGGGTGCTCCTCGGAACCCTGGGCCCGGTCCTCGCTGTCTTTGTCGCGGCCCTGGCTGCGGGAGCCGCGCTTTCCTTCCCCAGGCACGAGATGGGGACCTTTGTCCAGAGCTCCAGCCACGGAAATCTCGGATACATAGGCTTTGCAGTGAGCTTCTATTTCCTGGGGGAGGACGGGCTTACCCGGGCCACGATAATCGCCGGTTTCCTCATCCTGGTCCAGAATCTCCTATCGGTAATCGCCCTCCAGTCGTTTTCGCCCCGCCCCGACCACCGTGCCCAGGGGCTGATCGACGCAGTGAAGAGCATAGTGGGAAACCCGGTGATCCTTTCAACCGTAGCGGGGATATCCTTCAACCTCTCGGGGCTCTCCCTTCCCGGGATCCTGGACCGGACCATGGGGATAGTGAGCGGCATGGCCCTTCCCCTGGCCCTCCTGGTGATAGGCGCGGGCCTTTCCTTTGAGCTGATACGCACCCACCTGAGATTCGTGGTCCCCTCGGCCGTGTTCAAGCTCCTGGTTCTGCCCGCCTTGGGGCTTTTGACTTATCGGATCCTGGGTATTCCCACCGGGGATTTCCTGCCCGGACTCATACTGCTCGCCGCGCCCACCGCCACAGTGAGCTACGTGATGGCCGCAGAGCTGGGCGGCTCACAGTCACAGGCCCGGGCCGCCGTGTCCATGAACACCCTGATCTCATCGGTGACATACACCCTGTGGTTGGCCTTTGTGGGCTGAGCCCGGTTGAAATCCTCCGGGTGGGTGTCTATACTTCGCCGCTGGGGCTTGACCGGAGTCCCCTACGGAGGAACCGGCTGTGTTCAACAATATAATCTACCTCATAATCGTGCTGATGGTCTTCAACATGGGCCCTCCCGAGGCCCGCGTGGAAGACGGTGCGGGTTGGGCCCTGTTCATGCACGCCATGGCGTGGGTAGCCTTCGCCCTTTATTGCCGTTCGGCCTTCAGGTCTTTTCTGCGCACCGCCCGGGAATGGGAGGGAGGGAGGCCGGCGGCCAAGTATCAGGGCCTGGTCATGAGGCTCTCGGTCATGGCGGTCTTTCTGTTCACCCTGGACGTCTACTTGTTCCACCTCCGTTACTGGCTTTACCTGCTCCCGGGTGCAAGGGCCTTCTCGGTCGTCCCCGGGCTGGGGGCGGTAGCCTTATTTTTCTTTTATCTGGCCACAGTCTGGTACTTCGCCTACCCGGCCTATGCATTGGTCTATGGGGGGCAGGTGGGCAGAAAGCGGTTCATCAGCGGAAACCTGAGGCTCAATGTCCCCATCCTGTTCCCCTGGGCCGGCCTCACCCTGGCCTATGACCTAATCCTTTTTGTGCCCTGGGGGCTGCCGAGGAGACTGTTGGACAGCACTGGGGGCAACATGATCTTCTTCGCCCTGTTCCTCCTCGTGCTGATGACCTTCATGCCGCGGCTCGTCCAGTACTGGTGGGGGTGCCGCCCGCTGCCGAGGACCGAAAAGGTAAGGGAGCTGGAGTCATTCCTGCGGGGACTGGGGTTCCGGTACCGCGCCCTGCTCGGCTGGCCTTTGTTCGAGGGCCGCATGTTGACTGCGGGGATCATGGGCGTGGTGCCGCGCTATCGCTACATAATGGTGACAGAGGGGCTCATGGAGCTCCTGCCCACCGAGGAGCTCAAGGCGGTTCTGGCCCATGAGGTGGGCCATGCCAAGTACCGTCATCTCCTGTTCTACGTCCTCTTCCTTCTCGGTTACATGGTATTGAGCTTCGGCCTCTTTGATCTATTGTTGTATGCACTGGCCTCCGCGCCGTTTTTCGCCCAGACCTTGGGAGGAGGCGGCTCGGGCGCGGCCGAGGCGGCCTCCCTGGCGCTCTCCGTCCCGATCCTGTTGACCATGCTGATCTACTTCCGGTTCGTGATGGGGTTTTTCATGCGGAACTTCGAGCGGCAGGCCGATCTCTTCGCCGCTGTCACCATGGGGAATCCCGGGCCCGTAATAAGCTCCTTGGAGCGCATCGCCATTGCCGGCGGCAGAATCAGGGACCTGCCGAGCTGGCATCACTTCAGCATCAGGCAGAGGGTGGAGTGCCTGGAGCGGGTGTTCAGGGATCCGGGCGTGGTTAGAAGGCACAACCGGTTCGTGGCCTCGGCCGTTGTGACCTTCCTGGCGGCCGTGGCCGGTCTGGGGTGGCTGCTGAACTTCAGCCAGTTCAAGCAGGATGCCGCATATCGGCTCATGAGCCGGGCCCTGGAGGAGAAGGCCAGGGAGGAGCCCGGAGATGCAAGGCTCCACCGAAACCTGGCCATGGTGCACCACCATCTGGGCGAGCATGAAGAGGCGCTCCTGGCATACGATAAGGCCCTGGAACTGGATCCGTCAGACCCCACGGTCCTCAACAACCTGGCCTGGCTGCTGCTGACCGCCCCGGACACTCACCTCCGGGACCCGGCGCGGGCCATGGATCTGGCCGAACGGGCCGTGGCGCTGGAAAGAAACGCCCCTTTCCTGGACACCCTGGCGGAGGCCTACTATGCGAACGGCCTTTACAAACGCGCCCTGGAGGTCATTGAAGATGCGATCGCCATGGCCGAGGACCGGCGTGGTTACTACTTGGAACAAAGGGAAAAGTTCAGGCAGGAGCTGAGATAGACCGGAGTGCCGCCCGCCGGATCCGGTACTCAGGCAGGAAAGTAATTCTTGGGCACTACGACTATGCCCCGGGGCGTGACGGTGAAGCGTTTGGCATCCTCTCGCGGGTTGTAGCCTATCTCTGTGCCGTTGGGAATCTGATTGCCCTTGTCGATGATCGCCTTCTTGATCTTGCAGTTGCGCCCGACGGTCACCCTGTCCATGATGACCGACTCGTCCACCGAGGCCCAGCTTCGGATCACCACATCATAGGACAAGATGCAGTTGCGCACCAGGCCGCTGACGATGGCCCCCGGGGCGACGAGCGAGTCCAGGGCCTTTCCCACGCGGGAACCCTCGGGTCGCTCGTTTGCGAATACGAACTTGGCGGGCGGGCCCGGGAGTTGGTTGGTGTGTATGGGCCACTTGCGGCCGTAGAGATTGAAGTACGGATCCACGCCCGTTAGATCCATGTTGGCGTTCCAGTAGGCGTCCAACGTGCCCACATCCCTCCAGTAGGCCGAGTCCCGAGTCCCGTCCTCGAGTTGCAGCCTTCTTTCCCCTTCCTCCGTGGTGATGTGGACATAGTCCTCGATGCGGTTGGATCGCCTGTAAGGGTAGGCGAGTATGCGATGAGTGTCCAGGATCCTGGGGATGATATCCCCCCCGAAATCGTCTTCCCTGCTCTCCTTCAGGACCCCGAGCAGGGTCTCGGTCCTGAAGAGGTATATGCCCATGCTGGCCAGGACGCGCGTGGGGTCTCCCGGGATCGTCTTGGGGTCCTTCTTGGGTTTTTCCTGAAACCCGCGGACCCTGAACTCCTCATCCACCTCCGCCACCCCGAACTGGTGAGCCGTCTCCACACCCACTTCCAGCAGGGAAACAGTCACGTCCGACTGTTTGTCCCGGTGGTAGTGGGCGAATCGGCTGAAGTCCATCTTGTAGATATGGTCCCCGGAGAGGATAAGGACGTGCTCCGGGCGGTACCTGTCCAAGAGATACAGGTTCTGGCGGATGCAATCAGCCGTCCCCCTGTACCAGTCAGTGCCGGTCCTCTGCTGGGGGGGTACGATCTTCAGGAAATGGCCTATTTGGTGGCTGAATATGTTCCACCCTTCCTCCAGATGATCGGTCAGGGACTGGGACTTGTATTGGGGCAGTACTATTATCTTGTAGACTTGGGAGTTTACGCAATTGCTCAGGGTGAAGTCTATCAGTCGGTAAATTCCACCGAACGGAACAGCCGGTTTGCTTCGGTCGCGGGTGAGCGGCATGAGCCGTTCACCCCTGCCCCCGGCCATCACAAAAGCCAGGATGTTTTTCATCTGTTTTCCCCTCTACAGGGAGCCGGGGCCCTGGAACAAAGCCCGGTGGTTGTCATGGAGATCGTGGCCCGTCGCTTCTCTCATCCCAGTATATGGGCGGCGCTCGGCTCGTGTCAAGGAGGCTGGAGAGGATCCGAGTGCACATGATTTTGTGCTTCAATGCACAACTTTTTGTGCACTTCGAGAGCAGGACCAATTCCCGATATGTGAAAGCGGTTCGGCAGCGGGATGCCGTATGCAATAACATATTGATAAAAAATTAAATATCCCCGCAGTTAGGATTATGCCCCTGGACTCGGGGAGCCGCCGCCTCCTCCCTTTTACTGGCACGGGTCTTGATATTATGTGTGGCGACCTGCAGGGCGGCCCCACATCCGGGGACCGATAAAGTCCGGAGTCGCGCATGCGATAGATGTATGAATCTCTTTTGGACGCAAAGAGGGAGGATAGGAAATGAAGAGACGGACGGTTTTTGCAGCATGCCTGCTCGCTGTTCTGGCCGCAGTCGTGGTCATGCCCCTCCACGCGGAGGAGGCCGACAAGGTGAACATCAATCAGGCCGGTGTGGAGGAGTTGACCCGGTTGAAAAACATAGGTCCGGTTATTGCCGAAAGGATAGTGGAATACAGGGAATCCGCCCCCTTTGAGAAGCCGGAGGACCTAATGGAGGTTAAGGGGATAGGCCCGAAGGTCTTTGAACAGATCCGCGATCATATCACCTTGTAGTCGGCCGGCCCGCCTCCTGAGGCGGGGTGCGGTTGCATCTCAAGTCATGTAAGGCGGCTCCGGTCGGGACCAGTATCGGTTCCCGAACCGTGCCAACGCGCCCGGGGATGCCCCGGGTCGCTCCGGGCAGGGCTTGTTTTTCGGGGGGAGACGGGCCCTGCCCGGATTCCTCTTTATTTCAAGGTCCCGGGCCCCGGGGGCGTCAGGAGTGGATTCATGGGAAAGCCGGAAAAGGTCTTTCGGTGCGGCGGTTGTGAGGCAGCAGTGTTTGAGAACCAGGTGGTCCGGCAGGACGGCCGGCGGATCACCATGAAGAGGGTCTCTTTCCAGAAGCGTTATATAGGGGCCGACGGGGAATGGCGGTCCACGTCCAGCCTGGACGCAAACGATATTCCCAAGGCGATCCTCGCACTCTCCAAGACCTACGAGTACCTGGTCCTCAGGCCCGGGCCGGGCGAAGAGGCGGAAGGGAGCGAAGAGGAATGAGCGGCCCCGGGGCAATGGGGACCGAGGCCTGCTTCAAGTGACGGGGCCCTTGTCCGGCCCTTCCTCGGCCGGGTCCACGTGAACGATAACCCGGTTCATGTCCGGGATGTCCCGGATGAGGCATCTCTCCACGTCCTTTGCTATTCTGTGACCCTCGGCCACAGTGAAAGAGCCCTCCACCGTGATGTGGGTCTCCATTTGATAAAGCCCTCCCGATGTCCGCACCCTTAGTTCGTGTGTCCCCAGGACTCCTTCCACGGTCAGGATGCACTCCTCGATCTGTTTCTGGATCCGGGGCGGAGGGGCGGTGTCGGTGAACTCCCTTAGGGAGCTCCCGGCGGTCTCCAGGCCGACCTTTACTATGAAGAACGATACCAGGAGGGCTGCATAAGCATCCAGCACATGCCAGTCCGGATCCATCCAGGTACCCAGCACACCGAACAGGACAGCCACGGACGATAGGGCGTCCGACCGGTGATGCCAGGCATTGGCCACCACCAGCCGGCTCCTGATCCTCCGTCCCACGTGAACGGTATACTGGTACAGGGCCTCTTTCAGGGCGATGGAGACAGCCGCCCCGGCCACTGCCGGCCAGGTGGGGTGGCACTCGGCATGGCGGTAGATCTTAAGCCCGGCGTCGATTCCGATGTAAAGGCCGCTCGCCGTCAAGGCCAGCCCGACGAAGGCGGAGGCAAGGGTCTCTATTCTTTCGTGGCCGAAGTGATGGCCGCTGTCCGCTTCCTTGCGCCCCAGCCGGAGCCCCAGGAGGACGATTGCATCGGTCAAGAGGTCGGATAGGGAGTGGACCGCGTCCGCCAAAAGGGCGTGGCTCCTGCCCAGCAAGCCCGCGGCCAGCTTGATCGCGACCAGGAGGCCGTTCACCGCCATACCGTACCAGGTCACCGCGCTCCCCAGTCGGCCGGAATGGGATGTGCTGTGCCTCATGCCCCCCGCTCCCGCCCTTTTGATCGTCATGCAAAGGATTGGACCCCGGATCCGGACAAACTCATAGCACACCGCCATGGGCTTGTCACCTTGCCGTGGACCGGATCCCTTGTAGCTGTTTCAGGGAACTCGACAACCCCTCTCTCCTGATGATACCATATGTCAGCTTGATCAGGGTTACCCGTACGGAAGGAGGAGGCAATGGGCGATTTTCATCAAGGCGGTGTGATCACCACTCTCCACGGCTTGTACGAGGCCTTCGACCGGGATGCCTACCTGCATCACCTGGAGGCCCAGCTCGAGGAATGGGCCCGGCATGCGGGCATCGGCCTAATGCTCCCCTCCCTCTACTCGGAGATAGAGAATCCTGAGGTGATGGACAGAATCGTAGAGGAGATCAGTCTCAGCCGGTACATCCGCTCCGTGGTGGTGGCGCTGGGAGGAGCAAAGGAAGAGGACCAGTATCGCACAGCAAAGGAGTATTTCAGCCGCCTGCGCACGGAGCACAGGGATCTGAAGGTGGTCTGGGTGGAGGGCCCGCGGGTCCAGGCGGTAATGGAGAAGATAAGGGAAAGAGAGATCCCCACCGGGGTCCAGGGCAAGGGCCAGTCGGTGTGGGTCGCCCTGGGTTATATGCTGGCGGGGGAAGACTGCGAGGTCATAGCCCTACACGACTGCGACATAGTTACCTATGACCGCATTCTCCTGGGGCGCCTGATCGAGCCCACGGCCAATCCTCACAATGATTATGAGTTTTGCAAGGGGTTCTACGCCAGGATCTCCCCGGAGGAGAAAGCCATGAAGGGCCGTGTCACCAGGCTTTTCGTGACACCCTTCGTGGATGTAATGCGCAGCATAATGTATGAGCGCGGCTTCAACCACCTGGGAGAGTTTTTCAACTACCACCGCAGCTTCCACTACCCCCTGGCGGGCGAGTTCAGCTTCTCGGCGCGGATGGCCAGGGGAATCAACATAGCGTATGACTGGGGCCTTGAAGTGAGCACCCTGTCGGAGGCGTACCAGAGGGTGATATTCAGGAAGATCGCCCAGATCGACCTGGCACGTAACTATGAGCATAAGCACCAAGAAATGGCTCCTGAGGATGCGGCACGAGGTCTTCACAGGATGGTAGTGGACATAGCAAAGTTCTATCTGGACCATATAAGGTGTCACGGATTTCCCTTGGACGATGCCTTTGTGGACATGCTGCTCCATACTTATTACAATCGCAGCCTGGACTTTATCAAGAGTTACAGTGATGACGCAGAGGTCAACGGTCTGGTTTATGACCGCTATCTGGAAGAGCAGACAGTGCGCTATTTCAGGGGCTTCCTGTGGACCGCGTGGGAGCAGATCAAGGGCCCCCATGAGAGCACCGTGATTCCCTCCTGGAACCGCGTCCACTTTTCCATCCCCGAGATACAGGACGAGTTGATGGAGGCGGTGGACGCCGACAACCGGGATTGAGCATGAGGCTGGAGGGCGGGATGCCCGCAATGCGAGGAGCGAAGGAAAGGTCTTCCGGTCCGTCCGACGGTCTGCGGGTCCTTTTCGCCGTTTCCGAGATGGTGCCTTTGGCCAAGACGGGAGGCTTGGCCGACGTAGCCGGCGCCCTGCCCGTCTCCCTGAAGAGACTGGGCATGGATGTACGAGTCTTTGTGCCCGCGTATCGGGCATTGCTCGAAGGAGGCTTCAGGACGAATCAAGTGCCGGCGAACTTACAGGTGCCGCTTGGACAAGAGGTGCTCGGGGTGGGTCTCTTGGAGGTTGATCCGGGCACAGGGGCCGAGGTCTACGCAGTGGAGAGGGAGGACCTCTTTGACAGGCCCAATCTGTACGGTAATGCTCGGGGCGACTACTACGACAATCTGGAGCGCTTCTCATTCTTTTCCCACGCGGTCCTTGCCGCTGCGGAGGCCGTGGGCTTCATCCCGGACGTGATTCACTGCCACGACTGGCAGACCGGCCTTGTCCCCGCACTCCTCAAGGGCCCTTACGCCGCCGGGGAAGTCGCTTCGGGCGCGGGGAGCGTCTTCACCATACACAACTTGGGATACCAGGGCCTGTTCCCGGAAGATAAGCTCGAGCGAACAGGGCTTTCGCGGGAGCGGTTCTATCACCCGGAGGGCATCGAGTTCTGGGGGAGCATCAGCCTATTGAAGGCGGGCATAGTATACTCGGATTCGGTCACCACCGTCAGTCCCACCTATGCCGGGGAAATTCAGACCAGGGAGCTAGGCATGGGCATGGAGGGGGTCCTCAGGGGCAGGAGTGAGCATCTGTACGGGGTCCTGAACGGGGCGGACTACGAGCGGTGGGACCCTGTGAATGATCGGTTTCTGCCTTTCCACTACGGGCCGGGCATGTTCCGGGGCAAACAGGCGTGCAAGGCCGAGCTCATCAAGGATATGGGTCTCCGGGCCTCGCTGGAGCGGCGGCCCGTCCTGGCCGTGATCTCCCGCCTGGACGAGCAGAAGGGCCTAGACCTCCTATTGGAGGCCTTGGATGATATCATGGCGCTGGATGTCGGGTTGGTGATCCTGGGCTCGGGCGCCGGCGGCATGGAGGCCTTGCTCTTGGAGGCGGCCCGCGGCCGTCGGGCCTTCATGGGACTAAGAATCGGTTTCGACGAGGCCTTGGCCCATAGGATAATGGCCGGGGCCGACATCCTACTGGCCCCTTCCCGGTACGAGCCCTGCGGCCTGACTCAGATGTATGCCCTCAAGTACGGAACGATTCCTGTGGTTCGGGCCACAGGAGGGCTGGACGACACGGTCATGGACTACCAAGAGAGCGGCGGCAAGGGCAACGGCTTCAAGTTCCTGGCTTACGATTCCAGGGAGCTTCTTGACGCAGTCAAGTCAGCTGTGGCCCTGTTCGAGAGGCCCGAGGAGTGGCGCAGGCTCATGGAAGCCGGGATGCGGGCGGACTTTTCGTGGGAAAAAGCGGCGATGGGGTATTTGGACATTTACCGGGAGACATGCCGGCGCGTTGCCGGGCGCAGGAGCCCGGCCGGGCCGCCGTCCGAGGCACGGGAGGCGTAATGGGGAAGGTGGTAAAAAGCAAGGTGTGCGAGGAGATAAGCCTGCTGACCGAACAGGACATCTACCTGTTCAATGAGGGCAGTCACTTTAGATTGTACCGGAAACTGGGCGCACATGTGCTGGAGGGCAAGGGCCGTGAAGGGGTCTATTTCGCGGTGTGGGCGCCTGATGCCGAGAAGGTCTCGGTGATAGGGGATTTCAACGACTGGCGCCGCGAGACCGGGCACAGGCTGAGGCCCAGGGGGAGCTCCGGGATCTGGGAGGGGTTCATCCCGGGATTGGGTTCAGGAGTCAGGTACAAGTACCACGTACGCTCCAGGTTCGCGGGGTACGAGGTGGACAAGGCCGACCCCTTTGCCTTCGCAACCGAGATGCCGCCCGCAACCGGATCGGTATCCTGGGACCTGGGATACGAGTGGGGGGATGAGGAATGGATGGCGAAGCGGGCGTCAAGGAATCCTTCCCGGGAGGCTATGGCGGTCTACGAGGTGCACCTGGGATCATGGATGCGTTCAGGCGGGGAGGGCTCCCCGGATTACCGTGAGCTCGCACTGAGATTGGCCGACTATGTGGGGGATTGCGGGTTCACGCACGTGGAGTTCCTGCCGGTCATGGAGCACCCTTTTTACGGCTCCTGGGGTTACCAGACCTTGGGGTACTTCGCCCCCACCCGCAGGTACGGAACGCCGCAGGACTTCATGTTCGTGGTGGATACCCTCCACCAGGCCGGAATCGGTGTCATACTGGACTGGGTGCCTTCCCACTTCCCCAAGGACGAGCACGGGCTGGGTTATTTCGACGGGACTCACCTATACGAACATGCCGACCCCAGAAAGGGGCTTCACCCTGACTGGGACAGCCTGATATTCAACTACGGCCGCAAGGAGGTCAGGAGCTTTCTGATAAGCAGCGCATTGTTCTGGCTGGACCTCTACCATGCGGACGGTCTCAGGGTGGATGCGGTGGCCTCCATGCTTTACCTGGATTACTCCAGGCAGGCGGGGGAATGGATACCCAACCGCTACGGCGGCAGGGAGAACCTGGAGGCGATTTCTTTCCTGCGAAGGCTCAATGAAGCGGTCTACGAGTGCTACCCCGGCGTCCAGACCGTGGCCGAGGAATCTACTGACTGGCCCATGGTCTCAAGGCCCACCTATGTCGGCGGGTTGGGCTTCGGCATGAAGTGGGACATGGGGTGGATGCACGATACCCTGTCCTATATGGGGCATGACCCTATTCACAGGCCCTATCACCACAGCCAGCTCACATTCCGCCAGATCTACGCCTACCACGAAAACTTCGTCCTGCCCCTGAGCCACGATGAAGTGGTGCACGGCAAAGGCTCTCTGATAGGAAAGATGCCCGGGGACGAGTGGCGCAAGTTCGCCAATCTCAGGCTGCTTTTTGGTTACATGTACGCCCAGCCCGGCAAGAAGCTCATCTTTATGGGCGGAGAGTGGGGCCAGTGGAGCGAGTGGGACCACGACTCGGGGCTGGAGTGGCACCTGCTGGACTACCCCGGCCACCAAGGTCTGAGGCGTTGGGTGTCCGACTTGAACAGGCTCTATAGGGATTGGCCCGCGCTCCATGAGCTGGACTTCCATCCGTCCGGGTTCGAGTGGATCGATTGCAACGACTCCGAGCAGAGCGTCCTCAGCATGCTCCGCAAGGGAGCCGGGCCGGAGAGCCTGATGGCCGTGGTATGCAACTTCACGCCCGTGCCCCGAGAGGGCTACCGCATCGGGGTGCCGAGGGGCGGGGCCTGGTCGGAGGTCCTCAACAGTGACGCGGGAGAGTACGGCGGGAGCGGAATGGGGAATCTCGGCGGGTCTGTCGCCTTGCCCGAGCCATGGCACGGGCGCCCGTTTTCCCTTCGGGCAACCATCCCCCCCCTCGGCGCAATCTTCCTTTTGCCTCATCCGGGCTGAGCTTCGGCCCGCAGGGGATGTTTGACCGGTTTATCGCCTTGATAAAATAAGGATGAGGGATTTCCATGGAACCCAGCATCTGTATACACGGCCATTTCTATCAGCCTCCGAGGGAGAATCCCTGGCTGGAGGCCATAGAGGTCCAGGACGAGGCCCGCCCTTACCATGACTGGAACAAGCGGATCACGGCCGAGTGCTACGCCACAAACGCGGCCTCACGCATCTTGGACCAACAGGGCCGCATCGCCAAGATCGTCAACAATTATGAGAAAATCAGCTTCAATTTCGGTCCGACCCTCCTCTCCTGGCTCGAGGCCTACTCTCCCTCGGTCTACGAGGCCGTGCGACAGGCCGACCGGAGGAGCAAGGATCGCTTTTCAGGGCATGGCTCGGCCCTTGCCCAGGCCTACAACCACATGATCATGCCCCTGGCCGGGACCCGGGACAAGGTGACACAGGTGGAATGGGGGATAACGGACTTCAGCCGCCGCTTCGGGCGCCCGCCGGAGGGCATGTGGCTGCCCGAGACCGCCGTGGACCTGGAGACCCTTGATGTGATGGCGGGCAAAGGGCTGCGCTTCACCATCCTGGCCCCGCGTCAGGCCGGGCGGGTCAGGCCCTTGGGGGGTGACGAGTGGGTGGATGTAACCGGGGAGAGGGTGGACCCTAAGCGGCCCTATGTAGTCCGCCTGCCGTCCGGCCGGACCATGGCCGTGTTTTTCTTTGACGGACCCATCTCCAGGGCCGTGGCCTTTGAGCGGCTGCTGGCCAGTGGGGAGGGGTTCGCCCGGAGGCTGACATCCGGGTTCTCGGACGAGGCCCCGGCCGGACAATTGATGAGTATCGCGACCGACGGAGAGAGTTACGGCCACCACCACCGCTTCGGAGATATGGCCCTGGCCTATGCATGCCACTACATAGAATCCAAGGGCCTGGCCCGGTTGACCAACTACGGGGAGTTCCTGGAGCGGCACCCCCCTGAGTGGGAGGTGGAAATCCAGGAGAACACCTCGTGGAGCTGCGCCCACGGGGTGGAGCGATGGCGCGGCGACTGCGGGTGCAACACGGGCGCTCATCCTGAATGGTCACAAGCATGGCGCGGGCCCCTGCGGACCGCCCTTGATCGCCTGAGGGCCCGATTGGACGAGGTCTTTGAACGAGTGGGAGGGGGATATTTCCAGGACCCCTGGGAGGCCCGGAACCGCTACATCGACGTCGTGCTGGACCGCTCCCCTGAGAGCAGGCGGGAATTCTTCGAGAAGAACGCCCTGTCCGCCCCGGATGATTCCGCAGAGCGGACCATGCTCAAACTGCTGGAGCTCCAACGCCATGCCATGCTGATGTATACCAGTTGCGGGTGGTTCTTTGACGACCTATCCGGGATCGAGACGGTTCAGATCCTGCATTACGCTGCAAGGGCCATGGAACTTGCCGGGGAGACCGGAGGAGTGGACCTGGAGCCCGAGTTTCGCCGGTCGCTGTCCCGCGCGGAGAGCAACCGCGAGGGTGTGGGCAACGGCGGCGATTTGTTCGAAAGAACCGCAAAAAGGTCCAGGTTCGATTTTCCCAGGGTGGCGGCTCACTATGCCATGAAGGGGCTCTTCCCGGATCAAGGGGAGGAGGGCGGATTCTATTGCTACAGAGCGGAGGAGGGATCAACGGATATCAGGACCGGTGGCAAGGCCCGGCTGCTGACCGGGCACGCCCGGTTCGTATCAGAGATCACCATGGATTCCTCGGTCCTCAGCTTCGGCGCCCTGCACCTGGGAGATCACAACTTGACATCAGGCGTAAGGGAGTATCCGGGTGAGGCCGGTCACGGGGAAATGAGGGCCGATATTGTGGGACCGTTTGAAACAGCCGACTTCCCCGAGACCCTGCGGCGGTTCGACCGCCACTTCGGTGGCCGGGTCTACGGTCTGAAATCCTTGTTTCAGGACGAGCAGCGCCGCATATTGGACAATGTCCTGGAGGTTACGTTGAAGGACGTGGAAGGGGTCTACAGGAGGCTTTACGAGCACCAGGTCCCCCTGATGAGGTTCCTCATGGATGCAGGCGCCCCTATCCCCAGGCCCCTTTCCATGGCCTCGGAGCTGATCTGCCACAACGACCTCAAAGAGGCCTTTCACGAAGAGCCCCTTGACGTTGACAAGATACGGCCACTGCTCCAGGAGGCGCGCGCGGTGGGCGTAAGCCTGGATGAGGGCGCCCTGGAGTTTCCCTTCAGGCGGGGGGTGGAGAGGGCGGCTGCAGGTCTCCGTTCCGAGCCCACGGACACCTCTCTGCTGGAGCGGCTCAATGCGGTCTTGGGGCTCCTCCAGTCCCTTCCCTTCAAAGTCAATCTCCATACGGTCCAAAACACTTGCTACTGGATGAAGGAGAGCTTCTACAAGGATATGAAGGTAAGGGCGAGAGGGGGCGATCAAGGTGCGCGGCACTGGGTCGAGCTCCTGGAGGAAGCGGGCCGGAAGCTCGGGGTACTTGTGGAATAGGGTATAGGGCCCGGAAGCCGGGAGAGGAAATGGAGAGGAAGAGCGGCATACTGCTACACATAACCTCGCTGCCCGGGGGCTTCGGGGTAGGCGACTTGGGCCCCGGGGCCTACCGCTTCGTGGATTTCCTGCATAAGGGCGGGCAGAGGCTGTGGCAGATACTGCCGCTCAACCCCACTGATCCGGGGCACGGGAACTCGCCCTACCACAGCCAATCCTCGTTCGCCTCCAACCCCCTCCTGATAAGCCCGGAGCTCCTCTTGCGGGACGGTCTGTTGGACCCCGGGGACCTCCCGCTCCCTGAAGGTTTTCCCGAGGGAAGGGCCGCATACGAGGAAGCCGGAAGGAGCAAAGGACGCCTGTTGCACAAGGCATGGGAGCGGTTTCGCTCGCGCGGCCCCGGCGATGACTTCGAGGATTTTCGCCGGGACGAGACCTATTGGCTGGAGGACTTCGCCCTGTTCACCGCCCTCAAGTCGCGGTTGGGAGGCAAACCGTGGTATGCCTGGCCCGAGGAGCTGAGGGACCGCAGGGCCGAGGCGCTTGAATCGGCGCGCAGAGAGCTGGCTGAGGAGATGGACAGGATCCGATTCTTCCAGTACATCTTCTCGAAACAGTGGCAGGCCGTCAGGGCCTACTCCAAGGAGCACGGCGTGGATATCATGGGAGATGTCCCTATCTACGTGGTCCACGACAGCGCCGACGTGTGGGTGCATCCAGAGATCTTCAAGCTGGACGAGGACAAGCGGCCCATGGCGGTGGCCGGTGTCCCGCCCGACTACTTCAGCGAGACCGGCCAGTTGTGGGGGAACCCCGTATACCGGTGGGAGACCCTCCGGGAGAGCGGCTACCAATGGTGGATCGACCGTATCAGGCGCAATATGGGGCTGTTCGACTGCATCCGCATTGATCATTTCAGGGGATTCATGGGATACTGGGAGATCCAGGCGGGCGAAAGAACAGCAATGAACGGGCGGTGGGTGGAGGCCCCGGGGCGGGAGTTCTTCGAAGCCGTAATGCGCGAGGTCCCGGAGGCGACCATAATTGCCGAAGACCTGGGGGTGATTACATCGGACGTACACGAGGTCATGGACCATTTCGGGTTCCCCGGGATGAAGGTGCTCCTTTTCGCCTTTGGCCCGGATCTCTCCACCAACCCATACGCCCCGCATCGCCATGTGAGAAACTGCGTGGTCTATACCGGCACCCATGACAACAACACGGTCAGGGGCTGGTTCGAGAACGAGACCACAGTGGAGCAGAGGAAGCGTCTGAGCGCCTATGTAGGGCGGGAGATCACCTTCTCGGATGTCCATCTGGAGTTGGTTCGACTGGCCATGATGTCGGTTGCGGATACCTGCGTCCTCCCCATGCCGGATGTGCTGGGCCTGGGCGAGGAGCACCGAATGAACAGACCGGCCACGAGCCGTGGGAACTGGCTGTGGCGCCTGGCACCGGCCGCCCTGGACCATGCGCCTTTTTCCCGCCTCAGGAGTATGGCCGAGATCTACGGCAGGATATGAAGGATCCTTGCAGATGAACTTCCCCGCGCTCATAGCCGACCTGAGACCCAGGGACGTGCTGGACATCCTGTTCCTGACCGTGTTTTCCTATCATCTCTTTCTGTGGTTCAAGGGGACCAAGGCGTTCAAGGCGCTGGTGGGCATGCTGGTCTTCGGCCTGGTCTTCACCGTCGCCCGATTCTGGGGGCTGTTTCTGACCACATGGGTCTTTCAGATCCTGTGGCAGGTGCTGGTCCTTCTTCTCATCATCCTTTTCCAGCGCGAGATCCGCCAGGTGCTGGAGCGGGTGAACCCGTTGCGTTCCCTGGGCCTTCACCGTTTGGTGGCAGCGGACGAATGGATCAGGGGGATCTCCCGTGCGGTTTTCGCCTTGGCCGAGCGTGGAATCGGCGCCCTGATCGTGCTGGAGAGGGCGGACAGCGTTGAAGAACTGGTTACCGAGGGGCACCCTTTGGAGGCTGATCCCACGCCTGAGATCATCACCAGCATCTTTCAGAAGGAGTCGCCGCTCCACGACGGGGCCATGGTGGTGAGTCGAGGCCGGATCACGCAGGTGGCATGTTATCTCCCCCTCACGTCGTCCGAAGGACTCCCGGCCCACTGGGGGACCCGCCACAGGGCCGCGGTCGGGCTGACTGAACGCTGCGACGCATTGGTTGCCGTGGTCTCGGAGGAAAGGGGGGAGGTCTCGGTTGCCTGCGCCGGCGAGCTCAAGGTCGTGGAAGGCCCGGAGGCGCTTGCAAGCGAGATCCGGGAGGCCTATGCCCCTTCAAGAGAAGGCCGGCCCCCTTTTGGGGAGCGGGTTCGGATGCTGATCTTCAGGAGGTGGAGGATCAAGCTGGCTGTCTTCGGCGTGGTCTTCGGCCTCTGGCTCCTCTTGGCCGGGCAACAGGATTTCGAGGTCACCGTCGGGGTCCCGTTGGAGGTCCGCAACATGCCTCCGGGCCTGGAGATGACCGAGCCGGTGGATCCCAGGGTCCGCCTGAGGGTCAGGGGGCTCAGGAAGGACGCCAGCACCCTCAGCGAGAAGAACGTCCAAGCCTCGGTGGATCTCTCAGGGGCTGAACAAGGGCGCACCAGTCTCCGGATCACCCGGGCGAACATTGTGCTTCCCAACGAGCGCCTCTATGTGGTTAACATTGACCCGGCAATGATGGAGTTCGTCTTGAATGAAGAGCAACCGGATTGACCCGGAGAGGATTCAGACATGAGCACGCCGATCAAGACCATAGACGTACGTCCGAAAATCCCCGCGCCCTTGGAGAAGATCCGGGCCCTGGCCCAGAACATCTGGTTTGTCTGGGACTATGAGACCCATGACCTGTTCCGGCGCATCAATCCGGAGCTTTGGACGGCGACGCGGAAGAATCCAGTTGAATACCTGTGCCGGTTGAGTCAAAAGGACCTGGATGACCTGGCCGGGGACGAGGCCTTCCTGGCCCACATGGAGCGCGTATGGCAGGACTTCCAGCGGTATGTCTCGGGAAAGCCGCACCCGTCGATTTTCGGGGACCGGGCCAGGCCTTTCCAGGTGGCCTATTTCACCGCGGAGTGCGGGGTGGCCGACAGCCTCCCCATTTACTCCGGGGGCCTGGGCATCCTCTCCGGCGATCACCTGAAGTCGGCCAGTGATTTGTGCCTGCCGGTCATGGGGGTCTCCCTTGCCTATCAGAAAGGGTACTTCAGGCAGTACCTGACCCAGGACGGATGGCAGATGGAGAACTACCCGATCAATCATTTCCACACCATGCCCATGGAGATCGTGCGGGATCAGGCCGGGAAGCCCGTCACGATCACGGTGGATCTCAAGGGGACCCCCGTGGAGGTGCAGGCCTGGAGGGTGGATGTGGGCAGGACCAGGCTTTTCCTATTGGATACGAACATCCCTGGAAATCCGGAATGGGGCAGGGAGGTCACCTCGGAGCTCTATGGAGGGGATCGGGAGATGCGTATCCGCCAGGAGATCATACTGGGCATAGGCGGAGTCAGGATGCTCAAGGCCATGGGGCACGACCCGGTGGTCTATCACATGAACGAGGGGCATTCGGCTTTCGCCGCGTTTGAGCGTATACGAGGACTCAGGGAAGATCACGGCCTGAGCTTTAATGAGGCCCTGGAGTTCGTCCGGGCCACCAATGTCTTCACAACACACACACCCGTGCCGGCCGGTATAGACACCTTTGATCCGGGTTTGATGCACGCCTACTTAGAGGGCTTTGCCAGGGCCTTGGGCATCAGCTTCGACGTGCTCCTGGGCTTCGGGAGGCAGGACCCGCGGGATCGCCAGGAGGTATTCAGTATGGCGGTGCTGGCTTTGCGCCTCTCCAACTGGAACAATGCGGTCAGCAGGCTGCACGGGAGAGTGAGCCGCCGTATGTGGCGGAAGATATGGCCCAGACTGCCGGAGGCTGATCTCCCCATAACCCATGTTACCAACGGCGTTCACATTCCGTCGTGGATCTCGCGGGGTATGGCCGAGAACTGTGACCGCTACCTGGGCCCGCGCTGGGTGGAGGACCCGGACAATGAAAAGGTCTGGGAGCGGGTGGATCAGATACCGGACACCGAGCTCTGGCGCACCCACGAACGGGCCAGGGAGCGATTGGTGGCCTTTGCCCGCAGGAGGCTCCGGGAGCAGTTGGCCAACCGCGGACAGTCCAATCGGGACCTGGAGCTGGCATCCGAGGTGCTGAACTCGGAAGTGCTCACCATAGGCTTTGCAAGGCGCTTCGCCCCTTACAAGCGCGCACATATGGTGCTCAGGGACATCCCCCGCCTGGAGCGCATACTGACCGATCCTGACAGACCGGTTCAAATGGTCTTCGCAGGAAAGGCCCACCCCCAGGACGAAGGCGGGAAGCAGTTGATCAAGCAGCTGATCCAGATAACGGGCAGGGAAGCCCTACGCAGGCACATGGTGTTCCTGGAGGACTACGACATGGAGATCGGCAGGCACATGGTCCAGGGAGTGGATGTGTGGCTCAACACGCCCCGCCGCCCCATGGAGGCCTGTGGAACCAGCGGGATGAAGGCCGCGGCCAACGGGGCCCTGCAATTGAGCATCCTGGACGGCTGGTGGGATGAAGGGTACCATAGGGAGTTGGGTTGGGCCATAGGGAGCGGGGAGACCTATGACGATCCCGAGTTTCAGGACGAGCTCGAGAGCAAGATCTTGTATGACATTCTGGAAAAGGACGTAGTCCCCCGATTCTATGACCGCGGGCCGGACGGCCTTCCAAGACTCTGGATAGCGATGATGAAGGCGTCGCTTCACCGGCTCTGTCCGGTATTCAACACCCACCGCATGGTGGAGGAGTACTGGGAGAAGTCCTATGCCCGGGCCGCGGAGCGGGGATTCCAACTTATGGAAGAGGACTGGGCCGGCCTGAGGTCCCTGGCCCAATGGCGCGAGAAGCTCATGTACAACTGGTCCAGTGTGGCCGTCAAGCAGATACGCATGGGCGACATGAACGGAGTGGAGGTGGGTGTCCCCATAAGAGTGGAGGCTGAGGTCTTTCTGGGGGAGTTGGGGCCTGAAGACGTGGTGGTGGAGATCTACGGGGGCAGGGTGGATCCCTCCGGCCAATACCAGGATCGTATCACCAGGCCCATGGAGCCGGCAAAGGAGTCGGGGGAAAGGGTCTTCCTGTACTCAGGGGAGCTCGGCTTTGAGGAGGCCGGGCATTTCGGGCTCAACATACGCATTATCCCCAACCATCCCAACCCCGAGAGCCGGCACGCCATGGGGTTGGTCATCTGGGGGGAGCCTGAGGAGCTCTCGACTTAGCCTTGTTTCAACTCCCCCGCCTTCCTGGGGAACCGGACCCGGATCGTGGTCCCCCCCGACTCAAGGCACTCCTCCGGGACCGAGCAATGGGGGCAGTCCTCGATTCGGCCCGGGCAGACATCGGACTCCGACGGGATGAAGGGGCACCTGGTGGATGACATGGAGATCTTGAATCCATAGCGCTCGGAGAAAATCTTCATCCGAAGCAGGTCCGCCCCCTTGCCCCCGGCGTTGAAGTCGAACGGTTTGCGCGTGGAGTAGTGGAGGGTGTCCCGGGCGCTGAAAAAGCCCTCAAAGATGCGGGCCTGGGCGTCCCGGGGGATGCCGGTCCCGTAGTCCCGAACGACCAGCTCCACGGCCTCTCCAGCAGGATGCACCAAGACCTCGATTATGCCCTGATCAGGCGTGTTCTCAACCGCATTCCGCAACAGCCCGTCAACCGTCTTTTGGAGGGGAGCGTGCGGTATGTGGACGGTGCACCCCGGCTCCGTGCCGACCTCCAAGTCCAGGTCTCGGTGCCCGGCCAGCCTGCGGGCTTCTTCCACTCTCCCCTTCACAAATTCTCCCAGGTCAATGGCTTCCGGTTTCAGGTCCCTGGCGCCGTAAATCTGATCTATGCGGCGTCTGACTCGCTCCACAGGATCGCCTTCGCCCGCTTCTTGAGCTATGATGGTCTCGAGCTGGTCGGCGCATTGATCCACCAGGATGGAAAGCAGCATGGGGATGTCCGTTCTCCGCTCCTGAATAATGTCGTCCACCTCGTCCTGTATCTCCACTATGCGGTTGAGATTGCGCCCGGCCCTTTCCATGGTGGGCTTCCATGTCTCCTCGCTCAGTCCCTCCAGGCGCTTGGACAGGATGTCCAGTGACCCCACCAGCACGCTTACCGGCGTCTTGAGCTCATGGGAAAGGTGGTTGATAGCCTTGTCCTTGGCCCGGTTGAGGCTCCTGACCTCCAGATAGGCCTTCTTGAGCTCCTCGGAGTAGCGCGCGTTTTCTATGGAGAGCGACACCGTGCCGCCCACCAGGCTCAAGAGCTCAAGGTCCCTCTCGTCAAACGTCCCGTCTTTCTTGTTTACTGCGCAGAGGACCCCGATGACCCTGTCCGTGCTTCTCAAGGGAACCTCTATGAAGCTGCGCGTCCTATAGCCCAGCTTCTTGTCCCTATCAGGGTAAAGCCGCTGGTCCTCTTCGATGTCGGCGACTATCTGCGGCTCCCCGGTACGGATAACCCTGCCGGCGGCTATCTCCTCCAGATCGAAGCCGCTCCGCTTCACCCGTTCTTCAACGGTCTTGTCCTCATAACAGGCGCCCAGGAAGAATATGCGCTCCTCTTCGGGCTCCAACAGGCCCACAAGCGCTCCGTCCGAGTCCATCAGCCTTTGCACCTCGCCGCTGATGTAATCCAGGAGGTCCTCGAGGTCAGGGTAGAGAGGGAGGGCCCGGCTGATCCTTAGCAGGGTCTCGTTGTTCCTGTAAGCCTTCTTGAGATCCTCGGAGAAGCGGGCGTTCTCCACTGACAGGGCCACGGTCCCCGCTATCATCCTGAGGAGCTCCAGGTCGGCTTGATCAAAGACCCCTTGCTTCTTGTTGATGCTCGCGATCACCCCTATGGTCCGGTCGCTGCTCTTGAGCGGGACCAGCATGAGATTCCGCGTGTCGTACCCGAGCTTCTGATCGCGATTTCGGTGCAAGGGGAGATCTTTGGAGACCTCCGGGATGATCATGGGCCGGCCGGTTCGAATCACCTTGCCCGCCACCAACTCGTCGATGGGGAAGCGAACCTCCTTGACCCTGTTCGTGGTGGCCGTATCCTCATAGGCCGCCCCGGGGAAAAAGAGCTCCTGCCTCTCCTCGTCCAAAAGTATGACCAGGGCTCCTTCCGAGCCTATCAGGCCCTGCACCTCACCGCTTATGTAATCCAGCAGGTCTTCCAGATCAGGATAAGCGGGAAGCGCCATGCTGATCCGCCTCAGGGCCTCGTTGTTCCTAGCGATCCGCCTCTCGTGGGTGACGTCCCTCAAGATCACCAGCTCACCCAGGAAGTTTCCCTCGGCGTCCTGGTAAAAGGACGCGCTCAACACCACCTCCAGGATCCGGCCGTCCTTGGTCAGCCGCTTGGTCTCATGGCTGTGGATCACCTTCTCGGTCAGAAACCGATCTATGACCTCTCTGGTCTCCTGCTCCAGTCCCGGGGGGACATAGGGAATGCTGCTGCCCTTCAGCTCTTCCATGGTCCAGCCGAAGGTCTCGGTAAAGGCCGGATTCAAGTAAGTGACCCTGCCTTCGAGGTCAAAGACCACTATGGGATAGGGCAGGAAGTCAAGGAGGGCCCGGAATCTTCTTTCCGAATCCCTGAGTTTCTCTTCGGCCCGCTTCCGCTCGGTCACATCCTGGAGGGTCTCAATGGCCCCCTTCATACGGCCGTTTTCGTCCTTTATGGGGGAAGCGGTGAAAAAAAGCCATTTGCCCTTTTCGCCGAGAGCGGGGAAGAAGTCCTCGGCCTCGTATGCGCCTTCGATCACCTGGGACTTTCGGTACTTGCCGCCGTAATATTTGGCGAACTCTTCTTCAGGGGCCCCGTCCACGATCAGGTCGGCCATTACCGGCCGTTGTTCGGCATAGAACGTCTTCCAGTGCTTTCTGGTGCCTATTAGTTTTGCCGCCGGGATCCCGGTCAAGTTCTCCCAGGCCTTGTTGCAGTGGGTGATGCGGTGGGTATCGTCGATTACGAAGGTGGCGATGGGAGTGCCGTCCACGATCTGGGAGAAGAGCTCCTCGTTCTTGCGGAAGGGCTCCCCGGTCCCGGAATCGGCCTTGTCTTCCCCTTTGAGCTCGTTTACCAGGCGTTCAAGCTCTTCGTAGGTGGGCTTGCCGGACATGCTCTCCCCCTTGTCCCCCGAGCCTTCACGGAACCCATGCTAAGACAAGGACGTTCAAATCTCAATCGTATTCCGGCCCAACCACCGCTGGAGGCGCTCCACCGCCAGGGCAAGGGTTTGGTCCTGTTTGCAGAAGCAAAACCGTACCAGGTTCCTCCCCTGACGGCGCTCCTCCCAGAAAAGCGAGCAGGGTATGGCGGCCACCCCGGCCTCTTCCGGGAGTCTCCGGCAGAACTCCAGGTCGTCTTCATATCCCAAGGGTGAAATATCGGCCAGAAGATAATAGGTGCCCCCGGTGGGCAAGACACCGAAGCCCAGCTCCCTGAGCGAACCCGAGAGGAAATCGCGCTTGCGGGTGTAGTCCGAAACCAGGTCCCGGTAATATTCATCCGGGAGGTCCATGGCAAATGCCATGGCCTCCTGCAGGAAGCTCTGGCCGCAGAAGGTTATGAACTGGTGGCTCATCCTGACAGCCCGTGTCAGGGGCGGGGCCGCAGTCACATATCCCACTTTCCATCCGGTCATGGAAAAGGTCTTGGCTGTGGAGCTCACCACAAAGGCGCGGTCCCTCAGCTCCGGTACTTCGAGAAGGGATACGTGCCTGCGGCCGTCATAAACCAGGTGTTCGTAAACCTCGTCTCCAATGGCTACGGCGTCGTGCTTCTCGCACAGTTTGCCTATAAAGGCGAGCTCATCCTCCGTGAAGACCTTGCAGCAAGGATTCTGTGGCGTGTTTACCACTATCGCCTTGGTGCGCGGGCCGAACGCCTTTGCCAGTTCGTCTGCTGGTAGTCGAAACGCCGGGCCCTCGAGCGGGATGCGCCGGACCTCGGCCCTCGCAAGGGCCGCCAGAGGGGGATAGGCGTCGTATGTGGGCTCCAGCAAAATGACCTCGTCCCCTGGCTCCAGTACGGACAAGAAGGTGGCGCACAAGCCCTCGGTGGCCCCCGAGGTGGCGGTCACTTCCTGCTCCGGATCCACGCTGATTTCGTAGAAGCGACTCATCTTTCCCGCCACGGCGCGCCTGAACCCGGACAGCCCGGCGGAGGATATGTATTGGTTGGGTCCGCGGAGAATGGCCTCGGCCGCCTTTCTACGGATCACCTCGGGGCCGTCGAAATCGGGAAATCCCTGGGAGAGGTTTACCGCGCCGTGACGCTCGGCCAGGGCGGTCATCTCGGTGAAGATGGTGGTCCCGAAGGGCCTCAATGCCTCCACGACCACCTCGCCTCTGCTGGCTTCAACCTTTTCCTGCGCCACAAGAAACCTCCCGCATGCAACGGATGCCCTCCTTGCCCGGGCAGGTCCCTCTTAGCGCAAACAACGGCGGCGGTCAAGCGTGTAGATATCAGCGCCCTTCGCCCGAATCGTCTCTCAAGGGGGGTTGACCGCCGGCCCTGGGGGCGGGTCGCGCTTTCCCGGCGGCTTCTGCGGCGGGCAGGTATATTCGCACCGAGGTCCCTTGGCCCTTCCGGGATCGGATCAGGATGTGCCCTTGATGCCGCTTGACTATGGAATAGGCTATGGCCAGCCCCAGCCCCAGCCCCTTCCGGGGGCCCATTTCCTTGGTGGAGAAATAAGGATCAAAGATCTTATCCATGTCGGCGGGATCTATTCCCGCGCCTTGATCCTCTATGACGATCAGCACCCAGTTCCCCGGCTCCACGCAGCTATCGGATCCTTTCCCGACTCGGAGGTTCCGCGCTGTTACCCGGATTTCCCCTTCCCCGCCCATTGCCTCCTTTGCGTTAATCAGCACATTGTGGATTGCCTGGGTAAGCTGCGCCTCATCGAACTCCACCGGCCAGAGCTCGACCGGAGCCCGGAACTCGCAGTTGATGTCCGATCCGCTCAGGGCATGGCCCAGGGTGTGCTCCAGCATGGGCAAAACGGACCCGTGCCTCCTCAGGGGTATTCCGCCTTTGGCGAATGTTATCAGCTTGTTGGACAGATCTTTGGCCAGGGCGGCCGTGTGCTGCGCCCTGCCCAGCATTGACCAGGCCTCGTCCTCGGATGGGAGAAGGGATCGTGCCAGGCTCAGGTAGCCGATTAAAGCGGTCAACAAGTTGTTGTAGTCATGGGCTATTCCGCCGGCGAGGATTCCTACGGACTCCAGCTTCTTTGCCAGGAGGGCTTCCTCTTCGAGATTTTTTCTGAAGGAGATATCTCTTGCTGTAAGAAGAATTCCCAGGGACTCGTCCCGTACGGGCACGGCACAGATCTCCACCGGGACCCGGCCGCCTTCACGTTTAAACAGGCAGGTCTCATAAAGACCGGAGGTCTCGGAGGGATTGACCCCCTCTGAATCCATGGTGCATATTACCCGCTCAAAGGCCTCTCCGGGGATCAGGCCTTTGAGCGACCTCCCCAGCAGCTCCTCCTTCCGATAGCCGGTGATTCGCTCGCTGGCGGGGTTGAGGTAAGAGATCCTGCAGTGCCGATCGCAAAGGACGATAGCCTCCCCGGCGCTCTCGGCCACCAGACGGTGGGTCTCCTTGGGTTCCCGTCGCTCTTCCCGGACCTTCGGCAAGCTCGCGGGCAGGGGCTTGAGAGGACGGCGGGGGCGGCTGGGGGGGATCCCGGTCGTCGGGGATTCTTGTACTCGTTGCATGCGGGACACCTCCCTTTTTGCGGGATCTTGGCTGAGCACAAACTCGATTGTCGTACCGGGTATTCTCGCAGAGAGGAACAGGAACACAACCAGGAATTATTAGGTAAAAAATCGGTAGGAAAAATACCTGTTATTGGATGGACAGGAGATGGGAGCGCAAGTTGGATCTTTTGCCGCCGATATTCAACTTTTTTCTTATATTCTTTCTGTGAGTTTCAATGGTCTTATGCGATAAATTAAGTAAATATGAAATCTCTTTAGTGGTCTTACCCTGTCTGATCAGATTTGCAATCCTGAGCTCGCTGGGTGTCAGGTTCCAAAACCTGGAGGATAAACTCTTGGAGAAGGGAGAGACTATGTCGTTCAGGTTGGCTTCCAGTATCTCCAGGAAGGCCTTCTGGGTCTGATTCATCTGGGTTCGGCGGAGCTTGTCCAGATAGGGCGTGACAAGCTCCTTCATGTTCAGGATTACCTTTTCCTCCAGCTCCAGGCGGTTCTCCTCGCGTTTTTTGAGAAGGACCTTGAGGGCGGTATTCACTTCCTCCAGGCTCTCGCGCTTCGCCTCCAGCTCTTCCTCCGCTTTCCTCCTCTCATTTATCTCCTGTTTGAGTAGTGCATTGGTCCTTACGAGCTCCCGGGTCCTCTGCTCCACGCTTGCCTCCAGCTCGTCCCTGGCTCGCTTGAGCTCTCCCTCGGCTCGAAGGCGCTCGGTGATATCGGTGACCACGTGAATGAACCCCACAGCCCGGCCGTCTGCGTCTCTCTTGTAGTTCCAGTCAAGCTGGACATCCAACACGCTCCCGTCTCTGGTGAGGCCCTTGCCCAACCACTGGTTGGGTCCCGAATCTTCCGAAGATGCCGGGGTCTCCATCGAGGCCCGCAGCTCGGGCGCATCCGACCATGACTCCAAGAGTTCGCACAAGTTCCTCCCGGCCAATTCTTCTTCGCCGTAGCCGTGCATCCGGTGAAAGGCTTGGTTGGCGAACACTATGGTCAGGTCGTTGTCGGTTTCCACTATGCCGTGCGGGATCACCTCCACCAGCTTTCGATACCTGTCCTCGCTCTCGCGAAGACGCCGGGCCGTCTTCTCATTGTAGACCGCGATCTCTATGGCCGCAGTGATCTGCTCGTCCTGAAAGGGTTTCAGGATGTATCCCAGGGGCTGGAGGCCCTTTGCCCGCTCTATCAGCTCCCAGTCGGTGTATGCGGTGACGAAAACGAAGGGGATGCCCAGGTCCCCGCGTATCTGTTCGGCTGCGGCGATTCCGTCGATTCCCCCGGGCATGACTATGTCCATGAGCACCAGGTCTGGGGCCAGGTCGCGCGCCATGCGTACCGCCTCTTCCCCGGATGCAGCCATGCCCACCACTTGGTAGCCCATGAAGGTCAGTCGTTCCTCGAGCTGGGTGGCGATTATTACTTCATCATCCACTACCAGGATCCTGTACATGAGATTCTCCGTCCTTGGGCACTTGAAACTCGATCCTGACCCTAGTACCCCTGTTACGCTCGATAAGCAGCCTGCCCCGGAGTTGCCGGCATACAAGATTACGCACCAGCTTCAGGCCGAGGCTCTCGGCTCGGTCTATATCTATGTCCGGTGGAATGCCGACCCCGTCGTCGACGACCTCCAGGGTGACCCTCCTGCCCTTGTCCTCCTGCATGGATACGACAAGTGCGCCTGACTCCCGGCCCTCGAAGGCGTACTTGAAGGCGTTCGATATCAGCTCGTTCAGGGCCAGGGCGCAGGGAATGGCCTGGGTCACCGGCAGCCTTATATCCCCGATGCGTATCTCGGATCTGACCTCCTTTCCCTTGAGATAGAGGCTGCAAAGATGGGCCACGAGCTCCCTGACGTGACGCTCCATGCTGACCTGATCAAAGCGCTCGTTCTTATAGAGCTGGCTGTGAATGAGGGCCATGGTAAAGATCTTGGCGTGCGCTTCAGATAGTTGCTCGGAAGCCTCGGGGCTTCCTGCTCTTTGGCGGCTCATTTCCAATAGGCTGGCTATGATCTGGAGGTTGTTCTTGACCCTGTGGTGGATCTCCCTTAGGAGAACAACCTTCTCCTCCAGGGAGGCCCTGATGCTCTCTTCCACACGGCGTCTTTCCTCTACTTCCTCGCGAAGTTGTTCGTTGGCCAGGGAGAGTTGAGCGGTTCGTTCCCCGACCAAGCGCTCGAGCTGCTGCCTGTGCATCTTGAGCTCCTCTTCGACCCGCCTGCGTTCCCTGATTTCCCTCTCCAAGGACAGGTTCACCTTTTCCGTCATCCCGAGGAGCTCCCTGGCTTCGGTGGCGGACCGCTCAGCCTCTTGCTTGGCATTGACCAGCTGCGCCTCCCTTTTCTGGATCTCGGCTATCATCTCGTTGAAGGCCTCGACCAATGACCCCACCTCGTCGTTTCCCCATTTTTCCGCTCGCGCCTCGAAATTCTTCTCCCTGGAGATCTCCTTTGCCACTTTTGCGAGGTCGGATATGGGATCAGAGATGAATCCCCGCAATCTGGAGGCCAGTACATAGGTCATTACGAATCCTCCCAGGAGGACCGCACCCAGGGCCAGGACGTTTCTCCTGAGGATCGCCTGCATGGTGTCCAGTCCGGATACCAGGTAGATCCCCCCGATCTCCCTGCCGTCCAGGGAGACCGTTCGATAGAGGAGAAGCCTGCCGCCTTCGAACCTGTGAAAATCAGCCTCCGGCTTGGCGGGCGGGGCCACTCCAGGCCCCGGCTCGGTGCGCCGGTAACCCGCGAGCAGGCCGCCTTCACGGGTGAAAAGCCATGCTGAGACAACGGGCTCCTTGGCCTTCAAGGTCCTCAGGGTCTCGGCGGCGTCGGCCGGATCGTTGAATATGAGGGATGCTGCGCAGTTGTGGCCGATCACCCGCGCCAGTGTGGAGATGTCCGCTTGCATGGACTTCTTGAACGAGTGTATCTCGATCAGGAGGAACGCCGCGCACGCGGCGGTCAAGACGCTTGCGCTCATCAGAATCATGATCGCCAGGAGCTTCTCCCTTATGGAAAGATCCCGGAAGCGACGTCCAAGCTCACTAAAAGCGCGTATTTCTCCCATTGGGTATCTCCCCCACTATCTCGGAGAGCCTGAGCAGCCTGGAACGTATCGTCAGCCCTTCCCGCATCACCACCGCCAAGTTGATCTTGAACCTCTTGACCCGCCCCTGGCGCTCCCCCGCATACCCGGCTTTCGGATCATGTGATATGCCCGAGAAGGAGACCATCCCGCCCATTCGGGTAAAGGAGGCCATGTCGCTGACCGTGAGGCATGCCGAGCCTCGGACACGTGACAGCACCCGGGTCACCACACCGCGGCCTTTGTTATGGATGAAAATGGCGTCACAGTCGGGCTCCACGTCCTCGACCGAGTGATAGTCCCGTATGACCACGGTTCTCCCCCTGATCTCTTTTCCCCTGAGCTCGCAGAAGGCGTTCCCTGGACCTCCGCCCCCGAATATGCCGATCTTGAGAATGTCCCGCCCCTGTACCGAGTCCTCGGGCCATTGTACAAACATGAGAAAGTTGTAGAGGTAGAGCCCCATCACCTCCTGCTTGCGTGTGTCCTGAGTGAGGGCGAATGATCCTGAAAAATGACAAGATAAAAATAAAATGAGGATTGATAAAAGGTATTTCCTCCACCCGGGATATGGAGCACCCGAGCCGGGGGGGAGGGCCTTTTCTCGAGAACAGGGATCACGGAGTGCTGTCAAGGCTTACACCAGGGTGATGCTTGTCGTTCCGCCACCTCGCAAGGAAATAACGGTCTAGCTCATCATGGGACGGCCTGAAGTCCAGGTCCGATCGCATGGCGGCCACTGAGTTCCCGTAGTAGAGCGGGGCCCAGAAGGCCTGCCTGGTGATCTCCTTCTGGGCTCGGGAAAAGAGTTGTTTTCGCAATGTCTGAGAGTTGCAGGTCTCCGCCAGCCGCAAGATCCGGTCGATCTCGGGCGTGGAGCCGTAACACAACGGCTCGTCCAGCAAGAAAAACGGGTTTAGAGCGGCACTTGCATCGAAGACCGAGTAACTCCCCCAGTTTATGAAAGCGATCGGGATTTCGCCTTTCTCCAGTCTGCGGTGGAGGAGGTCCCACCGCCCGCCCATCCATTTCATGTTCGCCTGGATACCCACCGCCCTGAGGTCTCTGACCACCGCTTCCGCGTCTGATTCGTCCCTTACCGCATAAAAATCCACGCTGAAGCCGTCCGCATATCCCGCCTCGGCCAGAAGGGCCCCAGCCTTCTCGGGATCGTAAGCATAGGAATGTACATCCGGTTCGTATCCGAAGTGCTGCGGGGTAGTCGGGCTGTGGTTGACTCTAGCGCAGCCCCTGAGGATTGTCTCTACTATTCTCTGCCTGTCTATGGCGTGATTGACCGCGCGCCGCACTCGCACGTCCTTGAAGTAATCCACCCCGCTCCGCCCCCTGGCATCCATGATGACAAAGTAGTTGCGGATCACATCGGCCCGCCTGACTGAGATCTCGTGGTTGGCCTCCAGGAACTGGACTTGCTCGGGGGACACTGAGCCGCCCCTCAAGAGATCCACTTCACCGGAGAGCAGCGCCTCGATCCTGAGCATTTCCTCCGGTATGATACGGACCTCCAGATTGGGGATCCCGGGACTGCGCTTGGGGGGTCCGAAGTAGTCAGGGTTGGCCTCGAACCTCAAGACATCCGGGGCCTCCCAGGACACGAATCTGTAAGGGCCTGTTCCCACAGGTTGCCTGCCGAACCCGCGCCGCCCGGCCGAGCGGTAATAGCGGGGCGGGAAGATGAAGAAGGTGTTGGCCAGTATCTCCAGGGCGCACTTGGGGTGGAGCGAGGTCTTTATGCGAACGGTCCTCTCGTCAATTACGGAGACCCCTTCGAAGGCCCTGAACAACTTGCGGGTCAAGGTGTCAGGGCCCTTGAAGAGCTCCATGCTGAATCTGACCGCCTCGGCGGTCAAGGGTTCGCCGTTGTGGAACCTTATGTTCTCCTTGAGCACGAACTCTAGGGTGCCCTCGTCCACCACTCGATAGGACTCGGCAAGGCATGGGACCAGCCCATTCCCGGCGGGATCCCTGTAGACCAGGGTGTCGGCCCAGTTGTGGCACAAGAGAAGCGTCTGGCGGGTGTTGGAGTCGGTGGGCGAGAGGGACTCGAAGAACATCTTCATGCCCACCGACAGGGTCTCGCCCCCGCCGAGGCCCGATGCAGGGGCCGAGGTCAGGAAAAATGTCAGGGCGATTGTCAGAAGTCGCGGCTTCATGACAATATGAGCTCATTCATAGCAAGGACTTCGTTTCTCCACAAAAGCTGAGATCCCTTCCAGGCCGTCGGGGTGGTCGGCGCAGCGCACCAGACAGGCTCTTTCCCGCTCGAGCTGGCACTCCAGCGGCGACTCCAGGGCCGCGTTCAGCAGCTCCTTGGATGCTGCAAAGGATGAGCCCGAACGGGCGCAGAGCTCTCGAGCGAGTTCCATGGCGCGTTCCATGCTCTTCCCGTCTCCCACCACTTCGGTCACCAGACCCCATTCCAGGGCCTGGTTCGATGGTATGGGCCGGTCCAGAGCGGCGATTTCCATGGCGCGTGCAAGGCCCACCAGGCGCGGGAGCGTGAAGGTGCCTCCCCCGGCCGCCAAGCCGTTGAGCGCGGCTGTCACCGGCTTGGGCATGCGGCGGATCTCCACTACGGCCTGATGATAGCGGGCCGCAAGGCGATGAAAGGTCGCCCCCAGGGGCAGACCCAGCTCCCTGACCCGTTTCAGATCCCCTCCCGCGCAAAACGCCTTGCCCGCACCGGTAATGATCACGGCCGTGGCCCCGGTGTCCGAGGCCAGGTCGGCCAGTGTTTCCGGGAGGGAGCCGATCATGGCCTCGTCAAATGCGTTGAATGCCTCGGGTCGGTTGAGCGTGACCGAGGCTACGCCGTCTCGTATGTCCAGGAGCACTTCGTCCATGGATCCCCCCTGCATTTCGCTCGTTCCCTGCTGCCTTGCAAGCCGTGCGTCAACCCGGCCTCGGCCGGGCGCTTGTCCTAGTCCAGGTACCTTGCGAGGAGGTCCTTGTTCTTGACCACGTTCATGTTCAGGCCGAGTTCCTTTCGCTCGAAACCCATTGCCAGTCCCAGTATCTGGGTGAGATAGAGCACCGGGAGATTGTACGAGGTCTCGAAGGCCGATTCGATGCCCTTCTGGTTGCTGTCGTACATGACCGAGCAGAAGGGGCATACCAGGCAGACGGCCTCGGCCTCGGCCGCGACCATGTCTTCCAGCTTCTCCCGGGCCACGGACAGGGAGGTCTTCTCATCCACCGGCAGAAGGGGCCCTCCGCAGCACCGGTTCTTGTCCTTGTAGCCCACCGGCCGGGCCCCGGTCAGGGCCACCAGCTCGTCCAGGGTTCGAGGGCTTTCAGGTTCGTCAAATCCGTTGTATACCTCCGAGGGCTTGAGATAATGGCAACCGTAATGGGATGCAACCCGCATCCCGCCAAGGTCTCTTACCAGCCGGCCGCGGATGCCTTCATGGCCCACTTCCTCGTACAAGACCCGGGCCATATGCCTGACCCTGGCACCCGGCTTGTAGGCCAGACCCAAGCGATCCAAATCCCGGTTCACCTCCCTCCTGGCGGATTCGTCGTGATCAAGCCTGTGGGCGGTTTCAGTGAGCGCCGAGGTGCAGGAGCTGCAAAGGGTGATTACATCCAGTCCCTTGCTTTGGGCCATGGAGAGGTTGTAAGCTCCCATGAGCAATGAAGCCGGGAGATCGGCGCTCTTGAGAGGAAAGCCGCAGCAGATGAAGGTGTCCCCATCTTCCAGCTCAATTCCCACCTTGGCCGCAACTTTGCGTGCCGAGAGCTCGTAGTTGCGGGAGCGAGCCGGTATGGTGCACCCGAGGAAGAGAGCGTATTTCATGGTTCTCCTCTTTTCACATATCCATCCGGGATCAGCCCTGAGAAATGTCGCAGATTTACGACTCTCAGTCAAGTCCGAGCGCGCTCTGTGGAAAGGCAATGGGCTCATCCGGCTTGAGCGCCGGCATTGAGAAAGGCCGATAGGGAGATCCCCTGCACACAGGGAGGCAGGAAAGGAGGTTCGATTGAACAGGAATGTAAGACCGCTGCACTACGAATTGCTGCTTGACGTGGACCTGGCCGGCCGCAGGTTCGATGGGGAGGTCAGCGTTTTCATGCGAGTGGAGCGCGAGGTGCGGGAGGTCCTTTTGGACATGGTGGATTTGACAATACACCGCTCGGCGCTTTTCACCCGTGACCGAAAAGAGGATTGCTCTTTTCGGGTGGAGCCCGATGAGCAAGGCCTGCGCCTCTTTCTACCCAGGGAGATAAGAGGGGAGGCGGAACTCACCATCGAGTTCTCTGGAGTGCTCAATGAGCGAATGGCGGGCTTCTATCTGAGTAGATACCGGAGCGGGGGCTCCGAGGGCGTTCTGGCGGTCACCCAGTTCGAGGAGACCGAGGCGCGTCGGGCCTTTCCCTGCTTTGACCATCCCTCCATGAAGGCCACCTTCGGGGTCAGGATCCTCGCGGATCCAGGCCTGGTGGCGGTCTCCAACACCCCCGCAGAGGAGGAATCCCCCGGCCCGGGAGGAAAGACCCTGGTCCGGTTTTCCCGGACCCCGACCATGTCCACCTATCTCTTGTTCTTCGGTGTGGGGCCTTTCGAGATCCGCGAGGACCCCGGGCGGGTCCGCGTGCGCGCCTTGAGCGCGCCGGGCAGGATCGAACGGTCCGGCCTCGCCGTTGACTTCGGGCGAAAGTCCCTGGACTACATGGAGAGGTACACCGGGATACCATTCCCTATTCCCAAGCTGGACCTGATCGCGGTCCCGGATTTCGCCTTCGGGGCCATGGAGAACTGGGGCGCGATGACCTTCCGGGAGAATCTCCTGCTCAAGGACCCCGAAGCCACATCCAGGGCGGGGGAGGAGCGTATATGCGAGGTGATCGCCCATGAGACGGCCCATCAGTGGTTCGGCAACCTGGTAACACCCGAGGATTGGAACGATTTGTGGCTGAACGAGAGCTTCGCGACCTTCTTCGGCTATCGGGTCTTGGACTACTACCATCCCGAGTGGGAGGTCTGGGACAGGTTCATAAACGGTCAGGTGAGGTCCGCCCTGGAGCGCGACGCCCTGACCAAGACCCACGCGGTGGAGATACCGCCCGGAAGGCCGGTGGTCATCAATGCTAGCACCGCGCCCATAATCTACAGCAAGGGCGGGGCCGTGCTCAGGCACCTGCACGACTACATGGGCGAGGAGAGATTCCGTAACGGCGTCAGGGCGTATCTGTCCGAGTCCGCCTATGGTTGCGCGACCAGCCGGGCGGCCTGGGAAGCCCTTGACCGGGCCTCTGAGCAGCCGGTCCGCACCGTGATCGGGAGTTGGATGGAGCAGCCCGGATTTCCCTTGCTGGAGGTCGAGTGCGAAGGGCGGGGGGTGACATTGCGGCAGGAGAGATTCACCTACCTTGACGAGCCTTCGAGCGCCCTATGGCGCATACCCCTCGCGCTGGTCGTGTTCCTGGAAGGCGGGGATACCCTTGTACGCGAGACCCTCCTGGAGGGACGCTCCGCGGTCATTGACCTGGGAGCTGAGGCGGCCGCGTGCCTGGCCAACCCGGGGCGTTCGGGATTCTACAGGATCCGCTACTTGGATGAGAGGAACCTGGAGGCCTTGGGAGGGAGGGTGGCCTCGCGGACCTTGGCCCCGGCGGACCGCTGGGGCCTCCAGGACGATCTATATGCCCTGGTCGCTGCCGGGAAGGAGCCGTTGTCAAGATACATGGATTTCCTTTCCTGGTATCAAGAGGAGAGAGACTATCTGCCTGCAGCCGGTATAGGGGACCGCCTGGTCCATGCATCCCTGGTCTGTGGGGGGGCGCCGGCGGAGAAAGCGGCCATGACGGGCAGGGAATTCCTGGAAGGGGTCTTGGAGCGGGTCGGTATGGAGCCTGCCGGGGGTGAGAGCCTTGGAGCGGCCAGGCTCCGTGACGACCTCCTGTGGAAGGCCGCGCTCCTGGGGTCGGGGAAGGCCTTGGATTGGGGGCTGGAAAAGTTCTCCTTCCTTTGCAGCGGCGGGAAGATCCATCCCGATATCCTGGGGTCGGTGCTGCGCATAGGGGCCTTGAGGGCGGGGAGGCGCGGCTTCGACTGGATCATGGATCGCCTAGCCCGCTCCGAGAGCGAGTTCGAGCGCATGGAGCTCCTCGGGGCCGCCGGGTGCTTCTCTGAAGTCGGACTGGTGGATGAGGCCCTGGACCATGTCCTGGAAAAGGTCCCGGACAGAAACAAGTTCGTCCCGGTATCCCGCATGGCTGAGAACCCTTACGCCGTTCCCCGCCTCTGGGATTGGTATAAGGCGGAACATGAGCGGATCTCCGCCTTTCACCCCTTGCACCACGAGCGAATCATAACCTACGTGGTGCCCGTGGGCGGTCTGGGGCGCGAGCAAGAGGTGAGGGCCTTTTTTGATGGGCCGGGCCGGGTCCCGCCGCGTTCCCGGGAGGTGGTGGAGATCTCGTTGGAACGCCTGGAAGTTAATCTGCTCATGCGGCGGCGGGCCCTCGGGCGCCCATAACGCGCAGTCAAAACTCCGGCACTCGGCGCTGGAATTTTGACCTTACCGAGCCTGGGGCTCTATGCTGTTGAGTTCTCAACCTCTTGAAATACCTGGTTAATCGGCTTATTCCCCCATGAATGGCACACTTGATGCTGGGTTCGGATTGGAGCCCGGAAGTGGTGTTGGGCGGCCGGGAGACAAGGGAGCGCCGGGGAGGGGAGGATGGATCAGAAAGCGCCCGCCGAGGGGGGGCACCGGGGATTCTTGGAGGCAAAGGCGGACTTGGCTGAAATCAACGCCCTGTTCGAGGCGGCTCGTGCGGGCGCACCGGGCCTGAGTCTGTTCCTGGCGGCGGCAGAACTCCGGGATCGACTTGTGCGAGCGCTGCGCACCTGACCTGCTTGACCCGTAGGCGGGATCATTCCTTCCACTTGTTGAGGACCTGATTTATCTCCTGGATGGCCGGCTGCCAGACCTCGTGGAAGTGTTCCCAGAAGAACGCCCTGGCCAACACGAATCTGTTGTGAACCGATCCCGCCCCCTTCATCTTTCGGTTCCAGTCCTCCTGCAAGGCCCTGAGCCGGTTTCGCTGCTCGGCGTCCTCCACCGAGTCGAGGACCTGATCGATCATCCGCTTCCTTTCCCTCTCGAATGAAAGGCGGTCCTCCCTGTACAGACGGGAAAGTCTCGCGTGCCTTTCCACGGCCTCTTTCCGGCGTCTTTCTTTCTCATTGTCCATGTTCGATTCATCCATGACAAGGAGTCCTTTACCCCATATATACAAGCGGGTTCAGGCCTTGTCAACGCAACGGGCATCTATTGCAGGTCGTGCCGCCGGTGAGGCCCGCCCTTGCCGGAGCCGCCTCGAAGAGCTTTCTTCAACGCCCACGGTTGATTTGGACCCGGCCGGGTGTTATTAAGAGTGAGGAAATGGAATCGAAGCCGAGGGAGGAAGTGGGGTAGTCATGGATTCCAGAGAGGCGATCACGTCCCTCAGCCAGGGAGAGAAGATAAAGGCGGGTCTCATTTGGGCGTCTCAGGCATTGGAGCTCACGCAGGGCTTGGGCGGGGTGGAAAGGGCGGGGGCGCACCATGTAGCCCGGGGGCTCTTGGGAATGATAGGTCACGAGGTGCAGCTGGTCCGGAGCGTGACAGGGGACGGGGCCTGGGACGAGCTCTTCCCCCTCCTGGAGAGGGCCGTTGTGATGATCGATTCAGGGGTGCCCCAAGAGTCTCTCAGGCATCTTTCAGCGGCCCTGAGCAAGACCACCTCGGTGCTGCAGCGTTCCATGACCTTTTTGAGGGACGAGAACCTGCTTTAGTTTCCGTCCAGAAATGGCCCTTTCTCCCAATCTCGGCGTCGATCTGCGGGCTTGGTCGTGCGACGTATTCCAGATGGACACTCTTTAGATTTTTACCCCGTTGCCTGAACCTCAGGTGGCGGGCATCTTGAGCGAGAGGGGGCGGACTTGAACGAAAAGGGGTTGAGAGAGCTCCTGGCCGGGGTCAGGGACGGGCTCACCGGGGTGGAGGAGGCCGTCTCGGTCTTGAGGAACCTCCCCTTCGAGGATATAGGCATGGCCTGCGTTGATCACCACCGGGGCCTGCGCCGGGGCCATCCGGAGGTCATATTCGCCCAAGGGAAGAGCACCTCGGACATAGCGGCCATCATGAAGCTCATGTGGTCCAGGGGTGACGATGTCCTGGTTACCCGGCTCGCGGGAGATAAGGCCTCCGAGCTGATAGAACGTTTCCCGGCCGCCACCCACCATCAGCGAGCCCGTGCCCTCACCCTGAGGCGCGGCGAAGCCCGGGACCTCGGCCGTGGCACCATCCTGGTGATAAGCGCGGGGACCTCGGACATCCCGGTGGCTGAGGAGGCGGCGGTGACCGCGCGTTTCCTCGAAAACCGGGTGGAGGTCCTCCATGATCTGGGTGTCGCGGGGATCCACAGGATATTGGCCCACAGGGACAAGATCTCACGGGCCGCCGTCATCATCGTGGCGGCCGGTATGGAGGGCGCCCTTCCCAGCGTGGTGGCCGGACTGGTGTCCAAACCGGTTATAGCAGTCCCCACCAGCGTGGGGTACGGGGCCAGCTTCGGCGGGATAGCGGCCTTGTTGGGAATGCTCAATTCCTGCGCCGGGGGGGTTACCGTGGTAAATATAGACAACGGCTTCGGCGCCGGTTACGCCGCTTCCCTTATCAACCGGGACCAATGCCCTGGAGGTGAGTGATACGATACGGTATGGCGGGCGGCCCGGCCCGGATCAAATAGTAGGGGATAAGGGCCGTCTCACAGCCCCTATCCCCCAGTGTGCATCCGTTTCCGGTAGATCAATACATGAATACCCCGGTTAGGGAAGCCATGCCTCCACCTTTTCCGGGTTCTCCTTTATCCAGCGCTTGGCCGAGTCATAGGGCTCCGATCCTTCCGCGTTCCAGCCCATGACTTGACCGATCTCGGCCAATGTCCAGTGGAAGTTGTCCAGGACGTGGTAGACGTCGGGCATGTCCTCCTTGAGGCCCTTGCGCACGATCGTGGCGATGTGCTCGGCGCCCCCGTAGACCTCCTTGGGGTCGTCCAGGTACTTGAGGTCCCACCTGGCGAACTTCCAGTGGGGCGTCCAGCCGGTAACCACGACCCACTCCTCGTTCTTGATCTTGTTGCTCAGGGTGGCGGTCATCATGGCCCCGCTGCCTTCCATCAGAGTGAAATTGTCCAGGCCGTAAACCTCCAGGGCCTTCTCGCTCTTGCTCATTATGCCGGCGCCCGGGTCGATTCCTATGATCTTGCCCTCGAACTTGTCGGCGTGCTCATTCATCTCGGCGATGGAGTCAATGGTCACATATTCGGGGACCACCAGACCGATACCCGCTCCAGCGCAGTTCTCGCCCAGGTTGACCACGTTGTCCCGGACCTTCTCCAGGTAATGGCCGTGGGTGACCGGGAGCCAGGCCGTGGTCATGGCGTCGACGTCTCCTGACGCAATGGCCTGCCACATGGCTGCGGCGCTTACCGGGGTTACCTCCACATCATAACCAAGCTTCTCTTGGAGAACCGCCTTCATCACGTTGGTGCTGGCCGTGGCGCAGGCCCATTCCACATAGGCTATTTCCACCTTGCCCTTGCCCGCCGAAGCCGCCGGCACCAGTCCCATGGTAGTAATAAGGGTGATCAAGCACATCACAAAAACAATCCGTCTCATAATTACCTCCTCATTCTTCTTGATTGCGCCCGAAAGAGTCCGGTATCGCCCCTTCGGTCGGAGGACGGTCCGCTTCCGGGCATTAACGAAAAACTACGCCTTCTGCTTCTTCCTGCCCACCTTCTGCATCACCCGATCCAGAATAATGGCCACTATGACTATCCCTATACCGGCCTCGAAACCGCGGCCGGGCTGGAGGCGCTGAATGGCCTTCCACACCTCGCCGCCCAATCCCTTTGCCCCGATCATGGCCGCTATAACCACCATGGAAAGGGCCAGCATGATGGTCTGATTGATCCCCGCCATGATCGTGGGTGTGGCGATGGGGAGCTGCAACTTGACCAGCTTTTGACCCTTGGTGCTTCCGAAAGCGTCGGCCGCCTCCACCAGCTCCTTCGGCACCTGGTGGATTCCAAGGCAGGTCAGGCGGATGGAGGGGGGCACGCTGAAGATCACGGTGGAGAATATCGCCGCCACAGGGCCCAGCCCGAAAAATGGAATGGCCGGTATCAGGTAGACGAACGCGGGCATGGTCTGCATGAAGTCCAGGATCGGCATTATGATCCTGTAGAAGACATCATTCAGGGCTGCCAGGATTCCCAGCGGTATGCCCAATATAATGGCGATCATCGTGGATATCAGGACCAGGGCCAGGGTGCTTACGGTGGGCCCCCAGAGCCCCATGTTCCATATCAGAGTGAGACCGATCAGTGTAAAGATCCCCACTCCCCGTCTCCTGCTGAGGAACCAGGCCAGCGCCGCCACCAGGATTATGAACACCCAAGGGGGGAAGAACATCATGATGTCCACCAGGACGTCTATGCCGCTCTCGGTTACCCTGGAAAACCCCTTGGTGGCGAATGCGAAGTTATCCACCAGGAAATCGATTATCGCCTCTATGTACTCTCCGATTGGTATTCTATATGCATCCATCAGCTTTTGACCTCCGCCTTGGTACCTTCGGCCAGTCCTGCCAGCAGGGATCCCTTGATCACCACCCCTATGAGCCGGTCTTGGTCGTCCACCACCGGCAGGGGATAGTAGACCTGGGTCAGCAGCGGGAAGAGCTCTATGGCCGACGTATCAGGTCGCACCTTCACTATGTCGCGATCCAGGATCCCCTCCAGGCTCTCATCCCCTCGCTTGGCCGCCTCGGCCGCTGAATCCGCAGTCACCACCCCGATCAGCTTGCCGTCCTCGCGTACGAATATGGTGGAGATCTCCGCGTGTCTCATCTTGTGAAGCGCGGATACTGGGCCGTCGGTCTTCATGTAGGCCATCTCCTTGGTCTTGACCATCACGGACTCGGCGGTGATGACTTTGGACATGTCCACGTCTTCCACGAACTTGGCCACGTATTCGTTGGCCGGTTTGGTCAGGATCTCCTCGGCCGTCCCTTCCTGCACTATGAAGCCGTCTTTCATCAAGACAATCCGGTCCCCCAGCTTGAGCGCCTCGTCCAGGTCGTGGCTAATGAACACTATGGTCTTCTGGACCTTGTCTTGCAAGGCAAGGAGCTCGTCTTGCATGTCTCTCCGGATCAGGGGATCCAAGGCGCTGAACGCCTCGTCCATCAGCATGATATCCGCATCCAGGGCCAGTGCCCGCGCCAATCCCACCCTCTGCTGCATGCCGCCGCTCAGCTGAACCGGATAGGAGTCCTCCCAGCCCTTGAGCCCCACCTGTTCCAAGGCGTCCATGGAGCGTTTGCGCCGCTCGGCCGGATCCACCCTCTTTATCTCCAGGCCGTATTCCACATTTTCCACCACCTTGCGATGAGGGAACAGGGCGAAGTTCTGGAAAACCATGCCGAAGTGCTCCTGCCTGAACTCGCGGAGCTCTTTGAGGCTGAGTTTCGTCACGTCCTGGCCGTTGACCAAAACCCTCCCTGAAGTCGGCTCGATCAGTCGGTTTATGCAGCGGACAAGGGTGGACTTGCCGCTGCCCGAGAGCCCCATTACCACCAGGATTTCCCCCTCCCTGACAAAGAAGGAGGCATTGGCCACGCCCACGCCATGCTTCATTTCTTCCATTATTTGGTCTTTTGAATAGCCGTCGAGTAAAAGTTTTAATGCTTTTTCAGGGTCAGAACCAAAAATTTTGTAAAGCTCTTCTACTTCGATTTTATGTGTCATGGACTCTTCCTCTTAATTTCATCTTAGCCCCTACGCCCTATAGCCGGGTTTCAGTCTCGGCCCGAGACCTCCTCGGCTGAACCGCTCCAGGTCCCTGCCCCCACTATGGGCCAGGCGTCGATCTCGTGGGCCTCCATCATTTCCACCACCTGGTGCAGGACTTCATCAATGGCCGCCTGCCTTTCCTCGGGGAGCGCGGCCAGCCTTTGTGCAAACCTCTCCTGGAGCGGCCAAGGCATCCTCTTTACAAGCCTGTATCCGGTTTCCGTCAGAGATACCAGGACCCGCCGTCTGTCCGGGCTGCTGCGGCTCCTCTCGATCAGCCCGTGTGCTTCCAGCCGGTCCAGTATGCCGGTGACAGTGGCCTGGCTCAGGTAGACCATTCGCGCCAGGTCTCCCGGGGTGGAGGTCCCTGAGGCTAGTAGTTGCCTCAGGCAGACCAGTTGAGGTACTGTGAGGTTGAATCTTCGGCTCAACTGCCGGCTGTGCTGATCAATGGCGCGGATGATCCGGCGCAGCGAACGGAGGATTCTCTCCGCGTAAATGCTTTCATGCCCTTTGGCGTTGGTGGTGTCTTGGTTCGAATCGCTCATTATGGTCCAGCGGCTCACGGCAATGGAGGACTGATTCTCAAGGATGCTCTAATTAGTGTACAAAATTTTTGGACACTAAATATTCTTGGTCTTATACTATGCAATCCGGGAATAGTCAATCCCCCTTTTGGGGATTTTTCTCGAGAGCCGCCGGAGATCCCGATGGGAGAGGGCTTTGAAAACCCGGGGGCTGTGTGTAATATTCGAAGTTTGAGCGGGGCGGCCCAAAAAGGCCCGGGGGGGAGACTATGAGGGCGGTGGTGCAAAGGGTGAAGAGCGCCCGGGTGGAAGTGGGGGGGCGTGTTGCCGGTGAGATCGGCCCGGGACTTCTGGTCTTCCTCGGGGTGGGCGAGGGCGACACGGACAAGGACGGGCGATACGTGGCGGAGAAGACCGCCCACTTAAGGGTCTTTCCCGACCGGCAAGACCGGATGAACCGGTCGGTCCTGGAGACCGGCGGCGCGGTGCTGGTGGTCTCCCAGTTCACCTTGTGGGGGGATTGTCGCAAGGGGCGCAGGCCTTCTTTCGTCAAGGCGGCGGAGCCGGAGAGGGCCAGGGCCCTGTACGAATACGTCTTGGATCTGCTCGAGGAAAAGGGCTTGGCGGTGGCAAGCGGCGAATTCCAGGAGATGATGGACGTCCACCTGGTCAATGACGGACCGGTCACTCTGATCCTAGACAGTAGCAAGCAGCTCTGATCCGGGCCCGAGGGGGTCGTATGGCTGGTGATGAAGAAAGTGTTGTCATCAGGGGACAGGACAACGAGGAATCAGGGGCGGGCCGGACCGTCCCTCAAGGGCCTATAGAGCCCGAGAGCGGGGGCAAGGGGCGTAAATCCCGCTTGAGGCTGATCCTGCTGCTGGCCTTTGTGGCTTACGCCCTCCTCCACGCCTACCATGCCCCGATCCTGGAGAAGGCGGGTTCCTACCTGGTGGTATCCCACGACCCGGGGCCTGCAGACGCCATAGTGTGCCTGTCGGGGCATGCGGTTGAGAGCGGCCTGGCCTCGGCCGACCTCTATGAAAGGGATCTCGCCCCCAGGGTCTTGATATTTCGGGAGGTACCGCCGGACGGATACGAAGTTCTGAGCAGGGCCGGGATCGATTACCCCCGTACTGTGGATCTCCTGCGCATGATCCTGAACAGCCGCGGGGTTCCGGACAGGGCCGTAGTGGAAAGCGATGAACCGGCCGAGAGTACCGAGGCCGAAGCCTCCATGGTGAAGTCTCTGGCCGCGCAGGAGGGTTGGAGCTCCCTGATCCTGGTCACTTCCCCCACGCACTCGCGCCGGGCGTTGTGGACCTTCCGCAAATTGACGAAAGAGCAGGGCCTTCGTGTTCAAGTGGTGGCTTCACCCTATTCCGAATTCGAGCCCGCTGACTGGTGGAAACACCGCCGCTATCTTAGGGAGGTGATCATGGAGTACCAGAAATTGATCGCCTATTGGTTCAAGCATGTTCTATAAGGGCGTTATTTGGTGGTCATGGTAAAGACCCCGTCCCAGCCCGGACCCGGAGGCGACTCCTTGAGCTCACGGCATCGTCTGATGTAGATCTCTGCGGCATATATGCCGGCCTCGGCCGCCTTGACCTCTTCGAACAGCCTTATGGCTCGATCCCAATCCTGGGCCTTGTAAAGGGAAAGCCCCTGGTGAAACCGCTTTACGGCCTCCACTCGCCCGGGCGGGAGCCGGTCGCGCCCCATCAGTTCGAAGATCCTGACAGGCAGTCTTTTCCCCTTGACTCGTACGCTGTCCAGTTCCATGCACACAAAGTCGTCCTTTACCATCTCATAGGTGGACTCGCTGATCAGTATGTGTGTCCTATATGACTTGTTCGCCCCTTCCAGGCGGGAGGCCAGGTTCACCGCATCGCCCATGACCGTATAGTCGAAACGCTGGTCCGAGCCCATGTTGCCCACCATCATCATGCCGGTATTTATCCCTACGCCTACCTCCAAGGGCTTCTTGCCCTCCCCCACCCACTTCCGGTTCAGTTCCTCCAGCCCCTCCATCATGTCCAGGGCCGATTCGCAAGCGCGGCGCGGATGATCCTCCTGGTCCAGAGGAGCCCCGTAGATGGCCATTAGGGCGTCGCCTATGTACTTGTCCAGGGTTCCTTCGTACTTGAACACGATATTGGTCATCACTGTGAGGTATTCGTTCAGCAGTTGGACCAGCTCCTCCGGTTCCATTGCCTCTGAGATTGACGTAAAGCCCCGGATATCCGAAAACAGGACCGACAGCTCCTTCTTGTCTCCTCCGAGCTTCAGCTTATCCGGGTTCTTGAGCATTTCATTGACCACCGAGTCCGAGACATAATAGCCGAAGGCCCCTCTGATCTTCTTCTTCTCCCGTTCCTCGGTCAGGTAGTGATAC
The DNA here is from genome assembly GCA_964647905.1 of uncultured Desulfobacterales bacterium. GTDB lineage: Bacteria > Desulfobacterota > DSM-4660 > Desulfatiglandales > HGW-15 > CAZYJR01. Next base: position 35,929 of record CAZYJR010000010.1, on the reverse strand, counting down.
ACGGTGAGCGTGGTATAGACCAGCGCCACTGCAAGCAGGGGAAAGACCATATTCACCCAGAGGCCGAATTGGACAAAGACCCACCGGGTGGCTGCTATATGGAAGACGAAAAGGCCTGAGGCCGCGGCCACGGCCTTGACCGCGCTCAGTCTGGGGACCACGAATCCGGTGATCAGCCCGAGGAGAATGATGGCGGCCACATCGTAGATGGTGGCCCACTTGGGCTTGCTTATGTGGTTCCCTTTGAGGATGTTGTCTATGACAGTGGCATGGATTTCCAGCCCTGGATATTCTCCGCTGCTGGAGAACGGGGTGTTCCTGATATCACCGATGCCGATCGCGGTGGCGCCGATGATCACTAGCTTGTCCCTAAAGGTTCCCGGGGAAAACCTCTCGTTGAGTATGTCGCTCAGAGAATAGTGGGGGAAGGTCCGCTCCGGGCCCAGGTAGTTGATCCGCATGTATCCCATTTCATCAGTGGGGATCATTCGTTCACCCAGGCGGATTCCACGTATCCCGTAATCGGCGACCCTGATCATCAGGGTGGGCTGTTCCAGGAAGTGCCAGGCGGCCTGAACGGAAAGCGGGGCATACACTTCCCTGCCGCAGCGGTAGGCAAGGGGCATGGACCTGACTATCCCGTCCTGGGGATCGGGCTCCATGTTGAAATAACCCGATCCGTCAGCGGCCTCACGGAGCATGGCTATGTTGGGCTCAGGCGCATAGGCCCTCCTGAAGGGGTCGAACTGCGCTCCTTGCCGCTCGTAGGCGATCAGGGGGTATTTTGAGTCAGTGATTCCCTCGAGGCGCTCTTGGATACGCTCCTCAGGCAGGTCAAAATCCAGGAACGACCGGCTCATGTAAAAGAAATAGCCCAGGATCACTTTTGCCTCGGTGCGGCTCATGGCCTCTGCCAGGGCTCTGTCGTTGTCCGCCTCCAGCTTCCTTTCTTCCATGAATCTTGCCAGGCGGCCGTCCTGGATGCGGAGGTGTTCGAGTTCTTGGTCTATCTCCCTGATAAGTCGGAGATTGTTGTTCTCGTCGGGTTCTATGAACCCTATATCAAAGGCGATGACCTTTGCGCCGTCTCGATCAAGTATTTCTATGACACGGGCGTACTTGGACCTCGGCCACGGCCAGCGACCCTCGCTGTCCAGGCTCTTTTCATCGATGACCGCGGCGACCACACTCGGGGACGGCTCTTCCACCCCGCGGGAAATGAATCTCAGGTCGTAGGTCTTGAGCTCCAGCATGTCCAGGATTGGAACGCCCGCGATAAATAGGACCAGCACCAAGACCGTGGTCAGGATAGTTATGACCCTGGGTCGGAGTTGAAAAAATGACCGCCAGGATATCGATTTCATCTGGGCTCCTGCGTATGACTGGAAACCGGCTGCAGTCCATATTGTCCTGCAATATCGGTGCCCGCCTTGGGCTTATAGGGGAAGAAACGGTTGAAGTCAACCCGGGATGCAGCCACGCGGGCATTTGAATTGACACTCGTTCCTATCCGTAGTATTCTATATGTTTTCGATGTCAGAGGATATTCTCTGTGAGCGGATATGCCGTACATCCTGACCATAGCGGGATCCGACTCTTGCGGGGGCGCCGGGATCCAAGCCGATACCAGGACCATTCAGGCGCTGGGCGCCGGCGCCTTGACCGCGATTACCGCGATTACCGCCCAGAATTCCAGGGGAATCACCGGCATCCACGCGGTGCCGCCCGAATTCATAGTGGAGCAGGTCGAGGCGGTGCTGATCGATTTGACCCCGGAAGCAGTAAAGGTGGGCATGCTTTACACTAAAGGGGCGGTGGAGGCGGTGGCCGGGCTGATTGAGCGCCATGACCTGCGGAACGTGGTGCTGGATCCCCTGCTGCGGGCCTCCACAGGCCGAGACCTTTTGGAGCCCCGGGCCTGGGATCTCCTCAAGACGCTGCTGCTGCCTCTGGCCGGTGTGATTACACCCAATCTGGCCGAAGCAGGGGCCTTGTTGGGACGGGAGGTGACGGATCTGGAAGACGCCGAGGAGGCTGCGCGCGATCTCAAGGCCCTAGGGCCTGATGTCGTGGTCACTGGAGGGCATCTAAAGGGCAGGCCGGTTGACGTACTATACAATGGAGAAGAGCTCAGGCAGTACCCCGGGGAACGGATCAACCGGGGAGATGCTCATGGAAGCGGATGCGTGTTTTCCTCCGCCTTGGCCGCGTCCCTGGCCGCCGGCAAGGGGTTGTCCGAGGCGGTGGGAATCGCCGGAGAATGCGCCCGACGGTCGATAGGCCTCGGCGTAAGGTTTGCTCCGGCGGAATCCGAGAATTATACCGCGGCTTAGGCCGTCCGAGGAAGTTTGATATGACCCAGTCAGCAAAGGCCCGTGAGGGGGTGATCACCGAGGAGATGCGGCGGGTTGCCGAGACCGAAGGGGTTTCCACCGAGTGGTTGAGACAAAAGGTGGCCGGGGGTCGGATAGTAATACCCGCCAATCCCGGGCATCAAGGCCTGAGTCCTTGCGCAATAGGGGAGGGGCTCAGAATCAAGGTCAACGCCAACATAGGCACATCGTCGGACAGGGCCTCATTGGCCGAAGAGGAGGCCAAGCTGGCCGCCGCCCTGGAGGCGGGAGCGGACGCGATGATGGATCTTTCCACAGGTGGGGATATTGATGCCTGCCGGAGGCAGGTCATCTCCAAGTCCCCGGCGCCCGTGGGGACCGTGCCCATATATCAAGCCGTGGTCGAGGCCGTTGAGCAGGAAGGGGCGCTGATCAAGCTAACCGCGGAGAGGCTCTTCGAGGTCATTGAGAGGCAGGCCGGGGACGGGGTGGACTTCATAACGGTTCACTGCGGTTTGACGCTGGCCGCGCTGGAGAGCCTGAGGAAGCAGGGGCGGATAACCAACATCGTCAGCAGGGGCGGGGCGTTTCTGACTACCTGGATGCTCCATCACGGCAGGGAGAATCCCCTTTTCGAGCATTATGACCGCCTCTTGGAGATCGCCCGCAGATATGACGTGACCCTGAGCCTGGGGGACGGACTGCGGCCCGGGTGCCTGGCCGACGCTACGGACAGGGCCCAAGTCCATGAGCTGATGAGCCTGGGGGAATTGACGGACAGGGCTTGGGAGAGGGACGTGCAGGTCATGATAGAGGGCCCCGGACACGTCCCGCTCAATCAGATAAGGGCCAACATCCTGCTGGAGAAGAAGCTTTGCAGGGGCGCGCCCTTTTATGTGCTGGGGCCCCTGGTTACCGATATAGCGGCCGGTTACGACCACGTGGCCTGCGCCATCGGCGGGGCGGTTGCAGGTGAGGCCGGTGCGGACTTCCTGTGTTATGTCACGCCTGCAGAGCACCTCTGTCTACCCGGCCCCTCCGAGGTCAGGGAAGGAGTGGTGGTGACCAGGATCGCGGCTCATGCGGCGGACATCGCCCGTGGCAACGCCCTGGCTGTGGAGAGGGATAAGGAGATGTCCAGGGCCAGGATGCGGCTGGACTGGGAGGCCCAGATGGCCTGCGCCATAGACCCGGTGCGCGCCCGCGCCATGCGCGAGGCCAATCCCCCGGGTGAGGACGACGTGTGCACCATGTGCGGGAAGTACTGCGCCATAAAGCAGGTCAAGGAGTACTTCGGCAGAGCCGATTAGCCCGTTTCAGGGACGCGGTCACTTGCCCAGGCAGAAGGTGCTGAAGATCTTCTCCAGCACCTCGTCCCCGGCCGTTTCCCCGGTTATTTCACCCAAGGCCTCCAGCCCGCTGTTGAGATCAACGGCGGTGATCTCCAGCGGCGCGTTCTCCTCCAGGTGTTCGGCGGCCCGCCCGAAGTGCCCGCAGGCGGACTCCAGCGCCCTCTGCTGGCGTAGGTTGGGAGCCAGCCCGGTCTCTTCTCCGCCTTGGCCCGAGGATAGGACCGCTTCGCGTACCGTGCGCCTGAGTTCGGGCATACCCTCGCCGGTCAGGGCGGAGACCTTGACGGCTGGAGTGTCTCGGATTGCAGCCTGCACTTCTTCCGGTGAGGCCAGGGCAGGTAGGTCGGCCTTGTTGAGCACCGCGACCAGGGAGCGCTCGGCCGCCTTTGCTATTATGGCCCTATCCTGGTCCGAGAGCGCCCGGCTGCAGTCGATCACCACCAGGGCCAAGTCCGCGTCTTCCAGGGCCCGGTCGCTGGAGCGGATGCCCAGGCTCTCCACGCGGTCCTGAGGGCTCCTGTACCCGGCCGTATCCATGAGGCGGACAGGCAGGCCCTCCAGGTCCAAACCCGCCTCGATCACATCACGGGTGGTCCCCGGGACTTCGGTCACAATGGCCCTTTCCTGTTCGACCAAGCGGTTGAACAGGCTGGATTTACCGGCGTTGACCCTCCCCACTATGGCCGCCCTGACGCCTTCCACCCAAAACCGCCTCTGCATGTGCGCTCTGCGAATTTGATCAAGCGGCTCGATTACGGTATCCCGCAACCATCGGGCGCTCTCCGGCCCGGAGGCTATGCCGTAGTCCTCATCAGGGTAGTCGATTGCCACTTCAATGTTGGCAAGAACTTCCACGGCCTTTCCCCTCAGCTCCTCTATACGCTCCTTCAGCGCCCCCCGCATCTGGCGGGAGGCAAGCTCCAGGCCGCGATCGGATCCGGCCTTGATAAGGTCCATGACCGCCTCTGCCTGGGTCAAATCGATGCGCCCGTTCACAAAGGCTCTGTAAGTGAACTCGCCCGGCCGGGCGGGCCTGACGCCCGCATCCAGTACTATTCCCAGTATTCGATCCAAGAGCGCGTAGCCGCTGTGGGAGTTGATCTCCACCACGTCCTCCCTGGTGTAAGAGCGCGGCGCGCGCATGCAGGCTAGCAGGACCTCGTCGAGCCGTTCGCCTGAGGCCGGGTCCACGAGATACCCCAGGTGCAGGCGGTGACTGGACAGACCACTCCCCGGGTTACGAGGCAGAAATATCCTTTCCGCGATCTCCAGGGCGCACGGGCCGCTTATGCGTATGATCCCGATCCCGGCGCGGCCCGGAGGGGTGGAGAGTGCGGCGATTGTATCAGGGCATGAGAAGGCTTGATCCATTGGGGCCCCCTGGACCCGGCCTCACTTCTTGGGGATGATGACCACCTTCTTCATCAGTCCCTCGCCCCTGCTCCTGGTGTCCAGGTCCTGGTCGTCCCTGAGCGCCATGTGAACCGTCCGGCGGTCGCCGGGGTTCATGGGGTTGGTGGTCACCGGTTTGCCTATTCGTTTCGCCTTTTCCCCCATGCGCAGGGCCAATTGGGTCAGAGAGTCCTTCCTTCGCTGCCGGTACCGCTCCGAGTCAACTACTACACGGACTTTCTTGTCCAGGTCCTTGTTGACGATCTTGTTGACTATGAACTGGATGGCATCCAGGGTCTTGCCCCTTCTCCCTATGAGCAGGCCTGAGTTGTCTCCTTCTATGTTCAGGGAGATGTTGCCGTCGGTGCGTCTCGCAGTGACCGTTGCTTCCATGGGGATGAGCTCCAGTATCTTCTCCAGGCTCTCCTTGGCACGGGCAAGTTCGCGCTCCTCGTCATCCCCGGTCGAGGGCTCGGCGACCAACGGGCTTGATCCCGCACCAATCGAGGTCCGGCTTCCCGGCTGTGGCTGCTCGGTCTCAGTGTCCGGCAAAGAGGGCTCCTCCACATCTTCTTCCTCTTCTTCTTCCCACTCTTCCGCTTCCTCGGCCAGTAGTGATTCTTCGCCTGAGATGAGGGTGGCTTCATCTTCTTGCTGGTTGCTTCTATTATATGAGACCCTTATACGGGCCTTTTTAGTTCCTACTAAACCAAATATGCCTGCGGAACCTGGCTCTATAATATCTATATCCAGATCCTCGACTGGTATTTTTAGATAAGTCGAGGCATTATTAATGGCTTCTTCAGTGGTTTTTCCTTCAAATTCCATTGTTTCCATATAACTCCTCCAGTACTTTTCTATCCGGCTTGTTTCAGTATGCGGTACTGCTGGCCTATTGAAAGCATGTTGTTGGTAAGCCAATAGAGCACCAGCCCGGAAGGAAAGTTGATGAAAACGAAGGTAAATATGAGCGGCAAGAACATCATGATCTTGGCCTGAGTGGGATCGCCGGGCGAGGGGCTCATCTTCTGCTGGAAGAACATCGAGGCGCCCATGAGCAAGGTCAGGACCGGTATCCCTGCTGGCGGAGCCATAAAAGGGATATCAAAAGGCAGCGTAAAAAGTCGATCAGGTGAGGATAAATCATCTATCCAAAGAATAAAAGGCGCATGTCTAAGTTCTATAGAGCTGCTCAAAATTCTAAATAGAGCAAGAAAAACCGGTATTTGGATAAGCATGGGCAAGCAGCCGCCCATCGGGTTTACCTTGTAGGTCTTGTAGAGCTGCATGAGCTCCCGGTTCATCTGCTCCTTGTTGTCCTTGTACTTCTCCCTGATCTTGGCCATGAGGGGCTGGATTTTCTGCATCTCCTTCATTGACTTGTAGCTCTTGTGGGTCAGGGGCCAGAAAAGGATCTTGATGAGCACCGTCAAAATAATGATGGAAAACCCATAGTTGTGGACATAGCTGTTAAAGAACCTGAGCGCGTGGAGAAGGGGTTTGGCTATCACGTCAGTGAACCCGAAGCTGAGCGCCTTATCCAAGTCCTCTCCAAAGGCCTTGAGCACGGTCAGGTCCCGCGGACCCATGTACAGGGCGAAATCGGACGAGACCGCCTCGCTGGGACCGAGTCGTACTGAAGGCCCGAAGTAGAAGCCGTTAATCGCCCCCGAGGGAAGGGTCCGGCCGAGAAAGCTTCCCTGATCAGCGTCTTGCGGCACCACGGCCGCCATGAAATAGTCGTCTTCAAACGCCATCCAGCCGATCGGTCCCGAGAGGCGTTTTTGCTCCTTTTTGAGGTCCTTTGGCTTCAACTCCTCCACTTCGCTGTCCACCAGGACCGCCAACCCCACGAAGCCGTAATAACTCTGACGGCTCGCTGGAGGGATGTTGCGTAGCTCCGCGGCCACGGCACCTTCCACTGTCTCCTTGCTTTGGTTTTCCACCCGTGAGCTTACCTCGATGCGGTAGCTGTCCGGGTGAAAACGGTAAGTATGCCTTAACACAAGCCCGTCGCCGGTCCGGGCGGTCAGGGTCAGCTCTTGCGGCCCCGAATCCGGGGGCAGGTTTAGAGCCTTCTTGTCCGCAGTGTACATTATGGGACCCCCGTCGGACCGGGGGGCGAAGTGGAGGCCCAAGAGCCCTCCTGGAGCACCCTCCAGGTTGGCCAGGTTCACAGGGGGAGAGCCGGGTTCTGGCCCGACCTTGTATCTCTTGAGTCGAAAGTCCTTGAGCACACCGCCGGCGGTGCTCCAGACCGCCGAGTAGAGGGGGGTTTCAACGCGGATTTCCTCCCTTTCCACCTCGGCTCCAGCGGCTGCCGGGGGGGCTGCAGGCGCGCTTTGCACCGTCTCAGGGGCCTGCGGGAGCGGCGGTGCCGGGGTCTGGGCCCCCTCCCGGACCGGATCCGCCTTGGGTTCCGCCTTCTGCCCCGCCTGCTCGGAGCCGGTGGGTTGAGGAGCATGGCGCTCGCCGGTGGGGGCGAACAAGGCCGACCAGGCCAGGAGCACCAGGAAAGATAAAGCAAAGGCCAGTAAAGTTCGTTTTTCCATGCCATGACTCGACGTACGGGAACCGGATCGCAGTCCGCCCTCGTGACGGCCCGCCCCAGGGGGCGCGGTTAGTCGACCGGGTCAAACCCCCCGGGATGAAAGGGGTGACACCTTGCGACCCGCGCGAGCGACTTCACTAATCCCCGTAAAATACCGTGTTTTTCGATGGCAAGACGCGCATACTCAGAACAGGAAGGGTGGAATCGGCAGGTTGGACCGAAGAAGGGCGAGATGCAAACCCTGTAAAAATCTATCATACATATGGGGATAATCCTCAGTCTATATATTGCGGCCTTTATCCAGTAATATAACACCAAGTTCCTCGCTGGCTTGTGACAGATTGAGGTCCGAGGCCCCTTTCTTGGCTGTAACCACGATATCCACACCCCGAGGGAGGAGGCCTTTGTGGAGCCTGAAAAACTCTCTTACCAGCCGTTTGGTACGGTTTCGCTCCACTGCGTTTCCGATTCGCTTGCTTGCTGTTATCCCCAGTCTGGTCCGACCCAATCCGTTCCGACCCAAAGTGACGGAAAAATGTTCTGTACGGTACCTCTTGCCCGACCGAATTAGATTGACAAAATCCTTCCGGTTCAATAGTCTTTCGATTTTTGGAAATGAGCACGAGCCCATTGGAATACGCACTTCGTCCTTCTGGACTCTCAGGCCCCGCGCCCCGGGCATCAGACGGCCAGCTGCCTCCGCCCCCTGGCCCGTCTCCGCTGGATGACCTTGACTCCACCCCTGGTTCGCATCCTAGCCCGGAAGCCGTGTGTTCGGGCCCTCTTTATTCTGCTGGGTTGATAGGTTCTTTTCATGGCTCACTCGTCCCGGATCGAATTTGAGGTTCTCGGTTACGGGTTCAGAAAGAATAAACTTTTATTTAATCGAGAATTGGAAACCTTGTCAAGGAGATAAATTCCGGCTTCTCAAAGGGGCGTCCCGGCGGTTCAAAACGGGAGGCGGGCTTGAGGCGGGCGGATTCGCCCTCGGCCTAGTGCTTGAAAAGGCCTTCAGGACGCCCAACCGGCGGCCTTTGCTTTGTTTTGGTAGTGCCCATCCAGAGAAATGGGTTCTCGGCACTAGGGAGTTTCCAGGGCAGAAATGAGCAATTTTTTCCAAGGTCAAGGAGATCAAGAGGTTGGGAGGAGGCGTACTGGAGTACGCCGCACGACCAACCCCGCAGATCGACGCCGAGATTGGGAGAAAGGGCCGTTTCTGGACGGAAACTTGGTATACTCCGTGGCGATATGAAACGCTCCGTTCAGTCAGGTATGAAAGGAGAAGACCATGCTGCTTGATCCGGTATTGGGCGTGTTTTCCAACGATCTGGCCATTGACCTGGGAACGGCTAATACACTGGTGTACGTGAAGGGCCGGGGAATCGTCCTGAGCGAGCCCTCTGTGGTGGCGGTGAGGAAGGAGGCAAAGGGGGGCAACAAGGTGCTTGCGGTGGGCAAAGAGGCGAAAATGATGCTCGGCAGGACGCCCGGGAACATCGTCGCTATCCGTCCGATGAAGGACGGGGTGATAGCGGATTTCGAGATAACAGAGGCCATGCTGAGGCATTTCATCCGCAAGGTGCACAATCGGCGCACCCTGGTCCGCCCTAGGATAATCATATGCGTCCCTTCAGGGATAACGCAGGTGGAAAAGCGGGCGGTCCGAGAGTCGGCTGAGTCAGCCGGCGCCCGCGAGGTCTTCTTGATAGAGGAACCCATGGCCGCGGCAATCGGAGCGGGGCTGCCCATAACCGAGCCCACCAGCAACATGGTGGTGGATATAGGGGGCGGGACCACCGAGGTGGCGGTGATCTCCCTGGCCGGCATAGTCTACAGCAAGTCCGTGCGGGTCGGGGGGGACAAGATGGATGAGGCCATACTCCAACATATCAAGCGAAAGTACAATCTCTTGATAGGCCTCTCAACAGCCGAGATAATAAAAACGACCATCGGGAACGCCTACCCGAGCGATCAAGTGGAGACCATAGAGGTAAAGGGCAGAGATCTGGTTACAGGTATCCCCAAGATACTGACCATCGACTCGGAGGAGATCAGAAAGTCCATCTCGGAGCAGGTGGAGACCATTGTGGAGATAGTGCGCATTGCCCTGGAGCAGACCCCTCCGGAGCTCGCCGCGGATATTGTTGACAAAGGTATAGTCTTGACAGGGGGGGGGTCTCTCCTCAAGAGCCTGGACGTACTCTTGAGGGAGGAGACCAGGCTTCCCATCACCATAACGGAGGACCCCCTCTCTACCGTGGTGATCGGCTCAGGCAAGGCTCTTGACAATATCAACATACTCAGGGAGGTCATGATAAAGTAGAGGGGGTCGCCCAATCCGCAAAGCCCAAAGGGAGGGAACCTCACCTCACCAGCCCGGCTTCCCGTCGGGAGAATCGGAGAAACCTTTCAGCCTTGCTTAAGATCAGGCGGATCAGAATCATCTGGATATGGGTGCTGTTGGTTTTCCTGGCCCTCTTCCTGGTTTCGTCGAACCTCAAGAGAACCCGCCCCTGGACCCTCCCCGAGCAAATCCTGGTGGAGATCACCGCACCTATCCAGGAATTTTTGAGCAAGACCGAGCAAGCAGTGGAGGGATTCTGGGAGAAGTACTTGGCCCTTGTGGGCCTCCACGAGGAGAATCAGGCGCTGCGCAGGGAGCTGGAGCGGCTTCGCATCCAAAACGCCGATTACCGCGAGATGCTGGCGACCCACGGCAGGCTCCAGGAGCTGCTTCAGTTTAAGAAGAAGACCGACTGGCCCATGATGGCCGCTCAGGTCATAGGCTGGGACCCCACCGGATGGTTCAAGTCGGTGATAATAGACAAGGGCGCGCGCGACGGGCTCTCCGTCAACATGCCCGTGGTTGATGCAACCGGAGTCGTGGGCCGCGTGGTGTCGGTCTCCCCGGATTACGCCAAGGTCCTGCTGATCATAGACCAGAACAGCTCAGTGGACTGCATGAACCAGGAGACCCGGGATCAGGGCGTTCTCAAAGGGGTATCCCCCAAACTCTGTATGATGGATTACGTGGTCAAGACCAGCCGGATGGCCCCGGGGGACACCATTATCACCTCGGGAATGGGGAGGGTCTTTCCAAAGGGGCTTCCGGTCGGAGAGGTAATATCGGTATCCGAACGACCGGGAGCCCTTTTCAAGGAGGTCAGGGTTAGGCCCGCGGTGGATTTTTCAAAGTTGGAGGAAGTGCTGATCATCCTTAAGGAGGACCCATTAACCAGCAACCACGGAAAGCAAGGTTAGCGACCTTCATCCTGGCCGTTATCGTTTGCGTCCTCTTCATATTGGTGAAGGGGAGGCTGAGGGCCATGATCGTGACGGGATACTTCGACGTGGACCTGGTGGCCGCGACCCTGGCCTTTCTGGTGGCATGGTTCGGCGACGCCTGGGCAGGCCCCTTCGCCCTGGGCACGGGGATTCTTCTTGACGTGCTCTCGGCCTCCCCTCTGGGGCTCTTTTCGGTTATCCATCTCTTGGTCTTCCTGGGCATCCGTATGGGGGAAGCCCTGTTCGACCTTCACTCCGCCAGGGGGCAGATGATGGTGGTGGCCATGGCGGTGCTCCTGAAGAAACTGCTTTTCCTGGGATTCTTAGGCCCCTTTTCCCTGGAGGCGGAGTTGGGGCTGCAGGTGATGCTGGCTTTCGGATCTTCCGCCGTTTTCACCGGGCTTGCAGCCCCGCCCATGTTCTTCCTGCTGGAGTCGATATCCGGACGACTGGTGCGTGCCGGCGATGAAAGAGGCGAGCCCTAGTGCCCGCCATGCGGAGTTTAGCGGTTTGAGAAGTTCGGGCTTTGATCCCATCGCCAGCGAGATCTTCCACCATCGCCTGCGTTGGGCCGGCTATCTGGTTCTGATCGCATTCGGCGTAATGGTGCTCAGGCTGTGGTCCCTGCAGATCGTTCGCGGCCCCGAGTACCGCATGAAGTCCGAGAAGAATCGCATCCACCTTCGTGACATCCTCCCCTTCAGAGGAATGATCTTTGATCGAAACGGCCATCTACTGGTGGACAACCGGCCCTCATACAATCTGTACGTGATCCCTGAAGAGGTGCAGGACCCTGATTCGCTGGTCAGGAGCCTGGAGGCCTTGATCGGCTGCGACCCTGACTCGGTGCGTTCAAGACTTACCGGGGCCGCCGGGGGCCGGCCTTTCATGCCGGTGCTGATACGCAAGGATCTTTCCAGGGAGTCCCTGGCGTTGGTGGAGACCAATCTCTTCAATCTCCCGGGTGTGATGATACAGGTCAAGCCCCAGAGACATTATATTTTCGGCGAGACGGCCGCCCATGTGATAGGCTATCTCGGAGAGATCAGCGAGTCGCAACTCAAGACCCAGGGCTACCCGGAGTGCCGGCCGGGGGATCTGATCGGCAAATCAGGGGTGGAGGCCGAGTGGGAGAGCTACCTCCACGGCTCACGAGGCGGTGAGCAGGTGGAAGTGGATGCCGTTGGAAGGCGTCTGAAAGTGATCTCCAGGAAGACCCCGGTCCCCGGGATGAATGTGTGCCTGACCATTGACAAAGATTTGCAGGCGCTGGCCGAGGAAGGGCTGGAAGGGGGAAGCGGGGCTGTTGTGGCCATGGATCCCCGAAACGGGGAGATCCTTGCCATGGCAAGCGCGCCGGCCTTTGATCCCAACCGGTTCATAGGGGGGATCGACACCCGGACCTGGCGAGACATGGTCTCGGGCGGCGGTTATCCCTTGCAGAACAGGGCCATTGCGGGCCAATATCCGCCGGGATCGGTTTTCAAGATAGCCGTTGCCCTGGCCGGGCTGGAAGAAGGTTTGGTGGACCCGGATGAGGAGGTTTTTTGCAGCGGGCGTTACAGGCTCGGCTCAAGGTCGTTCAGGTGCTGGAAGCGAGGGGGGCATGGGAACGTGGACTTTCGCAGGGCCTTGAAAGAGTCCTGCGACGTATATTTCTACAAGCTGGGCAGGCGCTTGGGGGTGGACAGCATCTCCCGTTACGGCCGGATGTTGGGCCTGGGCAGACCCACGGGAGTGAAGCTCCAAGGCGAGCGAGCCGGGCTGATGCCCACCAGCCAATGGAAGCTCGGGCGTTTCGGGGTCCCCTGGCAGCCCGGAGAGACCGTATCGCTCTCCATCGGTCAGAGCTTTGTGCTGGTAACGCCGATACAGATGGCCGCAATGGTCTCGGCCGTCTTCAACGGAGGAATACTTTACCAGCCCAAGGTGGTAAGATGGGTGGGAAAAGAGGATGACACCGTTTACAGCCTCAAGCCCTCGGTGAGAGGTCGCATCCAGGCGAGCCCCGAGCACCTGGACTTGATCCGCGAGGCCCTGGTGGCCGTGGTGAATGAACCGCACGGTACCGGCGGGCGGGCGAGGCTGCAAGAGGTTACGGTAGCCGGGAAGACCGGGACCGCCCAGGTCGTGAACCTGGAGACCGAGAAGGCCAGCAGGGGGGACGGAGAGGAGACACCGCTCAAGTATCGGGACCACGCATGGTTCGTGGCGGTGGCTCCGGCGGAAGATCCGTCCATAGCAGTGTCCGTGCTGGTGGAAAACGCCGGGCACGGCGGCGCGGTGGCCGCGCCGATAGCGGGCCGGATTATCCGCAGCTACCTGCTCGGGCCGGAGGCGGCCCCGGGTGCGGAGTGACGCGATCCCGGAGGGGTGAGTTCGTGTTCGACAGGCGACTGGTTCAGAACGTTGACTGGATGCTGCTCCTGGTATTGGTGATTATCGCCTCCATGAGCCTGATAAACCTCTACAGCGCCACCTGTACCCTCAATCAGGGCGGTGTATCCACTGTATTCACCAGGCAACTCTACTGGTTTTTGATCGGCTTCGGGGCCTTCTTCGCAATGACGCTCTTTGACTATCATTTCCTGGAGAGGTTGGCCTATCCGGCGTATCTGTGTTCGCTGGTATTACTCGCCGTGGTACTGGTGGCCGGCGCGGCTAGTTCCGGCTCACAGAGGTGGATCAGCCTGGGTGCGTTCTCCATCCAACCCTCGGAGCTTGCCAAGTTCGCGCTGGTCGCGGCCCTCGCCAGGTTCTTCGGCGCAGAGTACCCCATGCCCCGACAGGCCTATCGGCTGCGCGATCTATGGAGGCCTTTCCTGCTCATCGCGCTGCCCTGCGCCTTGATCCTCGAAGAACCCGATCTGGGAACCGCACTTCTTTTGGTAATAGTCTCCATGTCAATGATACTGTTTGCTGGGATACGCTGGCAGTCGCTGGCCCTTATGGCCGGGGCTTTTCTCTCCGCGATTCCCTTTGTATGGATCAATCTGGAGCCATATCAAAAAAGGCGAATTTTAACATTTTTAAGCCCTGATCTTGATTCATTAGGGTCAGGATATCATATTAATCAATCCAAAATAGCTATAGGATCAGGTCAGTTTTGGGGAAAGGGATATCTTGAAGGGACACAAACAAGACTTCATTTTCTCCCTGAGCAGCATACTGATTTCGCTTTTTCCGTGTTGGCCGAGGAATGGGGCTTTGTGGGATCAATGTTCCTCTTGATGGTCTATCTGGCCCTGATCATTTGGGGGATCAATATCGCCCGGAACTCCAGGGACCGTTTCGGGACCTTTTTGGCCTTCGGCATCGTGGCGGTGGTGTTCTGGGAATTGGTCATCAATGTGAGCATGGCAACCGGCCTCCTCCCCGTGGTGGGGATCCCCCTGGTTATGTTCAGTTACGGGGGGTCCTCGGTCGTCTCCACCCTGGCCGCCATGGGTGTCTTGATGAACATAAGCATGCGCAGGTTCATGTTCCAATAGGACGCCTTGGAATCCCAAACCGTGGTGGGCGTGCGACGGGTCTCGATCCGGCCGGGCGGGGAGGGTTTTTTGTTGCATAGCAGACCGCCGTTGTGTTATGGAGGGCGGGTCGAATCCGGAGGCTCGAGAGACGGGAAGTGAAGAAAAAGAAGAACGAGATCAATGCGTTCCTGGGTATGGATACCGAGTTCGAGGGCAAGCTCTCGTTTACGGGTGCGGTTCGTATTGACGGACGGTTCAAGGGGGAGATACTGACCGAGGGAAGCCTGATAGTTGGGGAGACGGCGAGTATTGAATCCGAGATCTATGCATCCCATATAGTGATCAGCGGTGAGATCAGGGGGAACATAGTGGCGGACGAGCGGATCGAGATTCATGCCCCCGGAAAGGTGTACGGCAACATCCAAGCCCCTGTGGTGGTGATCGACGAAGGCGTGGTTTTCGAGGGCCGCTGCACAATGGAGAAGGCCGAGCCCGCGGAGGACGACGAGGACCCGGATAAGCGGCTCACTGCGGTGAGCTGAAACCCTGTCGAATCAGGGGGAGAAGGTCTTGGGGCGCTGGGAAAAATCTTTTGACAAGCCCGCTTTTTTTTTATAAAAGGCGATACCCTTGATCCAACATTCACAAGAGAGGGAAGGATAGCGCGACCATGTTGAACATCGACTTCTCGATATGGCCGATCGGGGCCCTTTGGCTGCAGATCGCCAATTTCCTCCTGCTCCTTTATTTACTGAACACTATAGCCTACAGGCCGATTCGCCGCATCATGAGCGAGCGCAATCGCAGGATGGAAGAGATGAGCGAGAAGGCCGAATCGATGAGCCAGATATACTCCGAGAACGAACAAAGGCTTCAGGAGAACATCGTCAGAGCCCGCAAGGAGGGCTTCAACGTAAAGGAAGAGATCAAAAGGCAAGGCTTTGACACGGAAAAGGAGATGCTGGAGCAGGCTTCTTCAAAGAATCGTGACAAATTGGCAGAGGCCCGGGACGAGATCGACTCCCGAATGGAGGGGGTGCGCCAAGCCCTTCAAGCCGAAGTGGACAAGTTTTCGCAGGAATTGGCCGAGAAGATTCTGGGGAGGAGCTTCTGATGTCCGCAAAGAAGTCTTTGGCCCACAAAGTGCCCGTGTTAGCCCTGTTCCTGGTCCTTTTTCTAGCAGGAGGCGATTGGGGATGGGCCTCCGAGCAAGGCGGTGGATCCAATGAGAACGCCGTCCACGAGGAAGCGGGGCATGGCGACGAAGGGGCCTTGAAGGACCTGCTCGCCCGGTCCATCAATTTCGCCTTGCTGGTCCTGATCCTCGCTGTAGTGCTGAAAAAGTCCAATGCCTTCGGCTTTTTCTCCAATCGGGTGGAGGAGATCAAGCGCAAGATGGCCAGACTGGAGGAAGAGAAGGAAGAGGCAGAGGCAAAGTACAGGGAAATAAAGAAGAAGCTGGAAGAGTTCGAGGACGAGAAGGAGTCCATCCTGAATGAGGCCCGCAGGGAAGGGGAGGCCGAGAAACAGAAGATAATCTCCGAGGCCGAGACGCGGGTGGCGCAAATGATGGAGCAGGTGGAGTCGACCATCCGGCAGGAGGTGGAAGAGGCCAAGGCCCGCCTGAAACAGGAAGTCGCCGACATGGCCGCGGTCAAGGCCAAGGGCATTATAGAGAGGGAACTAAACGAAGAGGATCAGGACCGGCTGGTCACTGACTTCATAAACAGAGTGGGGGGAGAGGCACATTGATCAGCTCAAGACTCGCTAAGCGCTATGCCAAGGCCCTGTTCACGCTGGGCCGGGAAGACGGGCGGTTCGAGCAGTATGGACTGGAGCTAAAGGAGTTCACAGAGCTCTGCAGCGAACACAAGGAGTTCGGGGCGGTGCTCCTGAACCCGGTCTTCCCGCTGGAGGACCGCCAGAGACTTCTCCAAGAGGTCCTGGACAAGAGCGGTTTTTCAGGCACGGTAAGGAACTTCTTCAACCTCCTCCTCCAAAAGAAGAGGATGAAGGCCGTAGAGGAGATCACCCGTTATTACGAGAAGCTCTGGGACGACGCCCTGGGCGTCTCAAGGGCGAAGATAATAACGGCCAGGCCGCTTAAGGAAGATGCTTTGAAGGCCCTCGAGAAGGCACTGGAAGAGCTTTATTCGAGGAAGATCAAGTCAGAAGTGGAGGAGGATCCGTCCCTGATCGGAGGGGTTGTGGTAAAGATCGGAGACGTGGTGCTCGACGGCAGCGTGAAGGCCCAGCTTGAGGGTCTGAGAGAATCTTTGAAAAGGGGTGAGATCAACTGATGGAGATTAGAGCTGAAGAAATAAGCCAGGTGATCAGGGGCCAGATTAAGGATTACGACAAGAAGGTCGAAGTCAGCGAGACGGGTGTGGTGCTCTCCGTGGGCGACGGCGTCGCGCGCGTCTACGGCGTAGAGAAGGCTATGGCCATGGAAATGCTCGAGTTTCCCGGCGGCATCTTCGGCCTCTGCCTTAATCTGGAGGAGGACAACGTGGGTGTGGCCATCATGGGCGACGACACCCACATCAGGGAGGGAGACACGGTCAAGCGAACAGGCAGGATCGCACAGGTCCCGGTGGGTGATGCGGTCCTGGGCAGGGTCATTGACGCAGTGGGCAACCCTCTGGACGGGAAGGGTCCGATAAACGCCGCAGAGACTCGGCGGATCGAGATGGTGGCACCGGGCGTGATCGCCCGGCAGCCGGTGTCCGAACCCATGTATACGGGCATCAAGGCCATCGACGCCATGACCCCTATCGGGCGCGGGCAGAGAGAGCTCATCATCGGCGACCGCCAGATCGGCAAGACGGCTATCTGCGTGGACGCCATCTTGAACCAGAAGGGAACGGATGTATTCTGCATCTACGTGGCCGTGGGGCAGAAGAAGTCAACAGTGGCTCAGGTCGTGGACACCCTGGAGCGCCACGGGGCCATGGAGTATACGACGGTCGTTGCGGCGTGCGCCAGCGATCCTGCGACCCAGCAGTATCTGGCTCCTTATGCGGGATGCTCAATCGGCGAGTATTATCGGGACAACGGAAAACACGCCATGATAGTCTACGACGACCTGAGCAAGCAGGCCGTGGCCTACCGGCAGGTGTCCCTGCTCCTGAGGCGTCCGCCCGGCCGTGAGGCCTTCCCCGGCGACATCTTCTACAACCACTCGCGGCTCCTGGAGCGCGCCGCCAAGCTCAACGACGAGCTGGGCGCCGGCTCCCTGACCGCCCTTCCCATAATCGAGACCCAGGCCGGGGACGTCTCCGCTTACATCCCCACCAACGTGATCTCCATTACGGACGGGCAGGTCTATCTGGAGCCTGGGCTTTTCTTCTCCGGAGTCAGGCCGGCCATCAACGTGGGGCTCTCGGTCTCCCGAGTGGGCGGTGCAGCCCAGACAAAGGCCATGAAAAAGGTGGCCGGAACCCTGCGTCTGGATATGGCGCAGTACCGGGAGCTGGAGGCCTTTGCCCAGTTCGGGAGCGACCTGGACAAGGCCACCCAACGCCAGCTCGCCCGGGGCCGCAGACTGGTGGAAGTGCTGAAACAGGCCCAGTACCAGCCGATGAGCGCCGAGAGAGAAGTAATGATCCTGTTCGCCGCCGCCAATGGATACCTTGACGAGTGGCCCGAGGAAGCGGTGCTGGAGTATGAGAGCCAGATGCTGGAGTTCATGGACAGCAAGCACCCGGAGCTCCTCCAGGAGATCAAGGACAAAGGGGATATAAGCGACGAGCTGAACGACAAGCTGGCAAAGGCCCTGGACGAGTTCAAGAAGATCTTCCAGCCGTCCACCTCCTAGCGAAGCGCGGGAAAGCAAGGACCCTTCATCGGGGTTGCTCAATATAGATCACCGGAAGGCAGAGAAGAGATAGATGGCGACACTAAAAGATATTCAGCGGAAGATAGGCGCGGTCAAAAAGACCCAGCAGATAACCCGGGCCATGAACATGGTGGCTGCGGCAAAGCTGCGCAGCACCCAGGGCCGTGTCGAGGCCTTTGAGCCCTACGCCAGGAAGTTTTCCGAAGTACTGGGTAACCTGGCCAGCCGCATCGAGGCGGACATTCATCCCCTGCTGGTGAGAAAAGAGGAGGTCAACAAGGTCGAACTCCTTCATTTCACCGCGGACCGGGGACTCTGCGGGAGCTTCAACGCCCAATTGCTCAATCGTGCCGAGAGCTTCGTTGAAGACCTAAAGGGGCGGGGTCTGGACTACAGTCTGACCACCGTAGGACGCAAGGGCAGGGATTACTTCAGAAAAAGGGGTTACCCTCTCACCGAGAGCCACATCCAGGTTTACGGAAAGATCGACATGTCCTTTGTAAGCCGGATGACGAGGCAGTTCATAGATCGCTTCCTGGGCGGCGAAGTTGATGAGGTGTACATGATGTACATGCACTTTGTCAGCATGGCCCGCCAGGAGATCACTCTGGTCAAGCTGCTGCCCATAGAACCGCCCCAGAGGGAGGAGGAAGAGGCCGGCGCGGCATCGGAATATCTCTACGAGCCCAGCGCCGAGGAGCTCCTCATAGACCTCCTGCCCAAGCACCTGAACGTCCAGATCTACAACGCATTTCTCCAGAACGAGGTGAGCGAACACGCGGCGCGGATGGCCGCCATGGACAATGCCACCAAGAACTGCAAGGAGATGATCCAAAACCTGACGCTGGCCTACAACAAGGCACGACAGGCGGCCATAACGGCGGAGCTCATGGACATAGTGGGCGGGGCCGAGGCCATCAGGCAGGGCTAAACGTTTTCCCAAGGATAAGGAGGTCTTGTATATATCATGAATGAGGGTAAAGTTATTCAGGTGACAGGTCCTGTCGTGGATGTGGAGTTCCCCGAGGGGGAGTTGCCGGAGGTCCTGACGGCTCTCTTTATCACTAATCCCGCCATCAACGACCAGGAAGACAACTTGGTGGTGGAGGTGGCGCAGCACCTCGGCGACAATGTGGTACGCTGTATAGCCATGGACGTCACAGACGGACTAGTACGCGGAATGCCGGCCAAGAACACGGCGCAGCCGATTATGATGCCCGCCGGCGATCCCATCCTGGGCCGCGTCCTCAACGTGGTGGGACGCCCGGTGGACGGCCTCGGCCCGGTGGAGACCTCCGAGTATCTGCCCATCCATCGCCACGCCCCGTCATTCGTGGATCAGGACACCTCCGTAAACGTCCTTGAAACCGGCGTCAAGGTCATCGATCTCCTGGTCCCCTTTCCTAGGGGCGGTAAGATGGGGATGTTCGGGGGTGCCGGAGTCGGCAAGACGGTCATTATGATGGAGATGATCCACAATATAGCCATGCAGCACGGCGGCATTTCCGTTTTTGCCGGGGTGGGGGAGCGCACCAGGGAAGGGAACGACCTCTACCTTGAGATGAAGGAATCCGGCGTTGTTGAAAAGGCGGCGCTGATTTACGGCCAGATGACCGAACCCCCTGGTGCCCGGGCTCGGGTCGCGCTCTCCGCACTTACCGCTGCGGAGTACTACCGAGACGAGAAGGGCCAGGACGTCCTGCTCTTCATTGACAATATCTTCAGGTTCACCCAGGCCGGGCAGGAGGTCTCCGCCACTCTGGGTCGTATGCCATCGGCCGTGGGCTACCAGCCCACCCTGGGGACGGACCTTGGCGAGCTGCAGGAGAGGATCACATCCACAAAGAAGGGGTCGATTACCTCGGTTCAGTGCGTGTACGTACCTGCAGACGACCTCACGGACCCTGCACCGGCGACTACGTTCGCCCATTTGGACGGTACCGTGGTGCTCTCCAGGCCGATCGCCGAGCTGGGTATCTATCCGGCTGTGGACCCCCTGGACTCCACCTCGCGGATCCTGGATCCCAACATACTGGGCGAAGAACACTATTACGTATCCCGCCAGGTGCAGCAGATTCTCCAGAAGTATAAAGACTTGCAGGACATTATTGCCATTCTGGGGATGGACGAGCTCTCGGACGAGGACAAGCTCACCGTGGCCAGGGCCAGGCGTATACAGCGCTTTCTTTCCCAGCCCTTTCACGTGGCTGAGACCTTCACCGGGACCCCGGGGAAGTACGTCTCGGTCCAGGAGACCATCAGGGGGTTCAAAGAGATCATAGAGGGCAAGCACGATGAGTTGCCCGAAGGCGCCTTTTATATGGTCGGCGGTATAGACGAGGTCTTGGAGAAGGCCGAGAAGATGGCCTCCAGCGAGTAGGCCCGGCGGGAGATGGCAGGCATGTTGAGACTTGAAGTGGTTACCCCTGACAAGGTGTTGGTCAGCCGTGAGGTGGACACTGTGGTGGCCCCCGGGGTGGAGGGTGAGTTCGGTCTCCTCCCCGGGCATATCCCCTTTCTCTCCGGCATCCAACCGGGTGAGTTGAGGTATGAGGCGGCGGGCAAGAAGGAGTTTGTGGCCGTTACGGACGGCTTTGCAGAGGTCTCCGAAGACCACGTGTCCGTACTGGTGGAGGCCGCGGAGAAGGCCACTGACATCGATATGGAGCGGGCCCGCAGCGCCATGGAGCGGGCCAAGGAGCGCTTGGCCAGAGAGCGCGGCGAAGAAGACGTGGATTTCTTGAGGGCCGAAGCCGCTTTGCGCAGGGCCATGATTCGGCTCAAAGTCGCCTCAAAGGCTCAGGGGCAGTAAGATCCTTACCAGTGGGAGCGGGAGGCAAGGCAAGCCCTCGGGCTTGCCTTTTTTATTGACTTTTTTCAGGTAGCTCATAATATAGAAATTTCAAGTGAATCCCTTCGGTTCCTCGATGGGCCCGGGGGGCAGGGACGACTTGATCAGGTGGTGAGAACCGGAGCGGCTCCGGGGCGGTAGGCCCGGGGACCGAGGCTTAAGGGATGGGTATGGAAAAGGGAGAAGAACTGGATCAGTTCCAGGCGCTCGAGGAGAAGCTGGATTCGCTGATAGCTTACGTCCAGACGCTGAAGAGGGAAAAAGAGACGCTGGCCGAAAAGGTGCAGATCCAAGATGAGAAGATAGCGGATCTCACCGGGGAGATAGAGTCCTTGCGCTCTGCGCGGGACCAGGCAAGGCAGCGTATAATCACCCTCTTGGAAAAGATTGAACAGATCGATGTGTGAGCCTAGGGGCCGCCGGCACCCGCTGCTTGCGCACGGATTCAGGTCCGGATGGCGTTTTGGGAGATGCGGCCGAACAGATGGAGCCTGTAAGAGTCAAGATCCTTGACCAAGAGTATTTGGTTAGGAGTCGCGGCAGCGCCGAAGACGTCAAGAAGGTGGCCGAATACGTAAATCAAGTGACCCGGGAGATTCGTGAGGGTTCGGAAGGTCTGAGCGAACGCAAGGCGGCTATTCTCGCGGCCATGCATATAGCCGAGGAGTATTTCCAGGCGCTTCGGGCGCTCAAAGAGAACAGTGCCAGGTCACGTCAGCGGATCAAGGCTATGATATACGACATCGACTCCGTGATGGGCTAGGTGGTCACCCCTTCACGTGGTTACAAAAACAGTCTCCTCCCCTTTGCCCCTTCCTTCCAGCCACTCTGTGTCGCCCCAGATTGACGACTTTATGTTCAGTTTCCGCGGGTTCCGTGGTGAGCGGCCCTGCAAGGCCGAGCCTTCGGAGCGGGACCGATTGTGATTTTGGATACCCGGGGCCGGTCCCCTCGCCGGAAGGCGCCTCCGGGATTCCTAATAGAGAGGTAATCCGTCATGAGCATCCTGCAGGTGATCCTTGCCGGCCTGGGGGGAGGAGTCTTCGGGTTCGTTATCGGCTTTTGGACGCGCAAGAGGATCGTCGAAAACCAGATTGAATCCATTAACGAGTATTCCAGGAAGATAATAAACGAGGCCCACAAGAAAGCTAAGACTTTAAAAAAAGAGGCTATGCTCAGGGCCAAAGACACGCTTTATCAAATGAAGTTGGACTTTGAAAAGGAGACCAACGAGAAGAGAGAGCAACTCCAGGCCTTGGAGAAGCGCCTGTTCATTAAAGAAGAGAATCTGGACAAGAAGATCGAGCAGTACGAAAAGAAGGAAAAGCATCTGGCTGGTAAGGAGAACGCCCTCGAGCAGCTGGAAGCGGAGCTCAAAGAAAAGGAACAGACCTACGATCAGCTTCTTGCCGGGCAGAGGGAGCAGTTGGAGCGCCTGGCCGGGATGTCCGGCCAGGAGGCCAAGGAAATGCTGGTCAAGTCCATGGAGGAGGAGGCCAGGCACGAGGCGGTGAAGTATATCCGCCGAATAGAGACCGAAGCCAAGGAGACAGCCAAGAAAAAAGCCGAAGAAACAATGGCTCTTGCAATAAAGAGATACGCCGGTGACTATGTGGCGGAAAAGACCGTATCAGTGGTCCCCTTACCCAATGAGGAGATGAAGGGTCGTATAATCGGCCGGGAAGGCCGGAACATCCGAGCCATAGAGGCGGCCACCGGGATCGATCTCATAATCGACGACACCCCCGAGGCCGTGATTCTCTCCGGGTTCAACCCCATCAGGCGGGAGGTGGCCAAGATTTCCTTGCAGAGATTGATAGAGGACGGCCGCATACACCCGGCACGCATAGAAGAGATAGTGAAGAAGGTGGACGAGGAGGTGGAAGCCAGCATCAAGGAGGCCGGAGAACAGGCCACCTTTGATGTCGGGGTTCACGGTATCCACCCCGATCTGGTCAAATTGATCGGGCGGCTCAGATACCGCTCCAGCTACGCACAAAACGTGCTCCAGCACTCAAGGGAGGTGGCCTTCATCTGCGGCATGATGGCGGCTGAGTTGGGAGTGAACCTAAAGGTGGCCAAGCGGGCCGGCCTGCTTCATGACATCGGAAAGGCCGTGGATCACGAGGTGGAAGGGGCGCACGCCCAGATCGGGGCCGAGCTGGCCAAGAAATACGGCGAGGCTGAGGAAGTGGTCCATTCCATCGCCGCTCACCACGAGGAAGTGTCCCCTGAGACCACCCTGGCGGTCCTGGTGCAGGCTGCCGACACCCTGTCCGGGGCCAGGCCCGGTGCGCGGCAGGAGATGCTGGAATCCTATGTGAAGCGACTGGAGGATCTGGAGAAGATCGCCATGTCCTTCAAAGGCGTTAGCAAGTCCTATGCCATCCAGGCCGGCCGGGAGATCAGGATCATGGTGGAAGGAGACATGGTCAACGATGATGAGGCCTATATGATATGTTCGGATATAGCCAAGAAGATAGAAAAGGAGCTCACCTACCCCGGGCAGATCAAGGTCACGGTAATCCGGGAGGTGAGGGCGGTGGATTATGCCAAGTAAAGGGAAGATTTGATGCCTGACAAACAGAGTGTTTACTTGGTGGACGGTACCTCTTATGTCCATCGCGCTTATCACGCCATAAGGAATCTTTCCAACTCCCGGGGGTTTCCAACAAATGCCGTCTACGGATTCACCAGGATGCTCCTCAAGCTCATGGACGAAAAGGAGCCGGAGTACCTGGCCGTGGTGTTCGATGCGGAAGGAAAGACTTTTCGCCACCACCTATATCCCGAATACAAGGCCACCAGGCCGCTTCCACCCGAGGACCTGCTGGTTCAGATTTCTTACATAGAACGTATCGTACAGGGGTTAGGGCTGCCCTTGATAAAGAGGCAAGGCGTGGAGGCGGATGACGTAATCGGCACCCTCGCCAGGATGGGCGAGTCAGTGGGGTTCGAGGTGGTGGTGGTGACCGGGGACAAGGACTTCCGCCAGATTGTGTCGGATCGTATCGCCCTGTGGGATACCATGCGCGAGCGATACACTGATTACGAGGCATTCCGGGAGGCATACAGCGGTTTGGAGCCGCGGCAGATAACGGACATCATGGGGCTGGCCGGGGACAGCTCGGACAACATCCCCGGGGTGCCGGGAATAGGCGAGAAAAAGGCCTTGGATTTGATCCGGCGTTACGGGAGCCTGAACGGGGTGTATGAACACCTGGAGGACCTGCCCCGAGGTAAGCTGAAGGAAAACCTGGCCTCTTCCAGGGAAGAGGCCTTTTTAAGCCGCAGGCTTGTAAGCCTGGAGACCGATCTGCCTCTGGAGATCCGGGTGGAGGGCCTGCGGGTCGGGAAGCCGGACGAGAAGTTGCTGGCGGAAGTGTTCAGGGAGATGGAGTTCCGGGACCTATGGGAGCGCTTTTCCTCACGGTCGGAATCAGGGCTCCCGGGGACCCGGCTGTGCCTCACCGACGAGGACCTGGCCGAATTGGCTGCGGAGGTCAGGCGGCGGGGCGTCGTCTCGCTGGATACCGAAACCACGAGCACGGACCCTTTCAAGGCGGTCCTGGTGGGGATTTCCTTTGCCACCGAGCAAGGCAAGGCATGGTATGTCCCGCTCGAGCATGATTACCCGGGTGCGCCGGTTCAGTTGGCCTGGCCTCGGGTAAAGGAGTCCTTGGGGAGGATCATGGAGGACCCGGGGGTCTTGAAGGTGGGTCAGAACATAAAGTACGACGCCGTGGTCCTCAGACGGCACGGAGTGGATCTGAGGGGCCTTCACTTCGACACCATGATTGCCTCCTATGTCCTGAACCCAGGGCTGAGGCAGCACAACCTTGATTATCTCTCCCAGCATTATCTCAACCACCGAATGATCGGTTACAAAGAGGTGGTGGGTAAAAGGGGGGAAGAGATCTCCTTCTCAAGTGTACCGGTGGAGGAGGCGGCGGAATACGCGGGCGAGGACGCCGAGGTCGCTCTGAGGCTGAGGGGAGTGTTGGCCGATAGGCTCGCGGCCGACGGCAACGAACCTCTCTTTTTCGACCTGGAGATGCGTCTGGTCCCGGTGCTGGTGGATATGGAGCTTACGGGAATCAAGGTGGACATAGAGGAATTCCGGCGCATGTCAGGCCGGTTCGCCGCGCAGCTCGAGGAGATCCAGGCCGCGGTCTTTGAAGAGGCCGGCATGGAGTTCAACATCAATTCCCCCCGGCAACTGGGCTTCGTCCTGTTCGAAAAGCTCGGGCTCCCTGTCCAGGGAAAGACATCCAAGACAAAGAAATACTCCACAGACGTACGGGTGCTCAAGAAGCTGGCGGCAATGAATTTCAAGATACCGGAGCTGCTGCTGGCCTACAGGAGCGTGTCCAAGCTCAAGTCCACCTACCTGGACGCCTTGACCAAGATGGTCCACCCGGAGACCGGCAGGATCCATACATCCTTCAATCAAACGGTGGCAGCCACCGGGAGGCTGAGCAGCAGCAAGCCCAACCTCCAAAACATACCCATCAGGACCCCTGAGGGCAGGGCCATTCGAAGGGGGTTTGTGGCGGATGAAGGCCATGTACTTCTTTCAGCGGATTACAGCCAGATCGAGCTCAGGGTCTTCGCCCACTACTCTCAGGACGAAGCCCTCATAGAGGCCTTCGGGAACGGAGAAGACATCCACGCGCGCACTGCCTCTGAGCTCTTTGAGGTGCCCCGGGCGGTTGTCGATCCCGAGCAGCGGCGAATCGCCAAGGCCATCAATTTCGGGATCATATACGGCATGGGTCCCCACAAGTTGAGCGAGGAGTTGGGCATCGACCACAAGACCGCAAGGGCCTACATCGATACCTACTATGCAAAGCATCCGGGGGTGCTGAGCTTCAGGGACCGAATGATAGAGGAGGCCCGGTCCAAGGGCTTCGTGACCACCCTTTTCAACCGCAGGCGCTACCTGCCGGACATCAACCACAAGACCGGTTTTGTGAGGTCTGAGGCGGAGCGGATGGCGGTCAATACCCCCATCCAGGGCACTGCTGCGGACTTGATAAAGCGGGCCATGATAGGCATTCATGAGCGGCTGACCCGCGGCGGCTGGGGTGCCAGGATGATACTGCAGGTTCATGACGAGCTGGTCTTCGAAGTGCCTGAAGAGGAAAGCGAAAGGGTGAAGCCCTTGATCCGGGAGGAGATGGAGTCGGTATTTCAGCTCTCGGTCCCCCTGATAGTGGAGATGGAGACCGGGCGCAACTGGTCCGAGGCGCACTGAAACGGTCCTTCGCCTTTGAGGCGGAAAGGAGGTCTCATGGGATACGTCTTCGGCCCGGTCCCTTCCAGGAGGCTGGGGCTTTCTCTCGGCGTGGATCTCATGCCCAAGAAGACCTGCACCTACAACTGCATTTACTGCCAGGTGGGAAAGACTACGTGCCTGACGGCAACGCCCGCGGCCTTTCACCCGGTGGAGCGGATCCTGGCCGAACTCAGGGAGCGGCTGAAGGATGTATCACCGGACGCCGTGACCATGTCCGGATCAGGAGAACCCACCCTGCATACCGGTATAGGCAGGATCATATCTTCAGTGAAGGAAATGACCGATGCCCCGGTGGTGGTCTTGACCAACGGCTCCCTTTTGGGCAGGGAGGAGGTCAGGGCCCGGGTGAGAGAGGCGGACCGGGTGGCCCCCACCCTGTGTTCGGTGCAAGAGAGCACTTCCAGGCGGATTCATCGACCCCACCGATCGATTCATGTGAGGGATCTCATCGACGGGTTGACACGCTTCCGAACCGAGTACACCGGGGAGCTGACTATGGAGGTGGTCCTTCTAAAGGGGATCAACGACACCCAGGAGGAGCTGGAAGGTATCCGCGGGGCACTGGCGGACATATCGCCGGACAGGGTGCAACTGAACACCGTGGTAAGGCCGCCCGCGGATGCGGCCGCCGTGGCCCTTGACAGAGAGCGACTGGAAGAGATAAGAGGTTTCTTGGGGGAGCGCGTGGAAATTATCGCCGGCTACGGCGGACGGCAGCGTTCGCAGCGGCACGGGACCTTGGAACAGACGATTCGGGAGATGGCGGGCAGGCGTCCGGTCAGGCTTCCGGATATCGCCGACTCTCTGGGAATAGGGCTGGAAGAGGCCGGAAACATAGTGGCGGGGCTGGAGCAAGCCGGCGGCTTGAAGGCCCAGGCTCATCATGGAGAGACATATTACCTTCCGGGGCCGGGAGACGACCCGGGGATTGCGGGTAAGCCCGGGTGCAGCGGCGGTTGAAGCATGGGTGGATCCAGATCCAACAGGGGTGAACACGGCTATTGGGTGGGGATAGACGCCGGTTCGGTAAGCCTGAACGGCATGGTTATAGACGCTGAAGGCGAGATCCTCTTCGAGCTCCCGTACAGGCGTCACCTGGGAAGGCTGGAGGACGAGGTCTCCGAGGTGGTAAAGGAGATCTATGCGAAGTTTGGAGAGGAATCCGTTCAGGCGGTCGCCTTTACCGGGAACCACGGCCGCGCTTTGAGCCGCCGCGTTGGGGCCTTTTACGAGTTCGAGACCATAGCGCAGGTCCTCGGAGCCCTTCATGTCAGGGCCGATGCCAGGACCATCATCAGCATGGGCGGGCAAGACACGTCCCTTTTCCAGATCAGCCACAGGGGGAACGGCTGGGAGCTCGAGTATTTCAATACTAACGGCCCGTGCGCGTCCGGTACCGGCTCATTCATAGATCAACAGGCTCAGAGGCTGGCGACCGCCATATACGATCGCGAGGGAAAGATCTCCCAGGACCAGGTGGACCGCATTTTGTCGGATTTCATCCGAATGGGCATGCAGAGCGAGCAGCCAGCCAACGTGGCCTGCCGCTGTACCGTTTTCACCAAGTCCGACATGATCCACCTGCAAAACAAGGGAGAGAGGCTCGAGGACATCATCTACGGGCTGCATGTGGGGAACGCCCGCAACTATGTAAGCACGATAGTTCAGAACAGGGCCTTGGAGGAGCCCATACTGTTCGTGGGCGGTCTCTCCTTGAACGAGCTTCAGGTGCGTGCCTTAAGGGACTATTTCCCGGGGCTCCTCGTGCCGCCTCACAGCACGTCTCTGGGGGGCCTGGGCGTCGCCCTCCAGGCCCGGAATCAAGGGATCCGCAACCGCCCGGACCTGAGCGCATACCGGACGGCCAGGGATGAGACCCTGGCGGACCTGCCTTTGGCCCCCAAGCTGGGGCTGAGAAAGACATCCTTCCCGTCCGACAACAGGCTCACCCGGCGCCCTCCGGGCAAGGGCGAGCCGGTTTATTTGGGCCTGGACATAGGATCAACCACCACGAAGTACGCCCTGGTGGACGAGGACCGGAGGATCGTCCACAAGAGCTACGTACACACCAGGGGCAAGCCCATAGAGGTCACCCAGCGCCTCCTATCCGAGCTCCGGGACGAGCTCGGAGAGGACCTGTCCATAAGGGGGACGGCCACCACCGGGTCGGGCCGCAATGTGGTGGGCACATTCCTCAACGCGGATCTGATCATAGACGAGATAACCGCCCATGCCAGGGGGGCGGTGGAAATGGATCCCGAGGTGGATACCATCTTCGAGATCGGGGGCCAGGACTCCAAGTACATTTACGTGGCCAACCGCTACCCCCTGGACTTCGACATGAACAAGGTCTGCGCGGCCGGCACGGGCAGCTTTCTCCACGAGCTGGCCAACAAGTACGGCATAAACATAGTGGACGAGTTCCAGGAGATAGCCCTGTCCTCACAAGGTCCGGTGAGGCTCGCTGAGAGGTGCACGGTCTTCATGGAGTCGGATCTGGTCTCCTATCACCAGCAGGGAGTGGACACCAAGGACTTGATCGCCGGGCTGTGCTATGCGGTGGTCCACAATTACCTGAACCGGGTGGTGGGGAAGCGAAAGGTCGGCCGGCGCGTGATGTTCCTGGGCGGTCCTTCCCTGAACAAGGCCGTGGTGGGCGCCTTTGAGAACGTCCTGGGAAGGGCGCTCGCGGTCCCCAAGCACCGGGAGGTGCTGGGGGCGTATGGTGCGGCCGTCAGTGTACAGGAGAAGATGCAGTCCGAGGGGATCGCCAATAGCAGGTTTCGGGGTATTGCAAGCGCGGTCCGGGACCGGATGGACTACAAAGAGAAGATCTGCCGGGCGGACCCGAATTGCCACAACCGCTGCAAGCTCAAGATTTACGACTTTGACGGCAGAAAGACCATCTGGGGTGGGGAGTGCGGTCGTTACGAGACGGTGACGTCCAGCAGGGAGACGCGGCTGAACGCCTTCAAGCTGCGTGATTCCGTCTGGCGGAAACACATGGAGGGTCTATACCGGGAGCTCGCCCCCGGAGAAACGGTGATCGAGGACGACGGGCGCCCGACCGTGGGGATGCAGCGGAGCCTGTATACGTTTCAGACCGGGATCCTGTGGGCGCACTTTTTTGACCGCCTGGGGTACCGGCTGGCTCTTACGCCTCCCACGAACGGAGAGATCTCCAGTACCGGGATTGAAAGCGTGACAGCGGAGACGTGCTATCCGATAAAGGTCTCCCACGGACACGTAAAGACCCTTGCGGGGAGGACCCGGTACCTGTTTCTGCCCACCATAGTGGACATGCCCACGCCCACAGAGGCCGAGCGCGGGTTTTTCTGCCCCTTGGTCCAGGCCAACCGGTACATGCTCAAGGCCGCCCTGGATCTCCGAGGCGTCGACATGCTCCACGCCATACTCCACCTGCGCCAGGATCCGGATCTCCAGGCCCTGGAGTTGGCCGGGCAGCTCGCCAAGGCCCTGGACCGGAGCCGCGCCGAAATACGAGCCGCCCTGGAGGAGGGCCTTGAAGCGACGAAGGGGTTCGAACAGGAGCTTTATGCGGAAGGGGCCGGGATCATGGAGGATCATGACCCGCAAGAGCCCTTGGTGATCGTGACCGGACGACCCTACAACCTTTATGACGAGCGCCTCAACCTGAGGCTTGGTCAAAACCTGGCCAAGATAGGCGTATCAGCGATCCCCATGGATCTGGTGGACGTCAGCGATGTGGATCTCTCGGATTTTCCCTCCATGTACTGGGGGCTGGGGGCCAGGATACTCAGGACGGCCAAGTTTATCAGGCGACGGCCGGAGAGCTTCGGACTCCACCTGACCAATTTCAGTTGCGGTGCGGACTCCTTTGTGGAGCATTTCTATAAGCACATCATGGGAGAGAAGCCCTATCTGATCCTGGAGCTGGACGAGCACAGCGCCGTGGCCGGGGTGATGACCCGCCTGGAGGCCTTCAGAAACGTGGTTGAAAACGCCATGGACAGGCTCAACCGGAGCCTGGCCTCGGAGGAGAGGAAGCTTTCCAATTGAGGAACCATGGAATCCACTGAATCCAGCGTCTTTCAAAGCTTCTCCCGCAAGGTGGGGACCTTTGACGTGCGGGACAAGATCTTTCTCATCCCGGAGATGAACCGAACGGGATGTCTCCTGATGGCGGCCGCTTTCCGCGGGTTCGGCGTAAAGGCCAAGGTAATGGAAACCTACAAGGGCATGGAGCTGGGAAAGGAGTTCACCTCGGGCAAGGAATGCTTTCCCTGCCAGGTGACCACCGGGGACATCCTCCACTTCATGGCCCGGGAAAAGGAGCGGCTGGGCGAGCAGTTCGACGCCCGGGACTACGTCTACTTCATGCCGGAGGCGGGCGGGCCTTGCCGGTTCGGCATGTACAACAAGTTCCAGAGGATCGTGCTGGACTCGTTTCCGGATCTCCAGGACCTCAGGATAGGCTCCCTGACCTCTGACAACGCCTACTCCCCTGCCGGAATGATACCGGAGGACCGGATACGGGACTTTAGAAAGACCGCCTACCTGTCAGTGGTGACGGCCGACGTACTGGACCGCCTACTGTGGCGCATCCGTCCCTATGAAAGAGAACCCGGAGCGGCGGACGCCTTCATGGAAAGGGCCATAGAGGATCTCTCCCGCTCCTTCGAGGCCCATGAGCCCGGCCGGGGCTTCGACGCCGTCCTGGAAGAACTGGAGCGGTCGGCAAGAGAGGGGGCCGCCCTCATCGACCCTTCTGTTCCCCGCAAGCCATTGATCGGAATAGTGGGTGAGATCTACCTGCGCACCCATACCCAGGCCAACCAGGACCTCATCCGGATGTTGGAGCGCTACGGCGCGGAAGTGGTGAACGCCTCCATAGCCGAGTGGGTAAACTACACCGCCTATGACTGCATGCGCCAGGCCCGCATGGGCCTCCGCCGGAGCCTGAGGCTGATGAGGTACAAGGAGATCCGGGATTACCTGTCCAAAGTCGTCGCCTACGGCCTGGAGCTCTACTACCGCCAGACGAAAATGAAGCAGGTATACAAGAGGATAGGAAGGATCATAGACCTCCCGGGAGACCATGACGTCGGGGACCTGGAACGGGTCCTGCTGGAAGAGGACCTCTTCTCCTTTGACGTGGGCACCGAGGCGTGTCTGAGCATCGCCGGGGTAATGGAGTACATGCGTGAGGGATTCAACGGCGTGGTCAATGTCTATCCTTTCACCTGCATGCCAAGCACCATCACTTCCGCGGTTGTCCGCCCGGTGGCCAACCGCCACAGACTCCCGTATCTCGACACCCCCTGCGACGGCACTTATCAGCCGGGCAGGGAGGCCGCCATAAGAACCTTCATGTATCAGGCGCACCAGCATATGGAACGCAGAGGCCGGAAGTAACCCGCTCCCGGGTCACCCGAGCGGACAAAGGTGCCATAGAGGATAAATGACTACGAAGATGCTTATAAATGCAGTTGATCCGGAAGAGTTCCGGGTCGCTTTTATAAAGGACGGCATGCTGGACGGGTTTCACATAGAGACCACCATGTCCGAGCAGCGCGAGGGCAACATTTACAGGGGCATGATCGAGCGCATAGAGCCCAGTCTCCAGGCCTGTTTCGTCAATTTCGGGGTGGAAAAGAACGGGTTCCTGCCTGCATCGGACGTGCACCCGGAGTACTGCCAAACCGAGGTGGACCCGGACGCCGGGCATCTGCCACCCCTTGAGAAGGCTCTGAAAAAGGGGCAGGAGGTCTTGGTTCAGGTCCTGAAAGAGATGCCCGGCCGCAAAGGGGCCCATCTCACCACATACATCTCTATTGCGGGCAGGTACTTGGTGCTGACACCTGGCCGGACCCTTAACGGGGTATCCAGGAAGATAGAGGACGAGGCCGAGCGCCAGCGCCTGAAGGAGATCATGAGCCAGCTCACCCTGCCCGAGGAGATCGGTTTCATAGTCAGGACGGTCGCAGCCGGGCAGAACAAGAAGGAGCTCTCCAAGGATCTCAATCGCCTGCTTCGCATGTGGCGCAACATCAAGGCCCAGGTCAACGAGTCTCCAACCCCCAGCTTGATACACAAGGAGCAGGACCTCTGCCTCAGGACCCTGAGGGATTACTTCAACAGCGACGTGAGCGAGGTCCTGGTCGACGACAAGGATACCTACAACAAGATCAAAGAGTATATGAAAATAATCTCCCCCAGGCACCAGCGCATAGTGAAGCATTACAAGGACAAGGTGCCTATCTTTGATCGCTACGACATCGAGGAACAGATCGAGAGCATCTACCGCAACCGGGTGAATCTACCCTCGGGCGGATCCATAGTCATCGACCCTACAGAGGCCCTGATCGCCGTTGATGTCAACTCGGGCAGGGGGAGGGTGGGAAAGGACGTGGAGAGCATGGCCTTCAACACCAACAAGGAGGCCGCCAGGGAGATAGCCCGGCAGCTCCGGCTGCGGGACATCGGCGGCCTGGTGGTGATTGATTTCATCGACATGAAGGACAGAAAGCACAACCGGGAAGTGGAGAAGCTCCTTCGCGAGGAGATGAAAAAGGACCGGGCCAAGACGGACGTGAGCACGCTCTCCAAATTCGGCTTGCTGGAGCTCTCCCGCCAGCGCCTGCGCCCCTCCATCGAATCCAAGACTTATCAGAGCTGCCCCTACTGCCAGGGACGGGGCACCGTGATGAGCGTGGAGTCAGCGGCGGTCTCCGTCATGCGGAGGATCTGGGTGGGGCTCTCCAAGGGCGAGATTACCCAGCTTACCGGGACCATTTCCCCTGAGGTGGTTTCCTACCTCCAGAACCGCAAGAGGAGGGAGCTCCTGGACCTGGAGCAACGCTACGGCGTGAGCATCACTCTTCAGGCCGACCATTCCCTCCCCAGGGGTGAGTCCAAGCTGGATTTCGTCAAACAGTAAGGTCACGGGGTCGGGTCTTAAATATTAATTATTCCAACGGAATAATTAATATTTAAGACCCGACCCCGAAGCCCGCTATTGTCTGGCAGGCGGCATCGACATGGCCGCAAGCCCGGGACCCACCACTTCCAAGACCGCGCCGGCCGCCACAGCGCCCACCGTTATCGGGGCGGCGGCCGCCGCGCCGGCCGAAGCCGCTGAGACGGCGAACGGCCCCACGGTCTGAGCCGCACCCGCCGCCCCGGTGAAGCTGACCGTGGTCTCGGCGCCTGTGACCAGGAATGTGGCCAGGGGCAACGGGGCCTGAGCATGGGCTCTATTGACAGGGTTTAGCAGGGCAAAGAGCCTTGGAAGGAAAGAAACGTCGTTTTCCTCGGGGAGAACCGCAAGGGCCAGGTCAGACCCTCTAAGGCCGCAGACCGCCGTTGGCGTGTTTATAGCATAGCGGGAATCACCCCTGAGCTTTGCCACTATGAAACGCGCCTTGCCGAAAAGGAGGCTCAAGAGAGACGATCTCTTTTCCTCCTGAGGATCATAGAAGGATTCATCGATTACCAGTTTTGAATTGGCCGCCAGGGAGATGACGCTCCTATCATTGAGCAGGGCGTTGGCCCTGGATCGGTCGCCGGTAATCAGGGTGTCGCCGGTGTACAATGGATTGTCTTTCTGGAGTTTGTAAGCGATGGACTCTCCGCGGTGAAAGACGAGTACATCACCCTGGACCATTTGCAAATTGCCGATTATGGGGCCCTCTCCGGGCTCGAAACCGGGCTTCAACTTCACTCCGGGCGGCAGGAGCGGTTCGACAGGCTCCGCCTCTTTCTTTAGATAATTGAGTATTCGATCGGACAGGCTGTCAGCCCCGGTCTTTCCGGTGTTGAACATGAGGGCCGAGCCCAATACCATGACCCCGAGAACCCATAGGAACCCCTTCTTCATCGCACTCCTCCTTTCCCTTTGGAGACCCCCGATTAAGCGAACTTGCCGCTGCAAGTGTACATTGATTTTTTTTCTGGTACCATTTGTTTTTGCCTGTGCTCATTCGGTGCTATCGTCCCCGCCCATGGATTTTTCGCTTTTTCAAGACAAACGTGTCCCACCGGAGGCTTCCGTATGGCTAAGGTCCGGGGAGCAGAGCACCGTCTCCGGGCGCATCAAATCCATTGCAGGGGAAATAACCGGGAGGAACAGGAGGGAGCGGCTGTACAGGTCTGTTATTCTCACGGCGGAGCGGTATCCCTGGGATCCATGGTACAACAAGGATGCGTTTAGCACCACCGCCGACGAGATAATGGGCCGGGCCAGGATCGGCGGGTGCAGCGACTCCGCCCTGGTCATGACGACCCTCTTCAGGGCGTCGGGCATACCGTCCAGGATGGTGGTGACCGCAAATGTGGATTGGATGCACCGATTCAAACACGACCGTATGTCCCTTACCACGGGGCATTGCTTCATAGAGGTGTTTCTGGAAGACCGGTGGTTCTTGTTCGATCCCACTTTTCGATGGCTCTACTCGGAGTACTCGGAGTATGACCCCGATAGGACCGACTATCCTCATGGCGAGGTGCTTTGTTCCAAAGGAAGAGACTTCTGGGACATGGGCATACGAAGCATCCACGATTTTGACGCCCTCCTGAGGGCCCGAGCCCTGAGCTACGATGGGGAGTACGATGCCCCCCACTACCCCAGATGGCCTTTTTGAGTGACAGTGAGATGATCAACAGGCGATGTTTGGTCATTCTCCTGCTCCTCTTTTCCGCGTGCACGGGGAGCAGGTGGATAGTCACCACCGAGCCGCCCAGCCCTCAATGGACCAGCCCCGTCCTTTCACAGACTGTGACCATTTTTTTGCCCACCCCGGAGGGGTGCAGGGATAGATCGTGGTACGGGGTGAAGGGCCGCCAATGGACCCTGAAAGAGGAGCCCACGACTTTGGTCAGGGAGGCTCTCGCGGTGGAGCTGGAGGCCATGGGTGCGGTGGTGAAGGACACCTGTCACGGGTGTAGCGGGCGCCTCCATGCGGAGGTCAGGTGGTTCGCCCCGGACGGGGGATACCCACTCTCAGCGGGTCTCATAGTCTCCCTGTCGCTGTACCGAGCAGAGGGGAAAACACCGATTTGGAGGGGAAAGATTCACGGCGGCTGCAGCCTGGCGGGAGATCCGCTGCTGGCCTCGGACATACCCGGTCTCATGGGGGAGGCGATCTCAGAGGCATTGAAAGACGCCGCCAAGGAGTTGAGATGGAGGCCCGGTTTTCTCGATGCTCTCAATGCCCTGTAGACCCCGGAAAAACCTCAAAGAACACCGGGGATGCCTCTCCCTTGGAAGTAGGTAAGCTCCCAAATGCAGGTCTCCGAATCGTGGCGCAGGATGTAGGTCGCGCCGTCCTCGCCCGTTACCTTGAAATACCGATGGTCCGGGGCAAGCCATCGGTCAATGACCTCGTGGATCTCAACGCGTCGCTCACCCAGCCGGAACCGGCGGGGGGTTTCTTCGCCCCTGTATCCTGAATAACATTCCACACGGATTTCCATAACAAAAGTCCTCGGCAAAACCGATCTTTCAAAGGCGCCCAGTCAAAAAGAGATATTTGCTTGTATGTAGCCCCGCTCCAGTAACCGGGCTCGTCCAAC
>CAZYJR010000009.1:87272-114110 GCA_964647905.1 uncultured Desulfobacterales bacterium | reverse complement strand
TCTCATAGCATGAAACGGAGAGGATGTCCACTATAAAATGCGCTTTTTTTATGCCAAATCCTCACTTTTCACAACGCGTTACATTTATGGATGGACACCAACTAACATGCTCGCCAAAAAGCAAGTTCCTGTCTCGTTCTACAGTATCGGGAAGCCCTCAACGGCTTCCGAACCACAATTGAGACAGGAGGTGAAATCATGAGCGTTGTCAACCTGATTTTGGCCATCATCGCACTGATCATCGCCATTGCGGCCTATCAGCGGGCCGGGGGGACCAAGGAGCTTCGGGGCAGGACCGCAGACGCCCTGAGCAGGATGGAGCAGTCCCTTCGCAGGATCGAGGAGAAAGAGGAGAAAGAGGCCCAAACCGGCCAGCCCAACCCGTAGGGCGTCCATGTGGCCCGGGTGGCTCCGGGAATGCGGTCCGGGACCCCAGGGACCCGAGGCCCTTTCGCATCCTATGGGCAGCTCCACGTCCCCCGGGTGCGGAGAAGACCGCAAGAAGGCGTTATGTACGTAAAATGTGGAGCATCGGCCGTCCTCCTGGCAGGATTGCTGATCGCGGCCTTTCAGAATCAAACGGCCGTGGACCTGAGATTCGTCCTGTGGGATCTCAACATGCCCTTCTGGGCCCTGGTCCTGTATGCCTCTGCGGTGGGCGCCGCCATCGTGGCCGTGCTGGTCCTGCCGAAGCTGGTCCGCGGCCGCATCGCCTTCGCTGACGCTTCACCGACAGAGAGAGGTGGCCGGTAGACGCTGGGACCAAGGACGAACTTAAACCAGCTTCCCCTGAAACAGCAGGGCAAAGCCCAGAAAGGCCATAAAGCCCATCACGTCGGTCACCGTGGTCAGGATGATGCTGGAGCACTGGGCCGGATCCAGCCCGATCCGCTTCATCAGGATGGGGATGGAGGCCCCGGAGAGGCCGGCCACGGACAGGTTCACCAGCATGCCCAGGCCGATGACCAGGCCCAGGAAGGGGTTTCCGTGCCAGATCCAGGCCACCCCGGCCGTGACCGTCCCGATCACCGCCCCGTTGACCGCCCCCAGGCCCCCTTCCTTGAAAATGAGCCTGCGGACCTTGCCCTTGGGGATCTCCCGCATGACCAGGCCGCGCATGACCACGGCCAGGGACTGGGCCCCGGCATTGCCCCCCTGGCCCGCCACCACGGGCAGGAACACGGCCAGGATGGTGATCCGGGCGATCAGGCCCTCGAACAGGGCCACCACCGCCGCGGCCAGGAAGGCCGTGACCAGGTTCACGTGGAGCCAGGGAAGGCGTTTTTTCAGGGAAAAGCGCATGGAGGAGAAGGTCCGCTCATCGCCGCCTGCGCCCACCATACGCTGGAGGTCCTCGGTCAGCTCCTCCTGGAGGCCCTGGATGAGCTGTTCGGCCTTGATGATCCCCAGGATGCGGTTCTGGCCGTCCACCACCGGGGCGGCGAAGTACCGCCGCTTGGACATCTCATTGGCCGCCTCCTCCCGGTCCAGGAAGCAGTAGAGGGAAAAGAGGCTGGTGCGCATCACCTTCTCGATGGGGGTTTCGGGCGAGGCCAGCATCAGGTCCCGCATGTTCATGATCCCCAGGAGGTGCTCCTCGTCGTCGATCACGTAGACGTAGGAGGCGGGAAAGCGCTTGCGGGCCAGGGCCCGGATCTTGCCTACGGCCTCCCCCACGGTGATGTCCTTGTGAAAGGAGAGGAAGTCCGTGGACATGATCCGCCCCACGCTGTCCTCAGGGTAGGTGAGGTACTCCCGGATGCGGGATTTCATCTTCTGGGGGATGTGGGCCATGAGGCGCTCCCGGGCCTCGGAGGACAGGTGCATGAAGATGTTGGCCGCAAACGGGGGGTCCAGGGAGGTGACTACGGTGTTGAAAAGCTCCGGCTCCGCGTCCTGAAGCAGGGCGGCCGCATAGCTCACCTGGAGGCGTTTCAGGGCCCTCACGGCCAGCTCCGGGGGGAGGGCCTTGAGCACCTCCGCGGCCTGGTCCTCGTCCAGGGTCTCCAGGCTTTGGGCGGCCCCGCCCACGTCCTGCTCGAAGTACTTCTGCACCAGGGGCAACAGGGGACTGGCTTCCTCCATGGCACGGCTCCTTTCGGCTTGGCATTCCGAACCCCCCGGCAGGTCTCCTGCACCCGGGGGGTTTCATTCCAGGATAAGGATTTCTTTTTTCTTGACAAGCCTTCGGGCGGGGCAGCCCCTTTTGAATCGGCCTTGGCATGAAAGGAGAGGGCGATTGGACCCTTTCAAGTTTTCCTTGACAGCAAGGGACGACCTGTGGGGCAAAAATGTGGCACCCACCTGCTACGGAATCGCTGCAATTCTCTTCTTCAGTACCCGCTCTTGAGTGCCAGCCCTTTTCGTGTGCGTTTCCCGCAAACCCCAATCCCGGGAGACGGATCATGAAACAGCCTCTCAAATGCTGCCCATCTTCCTCCTGATGGAGTGTCCACCCCTCCATCAGGAGCCTCCGACCTTCGTTCCTATCACCTGTTCCGGATCTGCAAACTTCGTGGGCGGCAAGGCGGGAACCCATCCCGGCCTTCCGTCCTGGTTGAGTTCTCCATCGATGGCCTGAGCCGGATGGCTCTCCGTTCCGTACCCTGGGGCCCAGATGCCCCTGGCCCCTCTGGTGGAAGGGCCCCGGTTCCTGACGGGGATCTTCAAAGACGAGGCCCACGATGCCCCCTTTTTTCTGGGCCTGGCCTACAAGCAGGCCATGAAATACGGCGAGGCGGCCGAGCATCTCAGGAATGCGGTCCACCTGCCTCTCCGCATCAAGGAGGCCCTGGCGGGGCTCATCGAGGTGCTCTATCTGCAGGGCCGGCCGGAGACCCTTGAGGAGGCGCAGGAGTGGACGCAGGTGGCCGAAGAGGTGGGGGTGTTTCCGGCCAAGGTGACCTTTCTGAAAGGGTTGATCCTCCAAAAGGAGGGCAGGTACGGGGAGGCCCGCGAGGCCTTCGGAAAGGCGAACTCCCTGTCTTAACGATTGATTTTGAATCAATAATTTGATATACTCTGAAGAAAATATATCCAGAGAGGGATGAAAAATGCGCGTTTCAAAATGGGGAAACAGCCTGGCCCTCCGGCTCCCCGCCTCGGTTGTCAAGACCCTGGAGCTGAAGGAGGGAGACGACATCGAGGTCGTAATCGCAGATGAGCGGGTTTTTCAGATCCGGAAAAAACCCGGCAGGGAGGCTGTTTTGTCGAGATTAAGGAAATTTCGGGGAAATCTGCCCGCTGATTTCAGGTTCGACCGGGAAGATACCAATGCCCGCTCCTGAACCCTTCATAGACACCAATACCCTTCTTTATCTGCTCTCGGAGGATGAGGCCAAGGCGGACCGAGCCGAGGAAATCGTCCGCAGGGGCGGCCGGATCAGCGTGCAGGTGTTAAACGAACTTGCAAGCGTTGCCCGGCGTAAGCTCCATATGTCATGGGAGGATATCACCGAGGTGTTGGCCCTGATCCGCTCGGTTTGCCCGGCCGATTCCCTCACACCTGAAACACATGAAAAGGGAATGGCGGTGGCCATGCGCTACGGCTTGAGCGTATATGATTCGATGATCGTTGCTGCCGCGCTGATCGGAAACTGTGAAATCCTCTATTCCGAAGATATGCAGGATGGTCTGATCATCGAGGGAAAACTGCGGATCTGGAATCCATTCAGGGTTCTCTGAGCGTTACTCCGGTGAGCTGGGTTACTACGACCAGGCCCACTTTATCAAAGAGTTCAAAAGATTTCAGGGTGCCACCCCGGCCAGGCCTGTTGGTGAGTTTTCCTGCAATGACCCGGAGACGGCCGCCGGGCTGACAGTTTAGAGACGGGGCCTTGCCACGGACGACAGCTGTGCAGAGCCGGAGCGTCCCGTGGTTCGCGGGGCAAGCGCCTGCTGAAACCGTCCTGCAACCAAACATGTTCAGCTTTGCAAAGAATGGTCGTAATTTTTTTCTGAGTAAGAACGAGGCCCTCTCCTTCCTATAAGCATTGGGATTGCGGTTATGTGTGGCGTATCTTATTTAAAATACAAGATCAATTTTCTGACTTCCAGGCTGTCTCATGTCCAGAAAACGCTTGACATTAGCGTCCGGCTCGGACAAAATCCCCCAAAAAGATCGTACCATTTTGATGAAATGGTGTGATGGATCACCGAAGTCTCTGTGGGAGAAGCAGGGGTGGCGCAGCAAACCAAGCACGAGCAAATCCTGAGTCAGGTCGAGAACAGCATCCTCTCGAGACAGTTCAAGCCCGGTGACAAGCTTCCTCCCGAGCGGGAGCTCCAGGAGAAGTATCGGATCGGACGGGGGACGGTTAGGGAGGTCCTGATCGCATTGCAGCAAAAGGGGCTGATCGAGATCCGGAAGGGCTCTAAAGGTGGGGCGTTTGTCCGGGAGGTGGACAACGAATACGCCAGCGAGACCCTGGCCCTTCTCATTCGGCACGGCCGGATTTCCGTAAAACACCTGGCCGAGTTCCGAGAGCCGGTTGAGGTGACCACGGCCGCGCATGCGGCAGAACGCGCGACCCCCGAGGACATCCGTACCCTAAAGGATCTGCTGGCCGAGGGGGGATCGCTGATCCAGTCGAGCGAGGACAGCTACGGGGCGTTCTATCAGTGGGAGCTGAACATGCACAAAGAGCTGGCCAGAATCTCCCGCAACCCGATCTTCGAGTGGATCTCCGGGACCCTCTACATCAGTATGGAGCCGTTGAGCTTTTACACCAACAAATACCGGACGGAACACGAAGAGGTCTTCGAGGACTGGAAGGACATCGTCGAGTCGATCGAACAGCGCAAGATCATGAAGGTGATCTCCGTCGTCAGGTCGCACATGCTGAGATACCGGCGCATTCTGGAGAAAGAAGCCAATGAGATTCCCGAGCAAAACGAGCAGACCCGCTCACTAGAAGAGAGACGCCCCCCCTTGCCCGTGGTGTGACCCGAAAGGGACGCTATGTTCTGGCAGCAGATGGTCAACGCGATCAGCCTGGGTGCATTGTACGCCTTGCTCGCCATCGGGTACACAATGGTGTACGGGATCATCAAGCTGATCAACTTCGCCCATGGCGAGATCTTCATGTGCGGGGCCTTTTTCACCTGGTGGCTCATGTCGGCCCTATCGCTCCCGTTCGCGGTCGCGGCCCTGGTGGGGATCATGCTGGCAACGGTGGTCGGCCTGGGTGTGGAGAGGATCGCCTACCGCCCCCTTCGCAACTCCCCCCGGTTCAACGTGGTTATCAGCGTCCTGGGGATGTCCATCTTCCTGCAGAATATGGCCCGAATCGTCTGGGGAGCGGAGTCCCAGATCTTCGACGTGACGTTCGATGTTGCGCCCGTCCTGATCGGAAACGCCGTGATCACCTTCAAGAAGATCGTCATCCTCGCGATATCCCTGATCCTGATGATCGGCTTGGGCGTTTTCGTCAAGAAGACCTACCTCGGGAAGGCCATGCGGGCCACGGCCGCAGACGGGGAGGCGGCCGAGATGATGGGCATCAACGCCAACGCCGTGGTCGTGCTGACCTTCGCCATCGGATCGGCCATGGGAGCGGTGGCGGGCATACTCTTCGCCGTCAACTACAACAGCATCGACCCGTTCATGGGGTTCAACGCCGGGTTGAAGGCGTTCACCGCAGCGGTCCTGGGCGGTATCGGCAACATTTATGGGGCCATGTTCGGGGGGATTCTCCTCGGGGTGTTCGAAGGCATCGGAGCGGGGTACATATCCTCCATGTACCGAGACGCCTTTGCCTTCGGCGTGCTGATCCTGGTCCTCATCTTCAGACCGGAAGGGCTCTTGGGTGAAACCGGAAGATTCAAAAAGCGAAAGCAGGCTCGATGACCTGGCCGGCGGCTCCCAGGCCGGCGTCAAAGAGCAGAGCCAAAACTTTCTCGTCCGCCTGGCCGGGACGTTCGCCCTGTCCCGCTGGTACGTGAAGCTCATTCTCGTGTCGGCCGCGCTGGTGGTCCCGCTGGTGGTGCCCAGCAACTACGCCATGCGGATCATCATCTACATCGGGCTCTACATCGTCCTGGCGCTGGGACTGAACGTGGTCATGGGGTTTACGGGGCTACTCAACATCGGCCACGCGGCCTTTTACGCCGTGGGGGCCTACACCACGGCCATTCTGATGGTGAACCACGGGATGAGCTTCTGGCTGACCCTGCCGGTGGGCATGGCGTTCGGTGTCCTCGTGGGCATCCTCCTCGGCTTTCCGACCCTGCGGGTGCGGGACGACTACCTGGCGATCGTGACCCTCGGGTTCGGCCAGATCGTCTACATAGTGGCGAACAACTGGATGGGCCTCACCCGGGGCCCCCGGGGCATCCCGGGGATCCCGGCGCCCCGTCTCGGATTCGGGGAGTGGCAGGTGGTAATAGACAGCTACCCGGCCTACTACTACCTGATCCTCTTCTTCGTCCTGCTCACCATTTATGCGTGCGTCCGCCTCGTGGACTCGCGGGTCGGCCTGGCCTGGCTGGCCATTCGGGAGGACGAGGACGTGGCCTCGGTGATGGGGATCAACCTGGCCTACTACAAGACCATGGCCTTCGGGTTTTCCGCGGCCCTGGGGGCGCTGGCCGGGAGCTTCTTTGCGGTGTTCCAGAGCTTCGTGAGCCCGAATAGCTTCACCATCCTCGAGTCCGTGATTATCATCACCATTCCGATCCTGGGAGGGCTGGGCAGCATTCCGGGGACCGTGATTGGCGCCATCGTCATGATCGGCGCGCCGGAGCTGTTTCGAGCGGCCAGCGAGTACCGCATGGTGATCATGGGCGCTTTCATGGTGGTCATGATGATAGTCCGGCCGGAGGGATTGTTCGGCAAGAAACTCTACCAGCAAGCGTACAAGGTGTAACGCATGTCCCTGTTGTCCGTTCGAGAACTGGTCAAGCGCTTCGAGGGATTGACGGCGCTTAACCGTTTCAGCCTGGAAGTGGGAGAGGGCGAGATCGTCGGAATCATCGGCCCGAATGGTTCCGGCAAAACCACCTTTTTCAACGTCCTCTCCGGCATGCATCCGGCCGACGGGGGAGAGGTGTTCTTCGACGGCCGCCCGGAAAACCTGCTCCGCAGGAAAACGCACCAGATCATCGGCCTGGGGATCTCCCGGACGTTTCAGAACCAGCGTCCGTTCAACAACCTCTCCGTCCTCGAGAACCTGATGATCGGCGGCCACTGCAGAACCCGGGCGGGGCTTTTCTCGGCCCTGCTCCGGCTGCCCGGCGCGCGGAGGGAGCGGGAGAGGCTAACGGAAAGGGCCCGCGATGTCATGTCGCTTTTCGGCAACCGGCTGCGAAGCGTCGAGGACAACCCGGCCTGGACCCTCTCCTACGCGAACCGCCGCCGCCTGGAAATCGCCCGGGCACTGATGTCCGACGGCAAGCTGCTCCTCATCGACGAACCTACGGCCGGCATGAACCCGACCGAGTCCCTTCAACTGGCCGAGACCATCAAGACCGTCAACGAACGAGGCACGGGCGTTCTCGTGATCGAGCACGACATGAACTTCATTCGAAGGATTTGTCCCCGGGTGGTGGCCATGGACTACGGGGAGAAGATCGTGGAGGGGACCTACTCGGAGGTCCGGAACCACCCCAAGGTGGTCGAGGCCTATCTCGGTCGGGACTAGGCGAATGCCATGCTGAAGCTCGAAAAAGTAACGACCCACTACGGCCCGATTCGGGCGCTGGACGAGGTCTCCAT
Source organism: uncultured Desulfobacterales bacterium (assembly GCA_964647905.1). Taxonomy (GTDB): domain Bacteria; phylum Desulfobacterota; class DSM-4660; order Desulfatiglandales; family HGW-15; genus CAZYJR01. The sequence goes on along the minus strand of CAZYJR010000009.1, from coordinate 106,396 downwards.
CGAGGTCGGTGCCAAGGAGATCGTGTCGCTCCTGGGTGGAAACGCGTCGGGCAAGTCCACGACCATGAAGACCATCCTGGGGGTCGTCAAGCCGACGACGGGATACGTGGAGTTCAACGGGGAGAGGATCGACGGACTCAGCACGCACCTGATCGTGCGCAAAGGCATCTCCCCGGTGCCGGAGTCAAGGCGGGTGTTCGCGCGCCTTACGGTGATGGAGAACCTGGAGATGGGGGCCTTCATTCACCGAAAGAGCCGGGAGTATGACTTCGGCGCGGAGCTGGACCGGGTCTTCGCTCTCTTTCCGAGGCTGGAGGAGCGGCTGCACCAGGACGCCGGGACTTTGAGCGGCGGGGAGCAGCAGATGCTGGCCATCGGCCGTGCCCTCATGGCCAGGCCCAAGATGATCATAATGGACGAACCGTCCATGGGGCTCTCTCCCAAGCTCGTGGACGAGGTGTTCGGCATCATTGAGCGGGTGAGCGAGGTGGGGATTCCGATATTCGTGGTGGAGCAAAACCTGAGAAAGGCCCTTTCCATCGCAAATCGGGGTTACATCCTCAACGGCGGGCGGATCGTTCTGCAGGATTCGGCTGAAAGCCTGCTGCAGAACGAAAACGTCATCAAGGCGTATCTGGGTGAGGAGTAAGGCGTACGACCGTTTGTTGTTTCAAACCGAAAAGGAGGAGGGACCATGAAGAAATCGCTATGCTTGACAATGTTATTGACTGTCGCCCTGGCTGGAGGCCTTCCCGTGTCGGCCGCAGCCAGTGATACCCTCGGGCTGGGCCTCTGTGCCCCCATGAGCGGCGGGGCCGCGTCGTGGGGGGAGAAGTCTGAGGTGGGGGCGAGGTTCGCCATCGAACGGATCAACCAGCGAGGGGGCGTAGTGCCCAAAGGCGAGAAGAAGGCCATGATGTTGGAGCTGGTGGAGCTGGCCGACGACAAGAACGATCCCCGGGAAGGCGCGTCCATTGCCCAGCGCTTCATCGACAAAAAGAAGATCCTGGCAATGATAGGTCCCCTAACGAGCACGGTGGCCCTAGCCCAAGCACCCATCATGAACAAGCACGGGCTTGTCCAGTTCGCCATCGGCGCCACCGCCCCCAGCTACACCGATGCAGGCCCCTACTCCTTCAGGCTGGTGCCCACGGACGCCTTCCAGGGCCGCTACATCGCCAAGTGGGCCAACGACCAAGGGAAGTGGAAGACCTACGCCGTGATCTACGTCAACGACGATTACGGCAAGGGCCTGGCCGACGTCTTCCAGACGGGTCTGAAAGAAGTGGGCGTGGACGAGGGGAACATCGTGGCCGTGGAGGCGTTTCTGCCGAACGACACCGATTTCTCGGCCCAACTGGCCAAGATCAAAGGCAAGGATCCGGACGTACTCTTCATCGCCGGGCATTACAAGGAGGGCGCCCTGATCGCGCGGCAGGCCAGGGAGCTTCAGCTGGACGCCCAGATCCTCGGGACGGACGGGATCGGCCACCCGGAGTACATCAAGGTGGCCGGCAAGGCCTCGGAGGGGACCATCTACACCGGGTACTTCTCTCTTGAGGACGAACGCCCCTACATCCAGAAGTGGGCCGCGGACTTCAAGAAGAAGTACGGCTACGACCCGGGCCTCGTGGAGGCCATTGCAAACGACTGTGTGGAGATGACGGCCAAGGCCATAGAGCTGGGCGGGGCCACCCGCCGGGGTCTGGCCATGGGGCTCTCGGCCATCGGTCCCTACTATCCCCCCATGATGGGGGCCCTGGGGGAAAACCGGTTCGACGTAAACGGGGACATGGTGCGGGACATGCTCATGTACGTGGTCAAGGACGGCAAGGCGGTGTTTTACAAATAGTCTATTGAGGCCGGTCCGCAATCCTGTCCGCGGCTTTGGGAAGGCCGGCGGGGAGAGGCGGGCCGCGCCATCGATCAACTGGTTTTCTCCGAGGAATGGAGACGAGCATATGAAGGACTTGGTGGAACGATGGGAAGTGGCGCCCGGGTTGAGCATCTCCCGGGTGCTGACGGGCCTCTGGCAGATCGCCGACATGGAGCGCAAAGACCGGAAGCTCGATCTGGAAGAGGCGGCGAGGGCCATGAGGCCCTATGTGGAGGAGGGGTTCACCACGTTTGACATGGCCGACCACTACGGGTCGGCCGAGATCATCGCAGGCCTTTACGCGGAGGCATACGGGCACGACTCCGCAGAACTCTTTACCAAGTGGGTCCCGGAGCCCGGACCGGTGAGCCGGGAGGACGTCCGCGCGGCGGTGCAGCGGGCGCTGGACCGGATGCGCGCGGACCGGCTGGACCTCCTCCAGTACCACGCCTGGAACTATGCCGACCCGAGCTACCTGGACACCCTGCTTCACCTCCAGGAGCTGAAGACCGAGGGGCTGATCCGGCACCTGGGGCTGACCAACGTGGACACGGTGCACCTCGGGATGATCCTGAGGAGCGGCATCGAGATAGTCTCCAATCAGGTCTGCTTTTCGCTCCTGGACCAGCGCGCCCGGACCAACGGCATGCTCGATCTCTGCAAGGAGCAGGGCGTCACGGTGCTCGCCTTCGGCACCATCGCCGGAGGGTTCCTCACCGAGCGGCGGTACGGGCAGCCCGAGCCGGACTGGGACCAACTCGAGACCTGGTCCCAGATGAAGTACGGTCGCTTCATTCGCGAGGCCGGGGGCTGGGAAAAGCTGCAGGATCTCCTGAAGGTGGTCCACAGGGTCGCGGAGCGTCACGAGGTGTCCATGGCGAACGTGGCCTGCCGGTACATTCTCGACCAGCCGGCCGTGGGGGGCATCATCGTGGGGGCCCGTTTGGGTATCAGCGAGCACCGGCAGGACAACCTGCAGCTCTTCCGCTTCTCTCTCTCGGAGGAAGACCACGCAGAGATCCGGCAAGCCGTGGAAAGCCTGGACCCGATCCCGGGCGACTGCGGAGACGAGTACCGGCGTCCCCCGTACCTGACGGCCGCAGGGGACCTGAGCGATCACCTGGACTCCCTGCCCCCTCCCTACGAGACCCGCACGGGAGAGGACGGCCGAACGCGCGTTTTCAGCGGAACGACCTGGGAGGACCTGGCGGGGTACTGCCGGGCCGTGCGCCGGGGCGACCGCATCTTGATCTCCGGCACCACCGCGACCCACGGAGACCGTGTCATAGGCGGTGACGACCCCGCTTCGCAGGCGCACTTCATCATCGACAAGATCGAGGGCGCTCTCCAGTGCTTCGGCGCGGGTCTCGAGGACGTCGTGAGGACCCGCATCTATCTCAAGCACATGGGCGACTGGAAACCGGTTGCGGCAGCCCACGGCATCCGGTTCAAGACCGTTCAGCCGGCCAACACCCTGGTCTGTGCCGACCTCATCGGCTCGGACTACCGGGTGGAAATCGAAGCGGAGGCGCTTGTCGACGAATAGAACGATGAAGTCTGATTCCCGCATGGCACCACAGGTGCCGTTCCCGGTCCCTGAATACCGATTCGACCAGAAGAACGAGATGTTCAAGCGGGCGGCCTGGGACGAGGAGATGCAACCCCTGAGCCGCCGGTTTTACGGCGAGGCCGTATTCCAGGACCGGCCGGGCTACCGGAAAACGGATTACGCCTTGAGGAACGCCTCCTGGAACCTGGAGTGGTCCGTTGCCCTGGGAAACTCCCTGAGCAACCACGGTCTTTACAGATGGGAAGGCGTACCGGAGAAGATCCGGCCTTGGGTGGAAAAAGGGGGGGCTGTCCATGAAAGCCCCGAGCGAATGAGCCGCCGGGTCAAGCAGGCGGCCAAGCTCTTCGGCGCCAACCTGGTGGGCATCACCCGCCTTCATCCTAACTGGGTCTACTCCCGCGAGTACAATCTCCTGACCCGAGAGCATTACCCGATCGAAGTCCCGGAGGGGTGCGACAACGCCGTGGTCATGGCGGTGGCCATGGACTACGATGCCCTCGCCTCGGGCTTTACAGCGGTGGCTGGTGCGGGGACGGGTGCGGGGTACTCCCGCATGGCCTTTGTGAGCAACCTGATGGCCGTCTTCATTCGGAGCCTGGGGTACCGCGCCATACCGTGCGGCAACGACACCGCCCTCAGCGTTCCTCTGGCCATGGCCGCGGGCTTGGGTGAGTGCAGCCGCATGGGGCTCCTGGTGACCGAACCTTACGGCCCCCGGGTGCGCCTTTGCAAGGTGTTCACCGACCTGGATCTCTCCTGCGACACCTTCAAGCCGTTTGGTGTGGAGGCCTTCTGCCGCATCTGCAAGCGATGCGCCGAGAGCTGCCCGTCCCAGGCCATACCGCACGGTGAGATGGCGACATCCGGCCCCAGCATCTCCAACCAGCACGGCATTCGGAAGTGGTACGTCAACCCGGAGCGTTGCTATGCGTTCTGGTCGAAGAACCGGATGGATTGCACCAACTGCGTCCGGGTCTGCCCGTTCAACAAGCCGAAAGGTGTCCTGCATGATGCCGTCCGCGGCGTCATCAAACGAACACCGGCCCTGAACCGACTTCTCCTCATAGGGGATCGGCTGCTCGGTTACGACAGGCGCTCGTCTCCAGATGCCTTTTGGGAGGCGTGATCATCCCTTTTGCTGTCCTTCAGGCGAGAAGCGGCACGGAGTCTTTATCGTGAACTCGAAGAGAGACGGGTCGAGAAATTAGAATGATTGCAGAGTAATGCCCGAAAGCCAAGCCTGACCATCTGGCGCGTTTTAACCCGTCCGGTGCAGGCACATGTTATGCTACCGCTTCTTCAGGAAGCTCCCAACCCGGAAAAACTAGAACTCCTGGATGTGCCTTCAATGTAGTGGCCAACACTTTCGCACGTTCGACGCCCAGCTTGACACGATCATCCTCGATTGCCGAAATGGTCGCCTGGGGAATACCAGTCAGCGCCGCCAGCTGATTTTGGCTCAAACCCTGAAACTCGCGAACGATCCGCACGGATTCACCCACCGAAACCTCAATCCTCTTTTTGGCGGGACGATATTCATTCATTTAAAACCTCTGACCACCTCAGCCCCGATGGCCCGGAAATTTTAGCAATGTCCTTCCATTTTTCATATCTGGTAAATGCCAAGACATCGTTGACTCAGGTCTAATGTCAAAAAGTGTCACCACATCGTTTACCCTGGGGGATATATCTCTCGAAAGTGCATACAGGGCCGAGATCATGATTTATATCTTACCGGTATTGCTGATGATCGGGGTGACTGCGGCAGAGGTGCACCCAAATCGATCGCATTTCGATTGGCTCATGGTGTGCGAAACAAAGGCCTTGATATATGCATATAATATATGTACACTAGGTCCATGCGGATCTCGTGGGACCCTAAAAAGGCCGAAACCAATTTCCGCAAGCACAAGGTAAGATTCTCCGATGCGGAATCGGTGCTTTTTGATCCTCTGGCCCTTACGCTGGAGGAGCAGAGTATTTCCGGTGAGCAGAGGTTTGTGTCCCTCGGGGCCGAGGCGCTCGGCAGAGTCATTGTCTTGGTCTACACCGAAGTTCAGGACGGTTTTCGAATCATTTCCGCGCGGAGGGCAACGTCCTCCGAAAGGAGTCGATATGAAGAAGGAATATAATTTCAAAAACGCAAAAAGAGGGCAGGTCATTCCGCAGAAGGGGAAAACCCGAATCACCATTTATCTTGATACGGAAGTCTTGGAGGAATTTCGTGCCCGGGCAGACGAGGCCGGGTATGGATATCAGACCATGATCAACGACGCGTTGCGGAACTACCTTGAAAAAGCCGGGAAACCTTTAGACGAAAGCATCCTTCGACAAGTGATCCGGGAAGAACTTGAAAGGGCTAATCCGCATTAGAGTTCACCTTTTGTCAGTTGACCAGCAAAAGCGACCTATCCCTATCGACTGGTCGGCATAGCCCGGAAAGTATTTCTTGCACGGGCACAGGTATGGATGGGCACTGGCTATGCATCATGACCGTTACGGCGTCCGGAACAACCGCTCTGAGGCCGACATGAAGCAGCTCGGAAATTGGACGCGGTTCAGATCGACCTCTGGACACTGGATGCGCTTTGGTGGTACTTGGATTAGAAAGAGAGGGGTGATTTGCCGCACAACCGGCAGCGTGTTGAGCCGGGCCGGGATTGGGTGATATACCAGGGACCAGATGACGGAGGTAGTCGAAAAAGTGTAGCAAGACGGATTACGACTATAAGAAAAGTGCACTGAAACAAGCTGAAGAGATTCGCGATGAGCTTGCCCTGATTGATAGGGTGTGTGTAACTGTTGAGAGGATATTCAGGTCCACTGCGGACTTTTCCTATGGACTGTGAGCAGACCAAACGCGAGTTGATTGACAACGAGGCGGTGGCACCAGGGTTTTTCCGCCTCACCGTTGCGTTGCCGGAGGACGCGGTTGCTCCCCGCCCGGGGCAGTTTTATGGCATACGATGTCTCGGCGCCAGGAGCAGTATTCTCCGCAGGCCCTTCAGCGTACACAGGATCACCGAACACGCGGGTGTGATCGAGTTGGAGCTCTTGATAAGGGAGGTGGGGGTCGGGACTGCCTGGTTGAAGGAACGGCACAGGGGTGAGGGATTGGACGTAATCGGTCCGTTGGGAAACGGGTTTCTCTTGGAGGAAGCAGAAGACCTGGTACTTGTCGCACGGGGGATCGGTATCGCCCCCCTATACGCCTTGGGTGAGGCGCTCAAGGCGGCATTCCCGGATCGGCCCCTCCACGTGATCATGGGGGCCAGGTTCAGGGAGCGGCTCTTCTATCAGGAGCGGTTGGCTGGGCTGGGGACTTTGCACCTATATACTGACGACGGAAGCGAAGGATTCTCAGGCCGCGCCCCGGAACTCCTGAGTCACCTCCTGGATAGAGGCGCGGTGGGTGGAGGATGCGTCTTTTATGCCTGCGGGCCCGCGGTTATGCTTCGGGACCTGGCGAGGCTTGCGGGAAAGAGTTCTCTTAGGGGGCAAGTGGCGCTGGAGGCCCACATGGGCTGCGGTTTCGGGGCTTGCCTTTCCTGTGCCGTTCCTTTGCTCCCGGGGGCGCTCCGGAGGGAACCGTCATGGCCTAAGCCGTCGCTTCAGGTGGACCGGGATGGCGGGCGGGCTTATTCCCTGGTTTGCAAAGACGGCCCCATATACGATGCCATGGAGGTGGACTGGGATGAGTGGCTCGCCTGATCTCTCCGTCCGTATCGGGGACCTGCGGCTTCGAAACCCGGTGATGCCAGCATCGGGCACCTTCGGCTATGGTGAGGAATACACCCCCTTTGTGGATCTCAACCGTCTGGGCGCGGTGGTGGTGAAGACCCTTACTCGCCATCCGAGGCTGGGAAGCCCCCCGCATCGCTCCACCGAGGTGGCCTCGGGCATCCTGGCGAGCATCGGGCTTCAAAACATCGGGGTGGAGCGCTTCGTGGACGAGAAGCTCCCTTTCTTCGAGGGGCTGGATACCCGGCTTGTGGTCAATATCGGAGGCGAGACCCCGGAGGAATACGCGGAGGTGGCCGGAATCCTGGACCGCCTGGAGCGTGTTGACGCCTTGGAGATCAATGTCTCCTGCCCCAATGTGCGCAAGGGAGGGATCCAATTCGGGGTCGACCCGAGGGTCATAGCAGACCTGGTGGCCAGGGTCAGAGGAGCCACCGGCAAGACTCTGGTGGTCAAGCTCAGCCCCATGGTCACAGATATTCGCCCCATGGCGGAGGCCGCCCAGGAGGCCGGTGCCGACGCCGTTAGCTTGATCAATGCCCCGGTGGGGATGGCGGTGGATGTGCGGACCAGGCGCTCCAGGCTGGGGCGTAACCTCACCGGGGGCCTTGCAGGGCCCGCCGTCAAGCCCATGGCGCTTAACCTGGTGCGGCGCGCCGCCCAGGCCGTGGATATCCCGGTTGTGGGAATCGGTGGGATTTCTTCTGCAGAGGACGCGTTGGAATTCCTGATAGTCGGGGCCTCGGCCGTTCAGGTCGGGACCTGGAACTTCGTCAACCCCCGGGCCACTATGGATATCATTGAGGGCCTGGAGGCCTTCCTGGCCGATGAGGAAATTGCGAGCGTCAATGAGGTAATCGGCTCTCTAAACGCAGACCGAGACCCTGCTCCTGATCCGTGATCAAGCCCCGGCGCCGGACCCCTGGTTTGCGGGTTGACACGGGGCAATGGTTGCATATACAATTATTGTGCTTGAGGGGATCAAGGTGGCATGCCTTTATTCTTGTTGGTAGGATCCCGGCTTCTCATGCCGTATTTTAGGTAAGTGCTGGAACTTACACTGGTCTAAGCGTTCATCCCAGGGCCCTTTAAGGGCGCTATGGTGGGGATGCCAAATCCCTTAGGCCGTTGCATATGCATCTATTTATGGAAAATCATCCAAAATACGATATCGACAACTCCTTCGGGACCATTGTCCATTGGGCCGAACGCGCGCTTATCAACCGGCTGAGCCATAATTTTTACAATGCCGGCCACGATATTACGGTCGAGCAGTGGCGCGTACTGGTAAACCTCTGGAACCGGGAGGGCCGGACACAGAGTGAGCTCGCCGAAGCCGCGCACAAGGACAAGACCGGGATCACCCGAATCATAAACGGGATGGAAAAGCGGGACCTGGTGGTCCGCATACCAGACCGCGCCGATGGGCGAACCAAACGGATCTACCTGACCCGGAAGGGAAAGGAAGTCCAGCAGGCCTTGGTGCGGTTTGCAAGGAAGACCTTGGAAGAGGCCCTTGAAGGAATATCAGAGGAGGAGGCGGAGTTCTGCAAGGGCGTTCTCCGGCGGGTGATAGCAAACCTGAGCCGGCCGGTCGGAGCGGCTCGTCCGGAGTGGTGGGAGGCGAGAGAATCATCGTGTGCGGAAAGCGCGGGAGGCTCGACCCTATAGACCCTCGCAGGAACAATATATGCGCCCAAGATCCCTGGTATAGGGGTCGCTGAGCCCCGATACGGGCGGTTGAGAGAAGTTTTGTCAAGGAGAGGCGATGAGAATAGGCATTGACGTCGGAGGGACGTTTACGGACGTCGTGCTGGTGGATGAGCGGTCCGGGGCCTTTCACTACACCAAGATCCCCACCACCCACTACGACCTTGCAGAGGGCGTACTCAAGGGGCTCGGAGAGATCCTGGATATAGCAGGGGTCCCCATGGACGATGTGAACTGCCTGATACACGGGACCACCATAGGCACCAACGCCATCGTGGAGGGAAAGGGCGCCCGGGTGGGGCTGATAACCACGGCAGGATTCGAGGACGTACTGGAGATCAGGCGTGTGGCCAGGCCCAAGGAGGCCGCCTTTGACTTCGGTGCGGACAACCCTCCTCCATTGGTCCCCCGCTATCTGAGGAGAGGAGTCAGAGAGCGGATGGACAGCCGGGGACGGATCGTGTTGCCCCTGGACCCCGAAGATGTGAAGGCGGCCGCCGGGTTTTTCAGGGCGAACGCGGTGGAGGCCGTGGTCATATCCTTCCTGTTCTCCTTCCTGAACGGCGAGCACGAGAGGCTGGCCGCCGAGGTCTTCAGGAGCGAGTACCCGGAGATCCCGGTCTCTCTTTCATCCGAGATATGTCCTGAATTCCGGGAATACGAGCGGACCTGCACAGCGGTGATGAACGGCTATCTGGGACCCGTCATCCGGCGATACATGGACAATCTGACTTCTCGGCTCAGCAAGGAATACGGAGAGGTCACGCTCCACATCATGCAGTCGAACGGAGGGGCCATGACCGCCGAGCTCGCCAAGAGTCATGCGGCCCATTTGATCAACTCCGGGCCGGCGGGAGGGGCCATAGCCACGGCCTTTGTCAGCCGCCTCACCGAGAACCCCATGGCCGTGGGCGCCGACATGGGAGGGACCACTTTCGACATTTCCATCGTTGACCACAACCTCCCCAAGACGACAACCTGGGGAGGCGTGACCAATTACCCCATAAAGCTCCCCATGGTGGATTTGAAGACCATAGGTGCGGGCGGCGGGAGCATCGCCTGGGTGGACGAGGCGGGTATTTTGAACGTGGGCCCGGAGAGTGCGGGGAGCGATCCCGGGCCCGTCTGCTACGGCTGGGGCGGGACACGCCCGACGGTCTCTGATGCCAATCTGGTCCTGGGTAGGCTCAATCCGAATTACTTCCTGGGAGGCAAGCTCCCTCTCTACCCGGAAGAGGCCCGCGAGGCGATCAGGACGCAAGTGGCCGAGCCCATGGGCCTTGGCGTGGAGCAGGCCGCAGCCGGTATCCTGAGAATAGTAAACGCCAATATGGCCAAGGGGATTAGCGGGAATTCCGTGGAGCGGGGCTATGACCTCAGGGAGTTCGCCCTGGTTACCATGGGAGGGGCCGCCGCGCTGCATGCAGCGGACATAGCCGGGGAGCTCAAGATGGCCCGGGTCATCGTGCCCCCCATGAGCGGGAACTTCTCGGCTGTCGGCTTTGTGGTGGCGGACATCCAACACGACTACGTGCGGACCCTGGCCCAAAATCAGGACCAGCTCGACCCGGCCGAGCTATTCAGGGAGTTCCGCGAGATGGAGGAGGAGGGCGTACGGCAGCTCCGGGAGGAAAAGGTCCCGGAGGAAACGATGGAGATCACTTGGTCTGCGGATCTCCGCTACGAGGGGCAGTCCTGGGAGCTTAACGTCGCGATTGAGAGGAGGCCGGCCGGGCTGGCTCGGGAGGACATCGAGGCTGTCGCCCGGGACTTTCATAGTCTCCACTACCAAGTCTATTCATACTCCGAACCTGGAGAGAACGTTGAGTTCGTCAACCTCAGGGTAAGGGTGAAAGGGCGCAGCCCTAGGCTCCGATTTCCAAGTGTGGAAAGGGGGCCGTTTCTCTTGGAAAGCGGGTGGAAGGAGAAGAGGGACGTCTATTTCGCTGAGACCGGGTGGGAGATCGTTCCCGTTTACGAACGGGAAGAATTGCCCGTGGGGAGCCGCATACTGGGCCCCGCTCTGGTCGAGGAGACTATATCCACCGCTCTGATTCCCCCGGGGTTCCAAGGGAGCATCGACCGATTCAGGAACATCGTGATAGACCTCGCCCGGGGCGGTCAGGCCCGCCCCGCTTTAGGAGGCGATCCATGAAATACGAGGCGGATCCGGTTACCATGCAGGTGATCCGCTACGGCCTGGAGGCCGTGGCCGACGACATGGGCTACAATCTCATGCGCATGGGCCGGACCACCATTGTCAAAGAGATCATGGACATCAACTGCGCGGTCTTGGACGCTCGCGGGGGAATCTTGGCCCAGGCCCATCTCTGCCCGCTGATGATGTTCAGTCTCCCCACGACAGCGCATCACATGCTCCAAAGGGTGCCGTCATTCCGAGAGGGAGACGTGATCATCTGCAACGACCCCTATCTTGGCGGGCAACACCTGCTGGATGTCCAGTTTTTCTCGCCTGTTTTCGCCGATGGGGAGCTGGTGGGCTTTGTGGCCAACATCGCCCACCAACTGGATATGGGAGGGGCTGTGCCAGGAGGCGTGGCCGGGGGGCTGACCGAGATCTATCAGGAGGGTCTCAGGATCCCCTTTGTCAAGCTGTATCACGCGGGCGAGGAGGACCGCCAGATATTCGATCTGATCTCACGAAACATCAGGGTCCCGGAAAAGACCATGGAGGACTTTCGGGCCCAGGCGGCCACCACCATGGTCGGGGTGCGGCGGGTTAAGGAGTTGGTCGCCAAGTACGGGCTGCAGGTCTTCCGGGATTGCACCGGGATGCTTCTCGACTACAGCGAAGAGCTGGTGCGCAGGTTTCTTGCGGATCTGCCGGACGGCGATCATACAGGCGTGGATTACCTCGACGACGACGGGCGCACCGACGAGCCTGTCAAGGTCCAGGTGAACGTCCATATTCGGGGGGACTCCATGGAAGTGGATTTTGAAGGCACCAGCCCGCAGACCGCCGGCAATGTCAACTCCCCTTGGGCTTGCACCCAGGGAGGGGTCTTCTATACCATGGTTGGGATCATCGATCCGAATATGCCGCTCAACTCCGGCAGCTTTCGGCCTATCCGGGTCTCCAGCCGAGAGGGCCTGGTCACCAACCCGCTGCCGCCCGCCGGGGTCACTGCCAGGAGCCAGACCATGACCAAGATAGTGGAGGCCATGCTGCGGGCCATGAGCGAGGTGGTGCCCGACCGGGTGGTGGCGGGCAGCCACGGCCAGGCATGCACCAACAGCTTTTCCGGGGTCGACCCGGAGACGGGAAAGCGCTTCAGCTATATAGAGATCCAGGGCGGGGGCGCCGGTGCCCGCTCCACCAAGGACGGCCCGGACGGCCAAGACCTTCACCTGGGCCGTTTCATGAATACACCCGTGGAGGCGGCAGAGCTGGAAAACCCGGTGCTGATCGAACGCTACGAGTTTATTCCAGACTCGGGCGGAGCAGGGAAGTTCCGCGGAGGACTCTCGCTCCGCAGGGATATCCGATTCCTGGCCGACGTCATCTGGGCCCGGTACTCGGATCGCCAGAAGTTCCGCCCCGAGGGACTCTTCGGAGGAAAAGAGGGCAGCGTCGGAGGTCTCGTCTTGAACCCGGACACAGACCGCGAGGAACTATGCCGTTCCAAGGGCGTGGGTGAGCTCCGCGCGGGCGACCTATTGAGCATTCGACTCCCCGGGAGCGGAGGTTACGGCCCGCCCCGGGAGCGGGACCCGGAGAGGGTGCGCTGGGACGTCTTGAACGGGAAGGTCAGTGTCCGGTCGGCCCGGGATGGCTACGGCGTTTCACTTCACGAAGACTCGACCGTGGACCGGGAAGCGACGGCCCTCCTGCGGGAGGGTGACAAGCAAGCATTTGCGGGCAGCGGCCCTGAGGAAAGGAGGTGAGGATGGATAAGGCCTTTGGAGGCCTGTCAAGCAACCGGCTGACGAGCCCGTCCCTGGGTATGTACGGGATATGGGTGTCCTAAAACCATTTTCCAAGAGGGGAGGAAGACCATGAAGAGAATTATGCTTTGGTCCATGATCAGCCTTGCCGCCCTGGCTTTCTGCCTCGGAGCGGTCTCCAGCGCTGCAGCCGGGCCCAAGGTGCTGAAGGCGGTCAGCTTCTTACCCAAGGATCATCCTCTTTGTGCCATGATCCATGTGTGGGTGGATCGCGTGAACAGCCAATGCGGGGACAAGATCAAAATCGACTGGGTTGGCGGCCCTGAGGTGATACAGGGATTCGACCAGGCCGAGGCGGTCAGAAACAACATGGTCCAGGTGATCTTCAACCCGGCGGCCTACTATGCACCTTTGGCCCCGGAAGTGAATGCGTTCCAGCTCAGCAAGCTGACCATGGAAGAGGAGAGGAAGCCGGGAGGCTTCTACGACTTCATGGTGGAGCGGCACAAGAAGATCGGGATGATGTACTTGGGGACCTGGCTCTATGACCCTTTTTACCTGAGAATCAACCATGAGATAGACTCCATCGACGATCTCAAGGGCGTAAAGATGCGGACCTCGGCTCTTTACGACCGCTTCATGAAGAAGATCGGCATCATCCCGGTGACCGTTCCCTTCGGCGAGACCTATACCGCCCTCGAGCGCGGTCTGGTGGACGGATTCGGGTGGGCTACCCTGGGGCCGGCGGACTGGGGCTGGCTGGACAAGTGCAAGTATATAATCGACATCCCCTTTTATACTCGCCAGAACACGCTGATCCTTATGAATCTGGACGTCTGGAACGGCCTGGACACCGGGCTCCAGGAAGAGATCATGGACATAACGATTGAGTTCGAGCCGGAAATGGTTGCCTACTTCAAGGAGCAGATCGCCAAGGAGTGGGAAAGATATGACCAGATGGGCATAAAGAGGATCCGCTTCTCTCCGGAAGAGGAAAAGCAGTACCTGGATGCCGCCTACAGCGCTGAATGGGAGGACCTGGAGAAAAAGGTGCCCGACCTTGTGCCTACCCTCAAGAAGCTGACAGGAAACATGTGACCTTTGAAGCTCCGCCCGATCCGGTCCGATCACCGGCCGGATCGGATCGGGAAACCTTTAGCCGGCCTTCTCAGGGTGATTCATGAAACGACTCCTGAAGGCGCTGGACCTCGCCATGGAGGGCATGACCTTCCTGGGAGGGGCGTTTCTGATCTTCATCATGCTCTCTGTGTGCGGGGACGTCGTTCTCAGAACCTTCTTCGACTACCCCCAGGTGTGGGTGACCGAGGTGACGGAGTGCATCCTGCTCTACATCACCTTCCTGGCATCGGCCTGGCTTCTGCGGGAGGAGGCTCATGTGAGCGTGGATATCGTGATTGACCATCTGAAGCCGTGGACCGTCGCCTTCCTGGGCATTATAAGCTCTCTCATCGGAGTCTTTGTCTCCGTGGTCCTGACCGTATTCGGCACCAGGGTGACGTGGGACTATTATCAGAGGGGGGTATACACACCCTCGGCCTTGGAGGTCCCCGTCTATCTTATCCTGTTGGTCATTCCCATAGGAAGCCTCCTTCTTTCCGCTCAGTTCATTCGGAGGATCGCATTGAATACAGCAGGATTCCTGATCGAGTCGAAACGCGCCAAGGAAGGACCCTGAGAGGATATTCGCGATGGAATGGTGGTTTATTCTAAGCATTATTTTCGCTGCTCTGATGGTTCTCTTTGTAATAGGAGTGCCTGTTGCCTTTGCCTTCCTGTTCATCAACATTATCGGCGTTTATATCCTGTGGGGAGGCGAGTCGGGCCTGAGCCAGCTCATTTTGAGCATTTACCGGTCCGTATCCACTTTCTCTCTGCTCCCCGTGCCTCTCTTCATCCTGATGGGGGAGATCATGTTCAGGGCCGGTATCGCACCCAAGGTCATGGACACGCTTGACAAGTGGATCGGGAGGGTGCCGGGCCGGTTGAGCATGCTTGCGGTGGGCGGGGGCACGCTTTTTTCCACGCTTTCCGGCTCAGCCATGGCAGGTTGCGCCATGCTGGGGTCGGTCCTTGTGCCTGAGATGGAAAAGCGCGGATACAGCAAGCAGATGAGCATAGGGCCGATCATCGGGAGCGGCGGCCTTGCCATCATGATACCGCCGAGCGCCCTGGGTGTCCTCCTGGCCTCGCTCAGCCGCGTCTCCGTGGGCGGCATGCTGATGGCCATCATCATCCCGGGGACCATAATGGCCGTCCTCTACGGGGGCTACATAGTGATTCGGGCTTGGCTCCAGCCGCATCTGGCCCCCAAATACGATATCAGCCAGGTCCCCCTGGGCGAAAAGATCCTGTTGACCGTCAAGTACGTGCTTCCCCTGGGAACAGTCGTATTCCTGGTGATTGGCCTGATGTTCCTGGGCGTGGCGACTCCTACGGAATCGGCCGCGCTGGGAGCGCTTGCCTGCTTTGTGTTGGTCTTCTGCTACCAGGGATGGAAGTGGGGGGTTATCAAGGAGTCCATTTCCTCAACCCTTCGCGTCACGGTGATGATGTTCATGATCATGACCGGTGCCATGGCGTTTTCGCAGATCCTCGCCTTCAGCGGAGCGAGCTCCGGGCTGGTCAGCTTGGCTGCGGGAGTGGACTTGCCGTCCATCATGATCCTGATATTCATGCAGATTATCTTGATCTTCATGGGGATTTTCATGGAGCCGCTTACCATCATGATGGTGACCCTCCCCATTTACATGCCCATCATAAAGAGCCTGGGGTTCGATCCGCTGTGGTTCGGGACGATAATGCTCATCAATATGGAAATGGCCACAACCACCCCGCCTTTCGGTCTGGTTCTCTTTGTCATGAAGGGGGTGGCACCGCCGGACACCAAGATGAGCGACATCTATAAGGCCGGACTGCCTTTCCTGATCTGCGACGCCATAGCCATGGGGCTGATCATGGCCTTTCCGGCCCTCGCGCTTTATCTGCCCGGATTGATGATGAACTAGGGATTCAGGAGGATCATGGAACAACAGAACCTGATAGTGAAGGACCTGGAGTACGATCACGGGGAAGGGGCGCTCCGGTACAAGGGGGTCCGTTACCTCTTGATACGACCGGAGACCCTGGCGGGGATCCAGAAGACCATCGAGGAAGGGAGCGGGTCTGCCGGAGGAGAGCCCTTGTACAAGGGAGGGTTTGAGGGCGGTTACCTTTCCTCCAAGAAGTATCGAGAGATACACGGATTCACCGATCTCGAGATAATCGAGTTCATGGTGGGGATGGGCGGACAAATCGGTTGGGGAAGGTTTCACCTGGACCGATACGACCGCGAGGCCCGGATTCTGGAGGTCTCGGTTGAGGCATCCCCATTCGCAGAGGCGTGTAAGGGGGCCCGGCGTCCGGTATGCCACCTCATCCGGGGGGTGGTCGCCGGGATGGGCTCTGCCCTGTTGGGTGTCGAGTGCGCGGCCGAGGAGACAACCTGCAAGGCCCTTGGGGATGACCGGTGCCGATTCGCAGTCGTCGGGGTCGTGTCTTAAATATTAATTATTTATTGAATAATTAATATTTAAGACACGACCCCAGGAATCGAAGAGGAGGCGAAACACGGATATGATCAAGTCCATGAACATCGCATGGTGGGTTCAACGCTGGAGCGAGCTTCACCCAGAGAAGCCCGCCATTATCTACGAAGGAGAAGAAATCAGTTACCTGGAGCTGCACCGCAGGACGGACCGCACGAGTTCCTGGCTTCAGTCCCTGGGAATCGAAAAGGGGGACAGGGTGGCCGCCATGCTGAGGAACTGCCCGGAGTTCATGGAGATTCTTCTGGCTTGCTCCCGCCTGGGGGCCATTTTCATCCCGGTCAATTTCAGGCTGGCCGCACCGGAGCTGGACTACACCCTGAGGAACTCGCGGCCGAGGCTCTTCCTGTTCGGAGAGCAGTATGTGGATACGGTGGAGTCCTTGGGGCTGGATCAGGGGCTGCCGTTGATGCTCAGCGCTGTGCTGCGGGACGAAGAGGAGGGGGCGGCACAACGGACCGATATCGGGCGCTTTTTGGATTACCGCAACGGTGTGGCCGCCTTTGACGGCCGGAAACCTTTCTTGACTCAGTCCCTTGGCCCCGCCGACCCCGAGGAGCCCCACGTGATAATGTATACGTCCGGCACCACGGGTCGGCCCAAGGGGGCGGTATTGAGCCACAGGAAGACCTTTTTCAACTGCCTCAATGCGGACATCTTCTTCAAGCTCCACTTCGACGACGTGATGCTAGTGGCCCTCCCCCTGTTCCACTCAGGGGGCCTCTTCATCCAGGCATCCCCGATGATTTACAAGGGCGCCACCCTGATAATTCATCCCAGGTTCGATGCGGTCCATACCTTCAAGGACATTGAAAAATACAAGGTTACCAAGTTTCTCGGAGTGCCCACCGTGTATCGTTCCCTCCTCCAGGTCCCTCCGGAGGAGCGAGGGGATATGAGCTCCCTGCAGGTCTGTGCAATAGGAGGGGAAAAGACCACCCCGGAGCTCCTCCGGAAATGCAGCTCAGCCGGTTTTCCGTTGCGCCAGATCATGGGTCAGACCGAGACGTCGATTCTCCTCTGGGCCTCTGAGGACGACTCCCTCCGGAAGCCGGGGACCGTGGGAAGGCCGGTCTTCCACGCTGAGGTGGAAATTGTGGATCGTGCCGGGAGGCGGGTCGGTCCGGGCGAGGTGGGTGAGATCGTGGTGCGGGGATCCATCATGATGAAGGAGTACTGGCAGGACCCTGTGCGCACCGAAGAGACCATCAAGAACGGTTGGCTGTATACCGGGGACTTGGCCACGAAAGACGATGAAGGCTACTTCTACCTGGTCGACCGGGCCAAGGACATGTACATCTCGGGCGGGGAGAACGTATACCCGGCCGAAGTGGAGCGGATTCTGAGGGAGCACCCGGACATCGAGGATGTGGCGGTTGTAGGGAGACCGGACGAGATCTGGGGTGAGATCGGGGTCGCCTACATAATCGGCAGGACGGATACACCCATAAGCGTGGAAGACCTGGGCCGTTTCTGTGACGGGCGCCTGGCCCGCTACAAGTGGCCCAAGAAGGTGCTTATGTGCAGCGACTTTCCGCGCACCTCCCTGGGCAAGGTGCGGAAGGGGGTGCTGGTGAAACAGTCCTGTGAAGTCAACCACAAAAGGGCGAAGGAGGAGGTACAATGATTACTCGAGCGAAGTTTTTTGTGTTTTTGGCGGTCTTTGTTTTTGCAGGTCTAGTCTCAACACACACGCATTCAGCTGAGAGCACCACTCTTAGGTTTTTCACAGGTATGACACCCTCTCACTACTTCAGCTCACAGCTGATGCCCTTTTTTGCAGAAGAAGTGGAAAAGCGCACCCAGGGCAGGGTTAAGGTGGAGCTTTACCCGGGAGGAGAGCTCTTCGGCTACCGCGACGGAATCGACGCGGCTACAATGGGCGCGGTGGAGATGGGTCTCACGGCTGCAGGGCATTGGGGCGGGCACAATCCTGTCCTGAAGTTCTCGGATTATTTTCTGCTCATCGAGGACATGGGTCACTGGTTTCGAGCAAGGGACGAGGTCCATCCAATTCTTGATTCAGTGCTTGCCGAGAAGAACGTCAAGGTGATCTTTTACAGCGCTTACGGGGGCAACGGGATATGCGGGAGCAAGCCTATCGAGTCTATAGAGGATATCAAAGGCATGAAGGTTCGTGCACCGGTACCCGGCGCTCTTACGTGCCTGAAGACCTGGGGGGCGACTCCGGCCAAGGTTGCTGCGGGCGAGGTATACGACGCCATGGCCAAGGGCGCCATAGATGCTTGCGTCACCTCTTGGGGGTCAATGTATTCCAGGAAGTTCTACGAAGTTGCGGATCAGTTCTTCGGGCCGATCTGGTGGACGGTGTGGATCAATTTCATCAACCTGGGGACTTGGAACAGCTTGCCCCCGGATGTCCAGGACGTGATCCTCGAGGTGGGCAGGGAGACCGAGGAGCGCTCCCTCGGGATCATGAGAGAGTACGACGAAAAGAGTCTTGCCAAGCTTGAGGAAGTCGGGACGTTGAAGGTGCTTACCACTGAGGAAAAGATGCAATGGGGGACGCCTCTGCGACCGGCCTATGAGGCCTGGGTGGATGAGTGTGACGGCAAGGGTTTCGGGGACGAGGCTCGCGGGATAATGGAGGCCCTGGACAAGGCCCGCTGACAAACCGCCGGCCTTTACATTTCGATTCGGATAGCCTCTCTCCTCATCTCAAGCCCGGGTGGGGAGGGAGACACCCGTTGAGAGG
>CAZYJR010000009.1:0-87172 GCA_964647905.1 uncultured Desulfobacterales bacterium | reverse complement strand
AGCCGTGTGGGCCTTGACCTGGCCGCGGGAACAGCAGGGTTGCTCTTCATCGCGGCAACCGCCTGGCTTTCATGGCGGTGGGCGCAACTGGCCTTTTCGTCCGGTGTCATGACTATATCGGAGATACCCATCCCAAAGGGGGTGCTGATTGGATCGATCTCGGTCGGCTTTATCCTCATGGGAATCCAACTCATACGCCAACTAATCCATGGTTGTGTCAGCTCGGCGGCGACTTGGTTTCCCGCCGGCTGGAGGCGCTTTCTCAGGGAAAGCCCACTTGTCCCTTTGATCCTGTTTCTCGCCGCCGTCTTTGCCGCCCTCATGGTGGCCGCGCACTGGAGCGCATGGCTGGGGGTTTGTTTGTTCGCCACCATCGTACTCTTGAGCGGAATGCCGGTCTGCTTTGCTCTGGGGTTCGCGGGGAGCGTGGGGCTGTATCTCCTCGTGGGAGGACCGGCGCTCGGTCAGATTCCGTTTCTGGCCTTCAAGGCGGTCGAAAGTTTCCCCCTCACCTGCCTTCCCCTGTTCATCATAGCAGGCCTTGTCATGGAAAAGGGAAGGATGGTGGAAGAGGTCTTCACGCTGTTCAGGATGATATCCGGTAACTCGGCAGCCGCGCCTCTTCTGACCACCATTCTCGCAGGCGGCTTTTTTTGTGCGGTGAGCGGCTCCAGCGTGGCGACCACCTCTCTCATAGCAGCGGCCACTGTTCCCATGTTCATTGCCCAAGGATATCGAAAGTCGGTTTCCAGCGGGACGGTTGCCGGTGCGACCATCGGGACCGTCATCCCTCCTTCCATCGGATATATCCTCTACGGAGTGATTACGGAGGAGTCCATCGGGAGGCTGTTCATAGCGGGGATCGTTCCGGCGGCGGTGATTTTCGGGTTCTACTTCCTGTACGTAATCCTGAGGACGCTCATCAGCGCGGAGTCCCTATTCGAACCTAGTCTTCGAAGGAACGAGCCTCTGCCCAAGGAGGGAGAAGCCGAGAGAAGGAGCTTTTTTCAGATCCTCAGGCGGAGCATGTGGGGCCTTTTCGCCCCCATATTCGTGCTGGGCGGGATCTACCTGGGGGTGTTCACCCCGTCCGAGGCGGCAGCGGTTATGCTGGTCTATGCCATCGTTGTATCGCTATGGGTCATGAAAAGCCTTACCCCTCTGCAGTTGCTGGAGAGCCTTCGCAACGGGGCCAAGGTGAGCTCGATGATCCTTTTGATCATCGTGGGAGCCAAGATTTTCGGGGCAGTCACCTCTCAGCTTCGCATCGCGTCCGATCTGGTTGCATTCGTGTCCAAGGCGGGAATCTCCCCGTTGGGCACTCTGGCCCTCATAGCTCTGATGCTCATCATTCTGGGGATGTTCTTGGACGCCGCCTCCACCATGGTCATAACCCTACCAATATTTTACCCCCTCTTGATGGCCGTGGGTTTCGATTCGGTATGGCTCGGCGTATTCTACATAGTGGTGCTTGAAATCGGGCTGCTCACTCCACCTGTAGGTCTGAACCTGTTCGTAATCAAAGGGGTTTCGGGTTTCCCAATGGAATCGGTCGTGAAGGGGGCGATCCCTTTCATCCTGATGATGCTCCTAGCTCTCCTCCTGCTGGCGGTGTTCCCTGAACTGGCCACCTGGCTCCCGAATAGGATGATGGGCTGATCAGGAGGTCATTCGGCCGGGATGAATCCGAACCGCCCGGCTCCCTCCTCTGAGATGACCGCCATGTCGTGCCCTCGCTTCAAGTCCATCTCAGAGGGGGGCAGGACGGTCTTACCTATAGCCGGCAAGGCCCTTGACGCGGTCGAATCGTCGGCCGACCTCCTTCCAGTTCACTACCTTGAGAAAGTGGTCGATGTACTCCTTTCTTCGGTTTCGATACTTGAGATAATACGCATGCTCCCAGACATCGCATACCAGAAGTGGATGGACCCCCCATATGCCCAGGTCCTGGTGCTTTTCCGCCTGGAGCACAAGGAGGTGGCCCATGTAAGGCTCATGAGCCAGCACGCCCCAGCCGCTGCCTTCGACAGCACCGGTTGCCGCCGCGAACTGCTCCAGGAATGACTTGTAGCTCCCGAAGCTCCGCTCCATCGCCTGGAGGAACTCTCCGGCGGGTTCTCCCCCTTGTGGAGACATGCTGGACCAATACAGGGCGTGGAGTACGTGGCCTGATCCGTGAAAGGCGAGCTCGCGCGACCAATGCTTTATCAAGGCGTGATCCCCCGCCGCCCGGGCCTCTGAGAGGGCCTCGAGTGCCGCGTTGAATCCCTTGACATATCCTGCGTGGTGTTTGTCATGGTGGATGGTCAGGGTCTCGGTGTCCAGGTGAGGCTCCAGGGCATCGTAGGCATAAGGGAGTGGAGGAAGACGGCACTCCCCGCTCAGGCCGAAGCCCTTTTCCTCGCCCAGGGCCGGTCTCCAGAGGCTGGTCGTTCCGGCAATCACTGCGGCCGCGCCAAGGCCCCTCATCACGTCCCTTCTGGTCCAGAGATTTTCCACGGCTTCCCTCCCGATTCGTAGAATGAAAGAAGTGTATCATACATAACAGCATTACGGTATGCATTTTGGCGTTGAAGCCCCGGCGAGTCGTTGGGGGCCTGGCGCGCACAGGTTTTCTGTGATATCAAGAGCGGGTTAATCGGCGCAGGGTCGGCACCGGAGGTGATTCAGGTATGAGAAGCTGGTGGTCTCACTGGGCGTGGGTCGTTCTTGCCGTCTGCTTCGTGGATCTTTTCATCAACTACTCGGCCAGGCTGGGATACGGGGTGGTGCTGCCGGAGATGATAAAGAATCTCGGGTTCAGCAGGACGGGGAGCGGTTCGGTATACAACGCATATCTCTTTGCATACATTACCGTGACGCCTTTTACAGGCTACCTGACCGACAGGCTGGGGGCCAGGAGGGTGATCAGCTCCTGCGCCCTGTTGCTGGGGCTCGGCCTGTTGGCCATGGGTACGGTGGATTCCCTTGGCGGTGCCTGTGTCTCATTCGCTTTGGTCGGGCTGGGCGCGACCGGCATGTGGACCCCGGTGATAACCGTGGTCCAGCGCTGGTTCGTTCCCAGTAGGCGGGGCTTGGCCCTGGGGATCCTTTCCACCGGCTACGGGCTCGGGTTCGCCTCCATGGGTGTGGCCTTTCCCTGGATAGTGGAGAACTTCTCCTGGCGGCATGCGTGGTATTTCCTGGGAGCCGGGGCCTTGGTCATGGTGCTCGGAAACGCACTCTTCTTGAGGAGCAGCCCCGAGGCAGCGGGCCGGCGCCCTTGGGGAGAGCGGGAGGCGCCGCCCCGGGGAACCGAGCCGAAGAAGCCCGAGGTCCGGACCGAGCAACTCTCTGTGCTCAAGTCATCAACGTTCTGGCTCATCGGGGCCTCCTACTTCTCCATTTCGTTCAGCCTCTACGGTATTACAACCTTCATGGTGGACTACGCCGAGCAGCAGCTTGGTTTTCCCCTGGAAAAGGCCAGCCTGCTTGCAACCATACACGGCTCCTGCCAGATCCTGGGCGTCCTGACCGTACTGCCCCTATCGGACGTGCTGGGCAGGAGGCGGACCATTATCCTCTCCAACAGCGTCATTGCAGTCGCACTCTTGGGAATCCTCTTGTCCGGGAGCTCCTGGGCTGCGCTGACCGTGTTCGTGGGGCTGGTGGCGGTCTTTTACGGCGTCACCTTCCCTATATACGGGGCCTGCGCCGGGGACTACTTCCCCAAGGAGGTAATGGGGACGGTGATCGGCGCGTGGACGCCTTTTTACGGGCTGGGCGCGATCGTGGTACACTGGGTCGCGGGGATCCTCAGGGATACCACGGGCAGGTACGACCACGCGTTTGTGATCAATATCCTGATGGCAGTGGCGGGGATCGCCCTCATGTTCCTGGTCGAGAAGGGACGGCCGAAAAGGGATGGGCTTTAGTTTCTCCGAATTCCATTCTCATTACAGATCCAGGATCATTCTGGAATGGGTGCTAAGGCTCAAGGTGGAGGTGGGGGACCAATACCTCCGCAGGCCGAGGAAGGAGCTCCTTCAGACCGTATCAGAGGCCTTTGACGCCAACCACCAGGTGCTGGTCTGCGGGGACTACGGCCCGATAAAGAGGTTCATAGACAAGATCACCCGAATGCGCCTGGAGGCCGGCTTTCCCCTCTTTCACGTGCAGAGGGCGTTCGAGCTCTACAGGATGATCGTGCTCCCTCTTCTCGCCGGCCAGGCGCCGTTCGGGGAGTTCCTTTTCTGGATGCGCAAGATAAACGAATGCCTGACCTACACCATAGAGCGCTTCAGCCACCACTTCCAGACCATGCACGAGAAGGAAATCCTGGAGCACAACCGCAGGCTGGAGGAGGAGGTCAGGACCAGGACCAGGGAGCTCAGGGAGTCCGAGCGCATGGCCTATATCGGTGAGATCACGGCATCGCTCTCACATGAGATCAGAAACCCCCTGGCCGCGGTGAAGATGAACCTCAGGATCCTCGAGGACAATACCTATATCCGGGGAAACGACCTTCGCCGCCTGGAGATCTGCCTCAAGGAGGTAATGCGCCTGGAGCGGATCCTGACCGAGCTGCTGGACTTTGCCAAACCGCTTCAGATCAAACCGCGGGAGGCTGACATAAACCGAATCCTCCTATCCTGCGCAGAATCCCTGGACATGAAGTTCCGCGAGAAGGAGCTCGAGGTCATAACCGACCTGGAGCCCGGACTCCCCGTGCTCGAGGCGGACGGAGAAAAGCTGGAGCAGGCCTTTATCAATCTCCTCCTGAACGCGGTGGAGGCATCGGACAAGGGAGGGCGGATACTGGTATCCACCGAGTCCACTCTAGACCAGGGCTCCCCGCGGGTGGAGATCTCGATCCAGGACGGGGGGAGGGGCCTTTCCGAAGAGGCCAAGGCGGGCCTCTTCAAGCCTTTCTTCACCACCAAGAGCAGGGGGACCGGGCTGGGCCTGAGCAATGCAAAGGGCATTGTGGAGGCCCACGGAGGCAGGATAGACGTGATGAACGTGCGCCCCAGAGGGGCCTGTTTCAAGATCCGTCTTCCCGGAGGAGATGGTCATGTCCAAGATCCTGGTAGTGGATGACGAGTACTCCATTCTCGAATCACTGGAGATGTTCCTGGGCGAGAAGGGCCATCAGGTCTACAAGGCGGCCACCGCCGAGGAGGGCCTGGAGCTCTTTTGCCGGTGCGATCCGGAGGTGGTGATATTGGATATCCGTCTGCCCGACATGGACGGCCTGGAGGTGCTGAGCCGGATCAGGGAGTACGACACCCCGTCAAAGGTGATAATGATAACCGCCTTCCATGATATGGAGAGCACTATTCAGGCTATGAAAAAAGGTGCTTATGACTATTTCCATAAGCCCTTTGATCCTGATGACGTTGAAAAGGCGGTTAACAGAGCCTTGGAGGTCCTTGAGGTGGATCGGGGGACCCCGCTGGAAAACGTCCTGGAGCAGCCCCCCGGCCAGGAGATCATTGTCGGCAAGAGCGGGAAGACGAGGGAGATCTTCAAGATGATCGGGCTTTTGTGCCAGAACCGCGCCACCGTTTGCATACAGGGCGAGACAGGCACCGGCAAGGAGCTCATAGCCCGCGTCATACACAGGAACAGCCCGTTCAGTCACGAGCCGTTCGTGACCCTGGACTGCTCGGCAGTGGTGGAGACCTTGCTGGAGAGCGAGCTCTTCGGGCACGAGAAGGGCTCGTTCACCGGGGCCAGCTACACCAAGCCCGGAAGGATAGAGCTGGCCGGCGCCGGCACCCTGTTGCTCGACGAGGTGGGAGAGCTCCCGCTGAGCCTCCAGGGAAAGCTCCTGGGGTTTCTGGAGCGGAGGGAGTATATGCGGGTAGGGGGGCGGGAGAGCTTGAAATCCAGGTGCCGGGTGATCGCCGCCACTAACCGGGATCTCTCCGCCCTGGTGCAGTCGGGCGGGTTCAAGGAAGACCTCTACTTCAGGTTGAGCGTTGTCAACATATACGTACCTCCCCTGAGGGAACGGCTGGAGGACATCCCGGACCTGGTCAGCTACTTCCTTCAAAAGATCAACCTGGAGCTGGGGACCAAGGTGACCAAGCTCCAGCGGGGCGTGATGGAGCTCCTCACCTCCCAGCGGTGGGAAGGAAACGTGAGGGAGCTGGAAAACGTCCTGGTGGAGGCCGTTGTAAGGGCCAGAGGGAATGTCATACTCTTGGACGAGATCGAGGAGATCCTGGATATGAAGCATTCCTTGCCCCAGGGCGGACTTTCCACCTACTCCCTTCCCCAGGTGGAGAAGGAGCATATTGAGAGCACCCTGGCCCAGACAGGGTGGAATCGGACCAAGTCAGCTAAATTATTGGGAATATCACTTCCAACCCTAAGGAGCAAGATCCGCAGGTACAATATCGCCCCCCCTGACCGAGCCGGTGACAAGGCCGGGTCGGAAGGGACAAACTTCTTTCCACCTAGAAAATAATTTTGTAGCAGCGCCTCTTCCCAGGAGCCGGCCGCAGGGGAGCCTTATTCATTTTATTTAGACTAATTGAGTAGTTAAAGGCTTAACCCCCGAGCGCTTGGCCGCTGGCACGCCCTTTGCTATAATTATACTGAATCAATATCCGAGGTCCCCGAAACTGCACGCGCCGCCCGATGACTCTGCAGGGCCTTCTCTCGGGGACTTGAAGCAGCCGGTTCGGGCGGAGGCGGAAAAACTGACCTTTCCAGCAAGCAAGACTGGCCGGTCTCAGGGCGCGGTCAAGTATCTTCATATCAGCTCGGTCTTTCACAACAACGCCCGCTTAAGGGCGACAAAGCGATTTCTAAGTACAAAAAGTCGATCTTGGTGGAGCAGGATTACAGCAAGCCCAATATGAGTCAAATGAGGGGCGCGCTTCATGAAGGTCAAGACCTTGCGGGAACGTGAGAAGGAGCATATCCAGGAGGTCCTGCGGCAGACCTCCTGGGATCTGACAAAGGCGTCCGCCCTTCTCAGGATTCCACTCCCCCAGCTGAAGAGAAAGATAACGGAACACAAGCTCGAGCCCGGTAATTCTTCACAACCTCATACATATAACTGAAAAGGAGGTAAGGAGATGAAGAGGAGAGGATCAAAGGCATTGGTCATCCTGGCAACGGCGGTGTTCTTCTTGCTGCCCGGTGCGCGTTCCATGGCCGCCGACCCTGTCACGATCGGATGCCCGCTTTCCACCGGTTTCCTTTACGGCTGGGACGCGGAGCGCGGGATCAAGCTGGCGGTGGAAGAGATAAACGCGGCAGGAGGGGTTGACGTGGGAGGGGAGAAGCGCCCCTTCAAGGTGGAGGTGATCGACACCCGGGACCTTGAGCCCGGGGTGCCGGTCAGCGAGGCGCTGCTGGCCGTGGAGAAGCTCATCCTGGAGAAGAACGCGGACTTCCTGATAGGCGGCCCTGTCCGCTCGGAGGCGGCCTTGGCGGCGATGCCGCTTCTCAGCAAGTACAAAAAGGTGTCCATAGTCACCACCGGGGTCCTGAGCCCCAAGTACCACGCCATGGTGGCTGAGAACTATGACAAGTACAAGTACAGCTTCCGCATCCACGGAGAGGCCGCTCAACTGGTAAAAGAGATCCTGACCTGCTTTAACGACCTGAGGGAGCGCGACGAGCTTACCAAGATATTCGTGATGGTGCAGGACGTGGCCCATGCCAGGGGGGCCGGGGAGATCATCAGCAAGCTCGCCGAGAAGCAGGGATTCGACGTCCTCGGCATGGAGGTCTTCCCCACCGGCAGCAGCGATTTCTCCATGGGCCTCATAAAGGCGAAGCGGGCCGGGGCGGAGATCCTGAACATATGGATGGACATGCCCGAGAGCTCCATTCTCCTCAAGCAGTGGTACGACATGAAGATCCCGGCCCTGCCGTTCGGGTCTACCTTGGCCGCCGCCGAGCAGCCCGGGTTCTGGGAGGCGACCGAGGGCAAGGGAGAGTACACCCTGTGCAACGTGGTGAACGCGGGAAACGCCCCTTCGGAGGCCACACCCTGGACCATGAAGTTCTACAACGCATATGAAGAGAAGTGGGGGATCGCCCCTGAGGGACTGGGGAGCTCCAGCAGCTACATGGCCGTCTATGTGCTCAAGGACGCGATTGAGCGGGCCGGGTCCCTGGACCCCGACAAGGTGGTCAAGGCATTGGAGGAGACCGACATGATGGGGGTCTACGGGCGCATCAGGTTCGATCCCAAGAGCCACCAGGTGATCCCGGCCGACGATCCGGAAGAAGGTGCGGTGGGGAGCATACTCCAATGGCAGGACGGAAAGCGGGTGGTGGTCTATCCCAAGAGCATAGCAACCGGAGAGATCCTGCTGCCTCCGTGGATGAAGAAGTAGCAAGAGCGAGCAGTCATGGACATTCTCATTTACGGAACCATAAACAGCGTTTCCCTGGCTTTGATGGCCCTGGGCTTCGCCCTGGTATACGGGATAAGCCGGGTGCCCAACTTCGCCCACGGCGCCCTGTACGTGATAACCGGGTTCATGACCTGGACCATGCTCCGAGGCGTGGGCCTGAATTACGCCCTCAGCATTGTTGTGGCAATGGCCCTTACCGGGGCGCTGGGCGCCGTGATCTATCGCTTCTTCCTGATAAGGGTGCGGGGCATGGCCATCTCCGAGATCATCGCCTCCTACGCCATAGGCCTGGCCATACTGGAGGGGTTCAGGTGGGGGGGATTCAAGGGGATGACCTACACCCTGCCCGTATTCGTGGAGGGGAGCGTCATGATTCTCGACATCCCCGTGGATTATCATCGGATCCTGGTGGTGGTGATAGGAGCGGCGGTGGTCGGGTTCCTGTGGTTCTTCACCCACCATACGAGGATAGGTCTGGCCCTGCGCGGTATGGCCCAGGACGAGCGCGCGGCCCTGATGCTCGGCATCGACTCGGACCTCATGGCCCTGGTGGCCATGGCGTTCGGGTCGATGCTGGCCGGGCTGGCGGCCGTTGTCCTCCTGCCCCTTGGAAACATAGTGGTGGAGAAGGGCTATGACGTGCTTATCCAGGCCATCGCCGTGTGCATAGTCGGGGGGCTGGGGAGTTGGATGGGCGCGGTGGCTGCGGCCTTCCTGATCGGTTTCGCCCAAATTCTCACCGTTGTCTGGTGGGGCTCCCACTTCCAGATGGTGGTGGCCCTGCTGGCCATCATACTCACCCTTATCCTGCGGCCGTCCGGTCTGTTTGGGAGACAGAAGGAACTGGAAGAGAGGGTTTGATCCGTGAGCGATGAGATGCGACGCAGGGAGCGACTGGACAGGGGCATCAAGGTGAGGGCCGACGGGCTCTATGCCCTGATGAGCTGGCGGGAGCTGGCCTACCTCACCTTGCCCCGGCTGGTGCTGATAGCCGGGATTCTGCTGCTGCCCTTTCTTATGCCCAGCATGTACTGGCAGCGGGTTATCTCGGTTGTCTGCATTTACGCGCTGCTGGCCATGAGCTTCGACCTCCTGGCCCACTACCTGGGCCTGGTTTCCCTGGGAGGAGCGCTATTCATCGGTGTGGGCGGATATCTGGCGGCCCTCCTCAACACGTCAGCCGGCCTGCCCCCTCTGGTGGGCATTCCCATTGCCGCTGTGGCCGGGGCGGTCGTTTGTACGATCCTGCTCCTGCCATGCCTGCCGCTCCGGGGGGTCTACTTCGCCATCGTGACTCTCATGTACCCGCTGGCCCTGGCCAGGGTGATCGAGGCCCTGGACATCCTGGGCGGCACCGACGGGATCATGGGCGTGGAGAGCTTCCCCAACCGGTGGGTGGAGCAGTACTTCGTCATCTCGATGGTCCTCTTGTTCTTGTTCGGCTTGAGGCGCCTGGTCAACGTGGACCTGGGCCTGGTCTTCAGGGCGGTCAAGGACAACGACCAGGCGGTCAAGGCGTCGGGGATGAGTATAACCCTTTTCAAGGCCCTGGCGGTCTTCATCGCCTCGGGCATGGGATGCATGGCGGGGGCTTGCATCGTCCATATCTACATGTGGAGCGGTATCTCGCTCTTTGCCCTGGATTTTTCCATACTACCCATAGCCGCCACAGTGATAGGCGGGGGAGGGACCCTGGTGGGACCGGTGCTCGGTTGTTTCATCCTGGTCCCCATCTCGGAGCTCCTCAGGGAGTTCGGGACGCTGAGGATCGTCTGCTACTCCCTGATACTCATGGCCTTTGTGGTCTTCAGGAGCGAAGGAATCATGAACTACGGGCAGCGCAAGTACCATCAGTTCGAAAGGTGGGTCCGGGTATGAGTGATGAACCCATTCTTCGAGTACAGGAGGTGTCCAAGACCTTCGGCGGGGTCCTGGCCTTGAACCGGCTGAGCTTCGATGTGGAAAAGGGCGAGGTCTTGGGGATAATCGGGCCCAACGGCTCGGGCAAGACCACGGTGGTAAACTGCATCACCGGTTTCATACGCCCGAGCTCGGGCAAGATCCTTTTCAAGGGAAAGGAGATTACCGGCAAGCCCCCCCACAAGATTGCGGACATGGGGGTTACTCGCACCTTTCAGGTCATGCGCCCCTACTACAGTCTCCCGGCTTACAAGAACCTGGTGATCCCCTTGTTCTCCCCCAGGGCCAGGAGAACCGGGGGCTGGCGGGGCGGAGGCCGCCTGGGAGACAGGGACACAGTCGGGGTGGACATTTTGGAGGAGATCGGGTTCGAGCGGGACTCCTTTGTCCCTTACAAGATGGCCTCCACCCTGCCCACCGGATACCTCAAGCGCCTGGAGCTGGCCCGGTGTCTGGCCCTCCAGCCCGAGGTGATCCTGTGCGACGAGGTCTTCTCCGGGCTCAGCATGAGCGAGATCGCCAGCATGGTGCCCCTTATCGAGCGATTTCAAATGGACGGGATCACGGTGGTGATGATCGAGCACCGCCTGAGGGAGCTCTTCCGGGTGGCAGGGCGGGTGGTGGTGTTGAATTTCGGGGAGAAGCTGATGGAGGGCACGCCCGACGAAGTGATGGCCAATGAGAAGGTCAGGGAGGCGTACTTCGGCTCCGAAGAGGTGGAGGAGGTCATGACCTATGCTTGAGGCCTCGGACTTGATGGTCTTCTACGAGAACATGCTGGCTCTGAACAACGTGAGTATCCGCTGCGAGGAGAACGAGATCGTAGGGGTGTTCGGGGCGAACAGCGCGGGCAAGTCCACCCTGATGTACACCATCTCGGGAATCATGGAGGACATCCGGCGCAAGGAGGAAATGGCCGGCGGCGAGAGGATCACCGTGATCGGCCGGGTGGAGTACCTCGGCAATGACATAACCCACCTAAAGCCCAGCCGCCGGGCCAGGATGGGGATAGTGCTCTGCCCGGAGAGACGGCGCATTTTCAACGAGAGCACCGTGCTGGAGAACCTCAAGATCGGCGGATATCTGGCCTCGCCAGCCGAGGCGCGGGAGACCTTGGACTTCGTCTTTCGTTTATTTCCGGCCCTTGAGAAGCTCAAGAAGCGGGTGGGAGGGTTCCTGAGCGGAGGTGAGCAGCAGATGCTGGCCATAGGGCGCGCCTTGATGGCCCAGCCCCGCCTGCTCCTCCTGGATGAGCCCTTGATGGGCCTTAGCCCTCTGATCCAGGCGATCCTGGTGAGATCCACGCGGGACATCAGGAAGGAGAGGGGGGTCTCGGTCATCGTTACTGAGCAGTACGCCCGACCCGTGATCCCGATAGTGGATTACGCCTTCATACTGGAAAACGGGGCCGCCGTGCTCGAGGGGCCCCGCGAGGAGGTGTTGGACAACCCTGATGTGCGCTCCGCCTATTTCGGTATCGAGGAGGCTGCCGAGGGGGAGGAGTGATTCCCAGCGCGTCTTGGGGGAGATGACTTCAGGCTGTAACAGGAGCTGGACCAGGAATGAAAACCAGTAGGGAAGAGCTTGAAAAGGAACTGACCTTCACCCGATTCGACCGTATGAGCGAGAAGTACCCGGAGCGACCCGCGGTGGTCTATCTGGGCACCGCCTTCACCTATTCGAGGCTGAGGGAGCTGACCGAGAGATTCGCAGGCGGCCTCAGGGAGCTCGGGGTGGGCAAGGGCGACCGGGTGATGATTTACACGGCCAACTGCGTGCAGTGGTTGATATCCTTCCTGGCCGTCCAGCGGCTGGGGGCGGTGATCGTCCCGGTCTCTCCCATCTACACCTCCTTTGAGATCGATTACATGATCCGCGACGCCGGCGTGGAGACCATTATCTGCCAGGACACCAATTTCTGTTACGTACAGGAGGTCTTTGAAGGGACGGGGCTCAAGAGGGCCGTGGTGACCAACCTTGTGGACCTGATCCCCGGGTGGAAACGCCTCCTGGGCCTCCTTTTCGACCGCGTGCCCCGAGGCAAGGTGGTGGGGGACCAGGAGAAGGTTTATCGCTTCAAGTCCCTGATCAAGCATGCGCAGGCCGACGGATACCCGGAGCTCGATCCTTACAAGGACCTGGCATACATCCTCTACACCGGCGGGACCACCGGGTTCCCCAAGGGGGTGCCGGGAAACCACATCGGTATGACCTCCTATGTAAACGACGTAACCGACGAGGTGGCGGGCGACAGGCTGAAGGAGGGCGGCGACGTCTACATGGCGGTCAACCCGCTCTTCCACATAATGGCCCTTGGTTTGTGCATGGCCCTCGGGTTGAACAAGGGCAACTGCACCCTCCTCATGCCCGTTCCCCAGGTGGACGCCATCCTGGAGACCATCCGGCGGTACCGGGCGAGGTGGATGTTGGGCGTGCCCGCGCTCTACCGCATGATCCTGGAGAACGACCGCCTGGAGCGCTACGACCTGGGATCCCTTACCTACTGCTACTGCGGCGGCGACGTGCTCCCGGTGGAGGTCTTCAACCGCTGGAAGGAGCGCTTCGGGATACCAATCTATCAGGTCTACGGCTCCACAGAGGCGGGCCACGTAACTTACAGCCGCCTGGACAGGGAGCCTCATCCCACCAACATAGGTCTTCCCCTTCCCAGCCGGGAATGCCTGGTGGTGGACCCGGAGACGTTGGAGCCCGTGCCCCCGGGCGAGAGCGGCGAGCTGGTGGTGACCTCGCCGTACACGGTCAAGGAGTACCTGAACAAGCCCGAGGAAACGGCGCGCTCCTACGTGGAGATCCAGGGTAAGATATGGTACCGAATGGGCGACTTCGTGCGGTGGCAGGAGGACGGCCAGTTGGTGTACGTTGAGCGCTCAGCCGACATAATCAAGCACAAGGCTTATAGGGTCTCGGCCTCCGAGGTGGAGGCGGTGCTGCAGGACCACCCCACGGTCATCGGGGCTTGCGTGGTGGGCATACCGGACCGCAAGGTAGGGGAGCGGATCAAGGCCATCGTCGTTCTCAAGGAGGATGCCAGGGGAGTCGGCGGGGCGGAGCTCCTGAAGTGGTGCAGGGAGAGGCTTGCACCCTACAAGGTTCCGGGGTATATCGAGTTCCGGGATATGCTGCCGAAGTCCAAGGTGGGAAAACTCCTGCGCCGCGAGATCCGCGACGAGGAGAGGAGACGCATGTCCGGGGAAAAGGCGCGCTCTTGATCGATCAGAGGTTGGAGGAGGCGAGGATGGCTGAGAGCATCCTGGACGGAAAGCGGATACTGGCTGTGGACGACGAGCCCGACGTACTGGATACCCTCGAGGAGATGTTGGAGGACTTCGAAGGCCTGACCCTGGACCGCGCCACCGACTACGAGAGCGCATACGAGCTCCTGAGGTCATGGTCTTACGACCTGCTTATCCTGGACATAATGGGCGTCAGGGGTTTCGACCTGTTGAACGCGGCCGTGCATCTGGGGGTCCCCGCGGTCATGCTGACCGCCCACGCGGTCTCTGTGGAGGCGCTCAGGAAATCCGTGGAGCTCGGGGCCCGGGCGTACATACCCAAGGACCGCATGGCCGAGCTGGTACCCTTTCTGGAGGACGTCCTGATGTTGAGCCGGGGAGCGGTGTGGAGGAAGGTCTTCCAGCGCCTCGGCGGCTTTTTCGACTCCGCATTCGGCCCCAGGTGGCAAAAGGACGAAAAGGCCTTCTGGGACCAAGTGGCCCAGGGCCGTTACGGACCCGAGCCCGTGATCCTCAAGGGCAAAGGCCATGCCCCGAGGGCCGAGTCCTAGATCCCGGCAAAGACCCTGTTCATTCCCCTCCCGGGATCTCCTCGAAGCGATTGGCCTCTACATTCTTCCTGGCCCGCTCAGGGACGAAGATCAGGCCGTTCATGGCGATATAGACGCCCCGGCCCAGGATCTGGACCGCAGTCACGGCACTGGCGATATTGAACACCGCATCGGTCATCCTGAACCGCGCCGGCTGCATGGCGCCGGTCAAGACTATGGTCTTGTCGCCGGCCTCCCTCAGGGCCAGCCCGGTCTCGATCATGGTGTCCGTCCCGTGAGTCACCACGAACCGGTCGTGGGGGTGCGATCGGATGGTTTCCAGTATCAGGCGGCGGTCCTCACCGGTGAGATCGAGGCTGTCTTTTCTGAGGAGCTGGATCACCTCCCATTCCAGGGATACGTTGGCCTCCCTCAGCACCTCGCTTACCTGCGGGTCTCCCACCTCGTAACGGTCTTTACGGTCGAAGTAGATCTTGTCTATGGTGCCGCCCGTGGTGACAAAGACGATTTTCATCCCGGGGATCCTTTCTCCCTGGCGGAGTCCTAGCCCGTGCCCATCCATAAATGAGTTCTCGGCACCAGCGGGTTTCTGGACGGAAACTAGCCCAGAATGCGAAACAGATTCTCACCTCCGAACATGTAAGCGATGTAGAAGAGCGGGTATCCTAGAAAGCGGCCCAATATGTTGAACTCACCGAAGTTATCCAGCAACAGGACGCCCACCAGGACCAGCGGGGCGAACCTGCCGAACTCGCGGTATTTGCTCGAGGCGGCCGGCGGAAGGAGGTTTTCCATGACGTGCGAGCCGTCCAGCGGGGGGATGGGAAGGAGGTTGAAGAGCCCGAGTCCGATGTTCATCAGGAGCATGTATGCCAGGACCTGTAGGTAGATCTCCCAGGGCAGCAGCAGGTAGCGGACGAAAAGGCCGGTGACGAAGGCGGCGGCAAAGTTGGCGACGGGCCCGCTTAGGGCCATCAGAATGGTGTCCCTCCGGATGTTCCGGAAGTATCTGATGTTCACCGGGACCGGTCTTGCCCAGCCGAAGTTGAACAGAAACAGACAAAGGGCGCCCAGGGGATCGATGTGCGGCACGGGGTTGAGGGTCAGCCTGCCCGCGTTTCGCGCAGTGGGATCTCCGAGGGAGAGGGCCGCCTTGCCGTGCGAATACTCGTGTATGGTCACCGCGAAGAGCAGAACCGGTATCCTTACTATCCATTCGCTGAAGTCCATCCCGCGCTTCTCCTCCCTTCGGCCGGGGTGATTGGAGGACATCGCCTGAAGCCCCATCAGGGGCGAGCTCAAAAGAGAGGCTACTCTAGCAGGCCGGGGTCCGCCACCGCAAGGAACAATGAACTTGCAGGAGAGCCAAAATTCCTTCATAATCCAATGAAAGAATGTGAGAGGAGAGAACCGCCCCCGGGCGGTTCCCGCCTTGTTGTACACAGGAGATTTTCTCCCTCGCACGGGGACGGTTCGCCCGGGCGGTTTCTTTCCGGAAAGGAGGAGCCTGATGACAGTGCGAAAGCCTGATTTCGCCGGGGCTTGGTATCCGGGAAACGCCGCCGAGTGCCGCCGGCTGATTGATTCATACAAGGACTCGGCCCGGCCGTGCCCGGAAGGGATGGAGCCGGTGGGAGGCATAGTCCCGCACGCCGGATGGGTCTTCTCGGGCTGGATCGCCGGCAATGTAATTCAATGCCTGGGGTCTGCCAGAAGATCGGATACCGTGGTCGTCTTCGGCCGGCACCTGCACCCCAAGAGCGGCGGCTACATCATGACCGAGGGTGCTTGGTCCACTCCCTTAGGCGATTTGGAGATAGACGGTGATCTGGCCGGGAGGCTGGCTTCCGAGTTCAGCTTTAACGTGGAGACGGCCTCTCGTCACGACCAGGACAACACCATCGAGCTCCAGCTCCCTTTTGTCCGCCATTTCTTCCCGGGAGCGAAGCTGGTGCCCGTGGGAGTCCCTCCGGCGGTGGAGTCCCTCCGAATAGGGGAGCGGATAGTTGATCTTGCAATAGAGCTGGGAAAGGAGATCGTGGTGCTGGGATCCACTGATCTGACTCACTACGGGTATAATTTCGCCTTCGCGCCCAAGGGGGTGGGCGAGGAGGCGGTCGCCTGGGTCAAGGAGAAGAACGACCGCAGGGTCATTGATCGGATGCTGGCGATGGATCCTGAGGGAGTGATAGCCGAGGGGCTGGAGAACCAGAACGCGTGCTGTACGGGCGCGGCCGCAACCGCCATAGCCGCTGCGCGCAGGCTTGGGGCAGAGCGGGGTGTTGAGCTTGCTTATGCCACCAGCTACGATATACGACCTGACACCAGTTTCGTAGGATATGTGGGAGTCCTGTTCTGATGGGTCCCGGCCGGCGCCGGCGAGGCGCTTGAACCACAGGGGCCCGGGGGGCACAGATGATGGGAAGGCAAAGAATCAGGTTTGATCTTTTCATTCACGACCTTAAGGTGCCGCTTGCCGTTATCGAGGCCGGTGCCCTGTCCTTGATCCAGCGGGAGGACAAGTACGGGCCCCTCACCGACAAGCAGAAAAAGGTCTTGACCAGGATCCTTCGCAATACCAAGGTCACCAAGGCCTTGGTGAATGACGCAATGGAGATCGGCCGGGCCAATCAGGGAATGATATCCAAGGATCGCTTCAGGATCTCCGAGTTCATCGAGGACACACTGGTGGAGATGTTCGACTTGACCGACCAGCAGATGGCCGACTGCGTGCGGGAGTGCAGGGGCCTTCAGGATCTGAAGGAAACCCTGGCCGGCAAAGGAATCAGCCTCTGCATCGATGAATCGGTTTGGGGGGAGGAGGTTTGCCTGGACGAGACCAAGCTGAGGCAAATCCTACGCAATCTCTTGAACAATGCACTCAAGTACCGAAGGGAGAAGGTCGAGGTCAGACTGGGGCGGGGAGGGGATGCGCTCTCCATTGCAGTGAGCGACGACGGCCAGGGGATCCCCGAGAGCTACCACAAGCAGATCTTCGAGTGTTATTTCCAGATGGATATGGGAGAGGATCACTGTGTTCGGGGGCACGGGCTGGGTCTTGCAGGCGTCTCGGTCCTGGTGGAAGACATGAAGGGGAAGCTCTCACTGGAGAGCGACAGCGGCAAGGGAGCGACCTTTATAGTCGAGGTCCCTCTGGCGGAGGACTCTTAGGCTACAAGATGTCCTGGAGCTCCTCCCTGCTGGCCACGTATTTTCGATCAAAGTCTTTCCAAAACTCCGGGTCCTTCTCTCTCCAGCCCTTGCCGAATTTCTTGTCGAAAAACGGCTTGAGCCGGCGGTACCACCTCACATCCCGTTCCTGCCGCCCACGTTTGGACACCTCCAGGATCTCGCTTACATAGGTTC
Source organism: uncultured Desulfobacterales bacterium (assembly GCA_964647905.1). GTDB lineage: Bacteria > Desulfobacterota > DSM-4660 > Desulfatiglandales > HGW-15 > CAZYJR01. The sequence continues at coordinate 69,718 of CAZYJR010000009.1, read as the reverse complement.
CTATATCCGTGATCTTGTCCTTGGGGACATAGGAGTGAGCCCCTTCCTTCAGTGATTTTACAAGGTTATCAGGGCTGAGAGCGTGTGCCGTAAGCATGAGGCACGGCACACCTTTTTGGGTCGCGATCCTGAGCAGGTCATAACCCTGAACTCCCATAATATCCAGGATCGCAACATCATAGTCATTCTTCCCCAAGAATTTCCTACCGGTCTCAAAATCCGGAGCAGTGTCTATGAGACACATATCGAGCAGCTCTTCCAGCGTCTCCAGTATGTCCGGCTCGTCGTCCACTATGAGAACGCGGTTCCCTTCCAATATGTCCAGATTCGACATGCTACCCCTCCCCCCGAAAGAGATATTCTCAAGATACTAACGTGGAGGCAAACCCTAGTCAACTGGATTGTACGAAAAGGGTCTGCGGAATGAACAGGGGTTATTGGTCTAACAGCTGGTAGTGGGCCTGCTATTGTTGTAGTCCTACCACAATAGCAGGGATGGTACCGTGAAGGTCTGTGGGCCGGAGGCTGAGTGCTGAGCGAGGTGTTGATCTTGAGATCCGGGAGCTGAAGCCAGGCATGCGTGTTCATGCATTTCCCCGGATGCACGGAGCTTATTGTGTTTGTTCATTGGGTTTGCGTGACCCGACCCCGGGGAATGTTTTTTGCAAACTGTAGGGGGTGATATCCAATATACGGGGGTAAGGGATGGAGCACCGCCCGACCAGTCTTTTTGCCCGCCTCCTCTCCCGGCCTTGGCGGCCGGCCGTTTTCCTGCTCCTCTTTGCGATCCTGGCATGCAAAGTCGAAGAGCCGCCCGTGAAAATAGGCTTCGTGGGCGAGCTTACCGGCCGTTATTCCGATCTCGGGACCGCGGGCAGGAACGGCGTGATTTTGGCGGTGGAAGAGGTCAATCAGGGCCAAGGGATTAACGGCCGCAGGGTGGAGCTGATCACAAAGGATGACCGGCACGATCCCGAGACGGCGGTAAAGGGGGTCAAGGAGCTCATCCGGGAGGGGGTGGCGGCGGTTATCGGTCCCATGACCAGCACCATATCCATGGCCGCCCTCCCGCTCATCAATCGGGAAAAGGTTCTCATGATAAGTCCCACTGCGAGCAGCTCCAGGCTGGCCGGAAAGGATGATTGGTTCTTGCGCGTCTGCGGGGACGTCGGCCAGACCGGACGGAGACTGGCGGAGCACGCCTTCAGGGAAGCCCGTATGAGGCGCATGAGCGCGGTATACGACTTCAACAACCTCGCCTACACGGAGGCCTATGTCGAGGCCTTCAGGTCCCGGTTCGAGGAGCTGGGAGGCCGGATGATCCTGACCCAGGGCTATGCAGCCGGCACTGAGCCTAGGTTTGACAAGGTCGCCGAGCGTGTGACCGCATCTCCGTGCCAGGGTGTCCTGATCGCCGCCTCGGCCATGGACACCGCCATGATCTGCCAGCAGGTAAACAAGAAAGCCCCTGACCTTCCCATTTTCTCCAGCGCCTGGGGCATGACCGAGGAGTTCATATACAACGCGGGCGGCGCGGCCGAGGGAGTAGTGTTTACCTGGTTTTTCGACTGGGACTCCAAGGAGGAGGCCTATGTGGAATTCAAGCGGCGCTTTACTTCCCGCTTTAGCAGGGCCCCGGATTACGCCGCTCTCTTTGGTTACGAGGCCGCCTGCCTGCTCTTTGACGCCCTGTCAAAAAACCCGGACCCCCGGGCCTTGAGACAGGGGATACTAGGGCGTAAGGGATTCAATGGGCTCCAAGGGCGCTTTGAGGTCGACCAGTATGGAGACGCCCGCCGCCCGGTCTTTGTAATCATGGTCTCGGATGCACGCTTCAGGACCGTGGAGTAACCCATGCATCCTCGTCTCACACTGAAGACCACCCTGATCGGTTCGTTCCTGGCTGCGGCCTGCCTCCCCCTGATACTGGCAGGAACCGCCCTGCTCTACCTCTTCTCCGACACTTTCAAAGATGAGATAACCGAGAGACACTTCACCATGGCCAAGACCATGGCCGGCGAGGTGAACTGGTTTCTGAGCGATTACCGCAGCGTCCTGGAGTACGCGGCCGATCGCTTCCCCTTGCGCGAGTCCGACCCCGGCTCCTCACCAGACCAGAGATGGGAGGCCCTGATCAAGCGGTACCGTCTCTTTGAGAGCGTCAAGGTCCTGGACGGGCAGGGCAGGATCACGGCGCTCGCCCCTTTCCGTGAGGATCATCTGGGCCTGGACCTCTCCGGCCAGCCCTTTATCAGGGAGGCCATGGCAACCGGCGAGGCGGCCTGGTCCAACGTTTACCTTTCCTCCCGCACGGGGCATCCCGCCGTAAGCCTGGCGATCCCCTTCAGCACCGGCACCATGGTCGGTGACCTCAACCTGGCCGTGCTCCAGGACATCACTGAAGAGATCAAGCCCGGACCGGGCGGCTACGGGGCCATGGTGGACCGCGCAGGCCATTTGATCGCCCACCCTAACCGCTCCCTGGTACTCGAGCGCATCAACGCAAGAAACCTGAATATGGTGCGGCAGGGGCTGGGCGGTGAGGAAGGCACCTACCAGTATGTCTTCGACGGCGCGGAGAAGATCGGCAGCGTGGCCCTGGTCCCTGAGACCGGCTGGCTGGCCGCTGTCAGCCAATCCGAAGACCAGGTTTTCGCCCCCATCGAGCGGGTGAGGCGGATCCTCTGGGACCTCACCGGCCTGGTGGGGCTCGCCGCCCTCCTGGTGGTCTGGCTCTTCCTCAAGAAGGCCATGGCGCCGCTCTCGCGCCTGGCCGAGGCCACCAAGAGGATTTCAGGCGGGGACTACCGTATGGACGACCTGCCCGCCGGCTATCCCGAGATCAATCTGATAAGCGACGCCCTGAAGTCCCTGGCCCGGGCCATAGGCCAAAGGGAGACCAGTCTCCGCCAGAGCGAGGCCAAGTACCGTGAGCTTTTTGAAAACGCACTGGATCTGATCTACACAGTCGACGTCAGTGGAAACATGCTGGAGGTAAACGAGGCCTTCCTGAGGGAGCTCGGCTGGGAAAGGGAGGAGGTGGTGGGGCGCCATTCCCGGTTCCTGATACACCCGGACGATCTAGGCGTTGCAGCCGAGGCCTTTGAGAGGGGAAAGCGCGGCGAGTCCCCGGAGTTCGAGCTCCGCGTCAAGAAAAAGGACGGCGGCACCGGATGGTATTCATTCATAAACCGCCCGATCCTGGACCAGGACGGCCGGGTCGTGGCCATCCACGGGATCGCCAGGGACGTCACTGAGCGCAAGGAGGCCGAGGAGGCCCTTCGCCGATCGGAGAAGCGCTTCAAGGATCTCTACGACTCGGTCTCTGACCTCATTTACACCCAGGACCTCCAGGGCCGGTTCCTCAGCCTCAACCGCGCCATGAGCAGCATATTCGGCTATGAGCCCTGGGAGCTCATCGGGGCCAGGGCAGACCGCCTCATGAAGCCCGAGCTGAGGCCCCTCTATGACACCGAGTACCTGGCCTCCCTGAGACAGGCCGGCCGCCACCAGGCGGTCACCGCCTACTTTGCCAAGGACGGCCGCAAGATCTACCTTGAGTATGTGAGCACCCTGGTGGAGCCCGAGGACGGCGAGCCCTTCATAAGCGGAATCGCCCGCGACGTCACCGACCGGGTCATGGCGGGGAGGTCCATCAAGGAAAGGGAGCAGAGGATCCAGGCAATACTGGAGGCCTCGCCCAACCCCCTGGTGGTCTATGACCCGGACGGAAATCTCATCTACCTCAATCCCGCCTTCACCAGCATCTTCGGCTGGACCCAGGAGGAGCTCCAGGGCAAGAAGGTCCCCTTCGTCCCGGAAGATCAAATCGACAGGACGGCCCAGCGGATCAAGGAGCTCTACAGCACCGGGGAGTCGGGCACCCTGGAGACCCGGCGCCTCACCAAGGACGGCCGCGCCTTGGACGTCCTGGTAAGCGCCGCCATGATCAGGGGACCCAAGGGAAGGCCCGCCGGCACCGTGGTCAGCCTGACCGACCTGACCGAGAAGAAGCGCATGGAGGCCGGGTTGCTCCAGGTCCAGAAGATGGAGGCCATTGCGGTACTCGCAGGCGGCATCGCCCATGACTTCAACAACCTCCTCATGGGGATCCAGGGGAGCATCTCCCTTATGCTGTCCGATCTGGCCCCTGATCACCCCTACTACCGCAGGCTCCTGGATATCGAGCAGTACGCGCACCAGGGGGCCATGCTCACCAGGCAGTTGCTGGGCTTTGCCAGGGGCGGCAAATACGAGGTCAGGGTCCTGGAGCTCAATCCAATCATACAAGAGCACAACGAGGTCTTCGGCCGGACTCGCAAGGACATTCGGATCGTGGAGGACTACGAGCCCGAGCTCTGGGCCGTGGCTGCGGACGAGAGCCAGATGCGGCAAATCCTAATGAACCTCTACATAAACGCAGCGGACGTCATGCCCGAAGGCGGGGACATCACAGTCAGGACCCGAAATCTCTCTCTCGACCACGGGCCCCACGCCCTCGATCCCGGCCGATACGTGAGGCTCTCGGTCACGGACACGGGCCCGGGCATGGACAAGGAGACCCAAGAGCGGATCTTCGAACCCTTCTTCACCACCAAGGAAAAGGGCCGGGGCACCGGCTTGGGCCTGGCCTCTGTCTACGGTATTGTAAAGAACCACGGCGGGTTCATCGAGGTGGCAAGCCGGCCGGGCAAAGGCACCACCTTTCATGTCTACCTGCCCGCGGCCACGGGCAATGGTACAGGCCCGCACCAAATCAAGGAGGCGAGCGAGGCCCCTCTGACCGGCGAGGGCACAGTCCTCCTGGTGGACGACGAGGAGATGGTCCTCGAGGTGGGCAGGAAGATGCTCGAGCAGATCGGCTACCGAGTCTATTACGCCCGCAACGCCGACGAGGCCCTGGCCCTCTTCCAGGAGCACATGTCGGAGATCGACCTGGTTATACTGGACATGATCATGCCCGATGTCGGCGGCGGCAGGGTCTTTGATCAACTCAAGGCCCTCGACCCCACGGTCAAGGTTCTCCTCTCCAGCGGCTACAGCCGGCACGGCCAGGCCCAGGCCATACTGGACCGCGGCTGCGAAGGCTTTATACAAAAGCCTTTCACCTTAAGGGAGCTCAATGAGAGGATAACAAAAATACTAAAATAGAGGCCTTCAAATGCAGCAAAAAGAATTTGACAATTGATATATACCGGTTAACAAAGTTTTCTTAGGGTCAAGAAGGGCGGCAGGCAGGGCTTCACCAACCGGCGGCTGTGGTTTTTGTTCGAGGGTTGAACAATAATTGAGTGTTGTGTGGCGGAAAAGAATAAGTACTCAGGGGCTTGCACGCGCCCTTGATCAGGTGGAAGAGGTAGTCCGGAGGGCGGGTGGCAGGCTTTTTGAATAAAGGCGGGGCGGTTTGTTTCGCCCAGCGCCGCTCATCGGAAATGCTCGCGCCGGGTCGCGGGAACGCTTCTTTGCTTCAAAGAGGGGGTGTTAAGGGGCTGAGGATCTCCAGCACCCGGCCCGACTTGTCCATCAAATGGAGCTTGAACCCGTTTCGAGAGGCCTGCTGTGCCAGGTGGGAGTAAAGGATTGCCTGGGGCTCGTACTTTCGACCCCCGTCGCGCGCCAGGACAGCCATACCCTCAAGCGCCTCTTCCTTTTCCATGTAAAATGGGATGAAAGAAATATCCAGGGTGTCGTCGTGCTGTCCCAGGAGCTGCTCTCCGCCCTCAGGATCCTGCACCACCACCCACACCCATGGGTCGGCCTCGGTCCAGTGTGTCATGTATCACCTCCGGGACACCCTTCCGGCTGAAAAATGGGCTTTGCCCTTGCCCACAGCACTGCAAGGGGATATCAACATGTCTTCGGCGGTACTGGAATGCCTGTATGTTAACTCATTATTCAGGGATTTCAAGGCTCGGGACAGGGGGTTGTTTGATGAGCTCGGACGGCAAGGGCCGGGGGCGGTCAAAGGAGGATAGGGAGAGGACCTATCGCGGGTTGGTGAGTCCCAGGGGGCTCGAGGGATTCGGGGTGAGGGTGAAGGAGACCGACCTCTGGGTGGCGGCGGAGAGGGTCCTGGAGCAGGAGGTCATGAGCCTGGTCTTCGAGGCCCGGAGGCAGGTGGAGGAGTATATAGGGCTTCACCCGGATTTCGCCACCACCCTTTCCCCGTTCGAACAGGACAGGGCGGCCCCGCCTCTGGTCCGGGAAATGATCCTGGCCTCGGGCAAGGCCGGGGTGGGGCCCATGGCGGCTGTGGCAGGGGCCATAGCCGAGTTTGTGTGCCGGGGCCTGCTCCGGTGGTCATCCAGGGTGATGGTGGAAAACGGCGGCGACATATTCCTTTGCCTGGACCGGGACGCCACGGTCACAATATTTGCCGGGGGCTCCCCTTTGAGCGGGAAGATGGGCCTGGTGGTGCCCGGGGAGCGGATGCCGGCGGGAGTCTGCTCCTCGTCAGGGACCGTGGGCCACTCCCTGAGTATGGGCCGGGCCGATGCGGTGTGCGTGCTGGCCCCTTCGGCCGCCGTTGCGGACAGTATGGCCACGGCGGCGGGGAACCGCATCCGGCGGGCCGGGGACCTGGAGGACGCGGTGGCCTGGGCCGCCGGAGTGGAAGGGGTCTCGGGCGTGGTCGCGGTAGCGGGGAAGTCAATGGCTGCATGGGGCGACCTGGAACTGGTCAGGATCGGGAGCTGAGATCAGAGCTCCGGGGTCCACATCTCCACAATCCTTCTCTCGGCGCCCCTTCGCCGCTCCTCCGCCATCCTGCGCTCCGGGCCCTTGTACCGGGGCTCGGCCCTTTTCCTGCGATCCTCACCGGAACGCCTGAACCATCGTCTTCGGTCATCAAAGTTCTCTTGGTTGACCTTCATGATTTCCCCCTCAAGGTCTTTACGGAGAAAGGTTCGGGTTCCTTACGGATATTTGTACCGGGCGCGATCCCGTTCGAAGAAGGAAATCGAGGATGCAGCGGTAGGAAAGGCGCTTTCAAGATCCAGATTGGAGCGGCAACGATTATTCGCGCTTCAGAGGCCCTTCCAGATCATGGAGGCAACAGAACAAATCCCGGCCAGTATGCCAAAGTCGACGAGATCTGGCAAGGGAGATTTCCAGTCAGAGTTCGTAGAGATTGTCGTCCACGCGGGGCGCCAGCATGTGCCTGAGCATGGTTGAGCCGCCCTTTTTCTTGAGCTCGAAGGGGTCTTCCTGCTCCAGGATGTCCCCCATTTCCGCCTCCACCTGCTCGGGGTCCTCCCCGGCCTCCATGCGCCTCAGTGCCTCCTGGAACCCGGGGCCGAGCTCCAGCCCGGTCATGTCGCTCAGCTTGCGCATGAGCTGGGCGGCCTGCTTGGGGTCCTCCTCGTCCATGCCTTCCGCTTCCCGTGCTAGGTGCCCCATGGCCCTTTCAAGCTTTTGTTCGTCCATCTCAGGGAAAGGGTTGTCCTCGTCTTCCTCGTCTTGGCGGCGGCGCAGGGTGGAGAAGAGCGACATGCGGCGCTCCAGCTCCACCTTGTTGCAGCGCGGGCACACAGGCCGTTTGTCCGTATTGATCGATCCGGAATAGAAATTGAAGAGCATGTGGCAGTCGCTGCAGTAGAACTCGTAGATAGGCATCAGGCCCCTCCTTTCTCTCCTGATCTCCCCTCGGAAAGCGGGTATAAGGCCGTCGCAGCATAGCAGAGTCCGAGTGCGGGATCAAGCTCCAGGCGCGGATTTCAAAGGCAGGGCGAGAAGCCTCTCCCCGGGATTATGGGTTGTGTTTTTCCATCAGGTTGCTATACTCCAGGCCCAACCGGGACCGAGGGAGGTGATCGTCTTGGGCAAGGGGATAAGGGCCGGAGTTCTGTCCGACACCCACTTGCGCCGTGTGACACCGGAGCTCAGGGAGATCTGCGAGCGGCACTTCAAGGGGGTGGACATCCTGATCCACGCCGGGGACGTGGTTTCCCCGGACGTGGTGAAGTACCTGGAGGCCTGGCCGTTTCAAGGAGTCCACGGCAACATGGACCCCCCGGAGGTGAGGGCCCTGCTGCCTTCCGCCAAGGTAGTGGAGCTCGGCGGCCGGCGGATCGGACTGGCGCACGGCGACGGCAGCCCGGAAGGGCTGGAGGAGCGAGTCTCCAGGCTTTTTACGGACGTCGACGTGATCGTCTACGGCCACTCCCACAGGCCGACCAACGTAGTCAAGGGGGGAGTGCTTTTCTTCAATCCCGGGACCGCCACGGGCTTCAGCCGCACTGGCTCTCATACCGTGGGCCTCCTGGAGCTCGGGGATAAGGTCATCGGGCAAATCATGGAACTCGACCACGTTTGACCCGCCCGAGCCGGGCGGAGCGGGATACGGTGACTGGATAATGAAGACACTGTGGGCACCGTGGAGGATGGAGTACATCCTGGCGGACGACAAGCGGGGGGAGTGCGTACTGTGCCCGGGCGAGGACCGGAGCAGGGACCGCGAGCGCCTCATACTGTTCATGGGCGAACGGGTCATGGTCATAATGAACAAGTACCCATACACCAACGGCCATGTCATGGTGGCGCCCGTGAGGCACGTGGGCGGGCTGGAGGACCTCTCCGGGGAGGAGATGCTGGACCTGATGAGCATGCTCAGGGAGACCACCGGGGTCCTGAGGGAGCACATGAATCCGGACGGGTTCAATGTGGGCCTTAACCTGGGCCGGGTGGCCGGCGCCGGCATGAAGGACCACCTCCATTTCCACGTGGTGCCGCGCTGGGACGGGGACACGAACTTCATGACCGTGTTTGCCGACGTGCGGGTGATACCCCAGCACATCCAAGAGACGTACAACGAGTTGCGCCCATACTTCGATCGGTTGCAAGTCCGATAGTCGATCACCGGGCCGCGGGAGGGGAATGATGAAGCACGTGAAGTTCATCGTGGCGATTTTGATCATGTTGGTTGTGGTCATCCTGGTGGTCCAAAACCAGGGTGCGTTCTCCACGGGGCTGGAGTTCCGGGTGGACCTGCCTTACTTCCACCTGCAAAGCTCGGACATAACGGTCTACCACGTGGTGACCATCGCCTTTCTCTTCGGCGTCCTGGTGGCCGGACTCTACGGCATGGTGGAGCGGTTCAGGCTGAAAAAGGAGATCCGGATCCTCAAGAAGGCTTCTGCCGAGAAGGACGCGGAACTCAACTCGCTGCGCAATCTGCCTTTGACCTCAGAGACCGTGCCCCCTAGCGAGATAAACGGGGCCAACGGCAACGCCCAGGTCGGCTGAAGGGAATCCGGATGTGGGCCGAGCTCGGGCAATGGATCCTGGAACCTTACAACCAGTTGCTCCTGGCGGTGGTCGCTGCTGCCTTCGGCGCGGGAGCCCTGGCCGGGGTTGGCTGGGGCCGCCGCAAGGCCAAGCGCGCCGGCCCCGGAGTCAGGGAAGGGGACAGGGCCTTTTTCAAGGGCGTCCAGTACATACTCTCCAATGATCACGACCAGGCCATAGAGCAGCTCACAAAAGCGGTCCAGGTGGACTCGGACACGGTGGAGACCTACGTGGCCCTGGGCAACCTCTACCGCTCCAAGGGCGACATCGACCGGGCCATCCGCATCCGCAGGAACATAATCCTCAGGCCTCATATCGATGAGAAGGTCCGCCTGCGCGCCCTGCTCGACCTGGGCCTGGACTACCGCAAGGGCGGCTTCCTGGACCGGGCCCTGGAGACCTTCGGGCAGGTCCTCAAGAAGGAGCCATCCAACCTGGAGGCCCTCCAGGAAGTGGAAAAGATCTACGAGGACCTGAGGGACTGGGAGAACGCCTTCCTGACCAGGCAGAAGATCTCCAGGCTGAGCCGCGGGGATTTCCATCACATCCTGGCCCACCACAAGACCGAGGCAGGTAAGGTCTACCTGGAGGGCGGGGATGCCTCCAAGGCCAAAGGGGCGTTCAAGAAAGCCATCTCCATTAACGACTCCTGCGTGGACGCCTATCTCCACCTCGGGGACATCTACATGGAAAGGGGGGACTTCGGCAAGGCGGTCTCCACCTGGAAGAAGATCGCTGAGGTGGCCCCTGAGTTCACCTTCCTGGCCTACCGAAGGCTGGAAGGGGCCTATTCCAGGGAACACAACCTCAAACCGGTGGAGGAATTCCTCAAGGAATCCACTAAGACCAACTCGGACATGTTCACCCGGCTGGCCCTGGCCCGCTACCTCTTCAGCCGCAAGGATTCGGAAGGGGCCGTAAGCGAGCTCAGGAAGGCCCTGGAGATAGACCCTGCCTTCTGGGAGGCCAGGCGACTCCTGGGCCGGATCTACCTCGAGGAGGGGCGCGTGGAGGAGGCCATGGAGGCCTACAGGGACCTGATCGCTCATCTCAATGTCCCCTACCTGGAGTTTCAGTGCAAGAGCTGCGGTTATTGCCCGTCCGACCTCCAGTGGCAGTGCCCCCAGTGCAGGAGCTGGGACACCATAACCCTGAAGGACGCGGACAAGTTCCAGACGCCGGTCAAGGCCCTGGAGCAGGGGGGAGGCGGGGACGAGGGCTCTTCATGACCCAGGCCACACCAATGCTCGAGCAGTATTTGGGCATCAAGGCGCGCCACCCTGATGCCATTCTTTTTTTTCGAATGGGGGACTTCTACGAGATGTTCTTCGAGGACGCGGTGGAGGCCTCCAGGATACTGGGGATCACCCTGACCTCCCGCGGGGTGCACCAGGGCGAGAAGGTCCCCATGTGCGGGGTTCCTTATCACTCGGCCCAGTCCTACGTGGGAAAGCTGGTGGGGGAAGGCCGCAAGGTAGCCATCTGCGAGCAGGTGGAGGACCCAGGATCGGCCAAGGGTATAGTGAAGCGCGAGGTGATCAGGGTGGTGACCCCGGGCTCGGTCACCGAGGACGGGGAGGTGGAAGGGCCTGAGAACGTCTTCTTGGCCGCTCTGGCCTCTCGAGACGATTCCTACGGACTGGCGCACATGGATCTATCCACCGGCGAGTTCCGGATGACCGAGACCGGGGACAGGGACGAGGCCCTGGGCGAGCTGGAGCGGATAGCCCCGGCCGAGGTCCTTGTCCCTGAAGGAGACAGGGTCTTGGGAGCCCCTGAGCTCGCTCCGTACCGCCTGGAGGTCCTCTCGGGCGAGGAATTTGACAGGAGCAGGGCCGCCCGGACCCTGGAGCAGCAGTTGGGGGTCCAGTCCCTGGCCGGTTTCGGGTGCGACGGCATGCCCCAAGGGGTTGCTGCGGCAGGGGCGGTGGTCCATTACCTGAAAGAGACTCAGAAGACAGGCCCGGGGCACGTAAAGGACCTTGTCACCTACAGGCTGGGGAACTTCATGTTCCTGGACGAGACCACGGCGCGCAACCTGGAGCTCTTCAGGACCATGAGGCGGGATGCCGCCAAGGGGACCCTGTTCCACGTCCTGGACAGGACCCTGACCCCGATGGGGGGCAGGCTCTTGAGGAGATGGATCGGGTACCCCCTTCTGGACCTGACCGCCATCAGGAAGCGCCACGCAGCGGTGGAGATCTTCAAGGAGGACCGCCGCCTAAGGGAGGCGGTGCGTGACGAACTCAGGGGCGTATACGACCTGGAGCGGTTGAACGGCAGGATCGCCCTCGGCCGCGCCAACGCCAGAGACCTGGTCTCGCTCAAGGAATCCCTGAGAAGGCTCCCGGCCGTCCTATCGGCCCTGGAGGGGACGAACAGCGAGCTCCTGGCCGAGCTGGCTTCGGGCCTGGATCTCCTCGAGGACGTGGCCGACCTGGTGGACCGGGCGGTGCGTGACGAGCCTCCGGTGGGGCTCAAGGAAGGCGGGATCATCAGGGAGGGGTACCACCGGGAGCTGGACGAGCTGATCAGTATTACCAGGGACGGCAAGGGCTGGATAGCGGATCTCGCCTCCAAGGAGCAGGAAAGGACCGGGATCGGGAGCCTCAAGGTGGGCTTCAACAAGGTCTTCGGCTATTATATCGAGGTCTCCAGGGCGAATCTCGACCGGGTCCCGGCGGACTACATCAGGAAGCAGACCCTCGTGGGCGGGGAGCGGTTCATCACCGAGGAGCTCAAGAGGTACGAGGAAAAGGTCCTGGGCGCGGAGGAGAGGCGCGCCGCCCTGGAGCTCGAGATATTCGAATCCCTCAGAATGACGGTGGCCGCGGAGTGCGCCAGGATCAAGAAGACCGCCGAGGCGGTGGGTGTTTTGGACGTACTGGGGAGCCTGGCCGAGACGGCCGAGGACAAGGGCTATGTAAGGCCGGAGGTCGACGAGGGAGACGCTGTGGAGATCGAGGACGGCAGGCACCCGGTGATAGAGGAGACCGTGAGGGACGAGGACTTCGTTCCCAACGACATAAGGCTGGACGCCAGGGAGCAGCAGCTACTGATCATCACCGGCCCCAATATGGCGGGGAAATCCACAGTCCTCAGGCAGACCGCACTGACCGTGCTCATGGCCCAGATGGGGAGCTTCGTGCCGGCGGCGAAGGCCTCGGTGGGACTGGTCGACAGGATATTCACCAGGATCGGCGCATCGGACGACCTCGCCAGGGGCAGGAGCACTTTCATGGTGGAGATGAGCGAGACCGCCAACATCCTGCGGCACGCTACCTCCAGGAGCCTGGTCATACTGGACGAGATCGGCCGGGGGACCAGCACCTATGATGGGATCAGCATAGCCTGGGCGGTCGCCGAGGCCCTCCACGACAGGCAGGGCAGGGGTGTCAGGACCCTTTTCGCCACCCACTACCACGAGCTTACCGAGCTCTTGAACACCAAGCCGAGGGCGAAGAACTTCAACATAGCGGTGAAGGAATGGAAGGACAAGATCATCTTCCTGCGAAAGCTGGTCCGGGGCGGGGCGAGCAAGAGCTACGGCATTCAGGTCGCCAGGCTGGCGGGTATCCCCGAGGAGGTGATAGAGCGGGCAAAGGAGATCCTGGCTGGCCTGGAGAGGAGGGCCATGAACCAGGCGGGCGGATCAAGGCGGGCCCGGAGGAGCGGGGCCGCGGGCCGCGACCCGCTCCAGTTGAGCCTATTCGCAGGCGATGACGAGCGCCTCAGGAAATGGATAAGGGAACTGGATATAGACAACACCACGCCCCTGGAGGCGCTCCAGGTCCTGAGCCGCCTCAAGGGCTATGTAAACCGCGAACCCGAGCCCGCGGAATACCGGCCCGAGTCATGAAGAGACCGATCCTCCTAATGGCCTGCCTAATGGCCCTCTCCCTCGCCCAGTTGGCCGCACCCCAAGGCCGGGCGCCGGCCTCGAGCGGGGCCGAGGCCCTGGAACAGGCCAACCAGTGCCGGCGGAGCCTATACAAATCCAACTCGCGGATGAAGTACCGCCACAACTGGATGAAGTGTATCAAGCGCTACCTGGAGATCCAGGAGCGCCACCCGGGAAGCGACGAGGCGGCATGGGCCCTTTATTTTGCAGGCCGTATGTACACCAAGCTGTACCGCTACTCGGGCCGCGAGGCCGACTTGGAAGACGCGGTGGCCCTTTTCAAGCAGGTGGCCGAGGACTACCCCAAACACCGGCTGGCCGACGACGCCCAGTTCCGGATAGGGGAGATCTATTATCGAGAAAAGGAAAACCCCACACAGGCTTACGTTGAGTTCCTCAAGGTGGACATTAAGTTCCCGTCCGGGGACATGAGGCCTAAGGCCAAGGCCATGATGGACGAGCTCGCCCTGGTCTTGAGCAAGAAGGAGGCGGAAAGGGAGGCCGAGAAGCCCGAGGAAGGGGAAGGGGGGCTGGTCAGGGTGAAGAACATCCGCCATTGGTCGACGCCGAGCTACACACGGGTGGTCATAGACATGGAGCGCCCTGTAAAGTTCGAGTCCCACCTGCTGAAGCAGGACCCCAAGCTGAAGAAGCCCGAGCGCCTGTACGTGGATCTCAAGGACTCTTACGCGGCAAACATTGAGAGCTCCATCCCCATCCAGGACGGGCTGCTCCGCAGGGCCAGGGCGGCGCAGCACACCCGTGATACGGTCAGGGTGGTACTGGATATCGAGAGCATCCAGGGCTACAAGATTTTTCCCCTGCACGACCCCTTCAGGATAGTGGTGGATGTGCAGGGGACCAAGGATGAAGAGGAAAAGGCCAAGATAGAGGAGCTCAAGAAGAAGGCTAGGAAAGGGATTCGAAGGGTGCCCCAGCCGGGGAAGGAGATATCCCTGGCCCGGCAGTTGGGCTTGAGCGTAAAGAGGATAGTCATAGACCCGGGGCACGGGGGCAAGGACCCGGGGTGCGTGTTCGCCGGGGGCATAAAGGAGAAGGACATCGTCCTGGAGCTGGCGAAGGCGCTGGCCCTCAAGGTGGAGAAGGACTTGGGGTGCGAGGCGATCCTGACCCGGGTGGACGACGTGTTCCTGCCGCTGGAGAGGAGAACTGCGTTCGCCAACATGAAGAAGGGAGACCTTTTCGTATCCCTTCACATCAACGCCCACCGCCAGGCAAGCATCCAAGGGATAGAGACCTATTTCCTGAACATGGCGACCGACGAGCGGGCCGTACTGGTGGCCGCGAGGGAAAACTCGACCTCAGAGAAGAACATCAGCGATCTCCAGACCATCCTGAACGACCTGATGCTCAACACCAAGATCAGCGAGTCCAACAAGCTGGCCCACGAGATCCAGAAGGGGATGGTAAGGAAGGTCGGAGAGAAATACTCGGGCGTGAAGAGCCTGGGCGTCAAGCAGGCGCCCTTTTACGTCTTGATCGGGGCCGAGATGCCGGCCGTGCTGGTGGAGATGGGCTTCATTACCAACCCCTCAGAGAGGAAACGCCTCCTGGAAAAGAAGTACCTGGAGGCCTTGGCCGACGGCATAACCGCCGGCATGGCCTCCTATATCAAGAGCATTGACCTGGTGTCCACCGGCGGGGGCTGAGGGGCGATTCTCAGCGCCTCAGTCTCAGGTAGGCGTCTATGAAGGGGTCGATATCCCCGCCCATGACCGCCTCCAGGTTGCCCACCTCCACGTTGGTGCGGTGGTCCTTGACCACCCGGTAGGGGTTGAACACATAGGAGCGTATCTGGCTGCCCCAGGCTATGTCCATCTGGGTGTCGTGCATCTCCTGCTTCTTCTCTTCCCGCTTCCTCTTTTCCATCTCATAGAGCCTGGCCTGGAGTACCTTCAGGGCCATCTCCTTGTTCCTGTGCTGGGATTTCTCGTTCTGGCACTGGACCACGATACCCGTGGGAAGGTGGGTTATCCTGATGGCCGAGCTTGTCTTGTTGACATGCTGACCCCCCGGGCCGCTCGCCCTGTAGGTGTCGATCCTGAGGTCCTTTTCCTGGATCTCCACGTGGATGTCAGTGTCCACCTCCGGCACCACGGATACGGATGCAAAGCTGGTGTGCCGGCGGCCGGTGGCGTCAAAGGGCGAGACACGGACCATGCGGTGGATCCCGTGCTCAGACTTCAAGTACCCATAGGCATGGGGCCCGGTCACGGTTATGGTTGCGCTCTTGATCCCGGCCTCTTCACCCAATTGGTGGTCCAGGGACTGCACCTCGTAGCCGCGCCTCTCGCACCAGCGCAGATACATACGCAGGAGCATCTCAGCCCAGTCCTGGGCCTCGGTCCCGCCTGCGCCGGCGTTTATCGACAAGATGGCGTTTCTCCGGTCGTCCTCTTCTCCCAGGAGCGTCTGGAGGTCCAACGCCTCCACTTCCTTTCGGATCCGGGCCACGTCCCGCTCCACTTCCTTGAGCGTGGGCTCGTCTTCCTCCTCCTGGGCCATTTCGGCCATGATCCTGGCCTCTTCCACCTCCTTTCGGTATCTGCTCCACTGATCCACGTTTTCCTTGATCAAGGCGCGCTGCTGGCTCAGGCGTGATATCTCGTCCTGGTCCTGCTGCCAGAAGTCCGCCCTGGACATCAAGGCGTCCAGCTTCTCCAGGTCCTTCTCCTGATTGTCCAGGTCAAAGATGACCTCGAATGGCTTGTAGTTGGTCCTCTATGGTATCTATCTGACTCAATACTTCGCTGTACATAATCAACCTCCGAATTGCGGAAAGAATTTTTGCCTCCCAATCGAGAGAAACCTTAAGAATAACATGAAAAAGAGAAACAACACAAGCACGTCCCCGAACCGGGTGTAAAGGGTCCGAGGCCCCCCGACGGCGTCGATGTCCCCGACCAGGACGGCCTCCCTGAAGAGCGGGCCCGCCCGGGTGATTCGCCCCCTGGAGTCCACGAACGCGCTTATGCCGGTGTTGGCGGCGCGGACCATGGGAAGCCCGGTCTCCACCGAGCGGAAGACGCTCATGGCCAGGTGCTGGAAAGGGGCGCTGGTCCGGCCGAACCAGGCGTCGTTGGTGATATTGACAAGCATCCGAGCCCCTTGCAGTGCCTGGATGCGCGCAGGCTCACGGAAGATGGCCTCGAAGCATATGAGGACCCCCGGGGACCACTGGACGCCCTGAAGAGGGCCGGGGTCGCGGCCCGGTATGAAATCGCCGGCCGAGGCAACCAGGCGGTTTACAAAGGGGAGGAAGCGCTTGAGCGGCACGTACTCCCCGAACGGGACCAGGTGTACCTTGTCGTAGCGGTCAATTACCTCGCCTCGCGGGGACAGGAGATAGGCCCGGTTATAGTAGCTTACGCCTTCGCCCGTGCGGGAGTACGCCGGACCCCCGAAGAGGAGGTGCGAGCCGGTCTCCCCGGGCAGTGAACGCACCCTTTGTTCCAGGTCAGAGGGGTCTTGGAAGAAAAAGGGGACCGCGGTCTCCGGCCAGACGATCAGGTCAGGCCGGGCCCGGGCCGCCTGCCGTGTCAGCCGGGCGTAGGTCTCCATGGTTGCGGCCTGGAACTCGGTGTCCCACTTCACGGATTGGTCGATATTTCCCTGGACCACTGCTGCGCGCACCCGGGCACCCGGGCCGGGCCGGACCGGTTCGCCTGAGAGGCGCAGTCCCCCGTAGAAAACGGCCGAAATCAGGAGCGCGGACGAGGCGGCCGCCTCCAGAAAGGGCCATGGGGAGCGCCGCCTCCGCCCTTGGAATAAGAGGGAGAAGACCGATGCGTTTATGGCCGCAACCAGGAAGCTCAAGGCGTATACTCCGGCCAGATCCGCCACCTGGATCAGCCGGTGGTATTGGAACTGGCTGTGCCCCAGGAGGCACCAGGGGAACCCGGTGAGGGCGTGGGCCCTGACATACTCGAGGGCCACCCAGGCGGCGGCGGTGAGAAAGATGGCGAACCTGGAGCCCCGGATCCAGTGGGAGCACCAGGCGAAGGCCCCCATGTATAGTGATAGATAGACCGCCAGTGCTGCCAGGGCGGCCGCGCTCAGGACCGGGTTCAGGCCGCCGTAAGAGTGGAGGACCACAACTATCCAGTATATCAGGGACAGGAAGTGGCACAGGCCCGTCAGGAGCCCGAGGCGGAAGCAGGCGGACGGGGACTGTCCTCTCAAAGCCCAAAGCAGGGGCACCAGGGCTATCCAGGCCAGCCAGGCGGTGGAGCCTGGGGGGAACGAGGCGGTGAGCATGAGACCGCTCGAGGCGGCCGCCGAAATCCTTTTATTGTCCATAACGGTCGGGGGTTACCCCACAGAGTCGATTCGGCCCGGTAGGTGGCCTCATTCCCCGGGCCCTTCTTCCGGGGGGGTGCCGGGAGGCCGGCGGCGGGTTATGCGGATCTTGTAGATCTTGCGCTCGTCTGCCGACTCTATGGTCATATCCAGGTCTTCGTAGCTGATGCGCTCGCCCTGTTCCGGGATCTTGCCCAGGAGGTGTATTATGAAGCCGCCCACAGACTCGAAGTCGCCGTTAGGGAGCTCCACTCCCAGGTGCCGCTCCAGCTTTTCTATCTCCAGCCTGGCGTCCACCATGACGGTTTCCTGGTCCACCTGGCTGATCAGCCCCTCGTCGTTGTCGTGCTCGTCCATGATCTCGCCCACAATCTCCTCCAGGATGTCCTCAATGGTGATGATGCCGGCGGTGCCGCCGTATTCGTCAGCCACTATGGCCAGGTGAGTCTGCTTTTCCTTGAGCTCTCGGAGGATCTCGCTCACCTTCTTGTAGCCGGGCACGAAATAAGGGGTCCTGAGGAGGGACCGGGGCAATTCGGACTCCGGGGGGCGGCCCCAAAGCTTGAGTATGTCTTTTGCGTGAAGGATCCCGACGATGTTGTCTATGCTCTCTTTATAGATGGGTATTCGGGTGTGGCCGCAGTCCGTCACCAGGCGTATGATCTCCTCCAGAGTGGCGTCGTCCGAGGCTGATGATATCTCGGTGCGCGGGACCATGATGGAGTGCGCGGTGGTCTCCTTCAGGTCCAGGACGCCGTAGACCATGTCGGTCTCTTCATCACTGATCAGTCCCTTGGCCTGACCCTCGTCCATGAGTTCGTGGATCTCTTCGGTCAGGTCCGAGAGGTTGGATTTCTTTCGCAGCAATGACTTGATGAATTGGATCAGACTGGGACCAGGACTCTCTTCCAAGTACTCCCCCTTGCTTCTTTCCGGTCTCGAGGTCCTATCATCCCGGGGTCGGGCGACACAGGATTACGAATTTTAGGGGAGCGGGGGGAATCTGTCAAGAAATTCCAAAAGGTCTTGACTTCGGTGTTTTCACTCCTATACTATCGTTTTGCAATTATTCAGAGCGAGCGCGACCGCCCCTCGAACCCGAGGGGCGGGAAACGGGCGGGCATAGCTCAGCTGGTAGAGCACAAGCTTCCCAAGCTTGGGGTCGCGGGTTCGAGCCCCGTTGCCCGCTCCATTACGTGCGAAGGGCCTGATTCCCTTTTTGAGGTTTGCGCTCGGCCGGGGGCCGGGGGTTTACTTCAAATTGCGGACTTGGTACAGTGTTTGTCCTGTCGCCGCGTTTAACGGGCGCAATAGTGCCAGCCACCTTCGAGTCTGCAACGAGGAAGCGGGTTCTTTCACCCGCTTTTTCTATTGCGGGCCCGTCCTCCCCGAGACAGTGACTCCGGAGCGAGGGAGCCTCCGCAGACAAGGGAATCGAGCCCGGCGAAACCGAGGCGCTAAGCGATCCTGAGACCATGGCCCGTGAACCCGGTACCATAGCGAGGGAAGTCAGTGAGCTGGTGGAGCCCGTGCTGGAGGACCTTGGCTACGAGCTGGTGGATGCGGAGTACCTCTCGAGGCAGGGAAGATGGGTCTTGATGCTCTTTATTGACCGGCCGGGCGGGGTGACCATAGAGGACTGCGCCCGGGTGAGCCGCGAGATCGGCGATCTGATAGACGTAGAGGACATCATAGAGCACGAGTACGTACTGGAGGTATCTTCGCCGGGGCTGGACCGGCCGCTGACAAAGACCGAGCATTTCGCCAGGGCGGTCGGGTCCAGGATCAAGGTGCGCACCAGCCTCCCCTTGGACGGGAGGCGGAATTTCACCGGCAGGCTCGCGCGTGTGGAGGACGGAGCAATAGCGCTCCAGCTGGACGGCGGGGGCGAGGTCTCCCTGCCTTTTGATCAGGTGAAAAAGGCCAACCTGATTTACGAATTCCAGCAGGGAGAGCGATAGGGGCGCAGGCCTCGGATTGTCAAACCCAGTTCGGGAGTAAGACGAACATGATTTCGGATCTTCAGAGAGTCATCGACCAGGTGAGCCGCGAGAAGGGCTTGGACAGGGAAATCCTTATCCAGACCCTGGAGGAGGCGGTAAAGGCAGCGGCCAGGAAGAAAATGGGGCCCAACTATGACCTCGAGGTCACCTTCAACGAAGAGCTCGGGGAGATAGAGGTCTTCGAGTTCAAAGAGGTGGTGGAGGAGGTGGAAAACGAGGACCTCCAGATCTCCATGGAAGAGGCGCGGAAACTGGATCCGGAGTTCGAGTTGGGAGACAGCGTGGGTATCAAGATGGATACCGAGCGCTTCGGCCGCATCGCGGCGCAGTTGGCCAAGCAGGTCATAATGCAGCGTCTGCGGGAGGCCGAGCGGAGCGTGGTCTACGACGACTTCAAGGACAGGCGGGGTGAGATCATCCACGGCATCGTGCAGCGTTTCGACAAGGGCTCCATCATAGCAAACCTGGGAAGGGCCGAGGCCGAGCTTCCTCCCAAGGAGCAGATACCGCGCGAGACCTACCGCCAGGGCGACCGGATCCGGGCCTATATCCTGGACGTCAAGCAGTACAGCAGGGGTCCGCAAATCATCCTCTCCCGCACGCATCCCAACTTCCTCTCCGCCCTCTTCGAGAACGAGGTTCCGGAGATCGCCGAGGGCATAGTGACCATAATCCAGGTCGCCCGTGAGCCGGGGAGCAGGGCCAAGATAGCGGTGGCCTCCAAGGACCCGGACATAGACCCGGTGGGGGCTTGCGTGGGCATGAAGGGCTCCAGGGTGCAGGCGGTTGTCCAGGAGCTCCGCGGCGAGAAGATCGACATAGTGACCTGGGACCCGGATCCGGCCAAGTTCATTGTCAACGCCCTGGCACCGGCCGAGATCGTTCGGGTGATCGTGGACGAGGCGAACAGATCCATGGAGGTGGTGGTCCCGGACGATCAGCTCTCCCTGGCCATCGGCAGGCGCGGCCAGAACGTCAGGCTGGCATCCAAGATCTCGGGGTGGCACCTGGACGTGATCAGCGAGAGCGCTTACAGCCAGAACCTGAGGGACGCATATGACTCCCTGCTGGACCTCGAAGAGGTGGGGGAGGCCACGGCCACCAACCTCTACCAGGCCGGTTTCAGGTCCGCTTCCGAGGTGGCCGGGGCCACTGTGGAGGAGCTCTCCACTGTGCGCGGTATCGGTGAGGAAAAAGGGGCGAGGTTGATCGAGAGCGCTACGAAGTACGTCGATCGGAAGCGGCGGGAGGCCCTGGAAGCGGCGGCGGCCGATCAGGAAGAGGCCGGGCCGGGAGAGGGCGGAGAAGAGCCTGCCGCGCCAGCGGCGCAGGAAGATGCACCGGGGCCATCGGCCGTGGATCAGGAGGGGCCGGAGGAGGCCGCTGAACAAGAACCCGCCCCCGCCCTTGACGAGGAACATGACCCGGGAAGAGAGCCGGAAAAGGAAGGCGAGTAGGCCGCATACTCCGATCAGGACCTGTATCGCATGCGGTGCCAAGCGACCGCAACAAGAGCTCCTGAGGTTGGCCCTGGATTCGGACGGGGTGGTCAAGGCCGACCGAGAACGGGTCATGGGCGGAAGAGGGGCGTATGTGTGCAGTGAAAAGAGTTGCCTGGCCAGGCTTGCAAAGCACCGCAAGCTGGGTCGCATCTTCAGAAAGGACTCCGGGGTGAGACTCCACCCCTCTCTGGTTTATAAGTGACAAGCGGCCTTTGGACAGGACAGAGAATCAACGTTTTTGGGGGAGTAGATGGCTAAAGTCAGGGTATATGAGTTGGCAAGAGAGCTGAACATGGAGAGCAAGGCGCTCGTGGACAAGCTCCTCGCCGGTGGGATGAAGATAAAGAACTATATGAGTACCCTGGACGAGGATGAAGTGAGGCGAGCGCAGGATATCGCCACCGGTGCTGTCTCGGAGGTGGTGGAGGAAAAACGCCTCAGGCCTACGGTTATCCGGCGCCGCCGCAAGAAGGTGCAGGCCGAGCCCAGGGCAGAGGTCCGGGAAAAGGCCGTTGAGGCCGCCAAGGCCGAGGCGGGGGGGGAGGTCCGGGAAAAGGCCGTTGAGGCCGCCAAGGCCGAGGCGGGGGGGGAGGTCTCAGAGGCCGCTGCGGCCCAGGAGCGCCCGGAAGAGGAGACGCCTGCACCCGAGAAGGAAGCGAAGGAGCGCGCCCCGGAGGAGGCCCCCCCGAAGAAGCCCAAGGCCAAGAAAGGCAAGAAGAAACTCTCGGACGAGCCGGCCAAGATAATCAAGCCAGCCGAGCAAGGCCCCCTGCGGGAGATGGTGCGAAAGCACAAGGAGGAAGAGGCCAAGGAAAAGCTCGAGGAGCCGCCCGCCCCGCCGGAGCCCGAGGTCGTTGAGCCGCCTGCGCCGCCTCCACCGCCGCCGCCGCCCGAGAGCGAGGCCGATCGGGAGGCCAGGAAGAAGAAGGAGAAGAAGCGGGCGGGCAAGAAGGCCCCGCTCAAGCAGCGGAAGGTCGAGGTCTTTGAGCGCGATGAGCTTTACGCGAAGCGCACCCCGGGCCGCAAGGCAAGGAAGGGCGGGCGCAAGGGCAAGGAGGCGACCAAGCAATACAAGCACACCGAGATCACCGTGCCCAAGGCCATCAAGAGGCGGATAAAGGTGCCCGAGCAGGTGACGGTGGGCGAGCTTTCCAGGGCCATGGGCGTGAAGGTGGCCGAGGTGATTCGAAAACTGATGAGCGAGGGCGTCGTGGCCAATATCAATCAGGACCTGGATTTTGAGACAGCCTCACTGGTGGCCGACGAGTTCGGCTATGAGCTGGACCTGGACGTGAGGGAAGTGGAAGAGCTGGTGGCCGAAGTGGAGGACAAGCCCGAGGACCTCAAGCCCAGGCCGCCGGTGGTGACCATAATGGGGCACGTGGACCACGGAAAGACCTCGCTGCTGGACTACATCCGCAGCTCCAACATCATAGGCGGAGAATCAGGGGGCATCACCCAGCATATTGGCGCCTATTACGTGAGCACCCCGAGCGGTGACGTGGTCTTCCTGGACACCCCGGGCCACGAGGCCTTCACGGCCATGAGGGCCAGGGGCGCCAAGGTGACCGACATCATAGTGCTGGTGGTGGCGGCCGACGACGGGGTCATGCCCCAGACCAAGGAGGCCATAAACCACGCGCGGGCCGCGGGCATCCCCATCATTGTGGCGGTCAACAAGATGGATAAGCCGGAGGCCGATCCGGAGCGGGTAAAGAGGGAGCTGGCCGAGCTGGGCCTGGTGCCGGAGGACTGGAGCGGCGACACCCTGTTCACCCAGGTCTCGGCCAAGACCGGCGAGGGGGTGGACGAGCTCCTCGAGCTCCTCTCCCTCCAGTCCGAGATGCTGGAGCTCAAGGCCAATCCGGACCGCCCGGCCCGAGGGACCATAGTCGAGGCCAGGCTGGACAAGAGCAGAGGCTCGGTGGCCACGGTCCTGATCAAGGCCGGGACCTTGAGGCAGGGCGACTTCTTCGTTTGCGGGGAGAACTACGGCAGGGTGAGGGCCATGGTCAACAACCGAGGCCGGAGGATGGACATTGCAGGCCCTTCGGTCCCTGTGGAGATCTACGGGATATCCGGGGTGCCCATGGCCGGTGACGACTTCATCGTGCTGAAGGACGAGAAGACCGCCAAGCAGGTGGCCGAGTACAGGCAAAGCCAGAGCAAGGTTAAGGGTCCGGACAAGAGGGGTATCGTCAGCCTGGACGATCTGTTCGACCGCATCAAGGAAGGAGCGGTGAAGGAGCTCAACATCATACTGAAGGCGGACGTCCAGGGGTCCATAGAGGCCATAGCGGACTCGCTGGTGAAGCTCTCCACGAACGAGGTCAAGCTCAAGATCATCCACTCGTCCACCGGCGCGGTGACCGAGACCGACGTGATGCTCGCGTCGGCGTCCGGGGCCATCATCCTCGGGTTCAATGTGCGGGCCACGCCCAGGGTCACCGAGGTGGCCGAGCGGGAGCAGGTGGACATACGTTACTACGACGTGATCTACAACCTGATCCGGGACATCAAGGCGGCCATGTCCGGGCTCCTGGAGCCCGTCTACAAGGAGAACGTGATCGGCCGTGTGGACATAAAGGAGACCTTCAACGTGCCAAAGGTCGGGACCATCGCCGGGTGCCAGGTCACGGACGGCCATGTGCTGCGAAACGCCCGGGCTAGGCTCCTCAGGGACAACGTGGTGATCCACGACGGAAAGATCGGCTCCCTCAAGCGGTTCAAGGAGGATGTAAAGGAGGTTCAGTCCGGTTATGAGTGCGGCATAAGGCTGGAGGGCTTCCAGGACATCAAGCCTGGCGACGTCTTCGAGGTGTACGAAGTGGAAAAGGTCCAGCCGGAGTTCTGAGGCCATGGTGGTGGGTACCCTTAAAGTCGCCCTGATCCTTCACGATAACCGATCGCTGAAGGGCAAGCGCAAGGTGGTAAAGAGCATGGTGGACCGGGTCAAGAACCGGTTCAACGTCTCGGTGGCCGAGGTGGGCTCCAACGACCTCTGGCAGCGAATCGAGCTGGGGGTCTGCACGGTGGCCAATGACAGGCGGCACGTGGATGCATCGCTCAGCAACGTGTTGGGGTTCCTGGAATCCCTTCAACTGGCCGAGATCGTGGACTCGGCCGTGGAAATAGTCAATCTCTAGAACGGGGGTCGGTCGGGGAATCGGCCGTGAGACCGGAAAGGATCAGGATCCCACTTGCCTGCGGGAAGAAGATCCATAAGGGTGGGAGAGCAGCTCCTGAGGGAGCTCGCCGACCTCCTGGAACACAAGGTCAGAGACCCCAGGGTCAGGCGGGTTACGCTCACCAGGGTCTCTTTGAGCAATGATCTTCGCTTCGCCCGGGTCTACTACAGCACCCTGGAGCAGGGGGAGGAGCTCTCCCGGGTGCAGCAGGGCCTGGACAGCGCCAAGGGGTTCATGAAGAGGGAGATCGGCGTACGGATGGAGCTGCGCTATATACCGGAGCTCGCTTTCAAGCACGACCCCTCCCTGGAGCACGGGGAGCACATGGAGAGGCTTCTCAAGGATCTCCAGCCCGGGGGAGCGCCGGAGCAAGGCGGCCAGGGAGAAGAATGAACCCCGAGCCTGGACGAGGTCAAGGCGGGCCCCAAGGGGTGCTCCTGGTGGACAAGGCCTCCGGAGAGACATCATTCGATGTGGTCCGGAAGGTGCGGCGTGCGGCCGGGACCAAGAAGGTGGGGCACGCAGGGACCCTGGATCCTTTTTCCTCGGGCCTCCTGATCCTGATGCTGGGACAGGGGACCAAGCTCTCCCCGTTCATAATGGCCGGGGACAAGACGTACCGGGCCACCGTGCGCCTGGGGGTGGAGACCGATACCCACGACCCGGACGGCCGCGTGGTAAGAGAGCTCCCGGTGCCGCCCATGGACGAGGGGCGTATCCGGCAGGTCCTGGAAGGATTCAAAGGGGAGACAAGGCAGGTCCCCCCTGCATTTTCGGCCGTGCGGGTGGGAGGACAGAGGGCATATCGCCTGGCCCGAAAGGGGATCGAGTTCAGCCTCGAGGAGAGGGCGGTTACCATACACGAGGCCCGGGTGACAGGGGTGGACCTGCCCGAGTTCAGCTTGGAGGTGGTCTGCAGCGCAGGGACATACTTGAGGAGCCTTGCGGTGGACCTGGGCCGGGCACTTGGTACGACCGCCCACTTGGGCTCCTTGAGGCGGATGGAGAGCGGCGGGTTCCGGGTGGAAGACGCCGTGGACTCGGAGTCGCTCTCCCGGCCGGGGGCCCCCTTGGACTTGACCGAGCACTTGGTGCCCCTTTCCAGGGCCCTTCCCACGGCCAGGCGCGTCAGGGTGGATCAGGTGACGGCAAAGAAAATCAGGAACGGTTATCAACCGGCCGGACCCGAGATGGGACTGTTGCCGGGAAAAGGAGTATCCGCGGAAGCGACCTTGAGGGTGGTTTACGGCAAGGATTTGGTGGCGGTTGCCAAGGTGGTACCGGGCCCGGAAGGGCGGGGCGGGCGACCCAAGATAATGCGGGTTTTCAACTGAGCCAGAGGGGCTCGAATATGCTATCCATGCACTAAGGAGGTATGAAAGTGGTGTTTACGTCAGAAGCCAAGAAAGAGATAATAGACAGGTTCCGGCTCCACGATAAGGACACGGGATCACCCGAGGTTCAGATCGCCCTGCTCACGAGCCGAATCACATCCCTGAACGACCATTTCAAGACCCACAAGAAGGATCACCACTCGAGGCGCGGATTGCTAAAGCTGGTCGGACAGAGGCGAAGGCTTCTCAATTACCTGAGGAAGACGGATGTTCAACGCTATCAAAACGTAATAAAGGAGCTCGGAATTCGAAAGTAACTAGTCCCGGGATTGAGCACAGGTCCTTGGAGGCGGGTATTGTTTGATGCGATCTCCGAGAAAGGAATATGGATATGATTAAAAGCAGCTCAATCGAGATGAACGGCAGGATCCTCCACATGGAGACCGGCCGAATCGCCAGGCAAGCAAGCGGCGCTGTGGTGGTCACCATGGGAGAGACAGTAGTACTGGTCACCACGGTAGGAACCGACGAAGTAAGGGAGGGGATCGACTTCCTTCCGCTGACAGTGGAATACCGCGAGATGTCCTATGCCGCGGGGAGGTTCCCTGGCAACTACTTCCGCCGGGACATGGGAAGGCCCAGCGAAAGGGAGACCCTGGTCTCCAGGTTGATAGACCGGCCGCTCCGCCCCTTGTTCCCGGACAACTACTTCTTCGAGACCCAGATTATGGCTAGCGTCCTGTCGACGGACAAGGAGAACGACCCCGACGTGCTGGCCATACTAGGGGCCTCGGCCGCATTGGAGGTCGCGGACATTCCCTTTCAGGGACCGATCGCCGCGGTCAGGGTGGGCCGCCTGAACGGCGAGCTCATCGCCAACCCCACCATATCGCAACTCGCGGAGAGCGACATAGACATGATAGTGGCAGGGAACCGCTCCGCCGTGGTCATGGTCGAAGGAGGGGCGGAGTTCGTATCCGAAGCCGACATGACCGATGCCATATTGTTTGCGCACCAGGCCCTGCAGCCCCTCCTGGACATGCAGGACGAGATCAGGGAGTCCGTGGGAACGCCCAAGAGGGAGCTCCCGCCCCTGGAGCCGGACCGGGAGCTCCACCAAAGGGTGACCGAGCGGGCCGAGGCGGGACTCCGCGAAGTGATAACCATTGCGGACAAGAAGGCGAGGCAGGATAAGCGGCGGCTGCTCACCCGGGAGGTGGTGCAGGCCCTGGCCTCTGATTACGAAGGGCGGGAAGGGGACATCCGCAATGCCTTCCATGACCTGGAAAAGGAGATGGTCCGCAGTCTGGTGCTGGAGGAGAAGCGCCGCATTGACGGCCGCTCGTTTACGGACGTGCGGGACATCGAGTGCATGGTAGGGGTGCTGCCGCGGGTGCACGGCTCTGCCCTTTTCATCAGGGGTGAGACCCAGGCCTTGGTCCTCACCACCCTGGGCACGGAGATGGATTCCCAGAGGATCGAGTCCATACACGGCGACACCTTCAGGCGTTTCCTGTTCCACTACAACTTCCCTCCGTACTCCGTGGGCGAGGCCAAGCGGCCGGGCGGCCCCGGCCGGAGGGAGATAGGTCACGGCGCCTTGGCCAGGCGCGCCCTGCTGCCGGTGGTGCCTGAGGACGACTCGTTCCAGTACACCCTCAGGGTGGTATCCGAGATCCTGGAGTCCAACGGGTCATCCTCCATGGCCAGTGTTTGCGGGGGATCCATGTCCATGATGGACGCCGGGGTCACCATAAAGGCGGCGGTGGCCGGTGTGGCCATGGGGCTCATGTCGGACGGGAACAACATAGCGGTCCTGACCGACATAATCGGGGACGAGGACCACTTCGGGGACATGGATTTCAAGGTGGCGGGCACCAGGGAGGGCATCACCGCGCTCCAGATGGACATCAAGATAGACGGCATCACCAGGGAGGTCTTCGAGAGCGCCCTGGAGCAGGCGAGGCAGGCCAGGATGCACATCCTGGACAAAATGGACCAGGCGATCCCCAAGCCCAGGACCTCCATCTCCCAGTACGCCCCGACCATAACCACTCTGCAGGTGCACCCGGAGAAGATCCGCACCATAATCGGCCCGGGCGGCCGCACCATCCGCGAGATCACCGCGGCCACCGACGCCCGGATCGAGGTGGATGACTCGGGCAAGGTGCTGATCTCGGCCTCGGACGGGGAGAGGTCCAAGGCGGCCGTGGACATGATAACCAAGCTGATCCAGGACGCCGAGGTGGGGAGCCTCTATCTCGGCAAGGTGAGAAAGATCATGGACTTCGGCGCATTCGTGGAGATTCTGCCCGGGACCGACGGCTTGGTCCATATCTCACAGTTGGACAACCAGCGGGTCAACAAGGTGACTGACGTGCTCAAGGAGGGCGATGAGGTCCTGGTCAAGGTCATCGATATCGACAAGAACGGCCGCATAGCCTTGTCCAGGAAGGCCGCGCTGGGAGAGAGCCTGGACGATGCATCATAAGACGGTGCTGGAAAACGGGGTGCGGATCCTCTCGGAGAGGCTTCCCCACGCCAGATCCGTGTCTCTGGGGATCTGGGCAGGCGTGGGATCGAGAGACGAGCACGCCGAGGAGAGCGGTGTTTCCCACTTCATCGAGCACATGGTCTTCAAGGGGACCAATAGGCGAAGCGGCCTTGACATAGCCCGGGAGCTCGATGCGGTGGGGGGGCTTTCCAACGCCTTCACCAGCAAGGAGAACACCTGCCTGCATGCTAAGGTCCTTGATCGGGACTTCGGCCGGCTGGCCGACATCCTGTCCGATCTGTTTCTCAATCCCCTTTTCGACCCGAACGAGGTGGACCGGGAAAGGCAGGTGATCCTCCAGGAGATCAGCATGATTGAGGACACGCCGGAGGACTATATCCATTTGCTCCTATCCGAGATCTGCTGGCCGGACCATCCCCTGGGCATGTCCGTCCTGGGCACCGGGGAGAGCGTCTCCTCGATCCGCAAGGAACTCCTGGTGGATTACTTCGGCCGGCTTTACACGCCGGACAGGATCATAATAGCCGGTGCGGGCAACATCGATCACCGGGAGTTGGAGGACTTCTTCCGCCCCTTGTTCGAGCCCCTGAAAAACGGGGCCGGACCCGGGGAGAGACCCGCCCCGCCGGTACGGGCCGGGATTTCCTGCATGGAAAGACCCCTGGAGCAGGTTCACCTTTGCCTGGCGGGCAGGGGGCCGGAGCTCAGCAGCAGGGACAGGCTGGCCGGGGCCCTCCTGAACACCCTCCTGGGCGGGAATATGAGCTCCAGGCTCTTCCAGGAGATCAGGGAAAAGAGGGGGCTTGCCTACTCGGTTTACTCCTTTGTCTCTTCGTACATGGACACCGGCCTGATGGGCATCTATCTGGGTACTGACCCGCGGTGGGTCAATGAGGCCCTTGGGGTCATAAACCGGGAGGTCACCCGCATATTGGAAGGGGACATACCCCTCGAGGAGCTGGAGATGATGCGGGAGCACCTGATCGGCGGGATCCTCCTCGGCGCCGAGAGCACGGACAACCGCATGATGAGGCTTGCCAAGAACGAGTACGTCTTCGATCGCTACATCACCTACGAGGAGCTCATAGAGAGCCTGAACAAGGTGGAACCGGGCGACATCGTGCGGGTGGCTCGAGACTGCTTCAGGAACGGAGAGGTCGCCCTGGTGACCCTCGGCCCCATGGCCCGGGACACCCTCAGGGTGGAACTTTTGGATTTCAACTGACCGGGAGCCGTCGCCCAATGGGCCCTTCCTCTTCCCCCAGTTCGGTCCGGGTGAGAGTCAAACGACTGCCCGGCTCATACGACATCCCCCTGCCTTCCTACGAGACCGCGGGGTCCGCGGGAATGGACCTCAGGGCAGCGGTCCGCGGTGACACGGTAATTAGGCCCGGGGAGATCGCCCTGATCCCCACGGGCATAGCAGTGGCCCTTCCAAGGGGATACGAGGGGCAGGTAAGGGCGAGGAGCGGCCTAGCCCTCAAACACGGCGTGGGCATGGTGAACGCACCCGGGACCATCGACTCGGACTACCGGGGGGAAATCCGGATCATAATGATCAACTGGGGCAAGGAGCCTTTCATCGTCAGGAGAGGGGACCGAATCGCCCAGATGGTAATCGGCAGGGCTTTCAGGGCGGAGCTCGAGGTGGTGGAAGACCTGGAGCCCACACCGAGGGGAGACGGGGGCTTCGGTCACAGCGGGGTGGGGTGATTCCGGTTCGGCCCGGCTGGGTGTTGGCACAGAGGAGGCGAAATGCGGTTTTCGGTCCTGGCTTCGGGGAGCAGCGGCAACTCGATCTATGTGGAATCCGAAAGGTCCAGGGTCATAGTGGATGCCGGGCTGAGTTGCAAGGAGATCCTGAGGCGCCTTCAGGTCATAGAGGTGGATCCGGGCACTATCGACGCCCTCATAATCACCCATGAGCATATTGATCACATACGCGGGGCCGGGCCGCTTTCCAGGCGGCTGGGCATCCCGGTCCTGGTCAATAAAGCCACACTCGGGCGGGGCCTTCGCACCCTGGGCGACATATCCAGGCCGGTGAACATGGGGACAGGCCAGGCCTTGACGCTCAGAGACCTCTCAGTGGAAACCTTTACCAAGTGCCATGACGCGGCCGACCCCTTGGGATTGGTGCTCGCGTGTAACGGGGTTCGTATGGGGGTGATCACCGACCTGGGGAGGAGCACCAGGCTGGTGGAGACCAGGCTCGCGGGCTGCAGGGCGCTGATCATGGAGTTCAATCATGACCCGGGCATGCTGGAGAACGGGACTTATCCGCTCAAGGTCAAGCGGCGCATCAGGGGCCCGGAAGGGCATCTGTCCAACCATCAGGCAGGAGAGCTGCTGGGGGCACTGGCCCACGAGGGCCTGGGAGTGGTGGTGCCGGCCCACTTGAGCGCCGACAACAACCGGCCGGAGACTGCCGCGCAGGCAGCCGGCCGGGCCCTTGCCAGCCGCGGGCTTGCCCGCTCCCGAGTGGTCGTGAGCCTCCCCGGAGAACCCACCCCTTTGATCACCCTTTGAGCATCAAGGCTTTTCCAGGGAGTCCAGACCGAGCTCGGCCAGCTTCCCGGCCAGGGTGTTGCGGTGTATGCCCAGGCGCTTGGCCGCCTCCTTGCGGCTCCCGTTTACGCTCTCCAGGACCCGGCAGATATAATCCCGCTCAAAGCCCTTGACCGCCGCCTTGAGCGGCGCTCGCCCCATTCGCCTCCCCGGCGCGTTTATGTTCATATTGAGATCACCGACCGATATCAAAGGCTTCCTTACCATCGCACAGACTCGCTGGACCAGGTTTTCGAGCTCCCTTACGTTCCCGGGCCAGTCGTAGCCTGTCAGGGCCTCGATCGCATCCGGCGAGAATTGCTCCGGGCCTGCACCCTCCTTGCCTCGATAGAGTTCCAGGAGGTGGTCAAGGAGAAGGGGAATGTCCTCCCTTCTCTCCCTGAGGGGCGGTACCCGAATAGGGAATACGTTCAGCCTGAAAAACAGGTCCTCCCTGAACCTTTCCCGCCTTATCAACTCCACCAGGTCCTTGTTGCATGAGGCCAGGAACCGGATGTCGACCCTCTTGACCTTGTGGCTCCCCAGGCGTTCAGTCTCCTTTTCCTGGATCACCCGCAGGAGCTTGGCCTGCATGTTCAAATCCAGCGAGTCTATGTCGTCCAGGAACACGGTCCCGCCGTCAGCAAGCTCTATCTTTCCCGGGAGCGAGGCGGTGGCGCCCGTAAAGGCTCCCCGGTTGTGTCCGAAAAGCTCGCTCTCCATCAGTGTCTGGGGCACGGCCGCGCAGTTGACCACCTTGAAGGGCGCTTCTTTCCTCGGGCTGCGGTTGTGGATCGCGCGGGCCACGAGCTCCTTTCCGGTCCCGCTCTCGCCCTGTATCAGCACCGGACCGTCGCTCCGGGCCACCGATGAGAGGAGCCTGAAGACCTCGACCATTGATACGCTCCGCCCTACCATCCCTTCGAAGGACGGCCGTTTGTCCCCCGGGCTCCCCTTATGTTTGTACGTGCAGGAGCGAGTCCTCCACTTCAAGGCCTGGCGTATTTTGTCCAGGACGTCATTCACCACAAAGGGTTTTGCCACGTAATCATAGGCGCCCCCCTTGATGGCCTGGACCGCTGTAGCCACCTCCCCCAACGCGGTCACCATGATGATCGCCACATCGGGGCGGGTATCCCTGAGCTCCTCCAGGAGGGTCATACCGTGGGCGTCCGGGAGCAGGATATCCAAGAGGACCAGATCCACGTCGTTCTGAGCAAGCGCCTTCAAGGCCTCCTTGCCGCACCCGGCCAGGAGCACCCTGAATTCTTGCTCCAGGACCCTCTTGAATGTCTCCCTCACAGCCCTTTCGTCGTCCACCACCAGTATTTGAGGTCTCGAATGGAAATCCTCCATGGCCGCCGCCTCCATCCATGCCGGGACTCCCTGAAAGGGACGAAAAAGCCTCTAAATGAACATCAGTGCAACCCGGCAAACCGTACCAAGGTTCCAGGGTAACAAAAAGTCGCCGGGCCGTTGGGGGGGGAAAGTGGATTAAAGCATAATGGGCTTTCTCAGTCAATGCGATATGATGGATTTAAGGACAGAATTTGGTCAAGCAAAGGGAAACGCCGTTAAGCGGAGGGGTTTGCCATGTCTTCACCCGGTTCAACGGGTTTGGGGCGGTGCTCCTTTTCCAGGGGCTTCCCTGTCAGGTCCCTGAGCGTGGGAGGGGGATAGGCCGCCTCGTGCGCCTCCAGGGCCTTTTCCCATTTGTCCTTGACGGCCTGATCCAGTAATCCCCAGCCCAGCCGGCCCCTGCACTTGGGAAATCGGGAGCAGCTCAGCCAGGGACCTTTTGAGCCGCGCCTGAGGTTGAGGGGCGAGGAGCACTTGGGACACTGGATGTCGGTCTCCAGGGGCGGCACCTTGGGCGACACCACCGCGCCTTTGCGGTCCAGGTTGACGATGCCGTCGCAGCCCGGGTATTGTGTGCAGCTCAGGAATGGGCCGAAACGGCCGTTCCGGAGCTCCATGGGCCTGCTGCATTTGGGACAGGCCACATCGGTGAGGGTCGGTCCCACCGGGTTGCCTTCGCGGTCAATGGGTGCGGCGAACTTGCAATCCGGGTACCTGGCGCAGCTCAAAAACCGTCCGTTGCGGCCGAAGCGGTAAACCGTGCTCCCGCCGCATTCAGGGCAGGTGTGCGGCGCGGGCTCGGTCTCTGCTCGAGCGTGTTCCATCCCCTGGTAGGCGGCTTCCAGGTCCCTCTTGAACGGGCCGTAGAACTGATGGAGCATGTGGATCCAGTCGGCCTGCTTGTCCTCTATGTCGTCCAGCTTCTGCTCCATGTCCCTGGTGTAACCCACCTGAAGGATGTCCGGGAAGGCCTCCTTGAGCTTGTCCGTCACCACCTCGCCCAGGTCAGTGGCGTGGAACCGCCCCTGGATCTTCTCCACGTACTTCCGATCCTGGATCACCTGGATTATCTGGGCGTAGGTGCTCGGCCTCCCGATGCCCTCGGTCTCCAGCTTCTTGACCAGGGAGGCCTCTGTGTAGCGTGGAGGCGGCTGTGTGAAGTGCTGTGAGGGTTGCACATGAAAGGCATTGAGTGTCCGGCCTTTCTCCAGTGCCGGGAGCACGGCCTCCTCAGACTGGCTGGGCACCCCGGTGACCTTGTAGTGTCCGTCAAAGACCA
Source organism: uncultured Desulfobacterales bacterium (assembly GCA_964647905.1). Taxonomy (GTDB): domain Bacteria; phylum Desulfobacterota; class DSM-4660; order Desulfatiglandales; family HGW-15; genus CAZYJR01. Next base: position 36,485 of record CAZYJR010000009.1, on the reverse strand, counting down.
GTGTCCGGCCCGTGGCCTTGAAAATCGCTCTGGGCTCCTCTCCGGGGCCCTCCACCAACAGCGTGGTGGTATCCCACTGGGCATTGGCCATCTGGCACGCCACGAAGCGTTCCCATATCAGGCGGTAGAGCTTGAAACGGCTCTCGTCCAGGAACGGCCGAACCTTCTCCGGGGTCAAATCCACGTCAGTGGGGCGTATTGCCTCGTGGGCCTCCTGGGCGCTCTTGTTGGACGAGGTGAATACGTTGGGCCGGTCCGGGAGATACTTGTCTCCGAAGGTGGAGCCTATGAAGGAGCGGGCCTTTTTGACCGCCTCGGGGGATATATGAGTGGAGTCGGTCCGCATGTAGGTGATGAGGCCCACCGAGCCCATGTCTCCCAGGCTCACCCCCTCGTAGAGATCCTGGGCCGCCCGCATGGTGCTCTGGGCGGTGAAGCCCAATTGGTTCGCAGCCGCCTGCTGGAGCGTGCTGGTGATAAACGGCGCAAAAGGGCGGCTCTGGGTCCGCTTGGTCTGAACCGAGCGTACGCGCCAACCGGCTTCATCCTCCAGGTAGCCGGATATCCGAACACGCCGCTTGGCGGGTCCCTTTGCCTCGGGGACCTCCTCTTCCTCCCGGCCGGTGACCTTGAACCCCATCCCCTCCAGGACCGAGACCGCTTCTTCGGCGTTCGCCGCCTCGAACTTGCGGCCGTCCATCTCCACCAGCTCGGCGGCAAAGGAGTCATGCTCGGTCAGCCAGGCGTTCTTTTCCTTTACCGTGCGGCCGGCGCTCTTTCTGCCGTTTTTGACCTGAGGGGCCGATTCCAGCCATTCCATCCAGGCCTGTTTCAGCTCCTCGATTCCCTTGTCCCTGGAGGTAAAGCACCCAGTAACCTTCCAGTACTCCTCGGGCACAAAGTCCCTGATCTCGCGCTCCCGCTCCACCACCAGGCGCACAGCCACGGATTGGACCCTGCCCGCGCTCAGCCCTCCGGCCACCTTCTTCCAGAGGAGCGGGGAGACCTGGTAGCCGACTATGCGGTCCAGGATGCGCCGGGCCTGTTGAGCGTTCACCTTGTCCCGGTCTATGGGGCGTGGATTCCGGAAGGCCTTTTGGATCTCGTCGCGGGTGATGGCGTTGAAGACCACGCGGCGCGCCTTTTCCTGCGGCACCTCCAAGGCCTCGGCCAGGTGCCAGGCAATGGCCTCACCTTCCCTGTCCAGGTCAGTGGCCAGCCATATGCCCGAGGCCTTGCCGGCCGCGCGTTTGAGCTCGTCCACTGTCTTTTTCTTGCCCCGGATTATCTGGTAGGTGGGCTGGAAGTCACGCTCCAGGTCCACTCCCGGCACCGGGTCCTTGACCCCCTTGGGGTTCTTTGCCGGCAGGTCGCGGACGTGTCCCACAGAGGCCATTACCAGATACTCGGGGCCCAGGTACCTGTTTATGGTCCTGGCCTTTGCCGGGGACTCCACTATGACGAGGTGCTTGCCTTTCGTGTCCGCACCCTGGGGGGACTTGCTTTGCTTCTTGGGGGACTTGCCCTCTGCCATTTCCGTGTTTACTCCGCCTCGTTCATGCGCGCACGAAGAATTTTCCGGGTAGCTGCTCGATGAGGCCCGTGAGCTCCATCCTGGTGAGAACGGCCATGGCTTCTCCTGCAGGAATCCGCGCTACGCGGGTTATCTCGTCTATATGAACCGGGTCGTCACCCAAGAGCCCCCAGATGCGCTCCTCGGCCTGGCTCATGCCGGGCCCGGGCGCGCACCCTGCGCCCCGAGGCCGCTCAGGCGCATGCTGGGCCTCGCCCAATCCCAGGACTTCGAGAATGTCGGCCGCGGTTTCGGCCAGGGCCGCTCCGTGCTTGAGCAGGAAGTGACACCCCGTGCTCTTCATGGTATTGACGCTCCCCGGCACCGCAAACACTTCCCGGCCCTGCTCTAGGGCCATGGAGGCGGTGATCAGGGAGCCGCTTTTCCGGGCCGCTTCCACCACCACCACCGCCCGGGAGAGCCCGCTGATTATGCGGTTCCTGACCGGGAAGTTGCGGGGCTCCGGAGGTGTTCCCAGCGGGAACTCGCTCACCAAGACGCCATTTTCCAGGATCCGCTCCAGGAGCTTCCTGTTGGTCCTGGGGTAAACCACGTCCACACCGGTCCCCAGCACGGCCACGGTTCTTCCCCCCGCCTCCAAGGCCCCTTGATGGCCCGCGGCATCCACCCCCAAGGCGAGCCCGCTGACGATGCCCAGCCCTGCGAGAGACAAGTCTTTCGCCACCCGCCTGGCGGTCTTGAGCCCGTAAGGAGTGGGGCTCCTGGAGCCCACAACGGCTATTCTCTCCTCGTTCTGAGGGAGCTCCAGTCCCCTGAGATACAAGACCATGGGCGGGCCCGGGATCCGCCTGAGGATCCCGGGGTACGCCGGATCCATGAACGTCACCACCCGAGCCCCTATCCGCTCCAGCTTGCGGAGCTCCTCGTCCGGGTCGGTCACCCAGGCCTTCTTCAGGATGCCCTCGGCCGCCTCTGCGGGCATTCCCCTGATTGAGCGGATCTCCCGGCTGGGGGCCCCGAAAACCGCACCCGGTGAACCGAAGCGTTGGAGCAGCTTCTCGAACGACCGACTGCCCAGGCCGGGGATGAGGTGGAGAGACAGCCACTCACGTTTGCTGTCAAGCCCGTTGTCTTGCTGCATGGCGTGACCCGATCGGCCCTGTCATGGTATCGCTCGGGGGGTATTCCTTTCCGGCCCGGAAAGAATAGGCGGGAGTATAAAACAGAGGGAAAGATCCCAGTCAAGCCCTTTTTTGCGGAGAGGGGTACTTCAGGGTTTGCCGGAGCCGGTTTCCGCCTCCTGGTGGAACGCGGACGGCCCGGCCACTATGTGGAGCCCGTTTTCCAGCTTGATCACATAGAACTCGTATCCGGATTCGGGTTTTTCAGTGATCACGCCCCTGACCCCGCGATACCCCTTGGTCATTATCACCCTTGTGCCTGCGGCATACACAGGGAATCACCTCCTTTGCAACCCGGGGACTCGGCTCAAGTCGTTGATAGCTCGGTCCAGACTCTCGGAATAGTACGGTTTCTTGTCTGTGGCGGGGCGATGCTGTTGTGGTGCGAGAGGCGGGAGTTGAACCCGCACGGCCATGGGCCACTGGATCCTAAGTCCAGCGCGTCTACCGGTTCCGCCACTCTCGCTTCCGGGGCGTTAAGGAGTGAGATCCCTCAACCGGTTTGAGATAGCTTATCCAATCCCTCGTCTTCTTGGCAAGGGATTTGAAGACCCGCCAGGGGCCGGAATTGGTCTGACCGCTTCCGGATCCTGAGGAAGTAGTTGATGCCGGTGGGCTCTTCCACTATCTGGATGTCGTCTATCTGTTCCTCCGGAATCGTGCGGGCGAATTCCATCACCTCGGCCTTGTCCCTATAGATGAGGTGCCATTCACATACGTAGTCCATGGGGAAGCGGAGATCCGGGGGGTTCTTGGGGCTGAAGTTCCCCACGATCAGGACCCCTCCTGGTCTAAGCAACTCGAAGAGGTTCCTGGTCAAGGCCACGGTCCCCTTGCTGTCGTCCAGGGCGAATGTCTTTATGTAATCATAGAGGCCGGAGCTGTAGACCAAGTCAAAGCTCTCCTTCCTGAGGTAGTACAGCTCGTACTTGAGGGGAGCCAGCACACGCATGTAGCTGCTGAAGTCCTTCCTGGGGTAGCAGAATCGGCTCAAAACCCTCCTGGGTCTCGCAGTAATGTAGTTGCCGGCGATGATCTGGAAGGCGTTTGCCAGGGCGTAGCGGAACCGTGCTTCCGAGTCCGAGATATCATACTTGTGAAGTGTCTCCATGTCATGGTCCAGGGCCAAGAATCTGAAATGATCCCCGGGATAGATATCCAGAAGCTCCTTGATCTCCTGGGCCGGCCCTGCGGCCAGGCTGAGCACGTCACCTTGGCCCAGTTCGATGATTTGCTGGCTAAGGTACTGCTTGCGGTTCCTGACCGCCTGGCATGCCTTTGTGGATACCGCATGCTTGTGCAGGAACATCCCGAACGGGGTCTTGCCTTCGAATTGATTCCGATAGATGAAGCTCATCATCTGCGCATCGCCCGGATAGCCGTTGGGCTTGTTCATTATTCTCCAGTAAAAGGGGGCCTCCTGGACTATTCGGTAATAGGAGGATTCCTTGATGAAGCGCCTGTGGAGTTCGGCTTGGCCGTTATTGAAATCGTCGCAAATCTCACCGAGCTCCCCCATTACCTCCCGCCGCCAGGGCTCGAATTCGTCCAGCTCTTGTCTGAGCATCTGCTCCAGGTCCTCGCCGATCAAGGGCAGCTCGTTGAGGCGCTTCTTGAGTTGGATATGATTGTCTTCAAGTTCTCTGAATCTTAGCTCGAAGCGTTTATCAATCGCAGCCATCTCAGATCCTCTCAGAATTCCCGTTGTCCAATGCTTGTCTTAGCTTTGAGGAAAGCTTATATATGTCATACGGCTTTTGTATAAAGCCACAGCAACCCATAGCCATTATTTTTCCAGCTTCACCTGAGAGGCTATAACCGCTGGACAAAAGAACTTTTACCTTGGGATCTATTTCTTTTAGAGTGTTGAATGTATCTCTTCCACTCATATCCGGCATAATCGCATCAAGGAGCACCAAGTCGATATCTTCTAAGCTATCTTTATAAATATCAATAGCTTCTTTACCTGATTCACTTCTGATTACATTATAGCCCAGTTTTTTTAGTATTCCGGTGGCCACTTCCAAGATCATTGGTTCGTCATCTACAAGGAGGATCGTTTCGGTCCCTCTAACCAAATTACTGTTATTTTCGGACCCTTGTTGGGATACTTCTGAATGATCTAAAGATGGGTGGGCTGGGAGATAAAGAAAAAAGGAGCTGCCTTGTCCCACTTCACTTTCCACTTCAAAGAAGCCGTCATGATTCTTAACGATACCATAGGCCGATGCCAGCCCCAGGCCGGTGCCACGGCCCATTTCCCTGGTGGTAAAGAAGGGATCAAATATCCTCTTTATGGTCTGGGGATTCATCCCCACACCGGTGTCACATACACTTACCTTTACATATTGGCCCGGTTTGACTTGATAATCGCCTGAAGGCGGTTTGGTTATATCGATATTCTGAGTGTATATGTATAGATTGCCCCCTCCTGGCATGGCCTGCCAGGCGTTGACGAAGAGGTTCAGGAGGACCTGCTCTATCTGTCCCCGGTCGATGTTTACATTCCACAGGCCTACCTGGAAGTCTTTGTGAATTACGATCTCCTTCTTGGTGCGGCCGAACATATCCGCGGTGCGCTCAATCAGGGAGTTCAAGTTGGTGGGCTTGACTTCGTACTTGCCTCCTCGGGCGAAGCCCAATAGCTGCCTGGTGAGGTCCGAGCCCTTCATTACGTGTTGCTCTATGTTTCTAAGTTTTTCGTAGTGTGAATTGGAAGGGGAAGTCTCCAGGAGCATCAGCGAGGTGTTACCTTGGATTCCCATCAGGAGATTGTTGAAATCATGAGCTATACCTCCTGCAAGGGTTCCCATGGCTTCCATTTTTTGTACTTCTTGGAGTCTGGTCTCGAGCTCGGCTCGCTCTTTTTCAGCCCTTTTCCTCTCCTCAATCTCTTCTCTAAGCTCGTTATTCTTTTTGAGAAGCTCTGAAGTACGCTGTTTAACTATATTCTCTAGTCTTAAATTGGCTGATTTTACCTTTTCTTGCTCTTTTTCGAGTTGATAGGCCAGAAAGAAATCTCTTCTGGTGTAGTATTCAATAAAGTAGCAGGCGAACATGCCTACCAGGTTTGCACTGATAAAGAAGAAGTTGTTGCTGAGGAGCACTGAAACCGGCGTTTCGGTGATTTGCGTGGCCACCACCTCGTAAAGGACTACCAGTATCCAGCCCGCGGAACTCGCCCAAATAACGCGGACCCGGGTGAAGGTGTAGCCCCAGATCAAGACCAGGATGAGCCCCGCGTAGTAGGCCTGGCTGACAGGGGGAGGGAGGATGGCGATCATGTATATGATCCCGCTTCCCGCCAGCAGCATTACCGAGGCCACCAGCGGTTGGAAATATTTCTTGAATCCTCGGGCGTAAGAGAGGAGAATCACGCTGAAAAGGGCCGGCCACACTATAAGGAACCGGATCAGCCAGAGCCGGGATTTCATCTCCGGTATGAGCCAGGCGTCCAAGAGCCCGAAAAACCCGTAAAGAAGCATGCCCGCCACAAGGGAGAACCGGACCATCCTCAAGGAGTTGATCCAGTAGTCCTCGCGGAACTTCTCTTCCAGGTCCGGTTCGAAGGAGAGGGTGAAGGGATGGATTTTCATCTCATCCGACTTGCTGGGCGCGGCCGGCATGAGGAAGTCGGATTTGCTCATTTTATCCCCTTATCCTAAAATTGGGATAGGCGTTTCGTGTGAGCGAAAGATTAAGTTTTACCAATAGCAGCATGTTAAAACGTGCAAAGACTATTTGAGGTACAAGGGATTCCACTTTTATGATATCGGCTCTGTTCAAGAAATCTTTACTCTTGAATGGGGTTTTTGCGGAGCGGTCGGAAAAGAACTCAAGGGGGGTGTTCTCTTGCTATTCCTCGATTTGGAACCCATGGACTACCGTGAGGCCCTGGGGTTGCAGCATTCCCTGGTGGCCGCCAAGGCGAACGGAGGGTTCGGGGAGGATATACTGCTGTTGCTCGAGCACTCGCCGGTATTCACCTTGGGCCGGAGGGGCGGCAAGGAGTTTCTGCGCGTGGGGGAGTCGTTGCTGGCCTCCAGAGGGATCGCCCTGGTGCAGGTGGAAAGAGGCGGGTACATCACTTACCACGGCCCCGGGCAGTTGGTGGGGTATCCCATCGTGGATCTGGGGAGGCGCGGGCTGGAGGTGGTCAGGTTCGTGGAGGTGCTGGAGGAAGCGATGATCAGGACCGCAGGGGAGTTCGGGGTGGGCGCGGAGAGGAGCCCCAGGAACAGGGGGGTGTGGGCGGGGGATGCCAAGCTCGGGAGCGTAGGCATAGCGGTCAGGAGGGGGATCAGCTTCCACGGTTTCGCCCTCAACGTGAACAACTCCCTGGAGCCCTTCCAATGGATGGAGCCCTGCGGCCTGCAGGGGGTGGGAATGACCTCGCTAAAGGGGGTGCTCGGCCGAGAGGTCCCCATGGCCGAGGTCCGGGGGGCGGCCGGGGTCCACCTGGAGGAGCTCCTGGGGGTGAGCCTGGAGAGAGTGAGGCTGGAGGAGATCAGGCGTGGCCTGCAGGGAATGGAGGCGCGAGTTGGAGGGACCTAGGAAGCCGCATTGGCTCAAGACCAGGATACCCTGCGGACGGGTCTACCGGGATGTCTTGAGGACCCTGGAGCGCGGCGGATTGCACACGGTTTGCCAGGAGGCCATGTGCCCCAACCTGGGCGAGTGCTTCTCCTCGGGCACGGCGACTTTCCTCATCCTGGGGGATCGCTGCACCAGGGACTGCCGCTTCTGTGCGGTGGCCCACGGACCCATAGGCGGGCCTGATCCGGACGAGCCCCGAAGGGTGGCCGAGGCGGTCTCCGGGATGGGGCTCAGGTATGCGGTCATAACCTCGGTTACCAGGGATGATCTCCCGGACGGAGGCGCGGCCCATTTTGCAGAGACCATCAGGGCGGTCCGCTCGGCCGTACCCGGAGTCAATATCGAGGTCTTGGTTCCGGATTTCAAGGGCTGGGAGCTGGCCCTGGAGGCGGTATTGGAGGCCGGGCCTGATGTTCTCAATCACAACCTGGAGACCGTGCCCGGGCTCTACCCCCGGGTCCGCCCCGGCGCAGACTACCATAGGTCGCTCGGGCTGCTCAGGCGCGCAGCAGAGCTCGGAGCGCGGGTGATTACCAAGTCCGGTCTCATGCTCGGCCTGGGGGAGGAGAGGGAAGAGCTGGAGCAGGTCTTTTCCGACCTGGCAGGGGCGGGTTGCAGAATCCTGACCCTGGGACAATACCTCCAGCCCTCAAAGAGGCACCTGCCCGTGGAAAGATACGTGCCCCCGGAAGAGTTCGAGGAGCTCCGCGGCCTGGCCCTGGAGCAGGGCTTGACTCAGGCCGCGTGCGGCCCGCTGGTCAGGAGCTCCTACCGGGCGCGCGAGCTCTACCTGGATTCCATGGAGCAAGGTCCGGGGTGAGCCCGGGATCCTGCCCCGGGATTGCTATCCTCTGGTAAGGGCCGTCTCCCGGGAGCCCGGGGAGCGGTCTCCTCCCAGGGGAAGGGCCCTGGCACCCGCCGGGTCTTGTTCTTTGCTCTCAGCAGGACCGGCGGCGCCCTCCGGTTCTTCCTGACTGCCTTCTCTTCCCACCAGGGAGACCAGGGCGTCCACGATATCGCTCATCCTCCTTGCCTGTCTCTTTAGCTCCTCCGAGGCGGACGCGGATTCCCCGGCGTTCCCGGAGTTCTTTTGTACCACCCCGTCCATGTCAGAGACCGCTCGATTGATCTGCTCTATGCCCTGGGCCTGCTCGTGGGAGGCGGCTGCTATCTCGCTTATCAGTTCAGCGCTCTTTGCAGCGTTACTGGCAAGCTCGGAAAAGGCCCCTGCAGTTCGATCAACGATCCCGGAGCCGGTCTTCACCTTGTCCACGGTCTTTCTGATCAGGTCTTCCGTGCTCTTGGCCGCCTCGGTTGCCCTCAAGGCCAGGTTTCTCACTTCGTCGGCCACCACAGCAAAGCCTGCTCCGGCCTCGCCTGCGCGGGCGGCCTCAACCGCTGCGTTCAAGGCCAAGAGATTGGTCTGGAAAGCGATCTCGTCTATGGTTTTTATGATCTTGGAGGTCTCCAGGCTGGCCTCGGATATGTCCTGCATGGAAGAGGTCAGCTCTCCCATGGAGTCATTGGCCCGCCCGACGATCTCATTGGACTCCTTCATCAGGTTGTCCGCCTGGTTCGCGTTATCCGCGTTCTGGCGGGTGGAAGAGGCCATTTGCTCCAGGGAGGAGGAGGTCTCCTCGATGGCCGATGCCTGTTCCCCCGCCCCCTCCGAGAGTTGGAAGCTGGTGTCGGCCACTCGGTCTGAGGCCGAAGCCACCCTGTATGCAGTGCGGTTGAGCGTCTGGATGATGTTTGAAATGGGCCTGGTCAAACGGCTGGAAAAGGCAAGGCCCACCGGGACGATGAGCAGGATGCACCCGAGGTAGACCAGCCCCAGGAGGCGAATCATCTCCCAGGTCCCGGCCGCGGATGAGGCCGAATCCCTCAGGCAGGCGATCGAGCCCACCAGCCCGCCGGGCCCGTAAACAGGCATTACGCCCTGGAAGTACCCCTGGTCCCGGGCCTCCACCTCTCCGAACAGGAAGTCCTGTTTCTCCAGGCTCCATTCCCCGCCGGCCTTTTCCACCCCCTGCGCCTCCAGGGACCTATACTCCGGGATGGTCCCGGAATAGACCCCTGATGAGTTGAAGAGGTTGACGTCCATTCCGGTCAACTTGGAGATCCGGCTGACAAAGGTCTCATCCAGGGGAGAGACGGCCCTTACGGTCCCGTATTGCTTCTGCTTGAGCTCTCCGGTGTCTCTGTCGTATTCGCTGCCTATCACCGGTACATAAGATACCAGGCATATGGGGTTCCCCACCTGTTCGAAACCGGCGCCTTCCGCGTGGTCAAGGATCCCCGCCATCCGGAGTTCGATTTCAACGTCAGAGCCGGCCTCGGTCCGCTGCCATTCCCTGCCGGAAGGATCCTCTCCGGGCTCGAGGGACATGGACCTGAGCTCCATGGTCCCCCCTGCGTAGTGGGCGAACCCTATCGAAAAGCCCCCTTCAGGGTATCTGAGCGCGAACACCCTCAAGTCGCCGTCCCGGTCATAGAGGGCGCTCTTCCACAAGCCGCCCCTTTTCATGATCTGAAAGAAATCAATGGCGCTGTCGTTGTAGGTGGTCTTGGTGACGGTCAGATCGGGATCGTCATTCTTGTACTCGTACAAGAACTTGAGCCTGGAGCCCATTTCGTTCATGGTGGCCAGCTGGCGCGCCTGGGATAGTATCTCGTCCTTTCTGGTGATGAGATCGTCTCTGACTATGTTAAGGGACTTGCCCAGCAGATCATAGGAGGCTTGGCGGTTCTGCTTCCCCAGAAGCATGAAAACCGCCACCAGCGAGGCTGTCATGACCACCACCACCATGGCCAGTGATCCCATGAGGAGATTGTACTTCAGTTTGAATCTTTTCATCGGAAGTCTCCTGCGAACCGCGGCCTCTAGTCGGCCGCTTGACTTGTGGTATGAACCGTTCCCCTCATCCCTGAGAGGGGTCGCTCGATTCATCCTTGGTCTGCAACAATCATACCTTTATGTTTACCACGCTCCTATACGCAACTCCCTGCCTGGGGCCGGTTTCCGAGGCTCATTTGCGGGCGGCCTCGAACTCGGGGTTTGATCCGCGCTTTTCCTGCAGGGGCATTTGTGCGTCAATATCCTGACCGCCTTCGGACAAAGCCTTGACGGTCCGGTGCTGGGGAGTTACCGCGTCCCTCAGACTCACCCTGTCTCAGGGGCCGGGCTCAGGCGCGCTCACCCGAGCGAAACTGCCGGTTGAAGTCCGCGGTGAAGGAGCTTATCAGCCCCTGGTCTGCGAAGCTGTAATAGGCGTTGTGTCCTATGATTACGTGGTCCAAAACTTGTATATCCATGAGTAAGGCCGCCCAGACCAACTCCCTGGTGAGGCGGCGATCCTGGGCAGAGGGGGCCGGGTCGCCCGAGGGGTGATTGTGGGCGAAAACCAGGGCGGCGGCCCTGGATTCCAGGGCGAGGGTGATGACTTCCCTGGGGTAGACCGCGCTGCCCGAGAGGCTGCCGAAAAAGAGATCCCTTTCAGCAATCAATTTGTTCTTGCGGTTCAGCAGGAGGACCTTGAAGACTTCGCGTTTGAGGTCCCGCATGGTGTGGAAGAGGAAGTCGAAGACCGCTCTCGAAGAGTCGAAGTAGGGCCGTTCCATGGCCCTATCTCTCAGGTATCTGGCCGCCACCTGGTGAACCAGGTGGAGGTACAGGCCGTTTTTCGGGCCGATCCCCGGGATCCTTGTCAGGTCTTGGAGAGAGGCTGAGAGGACGCCCGAGAGGCTCCCGAAGTGCTTGAGGGCCTCCCTGGCCTGCAGCTTGACGTCCTTTCTGGGGGTCCCGAGGGAGAGGAGGAACTCTATCACTTCTTCGTCCGAGAACCTCTCGATGCCCCCCTGCAGGAACTTATCGCGCAGCCTGCCGCGATGGCCCCGGCCGCGGTCCTGAAATCGCTCTCCGGCTTCCTGGAAAGACATCCTCCCCCCCTCCTCGGCGGTGTGGCCGCAAACAGGGTTTTCGGGGGGAGTAAGCCGTGATCCCGGCCCGGGAGGCCGCAGTCTTGGAGAAGACACTATGGGGCTAATAGCAAATCCGGGAAAAGGAGTCAAACCGCCAATGTCGTCGGTGGTGAGGCGTCTATCTCGGGTTTTCTTGTTATCCCGGAAGCGGTCTGTTATTATCAATAATTTGGGCTTCCCGGATTGCCGGCGGCCCGGACCAAACCACACCGAGATCTCATCTTGGTTCCGGAGGAAGACAACGTGTCCATAATCAAGGTGCTACTTTTCTTGGCCCTCTCTGCGGCCGCTGAACTGTTGTTCTCAGACGCCGCCTGGGCATGGGGCCCGGCGGTTCATACGGCCATCGCATGCAATATCCTGGAGAAGGCGTCTATACTCCTGCCGGCGGTGGCCCAGGTGATCCTTTCCCATCCTCTTGAGTATCTATACGGGAGTCTTGCCGCTGATTTCTTCGTAGGCAAAGGGCAAAAGAGCAAGGCGGGGCACTCCCACAACTGGGAGACCGGGTTTCGCTTCCTGGCCGAGGCAGGAGAGGAGAAGGAGGCCAGTTACGCCTATGGATTCCTATCCCATCTTGCCGCGGACATCCCGGCCCACAACTACTTCGTCCCCAACCTGATCCACCAGGCGTCCACTTGGAAGCGCATGGGTCACATCTATTGGGAGGCCAGGGCCGATCACCACATGGGTGCGCACTATATGAGGATAGCCAGGGAAGTCCTGACCATGGAGGACCTGGGTTGCGACCGCTTGCTCATATCAGCGGTGGGAAAGCGCCTGAACGGACTCAAGACCAGGAGGAAGCTCTATACCCAGACCGTGAAATTCTCCGACTTCCTCAGCACCACGCCCTCGCCGCTCCTGGTGGAGTGGGGCGCCCGCTACCGGATCTCCGAGCCTTACCTGGCGTTCATGGTCAGCCTGTCCTATCGCCTGGCAAAGGATATCCTGAGGAACCCGGGGGGGTCCGCTTGCCTGGGATTCGATCCCATAGGGAGCCGGAACCTGCTGATAGCTGGACGCCACCGCTTCAGAAACCGCCTGTTGCACAAGGTCAACGGCCGGGAGCCCGCTCCTATTTTCGCTGTGGACAGGGAGCTCCTGGAAGTCTGATAAGACCCGGAAGCCCATGAGCAATATAAGAATCCTTCCCGAGAGCGTGGCAACCCGGATTGCAGCCGGCGAGGTGGTGGAGCGCCCGGCCTCGGTGCTCAGGGAGCTCATGGACAACAGCATAGACGCCGGCGCGGACAGGATCGACGTCAGGATGGAAGCTGGAGGCAGGAGGCTCATCCGGGTGAGCGACAACGGCTCGGGCATGGACCGGGACGACCTCCTCCTGAGCGTTGAACGCCACGCCACCAGCAAGGTCAGGGACCTCGACGACCTGTTTTCGGTCTCCACCTTGGGCTTCCGCGGCGAGGCCATCCCCAGCATCGCCTCGGTGAGCCGAATGGAGATCACCTCGCGGCCCAAGGACCAGGTCTCGGGTCACCGGTTGATCATCAAGGGCGGCGAGCTCCAGTCCATTGAAGAGACCGGGGCCCCTCCGGGTACCGTGGTGAGCGTGAGGGACCTCTTTTTCAACACCCCGGCCAGGAGGAAGTTCCTGAGGACCGCACGCACAGAGGCGTCCCACGTGATGGATGTCTTCTCGCGGATAGCACTCCCCTTCAGCGGGATTCACTTCAGGCTGATGGAAGGAGACAAGGTCGTCATGAACTACCCGGACTCGGGCGACGAGAGGGAGCGGCTCTCGATGCTGGTGGGAAGGGAGGTGGCGGATCGCATGGAGGAGATCTCGGCCGAGTGGGGCGGGGTCTTAATACGGGGGTATGTGGCCCCGCCCGAGTCGAGCCGCTCCAGGGGGGATCGGATCTTTGTATATGTAAACGGCCGCAGCGTGCGGGATCGGCTGGTCACCCGGGCGGTGATGGAGGCTTACGGACAGAGGCTCATGAAGGGCAGATACCCCCAGGCCATGATACTACTGGACCTCCCGCCCTTTTCCGTGGATATCAACGTGCACCCGGCCAAGCAGGAGGTGCGGTTCAGGGACGCGGGGAACCTATACAACGCCCTGGTATCGTCGGTAAGGAGCGGGCTGGGGCCGGGGGCGACCGGGCCGGGTCCGGATCGGGCCGCCGGCGAGGTCCTCGACCGGGTTTGGGACCGGAGGGGGGACTCTTTCCAGGTCCGGGAGCAGGCCGATGGGGGACCGACGGTGCATGAGAGCGCCCCGATTTCCTGGGGGCGGGGTCCTGACCTGCAAGGGGCCCTGGGTTCGGGTTCTCTTCGAGTCATAGGTCAACTGGGAGGTACATACATACTCTGCCAGGCGGACGAGGGCCTGCTCCTTGTGGACCAGCACGCGGCACACGAGCGAATAGTCTATGAATCCCTGAGCCGCTCGGTTTCCGAGGCGCGGCTCCAGGGGCAGGCCTTCTTGATTCCCAGGCGGTTCGAGCTATCCGTCAGAGAGGCTGAGACGGTTTCCATGCGTTCCGATGTCCTGGCCCGATTAGGCCTGGAATTCGAGCCCTTCGGGGGCGGCACGGTGCTCCTGAGGTCCGTGCCCGTCCAACTCCTGGAAGTGGACCTGGATGAGTTTCTGGGGGAGCTCCTTCCGGTCCTGGAAGAGAAAGGAAAGGATCTGACCCGGGGTGAGGGGTTTCATGACCTGGTGGCGGTCATGGCCTGTCACGGCGCTATCAGGGCGGGCAAGTCCTTGTCCCACCTGGAGATGACCTCCCTGATCGAGGAGCTGGAAAGGGCCGGCCTCAAGACGAACTGCCCCCACGGCCGGCCCGTATACAGGAAGATTGCCTGGGCGGAGCTGGAGAGGATGTTCAAGCGGGTGACATAGACCGGCCGGCGCCGATTCCGGCAGGGAAGAAGCGGAAGACTTATTTCGAGATTAATGCCCGATGGTTCATATGGCCGATGAGAGAGCCAGGGTGGTGGTGATAGCCGGGCCCACGGCCTGCGGCAAGAGTTCCCTGGCCGTGGAGCTGGCAAGAAGCACCGGCGGGGAGATAGTGAATGCCGATTCCATGCAGGTCTACCGGGGCATGGATATAGGCACGGCCAAGCCCACAGAGAAGGAAAGACAGGGGGTCCCGCACCACCTGCTGGACGTGGTGGATCCGGACGAGACGTTCAATGCGGCCCTGTTCCTCTCTCACGCGGAGCCCGTGGTGGAGCGCCTGTACCGGCGGGGCAGACCCTGTTTCCTGGTGGGCGGCACCGGGCTCTACATAAGGGCGCTCGAGGGGGGGCTCTTCCAGTGCCCTCCGGTTCCCAGGGCCCTGCGCGAGCGGCTGAGGCGCGAGTGGGACCTGCTCGGGGGTGCGGCCCTCCACCGGAGGCTTGCCGGTCTCGATCCCGGCGGCGCCCGCAATATACACCCGAACGACAGGGTGCGTATTCTGAGGGCCTTGGAGGTCGTGGAGTTGACGGGCGAGCCTTTTTCACAACGCGCAGGCAGGCACGGTTTTGGGGAGCAGCGGTTCAGGATGCTCAAGATTTGCCTCCACCGGGAGAGGCGGGAGCTCTACCGGAGGATAGAGCAAAGGGCGGAAGGCATGATGAGGCGGGGGCTGGTGGAGGAGACCGAGGGGCTCTTGAACCGGGGGGTTGGACCGGAACTAAAGCCCATGAAGGCCTTGGGGTACCGCCATGCGGTATCGTATCTTCGCGGAGAGAGCGGGATTGAAGAGACGACCGAAAGACTCAAGGCGGATACCAGGCGGTATGCCAAACGCCAGCTCACCTGGTTCCGGGGAGACCCGGGCTGGTCTTGGCACGAACCCCGCGAGGAGGATGTCATCCGTGAGGCGGTGGAGGAGTTTTACAGGCAGGATGCTTGACCCGAGCCCGGATTTGTCGGATTATATCCGCTGGTCGGGGTGTTGAGGGTCGGGCCGAGACGCCGAGAGAAGGAATGAAAGGCGGGCGAGAGTGGGAAGGATTGCCGGGCAAGTCGGGGGTCGTATCTGGATCGGGGCAGTTTTCGTGGCCTTGGTGCTGACCGGGTGTGCGGTACAGTCTCCAATGCCCGTCAGGGTTCTGGGCTCGGCCTCCCATCACGTGATGAACGGGGCCAAGCTGATTCAGAAGGGGAGGGTGGGCGCAGCCCAGCGGGAGTTCGAGACCGCGCTGGAATACCAGCCTCATTGTGCCCATGCTTATCGCGGGCTCTCCCTGATCCTCGGCATGCAAGGGGAGTTTGAGGCCGCCTTTGAGGCCGTGCACCAGGCCATAAGGTTCACTGAGCTGGAGGATCTGGGTTCCAACGAATACATCGCCCTGGAGCCCGGCCGTTGGACTGGGGGGAGCCCTGTCCAGAGGCCGGAGGTCACGGCTGCGGGCGGTACGCCCTTGGGTGCGTGTTTCGCTGCGGAGTTCTTGAACGCCTATTACCACATGGGGGTGGAATTAAAGTTCCAAGGGGGGCACGAGGGTTACAAACGGGCGCTGGAAGCTTCTCTTTTCAGCGCCCGGGCCTTTATGCAGGAGGCGCGGGAGCAACTACTGCGCTCCATGGACCCGGCGGGATCAGGGCTGGAGACCCGGCTGGCCAGAGGAGTCTTTTTCCTGGATAGGGTTTCGAGGGCCGAGGCGGCCGCGGTCTTGAGCATGGAGCTGAAGCTGTCCGCGCATGCCGCCGGCGGGGAAGAGGCCGCGGAATCGGACGGTGGGACTCTGCCGAGCGACCTCCGCGATCACCCCTTGAGAGAAGTGATCGGGCCTGTGGCCGCCCTGGGCCTGGAAGGGCTCGGGACCTACCGGGACGGCACCTTCCGGCCGGATGCCGAGCTCTTGCGCGGCGAGCTGGCAGGGGCAGCGGCAGACTTGGTGCAACGCTTGGGCTCCGGTATCCCCACCGCCTGCGACTTGCCCGAGCAGCCCCTTTTAAGAGACGTGCCTCTCTCTTCTCCGTATCTGAGACCAATAATGGCCTGCGTGGAACTGGGCATTATGGCGCCTCGAGACCCCGAGGCCTTCGCGCCGCAAGAACCGGCCAGCGGCTCGGATCTGGCCCGGGCGGTAAACAGGCTCAAGGAGTACCTGGGGAACGCGGAGATCGGGAAGAGGAAAGCGCCCGAGGGGGTGAAGGAATGAGATTTGCGGCACGAGTCTTTTTCTGGTTGGGGTTTGTCTCAGCCCTGATGCTCCTCGGGGTTTCAATCAGCCCGGCTCATGCAAGGGAGGAGGATCAGGAAGCCTTGCTGGCCCTGGGGAGCGCCAGGATAAGCGGCGGTAACCTGGCGGCCGCAAGGCGGCAGGCCGTTTCCAACGCACTGACGGGCGGAGTGGAGGAGTATCTCTTGAGGAGTCTCGGGCCGGAGAGGATCTCGGGCCGCTTGGCCGCTTTCGCCCGGGAGCTGATCCCCTCTGCAAGGGACGAGATCGCCAATTTCAACATAGTCGCTGAGGAGGAGGTGGACGGGAACCTCCTGGTTCTGGTCCGGCTGAAGGTGAACCAGGAGACTCTGGCCGCGGTGCTGGAGGAGAAGGGGTTTGACCGGGAAAAGGAGCCGCCGGCCACCCTGCTGCTCATGGTGGACGAGCGCCATACACAAGGAGGCGAGCCCACCTACTGGTGGAAAACCCCTGACATACCCGCTGCGCTTCTGCCGGTTGAGCTGGCGTTAATCAGGTCGCTCGAGGAGATGGGATTCGCCATGGAGGCTAGGGCCGCTGCTAGTTTCGGCGGGGAAGAGGTCTCGGGTATGGATGAGCCGGACCTCTCGGACGAGGCCGCGGCCGCCTGGGGACGGGCCTGCGGCGCCGGCGTGGTGATTGCCGGACGATGCGAGCTGGGCCCGTCCCGGGTCCGGCTGGGGGTGAGGGCGGTGGACTCAGCCGCGGCCGAGGTGATTTCAAGGGCGGAAGCCCGGTCGCCGGCGGCCGGCGGTGGTGAGTCGAGCGAGGCGCTCCACGAATCGATCCGGGATACGGCTGCCCGCGTGGCAAGCAAGCTGGGACCGGAAATACGCGAGGCGCTCTCTTCCGAAGCCGGGCCGGCACGGCTGGAGGTGCTGATACAGGGGCTGCGCGGGTTCAGCGATTTGAGGGTCTTCAGGCGATTCCTCGAGGAGAGGGTCTCTGGCGTGGAATCAATGGTCCAGACCCTTTTCAAGAGTGATTCCGCAGGGTTTTCCGTTGATTATAAAGGATCACCGGAAGGTTTCGCGGAGGGAATAGCGAATCATCCGGACCTCCCTTTTCCTGTGGAGGTCAACCACCGCGGGCAAGGCAAGGTGGTGGTCACCATCCGTTAATGCGGGCAGGCAGGCTGCGGGAAGGCCATGACCATTCCGAACTTGATCACCACCTTGAGGATAATCCTCACACCGATTTTCATCATTTATCTCCTGAACGATCAATTGATTTCAGCCCTGGTGGTCTTCGCTCTCTGCGGCCTGAGCGACGGGCTGGACGGGTTGCTTGCCAGAGTGCTCAAGCAGAAGAGCGCGCTCGGGGCGTACCTGGATCCTATAGCGGACAAGCTCATCCTGGCCTCCACCTTTGTGGTGCTTGCCGTGCGCGGCCTGGTCCCAGCGTGGCTCTCGGTCACCGTGATCAGCCGGGACGTCCTCATACTGTTGGGCGTACTGGTATTGATGCTCTACCGAATGGAGGTCCGGATAAGGCCCACCATAGTCAGCAAGGTGACCACCTGCCTCCAGTTCGTGACCATTATAGGCGTGCTTGCCTGGAGATTCCTGGAACTCCCCCAGGAGGTCTTTACTGTGTTGTTCAGGGCGACCGGAGTGGCCACCATCGCCTCGGGGCTTCACTACATACACACCTGGTTCAAGATGATGGGGGAGGGGCCTGAGCAGGCCTGAGGGTTGCCAAGGCCGCGGAATATGGGTTGACAATGCACCGGCCCGGGTATAGGATTCCCGGATCCAGCAGGCACGTAGCTCAGGGGGAGAGCGCTACCCTGACACGGTAGAGGTCACGAGTTCAAATCTCGTCGTGCCTACCATGATCCCAGGCAACTGGAGGCCGGTCAGACGACCGGCCTTTTTGTCCTCGATCGAGAACGGGCTTGCGGGTGGGGCCAAGCAGCGTAAATAAGTCTCTTGAAAGCTGGGAAATTCGGCAAGTTAAGCCTTGACTTTTCCTTGGAGGTCCTGTATTTTGCTTACCTGTTTTCAGTTTTCAATGTATTTTCAGGCGGTCATGGGGCCTGGGGGTTTGCCGGCCGGACTCGCCCCCGAAGGGGTGGTAGAGGTCGGAGCCGGGCTTTCCATCCCTGAATGGGAAGCGGCAGGGTTGAATTGAAGTTTTGAGAACCGACGAGAAAGGCATCTGAGTGGGCTCGCGTGGTGACCTTGGATGCCTTTTGTTTTGCGATATGACGGCGTTTGACGCAAAGACAGGTGGCGGGTTGACCGCGTTGGAGCTCCTCGAGAACATGGGCCTGAAGTCCCTGGACCGCGTAGTGGCGGTACGTGCGAACGGCGAGTTGCGGGACCTCTCTTCACGGGTGAGAGGGGACGAGCGAGTGGAGCCCGTGTACCTGGACTCCCCGGAAGGCCTGGAGATCTTGAGGCACAGCACTGCGCACATAATGGCTATGGCGGTCAAGGAGCTCTTCCCCGGGGTGAAGGTGAGCATTGGGCCGGCCATTGAGAACGGCTTCTACTACGACTTCGACTATGAGCGGCCGTTCAAGGGGGAGGATCTCCCTCCGATCCAGGAGAAGATGGAGGAGATAGCGGCCAGGGACCTGCCGTTTGTCAGGCGGGAGGTTTCCAGGGAAGAAGCGCTGGGGATGTTCCGGGAGGAAGGGGAGACTTACAAGGTCGAGCTCTTGGAAGATATGGACTCGTCTACCGTCTCTCTCTACACCCAGGGCGGGTTCACGGATCTCTGCCGCGGCCCGCACCTGCCTTCAACCGGCGGGATAAAGGCCTTCCAGCTGACCAAGACCGCCGGGGCCTATTGGCGGGGCGACGAGCGCAGGGCCATGCTGAGCCGGATTTACGGAGTGGCCTTCACCGACAAGAAGACCCTGAAGAAGCACCTCCAGGCGCTCGAGGAGGCCAGGAAGCGGGACCATGTCAGGCTTGGAAGAGAGCTGGGCCTTTGCAGCACCTTCGAGGAGGTGGGCGCGGGACTGGTGGTCTGGCATCCCAAGGGAGGGATGCTCAGGCATATCCTGGAGGAGTTCGAGATCCGGGAGCACCTGAAGCGGGGCTACGAGATCGTCAAGGGGCCGGAGATACTCAAGACCGAGCTGTGGGAAAAATCCGGGCACTTTGACAACTACCGCGAGAACATGTACTTCACGGAGATAGAGGAGCAGTCCTACGGGATAAAGCCCATGAACTGCCTGGCCCACATGCTTATCTATAAATCGGGCCTCAAGAGCTACCGGGATCTGCCCAAGAGGTACTTCGAGTTGGGCGTGGTCCACAGGCACGAGCGCTCCGGAGTGCTGCACGGACTGCTCAGGGTGAGGGAGTTCACCCAGGACGACGCTCATATCCTTTGCACCCCGGATCAACTGGACGGAGAGATAAAGGGGGTGCTGGACTTTGTAAGGGATATGATGGGGGTCTTCGACTTCCAGTACGACCTGGAGATCAGCACCCGGCCGGAGAAGTCCATAGGCTCGGACGAAGACTGGGAGCGGGCCACCGCAGCGCTCAAGAGGGCCATGGACGACCAGGGTCTGCCCTACCAGATAAACGAAGGCGACGGCGCCTTTTACGGTCCTAAGATAGACGTAAAGCTCAAGGACGCCCTGGGCAGGCAGTGGCAGTGCGCCACCATCCAGTGCGACTTCACCCTGCCCGAGAGGTTCGATCTGACATATGTGGACCGGGACGGGGAGCGGCGAAGGCCGGCCATGATCCACAGGGTGATACTGGGGGCGCTGGAGCGGTTCATCGGGGTCCTCATCGAACACTACGCGGGCGCCTTCCCTTCCTGGCTGGCGCCTGTCCAGGCCGTGGTCATGACCGTGACCGACAGGGGGATCGGGCATGCCCGAGAGGTCTTGGGCCGGTTGAAGGAATCAGGGATCCGGGTTGAGGCGGACCTGCGCAACGAGAAGTTGGGCCTGAAGGTCCGCGAGGCCCAGTTGCAGAAGATCCCCTATATGCTGATTGTGGGGGACAAGGAGGTGGAGGAGCAAGGGGTGACCCCCAGGCTCCGGAGCGGGAAGAACCTCCCGCTCATGAGCCCCGCGGAGTTCGTGGAGCTCATTGAAGAAGAATGCAGGCAAAGGAGGGAGTCGCTATAGCCAAGAAATCCGATCAGACCAGCGTGAATGAGAGGATCCGCGCAAACACGGTCCGCTTGATCGCCGCGGACGGGGAGCAAGTCGGGATCGTGGGGATCCGGGAGGCCATTGAAGCAGCCAAGAAGGACGGGCTTGATCTGGTGGAGGTCGCACCCAACGCGGATCCACCGGTCTGCCGTATAATGGATTACGGCAAGTTCAAGTACCAGGCGAGCAAGAAGACGCAGGAGGGAAAGAAAAAGGGGAAGGCGTTCCAGCTCAAGGAAGTGCGCATGCGCCCCAGGACCGAGGAGCACGATCTCGGGTTCAAGCTCAAGAACCTGCGCAGGTTCCTGAAGAAGAAGGACCGGGTCAAGGTGACGGTCCTTTTCCGCGGAAGGGAGATGGCCTATATGGACTCGGGTGTGGGGCTGCTCAATCGGGTGGCCGAGGAGCTCAATGACGTGGGCAGTGTGGAGCAGGCCCCCACCCGGGAAGGCTGGCGGTTGACAATGGTCCTCGTACCCAAGTAGGGCCCGGTCCGAATCATCGGTGTACTCTCGCTTACCTGCCTGAGGCCGGTCCGAGCGCAGGGCCGGTGGGTTTTTCGCCCACCCGGACCATGACTATTCTTGTTTGAGCGATTTCCCCGTGTTTGACGGGTGGAGGTTGGAGATGCCTAAGATTAAGAGCAATCGTGGTGCAGCCAAGCGGTTCAAGGCGACGGGTTCGGGAAAGGTCGTGAGAAACAAGGCCTTTGCCAATCACATCTTGACCAAGAAGACCAGGAAGAGGAAGAGAAACCTGAGAAAGTCGGGGCTGGTGGATGCAACCAGCATGAGAGGTATAAGGCGGATGCTGCCTTACCTATGAGCCCCGCCCCTGTCTCGGTCCGAGTATGCCTCGAGGCGATCCTGGGACCGTGAAGGGAATAGCTGAGATATGAAGAGGTGCGATTATGCCCAGAGTGAAACGGAGTGTCCCGTCCAGACAACGCAGGAAAAAGGTCCTCAAAGCGGCCAAGGGATATAGGGGGGCGCGCAGCAAGCTTTACCGCACCGCCACCGTGACCCTGGACCGTGCTAGGGCCTATGCATACAGGGACCGGAAGGTTCGGAAGCGGGACTTCAGGAAGCTGTGGATCATTCGAATCAATGCGGCGGCCAGGGAGCACGGCCTTTCGTATTCGCAATTCATGGGTGGAGTGAACAAGGCCGGTATCGGGCTGGACAGGAAGATCCTGGCGGACATGGCGGTGAACGACCCGGCCGGGTTCGCCCGGATCGCCGAGATGGTCAAGGCGTGATCCGCCCTGATTAGCGATGATCGACGAGATTCGAAAAATCGAGGAGCAAGGGCTCAGGGAGCTGGAAAGGGCGGAGGACGCAGCGGGCCTGGAGCGGTTCAGGATAGCCTTTCTGGGAAAGAAGGGGAGACTGACCGGCGCGCTAAGGGCGCTCAAGGACCTTCCCCCGGAGGAAAGACGGGAGGCGGGCCGCGCGGCCAACCAGGCCAAGGAAAGGCTCACCCGGGCCTTAGAGGCCCGCAGGCGGGAGCTCAAGGACCTCGAGGCCGGGAAGTCGCCCGAAGTCCTGGATGTCACCCTCCCTGGCAGGAGGCCGCAGCGGGGCCATCTCCATCCAATCACTCAGGCGGCCCGGGAGATCTGCCATATCTTCGGGAGAATGGGCTTCAGGGTGGTCAAGGGCCCGAACGTGGAGCTGGACTACTACAACTTCGAGGCCCTCAACCTGCCGAAGGACCATCCGGCGCGCGACATGCAGGACACCTTCTACGTATCGGACAATGTGGTCCTCCGAACCCACACCTCACCCATGCAGGTCAGGGTGATGGAAAAGCAACCCCCCCCTGTGAGCATCATAGCACCGGGCAAGGTCTATCGCCGGGACTCGGATGTATCCCATACACCCATGTTTCACCAGGTCGAAGGGCTGCTGGTGGACCGAGGGGTGACCTTCGGGGACCTCAAGGGGACCCTGACCGCATTCGTGCATCAGATCTTCGGCCCCAGAACGGCGCTCCGCTTCAGGCCCAGCTTTTTCCCCTTCACCGAGCCGAGCGCGGAGGTGGACATACGGTGCGTGATCTGCGGCGGATCAGGGTGCAGGACCTGCTCCCAGGCCGGTTGGCTGGAGATCCTGGGGGCGGGCATGGTGGACCCGGCGGTATACGGTTTCGTGGGCTACGACCCGGAGCTGGTCTCGGGGTTCGCCTTCGGCATGGGGATCGAGCGGATCGCCATGCTCAAGTACGGCATCGACGACATCCAACTGTTCTTCCGAAACGAGATGAGGTTCCTGCGGCAGTTTTGAGATCCCGTGAAAAGCGGTTCGGCTTCAAGTCCGGGGGAGGCTCTATCCGCAAAGGCGGGCATTGACAACCGCCGCGGCCCAAGGCGCGAGTGTTCCGAGAAATGCGACTGACGTTTAATTGGCTAGAGGATTATGTGGACATCGGGGTCTCGCCACAGGAGCTGGCCGATCTCTTGACCATGGCCGGTTTGGAGGTGGAGGCGCTGGAGCCCCTTGGTCAGGGGCTGGACGGGGTGATAGCGGGCCGGGTGATATCAGTGGAGGAGCATCCGAAGGCGGACCGGCTGTACGTCTGTATGGTGGAGACAGGCTGCGGCCCGGTCCCGGTGGTCTGCGGGGCGCCCAACGTAAAGGCGGGGATGGCGGCCCCTTACTCGCCGCCCGGCACGCGGCTGCCCAATGGAATGGAGGTGCGGGGGGCCCGCATCAGGGGCGTGGAATCGAAGGGGATGCTCCTGGCCGAGGATGAGATGGGGCTCACCGAAGACCATTCCGGGTTGATGGTTCTTCCCCCGGAGACCGAACCGGGCACGCCGCTCGCTTCGGCAGCCCCGATCCTGGACTGGGGCCTGGAGATAGGGATTACGCCCAACAGGCCGGATTGCACCTCGGTCATCGGTATTGCCAGGGAGGTGGCGGCAATGACGGGCGCCCGCCTGAGACCGCCCGAGGCAAAGGCGTGGCAAGGGAAGGGCTCCGCCTCGGATATCGAATCCGAGACCGGCGTCATTGTGGAGGACCCCGAGGGGTGCCCTAGATATACGGCGGGGCTGGTCAAGGGTGTCAAGATAGGAAAGTCGCCATTTTGGATGCGATACAGGCTTCACTCCTCGGGAAACAGATCCATAAACAACGTGGTGGACATAACCAATTACGTGCTCCTGGAGACAGGCCAGCCCCTCCATGCATTCGACTTCCACCGCCTGAGGGGGCAGAGGATCGTGGTGCGCAGGGCCTCGGAGGGAGAGCGGTTCTCCACCCTGGACGGGCAGGAGCGGAGGTTGTCCTCGGAAGACCTGATGATCTGCGACGCAGAGGGTCCGGTGGGAGTGGCCGGGGTAATGGGCGGGCTCAACTCGGAGATACAGGACGATACCAGGGACGTACTGGTGGAGAGCGCCTGTTTCGACCCGGTGAGTATAAGGCGGACCTCCAAGAGGCTCGGGCTCTCGACCGAGGCCTCCTACCGGTTTGAGCGGGGGGTGGACGTGGAAGGAACACAGCGCGCCCTGGGCCGGTCCCTGGAGCTCTTGGAGCAAGTGGCAGGGGGGAGCGTGGTCCACGGGATCCTGGATGTCTACCAGAGGCCTTACAGCCCCAGGGAGATCCCCCTGAGGGTGGGCAAGACCAACGAGTTTCTTGGTATAACGGTCTCCATGGAAGCCATGGCCTCACATCTGGAGTCCCTGGGCATGGAGGTGCGCCGTGACCGCTCTGAAGACGTGCTCCTGGTAAGACCTCCCTCTTTTCGCATTGACCTGGAGAGGGAAGTGGACCTGGTGGAAGAGGTGGCCCGGATGGAGGGCTACGAACGGATCCCGGTGACTTCTCCGGCGGTGAGGCCGTCCGAGGAGCCTGATCCCCCGGAAGTCTCTTTGGGGGACAGGGTGAGGGACATCATGGCCGGGTTCGGGTTCACCGAGACCATAAACTTCAGCTTCATCCCCCAGGACGCCCCGGAGCTCCTGGGGGCTCCGGAGGGCAGCCGGGTCCGGTCAGCCGTGGCCCTGCTCAATCCCCTGAACCGCGACCAGGGCATCATGCGCACCACCTTGATACCCGGGCTCCTCCAAAACTTAAAGTGGAACATCGCCCACGGGGAGCACGACTTGAAGCTCTTCGAATGGGGAAAGATCTACCTCCGGCAGGAGGGGGCCGAGCTCCCTGATGAGAGGCTCACCCTTGCAGGGGCGGTGTCCGGGGCCTTTCAGCCGAGGACCCTTCATCACGAAGCCCGGGCCGCCGATTTCTTTGACATAAAGGGCGTAGTCGAGGCCCTGCTCCTGGATTTGGGGCTGGAAGAGCCCGCCTTTGAGATGAGTGACGACGCCCCTCCGGGCTTTAGACCCGAAGCCACCGCCAGGGTGATCTTGGGAGGAGTACCGGCGGGCTCCCTGGGCGAATGCCACCCAGAGGCGGCCGAACGTGTGGAGCTGAAGTCCGAAAAGGTGTTCCTGTTCGAGTTGGACATGCCGGCGGTCATGGGGGCGCTGCCGCGGGAGCGCAAGTATCGGCCCTATGCCCGTTTTCCGGCCGTGATCCGCGATTTGTGCGTGGTCCTGGGGAGCGGTGTCAAGAGCGGCGATGCAGGAAGGATAATCAGAGAGGCGGGGCAGGGGCTGGTGGAGTCGGTGGACTTGTTCGACTTGTACCGGGGCGATCAGATCGGCGCCTCGGAGAAGGCCTTGACCTTCAGAATATCTTATCGCTCCCAGGAACGGACACTTGATGGTCGGGAGGTCAACCTCCTCCATGAGAAAATCGTCGCCAAGATCGAGGAGGAATTGGGTGGAAGGCTCAGGGACGGCTGAGGGGGCCGCTTCCATTCCCGAGAACAAGCGGTTTTTCCGCATAGGCGAAGTGAGCCGTATCATAGGGGTTCAGCCTTACGTGCTCCGATTCTGGGAGAACGAGTTCAGTGAGATCCGGCCGGCGCGGGCGGACTCCAACCAAAGGACCTATCAGCGCAAGGACCTGGAGACGCTCGTGGAAGTCAAGCGTCTCTTGTACGAGGAAAAGCTCACCATAGAGGGTGCGAAGAAGAGGCTCAGGGAGCAGAGGAAGAGGAGGGCCGCGGCAGGCCAAGGCCCTCACGCCCCCGGGCTGATCCTGGAGATCAAAACCGAGCTCGAGCAAATCCTGAGCATCCTATCGAGACCTTTCTGAGGCGCCGGCCCGCGGCAAAGAGCGGGCTCCCCCAAGATCCCCCCACGGCGTCTCAGCCCATGACCATTCCCCCCGAAATCCATCGGGCGCTCGCGAGCGCTCTTTCGGGGAGGAACAGGACATGGATCTCATAACCCTTGATAAAGTCTTGTCCAAGGAGACCCTTGCGGTGGTCAGAGAGGTGGCCGCCGCACTGGAACCGGGCGTCACTGTGTGCGATACGCGCGGCAGGGTCCTCCTGGGGCCTGAGGGCCCGGTGGATGGGCGCCCGGGGGTGCCGATTTCAGTGGAGGGGATGACGCTCGGATGGGTGTACGGGAGCGCCGGGGCCAGGCAGGCGGCCGATCTTATCGGGCACTTGGCATTCAGGGAGTTCGAACGGCGTGCCCTGGCAAGGGAGGCGCTGGAGCGGTACAAGGAGCTCCACCTGATTCACAGGCTCTCTGAGAGCATCTCCTCCCGGCTCGAGCTCCACGAAGTGGCCCTTGTCGTGCTCAATCAAGCCATGCGCTCGATCGAGGCCACGGGCGCTTCCTTGATGCTGGCCACCGGAGCGGACGACCTGCTGAGGATCGTAGCGGCCTCGGGGAGAGAAAACGAGCACAAGACGCCCTTGAGACGGGGCGAGGGTATCGCGGGTCACGTCCTGGCATCGGGCCTGCCCGAGATCGTGAACAACGCCCCGCAGGACCCCAGGTTCAAGCCCGGCCGGGCGCGGATCCGCTCCCTGATCTGCGCCCCGCTCAGGAGCAAGGACCGGGTCTTCGGCGTGATCAACCTGAGCACCGACGGCCCCGGGGAGTATACAACCGAGGACCTCACACTCCTTTCCACCCTGGCGGGGCAGGCCGCATCGGCCGTAGAAAACGCCCTGCTCCACGAGAGACGCATACAGCAGGAGAGGATCCGCGGGAACCTGGAGCGATACCTGGCCCCGCAGATAGTGGAGACCATACTCGGGTCGGCCGGGGATGAAGGGGTCTCACTCCAGCCCCAGAGCCGCCACCTGGCGATCCTTTTCTCGGACATACGCGACTTCTCTGGTACGTGCGAGACCCTGGAGCCCGAAGACGTGGTCAAGTATCTCAACAGCTATTTCACTGCCATGGTCGAGGAGATATTCAGACATCGGGGTACTGTGAACAAGTTCGTCGGGGACATGATAGTGGCCCTTTTCGGGGCGCCGGTCGAGCTCGAAAGACAAGAAGAGGCCGCACTGGCTGCGGCCGTGGCCATGCAGAAGCGGATACGGGCCATGGAGGATCCCTGGATAAGGCGAAACTTCCACACCGGCGTGGGACTGAGCGCAGGACGGGTGGTGGTGGGAAACATAGGTTCGCCCAGCCACTTGGACTATACCGCCATAGGGGACGAGGTGAATCTGGCCGCCCGCCTGCAGGCCGAGGCAGGCGGGGGGCAGATCCTGGTGAGCCGGAGGGTCAAGGAGGCGGCCGGAGAGGGGTTCGAGTTCCGGGCCGTGGGCATGATCCGGGTCAAGGGGCGCAGCCGGCCTGTGGAGGCCTTCGAAGTAATTTACTGAGACCGGTTTCACCCCCCGCCTCGGAGGTGGCAATGATCCGCATATTCGAGCTCATGGCCCGGCGGACGTCTTTTTGCTTTGCCTGCATTCCTTTCGTAGCTTTGAGTGGCTATTTCGCAGCCTTCTACGCCTTTTTTATAGTCTATTTCTCGATTGAGTCATTCTCGCCCGGGACCCTGGAGGCCTTCTCCCTCACCATGGGGGCCATGCTGGTCGTTTCCACGGTCTTGCACGCCTTGGGCTTCGGCATCTTGGAGCCCTTGAATATAAGGGCCTTCCTCGGCACCCCCCGCAGGATCAACCGGGCCGTGGAGCGGGGCGCCGGATCTCTGGACGACGATTCCCTGGTGGACCTCTTGGAGCTCCTGGCCCGCTTTCCAAGGTACCACATGCTGGTGGCAATGGTTATAGCCTCCCTGGTGATCGGGCCTTCAATAAGCGTGGAGTATCACTTCAGCCGGTCCGGCTCCCATCTGGCCTCCACGGCCTGCGGGGGGCTGATCGCTGGAGTGCTCTACTGCTACTTCTGCTATGTGATCACCGAGGCCCTCACAGCAGGGCTCAGGAGCGAGTGTCGAAAGCTCCTTCAAGAGCGCTCCCTTCCTGGTCCCAAAGTTTACGGCATCTCCTTGAGGCGCAAGGTGGTGGTGGCGGTGGCCATCGTATTTTTCAGCATGCTCATGCTGGTCTACTTCCTTGCCTTTTGCAGCGTCTCCCTGGTCCTGACGGCCGGGTTCCTGTTCACCACATTCCTGACCGTGGAGGTATTGGTGATCCTTTACTTCAGGTCGGTCAAGAACGCCTTTGAGGCCACGCTGAGGGCGGTCAGGGTGATCAGCCGCGGGGGGGCGGAGCTGCTGCACTTGGGGAGCAACGAGCAGGAGCTGGTGGACTTTGCCGAGCACTTCAACGCCTCAGCCGCGGAGACCATAGAGCTCAGGCTGGGGCTCCAGGCCCAGGTGGCCGAGCGCACCAGGGATCTTGCCGCCAAGGCGGCGGAGCTGGAAGAGGCCAACCGGACACTGAGGAGACTGGATCGCGTGAAGTCCTTTTTCCTGTCCGCTGTAAGCCACGAGCTCAAGACGCCGCTAACCTCCATCATCGGGTTCGCCCGCATAATGCAGCGCGATTTGGCCGGGATGCCTTTTCCCGAATTACGGGAGGACCCGGAGGCCGGGGCAAAGGTGGAACGTGTTCATTCTAACCTGGACATCATAGTGCGCGAAGGGGAGAGGTTGACCCGGTTGATCGACGACGTCCTCGACCTTGCCAAGATCGAGTCGGGAAGGGTGACCTGGCGGGATCGGCCCGTGTCGGTCGCTTCCTGCATCAGCGAGGCCCTGGAGGTCGTGCGGTCCGCCTTTGCCCGAAGGCCGGGAGTGGAGGTGAGGACGGCGATCCACGAGCCCCTCCCCCTGGTGGTGGCGGACAAGGACAGGATGGTCCAGGTCCTGGTCAACCTCCTGGACAACGCCGCCAAGTTCACGGAGGAGGGCTTTGTGGAGGTGACCGCAAGAAGCACTCCGGAGGGCGGGGTGGAGTTGGGGGTGAGGGATACGGGCCCGGGGATCCCGGTGCAAGACAAGGAGCGCGTGTTCGAGCGGTTTCACCAGGCAGGAGGGGAGGAGGGACCCGGGGAGCCCAAGGCCGGGAGCGGGCTCGGTCTATCCGTTTGCAGGGAGATCGTCGGGCACTATGGAGGGAGGATCGCTGTGGAATCCGAGCCCGGGCTGGGGTGCCGCTTCTTAGTCATCCTGCCCGCTGGCCTCGCACAAGAAAACCCTTCTTCTGGCAACTTGGGCCGGTAGAAGGGGGAAGGGAGGGACCTTAGGCATGTCTCCAAAGGTATTGATCATTGACGACGAGGTCCACGTAAGGACGCTCCTGGAGCAGACCCTGGAGGAACTGGAGCAGGAACACGGCGTGGAGATAATCTCAGCGGCCTCCGGGCGCGAGGCCCTGGGTCTGATCCAAGAGGAGCCGCCTTCGCTGGTGTTCCTGGATATCATGATGCCGGATATGGACGGGTTCGAGTTGTGCCGGAGGATAAAGGCGGGGCCCGGGACCTCGGGGATCCCGGTGATACTCCTCACAGCCAAGGGCCAGGCGGCCGACCGGGAGGAGGGGCTGGCATGCGGTGCGGCCGAGTATCTCACCAAGCCTTTCGACCCTGATCAGGTTCTGGCCCGCGCCAAGACCCTCCTGTTCCGGGAGCGCCCTACTTAGGATTTCATCGCTTCCCGGAGTGCCGCCTGCAGCCCCTCCATGCTGTAAGGCTTGGATGCTACCGATAAGAATCCGTATTCTCGATACCGGGTGACTACGGCATCATGAGCATATCCGGTTGAAACTATACTCCGCACACCCTGGTCCAGCTCGCGGAGCCTCTGAATGACCTCCCTGCCCCCAATCCCGCCGGGGACGGTGAGGTCCAGGATTACCACATCAAAGGGGCGGCCGGATTCCATCTCTTTGCCGTAAAGATCGATCGCCTGCTCGCCGTCTTGGGCGAGAATGACCTCATGTCCCATGTATCGGAGCATCCGGGAGCAGATATCGCGCACTACTTCCTCGTCGTCCATTACCAGCACCCGGAGCTTCCCGGCGCCCGAAGGCTCCGTCTCTCCGCTCTCAGCGGGGCGCATGGCGGGGATCACGAACCGGACCGTGGTTCCCTCGCCCTCTACCGAGTCTATGGCGATATGCCCGTCATGGGCGCGGATAATGGAATACGCGGTTGCCAGCCCCAGGCCCATTCCCTTCTGAGCCCCCCTTTCCTTGGTGGAAAAATAGGGGTCGAAGACACGAGGGAGGTCTTCGGCGGGTATGCCGCGTCCATGATCCTTGATGCTCACCCTGGCGTAGTACCCGGGCTGAAGGGGGAAGTCCGGATTGGGATCGTCCGGTGATATGTGGATATCGGCGGCGTGAATCTCCAGCGTGCCCCCTGACGGCATGGCCTCCAAGGCGTTCTGGACCAGGCTGTTTATCACCTGTGTGATCTGCCCGGTATCGATCTCCACGGTCTGCAGGTCCTCGTCTATGGCAAAGACGGGCCTGACGTTCGAGCCGCTCAGGCTCATCTCCACAGTGGCCTTCAAGACCTCGGCCAGTGAGGCCGGGGCGCGGATCGGGCTTCCTCCTTTGGAGAAGGTGAGAAACCGGTTTGTCAGGTCTTTGGCCCTGAGGGCGGCGTCTTCACCGCTCGCCAGGAGCCTGCGCGCCTCTTCTCTGTCCTCGAGGTACAGCCCGGCCAGGGTGATGTTTCCAAGGATTCCCGTGAGCAGGTTGTTGAAATCGTGGGCTATTCCGCCCGCCAGCACACCGACCGACTCCAGCTTTCGGGCCTTGAGGAGCTCCTCTTCCATGCGCTTTCGCTCCTCGATCTTTTGGCTCAAGAGCCTGTTGGTCTCGGTCAGGTCCGCGGTTCGCTCCTGAACACGCATTTCCAGCTCGTCCCTGGCGCGCTCCAATTGCCGGGTGCGCTCCTTCAGCTCTTCTTCGCTTGCCAGGAGCCTTTCCTCCCTGCTGACAATGTTCTCCTTCATCCTCTCTATGTTCTCGGCGATCCGGGTAAGTTCGTCGTCGCCGCCGACAGATACCCGGTCCTCGTATTGACCGCCAGCAATGCGGTCAAGCGAACTATGTATTCCAGCGATTCGTCTAAGGATGGCTTTGTTGAAAATCCTGGAAGAGATCAAAAAACCAAGGATAATTATGCCTATACAGCATATAGAAGCAAATATTGCTGTATTTCGACTAAATTGATGAAGGGGTGCAAAATCGTATATCAATTTGATAAAGAGTTTATTCGTAAATTGAAAATTTACGTCAGCCAACTTGAAAGATGTATAGATTACAGAACGATCACCCTTATCGAAACGGACTTCACCTTCTTCATTTACTTTCAAAATTATATCAAAGTCTTCTTCGAATCTTTCACCTTGATTCATGATAGACCAGCAAGATTTAGGATCCGATCCACTGATATAGATATTTAGATCTTTCAGATAGCGATTCCCCTGCTTTAGATTCAAGAATTGGTCTTTGAAAATAAAGTCGTAGTACTTGGGACCATATTGGGAGTTCACAAATGAACGGACTTCACTCGAAGTCTCCACGATATAGTCAGCTCCTTCAGGGCTGTAGTAGGTGAATATGTTCATACGCCCCGTATTCACCCCTATGGTTATCCTGTTGCTGACCACCTCGCCCCGCCCGTAGACAGAGCGGAGAAATTTCTCGAAATTTGGAGAAAGACCGAAAAGATCCAGGCCTATATCGTCCTGGAGAGATGAATTGACCACCCGGCCGTTCCGGTCTATCAGGTAGACTTGGGATACACCGTGGTCGCGGGCCAGGGCCTGGAGGTCGCGGGGTTCGAATTCCCGGTCAAGCAGCTCTCCCCGCCTATTGGTGACCTTTTTCGCGATCTCCAGCACTGCTTGTTCCGCATGATCCCGCATGGGCCTCTCGATCAAGGAGAGGATTTGATCAAAGGATATAAAGGCGTTCCTGATGGAGGCATAAAGGTCTTCTTTTTGATCCTCCAATATCTCCTCCATGCTCCGGTGCCCGTAAAGACCCAAGGTCAGGGCGACCGAGCCCGAGGAGAAGACGATTACCAGCAAAAGGTATATCATGAAGCGTCTCTTCATCACGGCCTCCGTGAGCGTGAAGACTTGCCCAACCCTGACTTATCCCCGACTGGATGTCCTATTGTCAACGCTCTTGTCCACGGGTAGCAAATGCAATTCCCATATGGGTAGGATGCCAGGGAAGATCCCGCCTCAGGGCGTTCGGGGACCGAAGCGAGCGGCGTTGACAGCCTGTTCCCCGCTTGGTAGAGTTTAACGGAGTGGTAAAGGGAAGAGAGGAGGCACTGTAGCCTTATGGATTTTGTAGAAAAGGCCAGGATAAGACTGGAGCACTGGATAGAGCACAATGAGCACCACCAAGAGGAGTACGAGCTCTTTGCCGTTCAGTTGGAGGAAGCGGGCAAGACGGAGAGCGCCGGGCACATGCGGGAGATGACCCGTTTGACCGCCCAGAGCACTGATTACATGAGGAAGGCCCTGGCCGCTCTTGAATGAGCGAGCCGGCGGCGTGCCGAAAGGAGTAAGGCGATGTGTGAAGCCAACGCCTACTTGATGAGGGGTGAGGCCGAGGAGATGGTCCTGGAGAGCGTGGACGAGGTGGAGGTCGAAGACAATAGAGTCAGGATGGTCAACATATTCGGGGAGCAGAGGACGCTCGAAGCGCGCATCAAGCGCTATACCAGCTCGGACGGAAGAATTCTGCTCGAGCCGGCCTGAGAATCGATCACACGGCTCGGACAAGCAGCTCATAGGGGTTTTTTCATGGATCAAGCGATCAAGCAGGCAGCGGAGATCATCCAGGGATCGCGGCTTACCTTGGCCCTTACGGGTGCGGGAATATCCGTTGAGTCAGGGATCCCTGACTTCAGGAGCGCGTCAGGGCTGTGGGCGAGGTACGATCCGGCCGAGTACGCCACCATAGGAGCGTTCCGCCGCGATCCTGAAAAGGTATGGAGAATGCTCCGGGAGATGGAGGAGCTGGTGGCGGGCGCCGAGCCCAATCCCGCCCACCTGGGGCTGGGTGAGCTGGAACGCATGGGCTACCTCCATTACGTCATTACTCAAAACGTTGACAATCTGCACCAAAAGGGCGGGTCAAGAAATGTGATCGAGTACCACGGCAACTCCAGCACCTTGAGCTGCATCTGGTGCGGCAAGGGCTACAGAGCCGACGAGAAAAGGGGGGAGTATCCCCCGAGGTGTGCGTGCAGCAAGCCGCTGAAACCCGACGTGGTCTTTTTCGAGGAGCCCATACCGCTGGACGCCCTGAACCGCTCCTTTCAGCTCGCCTCCGAGGCCGAGGCCGTGTTGGTGGTGGGTACGTCAGCCGCTGTGTCTCCGGCCAACACCATCCCGGTGATGTCCAAGGAGAGGGGTGCTAAGCTGATCGAGGTCAATACAGAGCCCACTCACCTGACCGGATCCATGACCGATGTCTTCTTGCAGGGAAAGGCGGGTCACGTGGTGCCGGCATTGGTTGAAGCGGTGCTCCAAAGGAGCTCTTAGCCGGGCTTTAGGAACTCCTCCAGGTGTATTACATTGTCATGGCGCTTGGCGGAGTCCCAGGACCCCTTCACCTTGGCCTTCCGGAGATCGTTGACCATTTGCTGGAGCTCGGGGTTCTTGTCTATGATTTCCTGAATCTGCTTGTTGACGTCCCGCCAAGAGGCGTCAAGCTCCGAGGTGTCCATTCGGAACCGCCCCCAAGCAGCCAGAATGGATCCCAGGTGGGAGAGGAGGCCGAAGTGAGTGGTGCCCTGAAGATAATACGGGCAGTGGCACCAGAGGCTCACTGCTTCCCTCCCGGCCCCGGCGGCCTCCTCTTGTACGACCGAGTGGACCGCAGAGGGCCCGGAGTAATTGGACGGGACTACGCGGTGGGCGCCAAGCTCCGAGAGGGTCCGGTCCCGATTGGATATGGCCGAGACCATGACGTCCGTGTGAAGGACGTCGTCGAACATGCTGCCGAGTGTTATCACTGTAGCAGCTTCGGTAAGGGAGCATATCCCGCCAACGGCCCGGCCGAACCTGTGCCATTGCAGGTGAGGCTCGGTGCAGGCGAAAAGGACCAAGTCGCGGCCGCACCTATCCTTCGGTACGGCGTAGAAGGTGCCGCCCGGATAGGCCACTTCCTTTAGCCGCCCGTACTCTATGTTGACTTGGGGGCGTGTCTCGTCGTAACGATAGAAAGGGTCTCCGCGCAAGTAGGCGAAGGGCACGGCTTCCATCGCACGGATCATGAAGTCGAGCATGCCTTTAGACACATTCAAGGCATTGCCCCAACCCTCAAAGCCGGCTATAAAGAGCGGTGCGTCAAGATGCGGCGTGTGCTCAACAATTACGTCCCGGGTAGACATTACCCAAGTCTGCCAGTGAGGGTCATTAATGTCAAGCTCCAGTCAGCTACACTATTGTATTGACAAAGAGATAAAAAGCGCTTAAGTACTCTTCCACAAATACCGAACTGTTAATCAGTGGCTTCCTCATGTGAAAGAGTTCAAATGGAGGGTCAGGAGTTGTCCATCACCATTGAAAAGGAGGCGCTGGAAAAGGCCTGTAAAGGCATGATCGAGACGATCCTCTTCTGCCTTCCGAATGCGTTTAAAGGGACTATCTACCGAATCGGCAGGCCGCCCGACTTGACTGCAACGCGGGTGACATCCGGCTATATCGATGAGAAGCGGGAGGTGATCTCGTGGGGCCTGCCGGAGAAGTCCGAGTACAACCCCCCGGGCAGGCCCTGGCGGGAGTACCGAGACGAACCCGGGCGGCCGCTGGAGGCCATGGCGTGGTGCGTGGAGAAGCAGAGGAGCTGGACCGCGGAAGACCCGGTTAACGACAGCCGCAGTGTCCGCTTGCAAGTGGACGGAGTGTGGGAAGATTTCCACCATATGGAGCCCGTCCTGGTGCGCAAGGCGGATCTCAACCAGAACATATACTCGCTCCTCGAGTATCCCCGGAACTACAAGGGTGAGATCATCTGGGCGGACAGCGAATACGTGGTTGTGGCCGTGATAAAGATCCACTTCCGCCCTAGATCCATTCGCATCGAAAGCCACGAGACCCGGGTCATAAAGAAGCTCTCCAGGAGCCTCGGCACCGAGCTCCTGTCCTATCAGTTCAGGCAGGATTCCCTCGAGGCCATGCAGCAACTGGCCAATGATCGGCTAAAGGCCTGCAACATCCTCGCCGACTCCTTGAGGAATGCGGTTACCAAGACAGGGCTCATATTCTCACTCGTCAAGCAGGAGATAGGCTTCCTCAGGGACCAATGGGAGAAGATCCTCCTCGAGCATCGAAGTGAGAAGGACGGAAAGCGAGAGGCGATCAATGAGCTCAACCAACTGGCCGAGCACCTGGGCAACGGGCGGGACTCCCTGAGGAACGATTTGGTGCAGGTCCAGAACCGATTCCTGGAGCTCTCTCTACCCCCGGAAATGGGTGAGAGCTGGGTGAATATGCAGATTGTGGATCGCTGGCGTCAGCTCTTTGAAGAGGCGCAGACCGACGGCAAGCATAGAGACGATGTTTGGCGCGCAGTCGGCCGCCTGAAGAAATCGCTCCGCTACGGCTGGGAGCCCGAGGTCATCCAGAGCTACGACAAGATACCTGAGCCGGTGAAAAAGGAATGGGTGGACCTCCTCTACACCAAGAACAGCCGTTTCGACGCCTCCGCCCTGGGCCGCCTCATAGAGATCCTGGAGGATCCCTCCCTGGATATCCCCTCCAGGGAGCGTTCCCGCAAGAGCCTGGTCCAGTTGAAGGCCCTGGCCGAGACCATGAACGCACTGGAGCGGAACACCAACTTCCTCCTCAGGCAGGTCCTGAACGGAAAGGAAGGATCCTGCGCCCCCCAGACCGGCGGCCTGGACCACGGCAACCCTCCACCGCGGAGCCAAGCGGCCGGGGGCTAGCCCTCCGGGGCATACATAAACGCGCCTGTAGCTCAGTTGGACAGAGCAGCGGACTTCTAATCCGCAGGTCGGGGGTTCGAATCCTCCCAGGCGCGCCAGCAAAATCAAGGGCTTACGGCATATTTCGTAAGCCTTTCTTTGTGCCCTAAAATCAAAGTAAGCACAATGTAAGCAGATTGGGGAAAAGTAACCGGCCTCCAGCCACAAAAAAGCCGGCCGTGAAGCGGGCTCAGGGTTTGGGTATGGGGCCAGGAAGTGTACCACGGTCGGATTTAGGTCCTTCCGCGTCCGTGCGGAGGAGTAAGGCTGAGTAGTCCCGTTTGAAATAGGATTTGTACCGCTTAAATTGCGACACTGTACCGTTTAAATTGCGACAAATTCCCTGGGTTTCGAGATTAGGCGGGACTTAACGGGATTAACCAGGATGGCGGTGCCATCATAACGATGATAGTTGACCCGAAAACCAACTTTTCTTTAACGAAATATCATTAACACCGATTTTCATTCAGATAAATGCCCCTACTTTTTATGAGGCTGACCAGGCCTCGAAGTGTAGGGTGCGATTGCCCAGCCACGGAATTTTTCTCGGGCCGAGCTCATTGAGCATCTCCAAGGTAAGGGGGAGATGACGCTTTTTCTTCATGGAGACGATAATGCGGTCCTGTTTGATTT
>CAZYJR010000008.1:0-117372 GCA_964647905.1 uncultured Desulfobacterales bacterium | reverse complement strand
CTTCTATCCTATAGAGGGAGAGGATAAGGAAGGGTTGGCCTTGCCTCGCCTGAGCTCCGCAAGGGCTCCGCTCGGCTCGGCCAACCCGCTACCTTGAGCTTAAGTTTGGCGATTTTTTGTCTAGACAATGGGGGGAACCTCAGACCCGTTACGGCCAGGCGATTGACAAATGTTTATCCCTGAGGTAGACTAGTATCAGACCAGTTCAGGGGGGGAGTGATGCAGACCGTAGGGGCCTATGAGGCCAAGACCAATCTTTCCAAGTTGATCAGGCGCGTACAAAAAGGTGAACGCGTGACCATAACCAAACACGGCGTCCCTATTGCGGTAATCCAAGCCGCGGATTCCGAGAAACCCAAAAGGCATGGGGAGACGAGGGCGATCATCGAGGAGCTGCGGCGATTTCGAAAAAACAAATCCTTGGCCGGCATGCCCATCCGCGAATTGATTGAAGAGGGAAGACGATAATATGGCGGAAAATTTCGTCATGGATAATTCCGTGTCCATGTCGTGGTGTTTTCAGGATGAGGCCAATGAATATTCGGACGCCGTTCTCGAGCGGCTTGTCGAGGCCAGTGCCCTGGTACCATCCGTCTGGCCCCTCGAGGCGGTCAATGTGCTGTTGGTTGCTGAACGAAAACAACGGATCACCGAGTCGGACAGTATCCGCTTCCTGACCCTGCTGTCTCAACTGCCTATCTCCGTGGAGTATGATAGACATGAAGAGATCATGAAAGACATCCTGACCTTGGCCAGGGCGAACAGCCTGTCGAGCTACGATGCTTCCTATTTGGATCTCGCTATGAGAGAGGGCCTGCCTTTGGCCACACTAGACAAGGGACTGATAGAGGCCGCTCGAAAGGTTGGTGTTCCTATCTTCGCAGGTTGAACGCCTCCTCCCCCTGTGCCTATTCTTCCAGAAACAGCCTCTTCGACGTTCAAAGTGGAATGTATCGTAATGTTTTGAAAAGCTCTTGAGACGGCGTTTCAGGTGAGCTTCAATACTGCGATGATTATGCCGGCCATAGTCACTGACAGGCCAAACGACCACACCATGAAACGATCAATCCTCTTGGTTATGACCTCAAACCGTTTGTCTATCTGCTCGAAGCGATTATCGATTTGCTCGAAACGCCTCTCTACCTGCTCGAACCTTTTATCGACCTGTTCGAAGCGTTTTTCCACCAGGTCGAAGCCTTGTTTCATTAAATCTCGCTGGTTCTTCAACTCCTCTTCCACGCGAACCATACGTTCCCGAAGCTCCAGCTCATAGACCTGGGGCGGTTTGGCCAAGCTTTGGTCCTGGAGCCATTGGCTCAGGTGCCGGCGTACATATTCACCGATGGCCTCGTAATCTTCTTGGCCAAGAGGCATTCGCTGTCCCCCTTCCTTTCGAATTCATTTTTATACAATAGTGGCAATTCTCCTGCAATACAAGGGCGTTTTTCACCCCTGGTCATCTTGGTCCGGCAAGCAGGGGAGCCTTGACGGGCGTTTCTCTTCGCGGAAAGGTGTCGGCCTCTTGGGTTGTTTGGGAGAGGGCGGTGCCTGGCCGGAGCCGGCCGGCGGAGCAAGCCCTGGAGTTGGGTCAGAGATAACGGCGATGGCAAGCAGAGGGAGGCGGCATGGATAAGGAAAGGCTTTGGACTAAAGATTTTGTCATGGTCACTTTAACCAACTTCCTGATATACATGGTTTTTTATATGTTGATGGTGACCATCGCCGCCTATGCCGTAGATGAATTCCATGCTTCCACGGGCATTGCGGGTCTTGTTTCAGGGATTTTTATTATCGGAATCTTGAGCGGACGGTTGATGACCGGGCGTGTTGTCGAGGATATCGGGAGCAGGAGAGTCCTAATAGCTGGCACATTGTTTTTTATCGTGACATCCGCATCATATTTGACCGCCATCAATTTGCCGCTGTTGATAACGATCAGGTTCCTCCACGGGGCGGCTTACGGGGTGGCGAGCACCGCTACCGGGACCATGGTCGCCCAGATCATCCCGGAGAAGAGACGAGGAGAAGGCATCGGCTATTACAGCATGAGTCAAATACTGGCGACAGCGCTGGGCCCCTTGATAGGAATCATGCTGAGTCAGCGTGTGGATTTCAATTTGATTTTTCTGGTAACTTCAGCAATAGCGGCTGTCAGTTTCGGGATATCTTTTGTCATCAGCAAGCCCGCCGTCAAGGCATCAGGAAGGGAGGCAAGGCGGGCGGCGAAGGGTGTTGGAGTTTCAAGTTTTCTCGAGTTTACGGCAATACCGATCTCGATTATCGTGTTGATCGTCGGGTTCAATTATTCGTCGATACTTACCTTCATGTCCTTGTACAGCAAGGAGCTTCACCTGGAAGAAGCGGCAAGCTTTTTCTTTGTTATATATGCTGTTATAGTCATTATTTCAAGGCCTTTCTGAGGACGCTTGCTTGACGCTAGAGGGACAAATTTTGTTGTCTATCCCTGCCTCTTTCTGTTTGCAGTTGGTATGTTTTTGCTTGGTATAACCAATCACGGTTTTACCTTATTACTGTCCGGGGCGATAATCGGGCTTGGCTATGGGAACTTTCTCTCCTGCGGTCAGGCTATCGCCATTAAAGGGGCTCCCCCGGACAGATTGGGACTGGCAACTGCCACCTATTATATTTTTCTTGACGTGGGATTCGGGGTGGGGCCTTATCTTTTCGGGTCCTTGGTCCCTTTTACGGGTTACAGCGGCCTCTATTTGATGATGGCGGCGGTAATCCTGGCCACTATTGGGGCTTACTATTTTCTGTATCGAAAAAGAGAATCATCTTGCTGAAAAGGCATTGTCGGTTGCAGAACCGCCCCGATATCTCAACCTGGCGCGCAGGACTCCATCCAGGGCTTCGGCCACGGCCGACTCAATTTCCTCAGGCCCAGCTTCGGCATTCTGTTCCTTGATTGCCCGCGCTGTCTCTTCGAAGACGCGGTCGCGCAGCGCTTCTTCTATAAAGCGGGACAGGTCGCCCTTGCGGGCCCGGCCGCTACCAGCCAGAAACAGCCGCAGGGCCCGATCGGTTTCCTCTGAGACGGAAACATTCCAGCGCACAGTATTCATAAAAAATCTCCGGATATGGTCGTTGAACGGGTATGTGTTGATACACCGATCGTTACACAGGGGTCAAGTCCTTCCCACTAGTGCAGGCGCACCTCCGCCACCGGGAGCTCCCAGGCGTCCACTCTGCATCCTTCGCGGTAGGCGGCTTCACCGTCGTCACGAAAGCGCCTTACCATGGCCGCCACGCGAATGGATTCAATGTGTTCCAGCCGGTCGCGCCAATGCTCGCAGGCGCTCTTGGAGAGCTTTGCCACCGGGACGTTCCCGGCGGTGAGCAGGATGTTTGGGCCTCGAATGGCGATTTGCAGGCTCGCGCCCGTCTGAAGTGATGCCAGCGCCTTGTGGATGGGATGATGCGCGGGGAAGCGGGCGGCGTAGTTGAGATGCAGGTCCTGGAGGCCCAGCATTTCATAGTTCCCTAAGCCGACATCGGACACGGGGCAGTTGTCTTTCAAGGGCGCGGCCCGCCTGCGAAGGATGAAATCGCCCTTCATATCTTCCAGTCGGGGGTTTGACGAGTCCTCACGCTGCATCAAGCAAAGGGTCTCTCGGGCGCGGGTCATGGCCACGTAGTAGAGCCGGGTCTCCTCCTCCCGGCGCGCGCCGTGCGGCGTGCGGTCCCACCCCCCGTCCAGGATGAACACATGATCGAACTCCATGCCCTTGACCGAATGGGCGGTTCCGAGAAATATCCCTCTACCCATGCGGCGCTCGCGCCGTTT
The DNA here is from genome assembly GCA_964647905.1 of uncultured Desulfobacterales bacterium. Lineage (GTDB taxonomy): Bacteria > Desulfobacterota > DSM-4660 > Desulfatiglandales > HGW-15 > CAZYJR01. Next base: position 113,567 of record CAZYJR010000008.1, on the reverse strand, counting down.
TTCCGCCAGGATCTCGTATAGGTACTCGATCGCGTCGCGAACCGGCAGCACGGCGTCCCGGGTCTCGTCGCGCCAGGTCTCCAGGATCTCCCGAAGTTGAAGCACCCATGTGTTTTCGGATTCACGGGGAAACAGGACCCCCAATCGCTCGATCAGGCTGGAGGCCCGCAACAGCCTTTGATCGCAGGACTTGAAGTCCTCTAGGAACCGTGCATTTTCTCGTATGCGAACCAGGGGAGGCATGCGCTCGGCCGGGAGGGATATGGAAAACGGAAGGCGGGATTCTTCCAAAAGCGACCGGACCGGGTTGAGGAGCCTCCATTTCCTTGCCAGCACTGCAAAGTCCTCCAGGCCCGAATCACCGTCCAGGCGCCGGAGGCGGAGCAGCTCATCCAGCACGGCCCGGGCCTGCCCGGCTTCATGGATGCACTCGATTATTTGAACCCGGCCTGCTGCAAGTGGGTCCCGTCCGGCCCACGGCCCTCCTGGAGCAAGGCCTTTCCGCCGATCGTCGATGCGGATGGGAGGGTCCGTTTTCATGCGGTCGCGGTTTCGAGCGATCAGGGTGTTTGACGCCTTGATTATGTGGCCGGTGGAGCGGTAGTTTTCAACCAGGTAATGGACAGCGGCGGTGTAATCTTCTCTAAAGCGTCGTATGAACTCCACGTTGGCGCCACGGAACTGGTATATGTTCTGGTCGTCGTCGCCTACCGCAAGGATGCTCAGCCTTTTGTCCTCCTCGTGGAGCGATCTCCCTGCTATGGCGGAGATCAGGTTGTACTGGTCTTCATCAATGTCCTGGTACTCATCCACCAGTATATGGCGGTAGCCCCTGAGCAGCCGGTCCCGGAGCTCGTCCTTTTCCAGCCCGAATGTGTCCATGCCGCCCTCGAGCAGGGAGGCCGCCTCCCGGATGAGCCGAGTGAACCCCTCCTCGGAGGTGTCGGGATGAAGCTCCCTGCCGAGCATGGATCGTCCGGTCAGCCGCAAGGCAAGGCCGTGGTAGGTCTGGACGGTGACTCCAAGTGCGTCGCGGCCCGCCAGGCTGCGCAGGCGCCGGCGCAGCTCGGTCACTGCGCTGCGGTTGAAGCACAGGACCAGGATGCTCTCGGGCCGGACCCTGATCACGCGGAGCAGGTAGGCGCAGCGATGGACCACCACGCGCGTCTTGCCCGAACCGGGACCTGCGAGGACGAGCATGTTGTCTTCCGCAGGTGCGGCCACAACAGCGGTTTGGCGGGGGTTTCCGAGGTCGTCCACAATGCGGCGGAAGGATTCTCCGCACGTGGCCCTCTCCAGGATCTCGGCTCGGTCCGAGAAGTACCGTTTTACAAAGTCGCTCTTGCTTCCGGAAAAGTACGCCATGACAAGGGCCAGGGCCTGCCCGATCCTCTCCAGCCCCTTGCGGGCGTACTCGTTGATGACATGGATCTGAAAGACACGTTCGCCGTAATGGCGGGACAAAGGCTCATAGTCGCCCTTGCCGTAGCGCCGTCCCTTGGCCTCCGGGGAAACCCGTATCGTCATGGCCTGGCGGAAGACCGCCAGGCCCTTCTGCAGGGTGATGACCCGCTGCTCGTGCAGGAAGAGCAGGGACCGGTCCACGGCGGCCAGCGGGTCCTTGACCGAGCCTGCCAGGACCAGATTGTTTTTCAGGGAAAAGAGGAGGTCTTCTGCGGAAAACTCCACGAGCAGGTTGGCCTCAGGCTGAGTGCCCGGCGGGACGCGGGCCAGGATCGCTTCCAAGACGGCCCTGGCCGAGGCCCGGCGGAGTTCGGCCGCGGCTTGGAGGGAGCTCCAGTCCCTTTGGAGTTTGACCCTGTATCTGTCCCGCCCGGCGTACCTGAAGGTGATGCCGCCGCGGCTCCCGGACGGCCCCCGGCCGTCCTGGGCCAGGCTCAAGAGGAGGTTCCTGAGGATCTCCGGATTGCTTCGCTCGAGGCCCTGATCGATGAGGCGCTGGTTGAGCCGGCGAAGGGACAGGATCTGGATCTCCCCCCTTTCAGCGTCCGGGGCCTCCTCGCGCAGGGCGTCGAGCATGGCGGATTCCAGCAGGCATATCTGATCGAGGAGCACGCCTGAGTGGCCGGCCACCTTGTAGCGCACAAAGGCGGACATAACGAGGGTCTTTCTTATCAGGCCCGCTTCGGCCATTTCGTGGAGGGTGCGGAGCACGCGCCGGCTGTCTGTCTCGTCTTCGCCGGCCGGGGCGTGGCTTTGCGGGCTGCGCCGGAAGGCGCTCAGCTCCGCCAGCGCGTCCGCGCTGAAACCTTCATCCGGATCGGCGTTGATCAGGGCCTCAAGTATCGCCAGCCATTGGGCCTTGCGGTCGGCGGAGAGCCCCAGCTTTTCGATCCTGCCGCGGGCCTCTTGGATGCTTCTCACCAGGGGGCGGCCCTGAAACACCTGGGTGCGGTTTTCGTTCCGCTCCAGGAACCCTGCTCGCTCCAGCCAGGAGATCGCGGTCACCACCTTGGTGGGGGCGTTCCTGTCCTCAGGGTCGATCGCCTCCTCCATGGCCTCGTCCCGCATCAGCTCCCCCGTGGTGAGAACCACGTTCCCTTCCCTGTTCCTCCTCGCCTTGCGAAGGACCCGAAGGATCCGGGCGATTTCATGGCGGTCCAGCCTGGACAGGGCCGAGAGCCTGAACTGGGTCTCTATATCCTCTTCGTCATAGAACAAGACGCACTCGGCCTCGAGGCGGTCGCGTCCCGCCCGCCCCGCCTCCTGTATGTAGTTCTCCAAGGAGCCGGGGATGTCCAAGTGGACCACCAGGCGCACATCCTCCTTGTCGATGCCCATGCCGAAGGCGTTGGTGGCGCAAATCACGCGGGTGCGTCCTTCCAGGAAATCATCCTGGATCTCTCTTTTCAGGGAGGCGTCTACCCCGGCGTGAAAGGCCTGCACCGGCCAGCCCAGGTTCAGGAGGTACCCGGCCGCTGCCTCGGCCCCCTTTCTGGTTGCACAGTAGACGATGCAGCACCCGGGGCGGTCCGGAGGCAAGCGTTCCGATAGCAGTTCATGGAGGCGGGGGTGCTTCTGGGCGGAGGCCGCGGTCTGCACCTCGAACCGCAGGTTGTCCCGTTCGATTCCGCCGCTGTGGACCTCCAGCTCGACGCCCAGTTGTGTTCGGAAATGGTCCAGGATTTCCGCCTTGACATCTTCCTTGGCAGTTGCACTGAAGCAGTGGATCGGAGGGAGAAAGCCCTGGTGCGCCGTCGAGAACTCTCTGATGAAACGGGCCGCATATAGATAGTCGGGCCGAAAGTCGTGCCCCCACTTGGAGAGGCAGTGGGCTTCGTCAAAGACCCAGCAGGCGATTTCACGGTGCCGGACGGCGCTGCGAAACGAGCGGTTGCGCAGTTGTTCCGGGGAGACATATAGGATGCCGACATCGCCCATTCGAACGCCCCGCAGGACCTCGCCCCGCTCCGGGGCGGTGAGGAGGCCGTTCAGGGCCGCCGCGTTGGGGGCTCCCGTCTTGTTCCGCAGGTTGTCCACCTGGTCTTTCATCAAGGCCTGCAACGGGGAGATCACAATGGTCAGGACGGACCGGCGCAGGTAGCGGGCCAGGGCCGGTACCTGGTAGCAAAGGCTCTTACCCGCCCCTGTGGGCAGAACCGCGAACAAGGGCTTCTCCCCCATGGCCCTCGTGACAATGGCCTCCTGAAGGCTTCGGCCCTCTGCATCAGCCGGTTCCGGCCGGAACGCGGAAAACCCGAAAAAGCGTTGCAGCATCCTGCCGGGGTCGTGGGCCTCTCTGCAATAGCCGCAGTCCGGCCCGCCGCATGGAATGTCACGCAGGTCTCTGAGGATCAAAGCCACGTCCGGAAAGCGATGTCCCACCCAGGGCGGGAGGACGGAGTTGCCGCCGGCCACCCGGAGCCAGGCCAGGGCGTACGCCAGGCAGACCCGCCGGGAGGGATCCTTCAGGCGTGAGGGGACCGCCCGTTTCAGGGCCTCCCCACAAACCCGGCTGCGGGTGCATCGCTCGAAAATGTCAAATGCATCATCCACGCCCGCTTTTGCCGCGCCCATGGCCTCGAGGGCCAGCTCGATGCCTTTGAATGCGGGATCGCCCGAGAATGCGAAGAGGAAGAACGACAACAGGGCGCTTTCGGTCTTGCCTATGGCCGTAAAGGTCTCCCACTGGTCCTTGAAGAGCGACAAAGCGATGCGTGCGTCCGCCAGGGGGTCGTTCATCGTGTCCCGCACCAGCTTGTAGTCCTTGACCAGCCGGTGATACGGGTTTTCCGGGAAGGCGATTGGCGAGAGATAAAGGGTGTCCACCGCGGGCATCTTGATGAGCGGGGAGCGCGGGGCCGCCGCCTCTAGAACCGGGAGGTCGTGACCGACCAGATTATGGCCCAGCAGGAACTGTGCGCCGCGGGCCATCCTGTCCAATGTATCGAGGGAGGCTTGCCGGCCGGCGCCTCCTCTTCGGGAAAAGGTTTGGTCGCCGCGGATCGCGCCCAGCCCGATGATCTCCCCTTCGGGACCGGTCTCTATGTCCAGGCACAGGCAATGGTCGATGAATTCGGCGAATTCCATCGGAATACCCGCGGTCCTCAATAAGCCTCCCCGGCGAACCCTCTTATCGTGAAAACACTCGGGGGCTCCGCCCTATACCTCGACCATATCCGGCGCTGCAAGAGGTTCGATATGAAGGAAAGGCAAATCCGGAGGAAGCCAGAACCTCCCTTTTGGTCTCTTTATGGATCCTTTTAGAGAGCGGATCCCTAAGTGTCAACCGGTTCCGAGGAGGTCGTCGATCTCCCGGCCTGTGAGGGTTTCTCTTTCCAGGAGGGCGCGGGCCAGGGTGTCCAGCTCGTCTCGGTGGTCCCGGAGGATCTCCAAGGCCTTTGACTCCATGTCGGTGGTGAGCTTCTGGATCTCCTCATCTATGAGGCGCGCCGTGTGCTCGCTGTGGTCCGGCTGCCCGGCCATCTCCCGGCCCAGGAACGGGTGGGGCTCTCCACGGGTGAAGGCGGTGGGGCCCAGCTTCTCGCTCATGCCCCACTGGCAGATCATGCGCCGGGCGAGCTGGGTGGAGTTCTTGAGGTCATCGGCCGCCCCCGAGCTCACCTCACCGAAGACGATCTTTTCGGCGGCCCTGCCTCCGAGCATGACAGCCAGCCTGCTCTTCAGGTAGCCGGCGTCGAGATTGCGCCTGTCTTCCTCCGGGATCTGCTCGGTGGCTCCCAGGGCCATGCCCCGGGGAATGATGCTCACCTTCTCCAGGGGGTCCGCCTGGGGCACGTACCGGGCGGTGATGGCGTGGCCGGCCTCGTGAAAGGCGATCCTCTCCTTTTCCTCGTTCTTGACCACATCGTCCCGCTCGAGCCCCAGGATGATCTTGTCCCTGGCCTCGTCGAACTCCTCGGGCCCGACCTCTTTCCTGCCCTTGCGGGCGGCGGCCAGTGCAGCCTCGTTTACCAGGTTCTCCAGGTCCGCCCCGGAAAACCCCACGGTCCTTGCCGCTATCTCCTCCAGGTCGACTTCGGGGTCCAAGGGGACCTTGCCCGTGTGGACGCCCAGGATCTCTTGGCGGGCCTTCTTTTGGGGGAGCTCCAGGGTGACCTGGCGGTCGAACCTTCCGGGGCGGACCAGGGCGGGGTCCAGGACGTCCGGGCGGTTGGTGGCGGCCAGGACCACCACTGACTCCTGCGGGGTGAAGCCGTCCATCTCCGAGAGGATCTGGTTGAGGGTCTGCTCGCGCTCGTCGTGGCCTCCGCCCAAGCCCGTTCCCCTGACCCGGCCTATGGAGTCCAGCTCGTCGATGAAGATGATGGCGGGGGCCTCCTTCTTGGCCTGGCCGAACATGTCCCTCACCCGGGAGGCGCCCACTCCCACGAACATCTCGATGAATTCGGAGCCGGTGATGCTGAAGAAGGGTACGTCCGCCTCCCCGGCCGTCGCCTTTGCCATCAGGGTCTTGCCGGTACCCGGGGGGCCCACCAGGAGGACGCCCTTGGGCAGCTTCCCGCCCAGCGCCCTGTAGCGCTCCGGGTCCTTGAGGAACCCCACCACCTCCTGGAGCTCCTTCTTGGCGTTGGGTAGTCCGGCCACGTCTTCATAGCTCATCTCTACCAGGGACCTGTCGTAGAGCTTGGCCTTGGACTTGCCGAACCCGAAGAGCCCCTTGCCCCCGGCCTGCTGCTGGAACTTGCGGCTGGACCATATGATGAGGCCGATTATCAAGAGCCAGGGCAGGAGCCCTGCAGCGGCGGTGACAAGCCAGGAAGGCTCCGAGGGCTCGGCCTCCATGGTCACCCCCTTTTCCTCCAGGAGGCGCATGAGCTCAGGGTCGTCAAAGGAGGGCATAACGGTCTCGAAGCGCTCGAAATCCTTCCCGTCGTCAGAAACCTTGTCCTTGAAGCGCCCCCGGATCTTGTCCCCTTTTACCGTGACCGCGGCCACCTCCCCGGCCCGCAGCCGGTCCTTGAACTCGCTGTAGGGGGTATCCAGGACCTCCGGAGTACCGTACCCCCTCATGAAATAGGCCAGGATCATCCAGATCAGGACAACGGCCAGTATGTTTCTCCAGGTCACCGCACGGCCGAACCGGTTCGGTCCCGGGCTTTCAGGATTCATATGGGTTTCTCCGTTTCAAGAAAGCTTACGATATCACACCATTCCGTAAATGAGATCCCCTAGCAATGGGGTGAATCCTGTATTCCAGCGGTTCCGGGGCGGGATTTCCTTCAATGAGCCTCGAGCCGAGGCTTTCTTGATGGCGAGCGACGGCTCTGCTAGATTAACACCTCATGAAGGTTCGGAGAGTCCATGATTTCGGCCCTGTGGAGGCCCTCGAGGCGGGCTGGTCGCCTGTGGGTCGTCCCATTATGACCGCGTTCTGCTACCGTTTCGAAGGGGTGCTGGTGGATACCGGGCTCAGGCACATGCAGCGCGGGGTAAGCTCATGGGTGGAGGACTCGCCGCCGGACCAGGTGCTCCTGACCCATCACCACGAGGACCACAGCGGGAACGGCGCCGCACTGAGCCGGAGATTCAACCTGCCGGTCTATGCGCACCCGGAAACAGTCGAAGCGGTGCAAAGCGGCTTCAGCATACGGGCCTACCAGCACCTGATCTGGGGGCGCTGCACGCCCTTCGAGGCCCGCCCTCTTACCGGCGGGCTGGACACGGGCCGGCTGCGCATAGTCCCTGTCCACACCCCGGGGCACAGCTCGGACCACACGGCCTACTGGGTGCCCGAGCGGGGCTGGCTATTCTCCGGTGATCTGTACCTTGGAGACCGCATAAAGTTCTTCCGGGCGGACGAGCGGATTGACCGACAAATTAGCTCTATCAGGATGGTCCTGGAGCTCGACTTCGAGTCCTTGTGGTGCGGCCACAGGCCGCGGCCCGGCGGGGGGAAGAGACACCTGGCCTCCAAGCTGGCCTTTCTGGAGGATCTCTACGGGAAAGTGGCCGGCCTTTGGGCCAAGGGCCTTTCCAGGCGGGAGATCATGGCCGGCCTGGGGCTCAGGGAGGCCTGGGCCGTCTGGTGCCTCACCCTGGGCGATGCGGGCATGCTGAACCTGGTGGGCTCTGTGATCCGGGCCGAGGAGGAAAAGAGGGCCGCGTTGACCGGAGCTCACTCGTCGTAGAGGTCCATGCCGGGGAAGTGCTCCTCCGCGCACTTCGGGCATATGCAGTGGGAGAGCTCGGCCGCCGAGTGCTCCGTGATGTATCTTTCCAGTTGATTCCAGTAGCCCTGGTCGTCCCTCACCTTCTTGCAGTAGGAGCATATGGGCAGGATCCCCCTTAAGAGCTTTATCTCCCGGAGGGTCTCTTGGAGCTCATCGATGGTGCGCTTGCGCTCGGAGATCTCGGTGCGGAGCCTTTGGTTGGCGGCTTCCAGCTCCTCTGTCCTCTCGGCCACGCGGGCCTCCAGCCGGCCGCGGTCCTCTTGAAGCCCGCGGGACATCTGGTTGAAGGCGGCGGCGAGCTCGGATAGCTCCCGCCCGGGAGGGGGATCGATCTCCTCGCCCAGATGGGCGGGGTCTGAGGATATAAGACGGGCCTTCGTTCGAATCTTGTCCAGCGGCCCCAGGACCCAGCGGTTGTTCAGGAAGACCACAGCGCCGAAGAGCCCGGCCAGGACCAGCCCCAGAAACCCGGCCAGTTGGAGGGAGAAGCGGTTTGCAGAGGCGTAGGCCTCCTCCAGAGGGATCCTGATGGAGATCGCCGATACCACCTGGTCCACCGAGCGATCGAAGCTCCTGTCCGGACCGTATGCCTCAACAAGCCCTTCCGGTGCCTGCTCGGGGGTGCTGTGGCACCTCAGGCAGGACTCCTCCATGACCTCGCCCTTCCTGAGCACCGTGAAGAAATCCTGATCCACAAGAGTCCGTATGGCGGTCCGCTCCTCGAGGCTCGGATCCCGGTTCAGCTCCTCTATGAAGCTCTTCTCATACTCATCGGCCTCATTGTCCGGATGCCTGGCGTTTACGGCGCATTCCTTGTAATAGTAGCGGTCCGTAGCGAGTTCTTCGAAATACTTCTCTATCTCCCGGATCGCATAGGTCGAGGACATCCATATGGGGTCGAAGTAGCCCGGCCTTTCCTTGACGTCAATAGTCTCGAACAGGCGCGGCTTCAGCTGATGGGTGAAATAGGTATGAATGGACAGGTTGTGATCCAGGATTATTCTGGCCTTATCTCTTGCTTCCATCAAGGCATGGCGTTTCATACTCCAATTGACGAAAAGTATAGTGAAGACCCCCGCTGCAACGAATATCGCGCCTATCACCACAAGCAGCCTGGTATTCAAACTAAGGCTTTTCTTGCATTTGTTCAAATTCATCTTGATCATCAATCGTAAGACCTTGGGTTCTTACAATTCTTCTGATGCCTATTGTAACCCCGCGGCCCGGGCATGGGGCCTCGGTGCTCCCTCGGGGCGGCCTTTGGATCGTGCCGCTGTTAGTCTCAATATTAATGCAAGCTGTATGCCAGCGTGGAATGCCTTCTTCCCCTATCCATGCGCCTACTGATGTGTTAAATTTACAACCCTTGGAACAGGAGTTGATCCATGAAAAAGATCCTGCTGGAGACGCTGATCTGCCCGGCCTGTCTCCCCGAGGAGAAGCCGTTGCGGGATGCCGGGTCCCGGGCCGACGGGGAGGACCTAATCGAGGGAGTCTTGGAGTGCCGCGGGTGCGCCTCGGAGTATCCCATAAGGGAGGGCGTCGCGTATCTGGATCCCAACAGGACCGAAAGGGACCGAGCCCGGAACCGCTACGAGACTGAGCCTTTGGTCTCCTCATACTTGTGGAGCCATTACGGTGACCTGATCGGCGACCCCGAGGTCTCGGACGCCTATCAAAGGTGGGCCGACCTGGTCAGGCCCGCCTCGGGCGCCTGCCTGGAGACAGGCTCCGCAGTGGGTCGGTTTTCGTTCGAGATGGCCAAGAAATGCGATTTCGTGGTGGGTATAGACAATGCGGCCTCCTTTGTTCGCATGTCCCGGCGGCTCATGGCGAACAGGGAGGCGGAGTTCGCCTTGACCGAAGAGGGTCATATTACCAGGACGGCGACCATACGCTTCCCCGAGGACTGGAAGACCGAGAACACCGAGTTCCTGGTGGCCGACGCCCAGGCGATCCCTTTTTCCTCGGGCGCATTTTCCGTGGTGTCTTCCCTGAACGTGATGGACAAGGTCCCCGAGCCCCTGACTCACTTGAAGGAGGTGGATCGGGTGGCCTCCAGGAGCGGGAGGGCCCAGTTGCTGTTCTCAGACCCATTCTCCTGGTCGACCGAAGCGGCCCGGGAGGAGGACTGGCTGGGAGGGAAGCTCTCCGGAGAGTTCCAGGGGAGGGGCGGGGACAATGTGGTCGATCTCCTGGAAGGGAGAAAGAGGGCCCTGGCGTCCAGGTGGGAGGTGGAGAGCCGGGGCCACGTATGGTGGAAGATAAGGACCCACAGCAATCACTTCGAGTTGATTCGAAGCTCATTTGTAAAGGCGGTGAGATGATAAGAGATACCGTATGCCGCATGTGCTCGGCCTGCTGCCCGGTCACGGCCCGAATCGAGGGAGAGAGACTGGCGGGTGTGGAGAGGAAATCCTTCCTGCCCCCGGTGAAGAGGCTCAGGTGTCCCAAGCTGGCCTTTGCACCCGAAGTGGTCTACTCGCCGGACAGGGTATTGAAGCCGTTGATCAGAAAGCGGGGCTCCGGCGGCGAGTTCATCGAGGCCTCGTGGGACGAGGCCCTGGGCCTGGTAGCTGGGAAATTTCACTATTTCAAGGAGACTTACGGGGCGGAGTCAGTGGCCTGGCTGCGGGGGATGGCGGCTGACTGGGGCGTACAATGGGACTATGCCAACCGCCTGATGAACGCATTCGGCTCGCCCAATACCATAGGCAACGGCTCGGTCTGCCATGTGGCCCGGGAAATGGCCCATGTCTACACCTACGGGGCCATGACGTTACCCAGGCCCAAGGAGTCCAGGTGCATAGTGGTCTGGGGCAAGAACGACCGGAACACCGCCCCCGGGGCCTGGGAGGCGGTCTACCATGCAATGGAGCACGGGGCGCGGCTGGTCGTGATCGACCCTGTAAGGACCCCCCTGGCGGAGCGGGCCGACGTGTGGCTGCAGATAAAGCCGGGTCAGGACGGGCCGCTGGCCATGGCCATGATCAACGAGATCATCGCCTCGGGGCTCTATGCCCGGGACTTCGTGCGGGACCACTGCGTCGGGTTCGAGGCATTGAGGGCCGCTGCCGCGGCCTTCCCTGCGGAGTCCGTGGCCCGGGATCTTCGGCTGGACCCGGCCGCTGTCAAGGAGGCGGCGAGGATGTACGCCTCGGCCGGGTCGGCCTGCATCATCGACGGCAACGGCCTGGACATGCAGCTTGAGGTGTTTCAGACCACCCGGGCGGTCTCCATGCTCAGGGCCCTTAGCGGCAACCTGGACAAGGAGGGCGGGGATTTCATACCCCAGCCCGTGCCGGTACGGGACATCCAACTGAGGGAGAGGCGGCCCGCGGGGGTGGAGCCGGTCACCCGGGACTATCCCCTGTTCAACGAGTTCAACCCGAGCTGGGGGCTCCACGCCCAGTCCTGCCTGGTGGACGCCGTCCTGGAAGAGAGGCCTTACCCGGTCAGGATGCTGGTGGTCCAGTCCGGAAACCCGGCGGTCACCATGCCGGATTCGAACAGGGTGAGAGAGGCCTTGGATAAGCTGGAGTTCCTGGTGGTGATAGACCCTTTCAAGAACCGAACCGCCCGATACGCGGACGTGATACTGCCCGCCACAACCTGCTTCGAGAAGACCCAGCTCAATCGGGCCTACATACGGAACAGCCCGGTCATCCTTCAGGACCAGGTGATCGAGTGGCAGGGGGAGAGCAGGCCCGACTGGAAGATCGTGTTCGACCTGGCAAGGAGTCTCGGCCTGGAGCAGGAGTTCCCCTGGGAGACGGCGGAGGAGGCAATCGATTATCAGCTCGCCCCCTCGGGGATCACCGTGGACATGCTGAGGCAAAACTCCGAAGGGCTGCGGGCGGCCCCTCTCCGGTTCGAAAAATATCGGGACGGGGGTTTTGCCACACCGTCGGGCCGGGTGGAGTTCTTCTCGGAGCGCCTGGAAAAGGCGGGCTATCAGCCCGTACCCTTCATGGACGGCCGCGTGGAGAGCCGGATCAGCTTCGCCCCGACAATGGGCGGGGACGCGGTGATCGGGATCAGCGGCGAGAGGAGCAGCCGCTTTACTCACACCCAGTTCCGCAACATCCCGTCCCTGGTAAAGGGAGAGGCCGAGCCTCTGGTGGATGTCAACCCGGAGGACGCTTCGGACAGGGGTATCACCGAGGGGCGGCTGCTGGAGGTCTCCACCCCCAGGGGAAGCGTCAGGATGAGGGCGAGGATATCCGACAGGGTCCGCCCCGGGATCGTCCGGATCGCCTGGGGCTGGGGCGAGTCGGACCCCATGTGGAGCCTGAACAACCTGACCGACGACCGCACCCGCGATCCCGTGACTTCGACTCCGCCGGGCCGCACCTTCATGTGCCACATCAATCCCTTGGGCCGGGGCTCCGGCTGACCCGGCCGCATTGAGGTTTCCCGCGGCCGCTGCCACTGTCAACTGTAGGGCTTTTCGAAGGTGAATGCGGTGCCGGCCGCCCCGGGTCCGACCCTTTCGCCCAGGGCGCGCCTGAGCACCCAAACCGCGTCTTCCCCGGTGCAGTGGCAGGGGACCACCAGTTCAGGGTCCAGGGCTCGAAGGGCCGCCACGGTCTGCTCGAGACGCCTGCGGCCGGCGTGGGAGCAGCCCGCGCAGACGACCACCCCGCTCCCGGTTCGGATCCATAGCGCCAGGTCGTCCTCGATTACGTCCTCTTTCGCTCCCAGGGGATCGAGGTAGAAGGGGCCGCCGGGATCCTCGTAGTCGGTCTCACGGGGCACCGGGTCGGTTAGGCCGACCCCCTGGAAGAGGCTCACCGGCTGGAGAACCTGATGAAAACGCTCGGCCGGCAAGGCCTCCAGGGCAGCCCTTGATCGGGCCGGGATGCCGATCTCCTTGGGCCCGCCCTCCCGGACGGCATACCTGGGCCTCATGACGCCCGGGTGGCAGTAGACCGTGATGTTCGGGGCCTGCCTTAGGACCCGGGCCACGCCGCCGGTGTGGTCGTAGTGCCCGTGGCTCAATACCAGGATCCCGGCATCTCCCGCGTCGACTCCCAGGGCGCGCGCATTCGGCTCCAGTGCGTCCCCCTGCCCGGTGTCGAAGAGGATGCGCCTCCCCCCGGTCTCTATCCAGAGCGAGAGCCCGTGTTCGACCGCGAGCCCGGGGGCCGCAAAGTTGTCCACCAGTATGGTTATCCGAGTCAAAACCGTATCCCTTCCGTCCGCGCGAAAGACTCAAGCACATCACCGGACGCATTTCAAGTATACTCGGCAAAACCCGGCCATGTCTCCCGGCCGCATACTGGCAGCAGTTTATCCTTTTCGACATGAGGGCATTCGATTAATATCCGCTGGGAAGGCAACACCTACCTAGTGCCCATCCATAAATGCCTTATGGGCACTAGCAAGTTTCCAGGGCAGAAATGAGCAATTTCTTCCAAGGTCAAGAAGATCAAGGGGTTGGGAGGAGGCGTACTGGAGTACGTCGCACGACCAACCCCGCGGATCGACGCCGAGATTGGGAGAAAGGGCCATTTCTGGACGGAAACTACCTAATATGGCTATCAAGGGCTCAACCGGAGTAAGGACATGAACTTGGCTCTTTTCACAAGCGATGTGGCCACTCATCGCCCCAGGACCGTGGTCTGGACCATAGTCGTTCTCGTGGCCGTAATGGGCGCCCTTGCCGTCCTGCCCGGCGTCTTCCCCGGGCGATTCCCCTTTCTCAACCCGGTCCGGGTGGATACCGACCCCGAGAACATGCTGAGCGCGGATGAACCGGTGCGGGTCTTTCACAACCGGATGAAGTCCACTTTCGACTTGAACGAGATCATCGTGGTGGGCGTGGTCAATGAGGAGCATCCCCAGGGGGTGTTCAATCGGGAGTCGCTCGGACGGGTGTATGAATTGACCGAGTTCGCCCAGACCCTGCAGGGCGGGGCCCTGGGCCTGGATGACCCGCGGGCCGGGGTGGTCCGGGCGGACATCATTGCACCCTCCACGGTGGACAATATCGAGCAGGGCGGCATGGGAACGGTCCGGTTCGAGTGGCTCATGCCGAATCCGCCCAAGGACGATCAGGAGGCCCTGGCGGTCAGGGACAAGGCGCAACGGATCCCTTTCCTGAATGATACGCTGGTATCAGGGGACGGACGGGCCCTGGCCGTATATCTGCCCATCACGTCCAAGGACCTGAGCTATGAGGTCTGGTCCAAGCTCAGGGAAAAGATCGAGGGCTTCGAGGGAGGGGACGAGGAGTGGCACATCACCGGGCTGCCTGTGGCGAACGACGTCTTCGGGGTGGAGATGTTCAAGCAGATGGCTATCTCGGCGCCCCTTGCCATGCTGGTCGTCTTTGTCTTGATGCTGGTCTTTTTCCGCAATCTGGTCCTGATCGTCGCCCCCATGCTGGTGGCCATGGCCTCGGTGATCTTCACCATGTCCCTGCTGGTGATCACCGGGAACACCATCCACATCATGAGCTCCATGATTCCTATCTTTATCATGCCGATTGCGGTCCTGGACTCGATCCACATCCTCTCCGAGTTCTTTGATCGTTACCAGGCTGCAAGGGACCGCTTGAAGACCGTTAGAGAGACCATCGACACACTTTTCCTGCCCATGCTCTACACTTCATGCACCTCGGCCGCCGGGTTCGCGTCCCTGGCCCTGACTCCCATTCCCCCGGTTCAGGTCTTCGGCATATTCGTGGCCCTGGGGATCCTCTTCGCCTGGGTCCTTACCATCACCCTGATCCCCGCCTACATCATGTTCATCCCCGAGCGGAGACTGGCGGACTTCGGGCTGAAGGTCCGGCCGGATGAAGAGCATCCAAGCCCGGGAATCATGGGCCGCTTCTTGAAGGCCTTGGGCGGAGACACCTACCGCAGGGGCAAGGTTTATCTGGGAGTGACCGTGGTCCTTGTAGTGGTGGCCGGTTACGGGATCTCCAGGATCGTCATCAACGACAACCCGACCAAGTGGTTCAAGGAGGACCACCCCATACGGGCTGCGGACAGGGTCTTGAACAGCCATTTCGGAGGGACCTACACGGCCTATCTGAGCCTGGCGCCCGAGGCCGGGCCTTTCGACCCGGAGAGTTATGCGGCGGATTTCAGGGGGCGGTTGGAGGTCTTCGCCGCCGAGGAGGCCTTTGAAGAGACCACAGGGGAGCTTGCCGGCCTGCTCGCCGGCAAGGCCGAGGATCCGGCCTTCGGGGCGGTGGACAGGGAGGAGCTCTTGGCGGGCCTGGAGGAGTACGCCCGAGAGCGCATGGAGGAGGCCTCCGGCGACTCGGTCTACGGGTGGGAGGAGCTCCTGCTCTTCTTGGACCGGGAAAAGCTAAGGGACGATGTCTTCAAGGACCCTGAAATGCTGCGGTACATCGAGAGGCTTCAGGAGGGGCTTCTGGAAACGGGAATAGTGGGGAAATCCAACTCCCTTGCCGACATTGTGAAGACGGTCCACAGGGAGCTCTTCGAGGGGAGGGAGGAGGCCTTCAGGATCCCCGAGACCTCCAGGGCGGTCGCCCAGACCCTGGTCACCTACCAGAGCAGCCACCGGCCCCAGGATCTCTGGCACTTCGTCACCCCGGACTTTCGCAAGAGCACGCTCTGGGTCCAGTTGAAGAGCGGGGACAACAGGGACATGACAAGGGTGGTAAAGGCGATGGAGACCTTCATGGAGGAAAACCCGCCCCCTGTGAAGGCCGAGGCGGGGTGGTTCGGCCTGACCTACATCAACGTGGTCTGGCAGGCCAAGATGGTGCGAGGCATGCTCCAGGCCTTTCTGGGGAGCTTCCTGGTGGTGCTCCTGATGATGATCCTGCTTTTCCGCTCAGCCCTGTGGGGCCTCCTCTCCATGGTCCCCTTGACCGTCACCGTGGCGGTCATCTACGGGGCCATAGGCCTGGCGGGCAAGAGCTACGACATGCCGGTGGCGGTCCTCTCCTCGCTTACCATCGGCCTGGCTGTGGATTTCGCCATACACTTCCTGGTCCGGACCAGGGCCATGTACCGGGACCGGGAGGGGTGGAGGGCCACGGTCCCGGGTGTGTTCGGGGAGCCGGCCAGGGCCATCGCCCGCAATGTGGTGGTGATAGCGGTGGGTTTCACACCTCTGCTGCTGGCGCCATTGGTGCCCTATATCACGGTCGGCACCTTCATGGCCTCCATCCTGCTGGTTTCGGGTGTCGCTACCCTGGTGATCCTGCCCTCTCTCATCCGCTACCTGGAGCCGCTCCTCTTTCCCCGCAGCAGGAAGCTTTCCTTGATCTGCCACTGCGGCACCTGCCTGGTCACCGGGGTGGCGGCATTGGCGTTGATAATCGTTAATCTGCAGCAATTCTTGACCTTGAGCTGGACTCAATGGACATGGGTCAGCCTGGCGGTGCTCCTGGTCCTGTTCCTCTCCTGCGCCCTGACCTCCAGACGGGAGTCGTGCATGGTCGAAGAGCGGAGGGAGAGCCCTTCCGCATGAGGTTGATCCACGGCTTGAACGAGAAAGGAAAAAGGAGTCGGTTATGGGAAAGAAGGTGTTTGCCTGGTTGATCGTGGTATTCGTGGCGTCGGCCCCGGGCGTTATCCCCGCGCTCGCCGCACCGAGCGTGGAAGAGATCGTCTCCGAGGCCAATCACATGGCCTACTACCAGGGCGAGGACGGCAAAGCCAGGGTGGAGATGACCATCACCGACGCCCAGGGCAGGACCAGGAACAAGTCCCTTACCATCCTCAGGAAGAACATGGATGACCGGGACATGGAACAGCGCTTCTATGTGTATTTTCACCGGCCATCGGATGAGCGGGGCACGGTGTTCCTGGTGTGGAAGCACGTGGGCCGCGACGACGACCGCTGGCTCTACCTGCCGGCCCTGGATGTGACCAAGCGCATCGCCGCTTCGGACGAGCGGACCAGCTTCGTGGGCTCCCATTTCTTCTACGAGGACGTATCAGGCCGGGGTGTCGAGGAGGACTCGCACGAATTGGCGGATACCACGGAGAACTATTACGTCCTGAAAAACACGCCCAAGAACCCGGATAACGTGGAGTTCGACTACTACATAGTGTACGTTCACAAGTCCACATTCCTGCCGGTGAAGGCGGAGTATTACAGAGGAGACAACAAGTACAGGGAGATGACCGTGCTGGAGGTAAAGGACATCCAGGGGCGAAAGACCATCACCAAGCAGCGGATGAGCGATCTCGAGGGCGGCGGGAACACTGTCCTCGAGTTCAGCGATGTCGCATACGATAACGACCTGCCGGAGGATATCTTCACCGAGCGGTACCTCCGCCGGGCCCCGCGGGAATATCTGAGATGAGCAGGGGAAAAGCGATCCGGGCGGTTCTGCTGGCAGCGGCCGCCCTTTTCCTCGGGGCCGCCCAAGAGGCGAAGGCAGATGAGCCGGCCCTGCCCGCCGGTCTCGGGGAGGAAGCCTCACCCGAGCCCGCACTCCCTCCCGGCTTGTCAGGGGAGGGACCGGAGCGCTCCGGGCGGGAGTCGACACCCGAGGAACCCGGCGGAAAGGCCTTGCTCGACATACCCTTGCACGGGTATGTGGAGGGTAGGTTCGGACCGCGGCTCCGGGATGATCCCACCCAATCCGAGAGCGCCACCCTGGGGGAGGCACGCCTGCAGCTCGAGACGGAGAAGTTCCGGGACTCCGGGGCCTTGGAGCTAACGGCCGACGCGGTCCTGGACGGGGTGACCGATGAGGCGTCCGTTGACTGGCGGCGGGCCCGCTTCACCTTTTCTCCCCTGCCCTCGGTGGACGTGCGGGCGGGCCGCCAAGTCCTCTCCTGGGGCACGGGAGACCTCATCTTCATCAATGATCTCTTTCCCAAGGACTGGGTGTCGTTCTTGAGCGGCAGGGACGTGGAGTACTTGAAGGCGCCAGGGAACGCGGTTCGCATCGGCTGGTTCACCGATGCATTGAATCTCAACCTGGTCTATACGCCCAGATTCGACCCGGACCGCTTCATAGACGGGGAGAGGCTGAGCTATTGGAACTCCTCACTCGGGCGGATCGCGGGCGAAGACCACCGGATCGCCGCCAGGGAGCCGGACCATTGGTTCGACCACGATGAGATCGCTCTCAGGGCGTATAGGAACATATCCGGTTACGAGTTGGCCTTCTACGGCTATTTCGGGTATTGGAAGAGCCCCGCGGGCATGGATCCTGCATCCGGAGATTACCTGTTCCCCGGGCTCAATGTGTACGGGGCCAGCATTCAAGGCCCCCTGGGGCATGGGATCGGCAACCTGGAGTTGGGGTTTTATGACTCCCGGGAGAACGGGGACGGTCTCGACCCGTTTATCAACAACAGCGAAATCCGGTTGCTGATAGGCTATGAGCGGGAGCTGGCCAAGGAGTTCACCGGGTCGTTGCAGTACTACCTGGAGCATATGATGGACTATGAGGTCTACAGGCGACGCCTGCCGCCGGGGTCCAGGGCCCGGGACGAGAACCGGCACCTCCTGACCCTCAGGCTCACCAAGCTGCTCATGAATCAAGACCTCACTCTTTCCCTCTTCACCTTTTACTCGCCTTTCGATCAGGACGCCTACTTCAGGCCCAAGATCACCTACAAGGTCAATGACGAATGGACCGTGGAGACCGGCGGAAACCTGTTTGCAGGAGAAGAGGATCACACGTTCTTCGGCCGGTTCAAGGACAACACCAACTGGTACTTGGGCTTGAGGTATTCATTCTGATGAAACGCTGCCTGCCGCCGTCCGTGGTCATCGCCTCGGTATTGGTGCTTCTGATTCAAGGCCCGGCACAGGCCGCGGAGACCGCCCCGTTGACCAGGCCCACGGTCATCTCCGGGTGCGAGTACGATTACCCGCCCTTTTGCATCGTGGACGAGGACGGCCTTGCCGGCGGCTTCTCAGTGGAGCTGATGCGCGCTGCGCTCCATGCAATGGGCCATGATGTCACCTTCCGGGTGGGGCCTTGGGACGAGGTAAAGGGTTGGCTGGAAAGAGGCGGGATCCAGGCCCTGCCCCTGGTGGGCCGCACGCCCGAGCGGGAGGAACTGTTTGACTTCACCTTCCCCTACATGTCTCTTCACGGCGCAATAGTGGTGAGGGAGGAAACCAAGGGCATCCTCGACATAAGGGACCTGGAGGGGCGGCGGGTGGCCGTCATGAAAGGGGACAACACCGAGGAGTTCCTGCGCCGGGAGGATCGGGGGATAAGGATACACACGACCGCCACCTTTGAGGACGCCCTTCGCGAGCTCTCGCAGGGCCTCCATGACGCGGTGGTCATCCAGCGCCTGGTGGCTCTCCGCCTGATCAGGGACATAGGGCTGACAAACCTGCGGATAGTAAACAGGCCCGTTTCGGAGTTCCGCCAGGACTTCTGCTTCGCGGTCAGGGAGGGGGACAGGGACACGCTGGAGCTCTTGAACGAGGGGCTCGCCTTGGTCATTGCGGACGGGACCTATCGTTACCTTCATTCCAAGTGGTTTGCAGCCCTGGAGCTGCCGTCCAATCGCCGGCTGGTGATAGGCGGGGATCACAATTACCCGCCCTACGAGTATCTGGATCAGAACGGGCGCCCGGCGGGGTACAGCGTTGAGCTTACCCGGGCGATCGCCAGGGAGCTGGGGCTGGATGTGGAGATCCGCCTGGGGCCGTGGGCCAGGGTGCGCGATGAGCTGGAGCGGGGTCGGATCGACGCGGTCCAGGGAATGCTCTACTCCCCGCAGAGGGATTTGGTATTCGACTTCTCCCCGCCCCACATGGTCAGCCATTATGTGGGCGTGGTCCGCCGGGATTCCGGCCCGCCCCCGGGCGGCGTCGAAGATCTGGCCGGAAAGCGCATCGTGGTTCAAGACGGCGATATCATGCACGACTTTGCCGTGGAAAACGGACTCCGAGACCGACTCACCCTTGTGGACTCCCAAGAGGACGCCCTGCGGGAGCTATCCAAGGGAAGGCACGACTGCGCCCTGATGGCCCGTATGACGGCCCTTTACTGGATCGAGCGGCACGGGTGGACCAATCTCACCGCGGGCAAGACCCCGCTCCTTTCACTGGACTACTGCTATGCGGTTCCCAATAACCAGAGGCCGCTGCTGGCCCAGTTCAGCGAAGGCTTGAAGGTCCTGGAGGAGACCGGCGAGTACAGGCGCATAAGGAAGAAGTGGCTGGGGGTCTACCAGGAAGAGCCCCTGGATCTCTTGACCGCCCTCAGGTACTCGGCCATGATCGTGATCCCGCTCCTTTTGATACTCTTTGGAGTCTTTTTTTGGTCCTGGTCATTGCACAGGCAGGTTGCACGCCGCACCTCGGAGCTGCGCCAGAGCGAGGATCTCCTCGAGACCATCATAGATTCCATAGCGGTGCCCGTCTTCTACAAGAACACGCAAGGTCTCTACTTGGGGTGCAACAGGGCGTTCTCGGATTTCGTGGGCCTGGCCAAGGAGGAAATCATAGGCAGGAGCGCCCTTGATATCATGCCGGCGAAGATGGCAGAACGCTTTCATACCGCTGATTTGAGCCTTTTGGAAAAGGGCGATGTTGAGGTCTATGAGGTCGAGATCCTGGACAGCAGCGGGCGGCGACGCAGGGTCATCTTCCACGAATCGCTCTTCTTCGGTCGCGATGGAAGCCCGGAGGGCCTGGTCTGTGCCATGCTCGATATCACCGAGCGAAAGGAGGCCGAGGAGCGGGTCGAGCACCTCAACAACGTACTGAGGGCGATCAGGGATGTGAATCAACTGATCGGCCGGGAAAGGGACCGGGACACCTTGATCAGCGAGGCCTGCAGGCTGCTGGTGGACAACCGGGGCTATGCCTCCGCCTTGATCATACTGGTCGACCGGGACGACCGGCCCGTTTCATGGGCCGGAGCGGGATTGGGAGAGGCCCTGGAGCGGGTCTCGAGCATGATTGAGCGGAACGAGCTGCCTCCCTGCTGCGACAGGGCCGGGTCCAGGGAGGACGCCTTGTTGATCGAGCACAGACAAGCGGTCTGCGACCAATGCCCGATGGCCGAGGAATGCGCTGAGACACACTCCTTGTGCGTGCGCCTGGCCCATGGCGGCATCGTGCTCGGCTACCTTGCCGCATCGCTGGAGTACGGGCCCGGCCACGACCTCGAGGAGCAGGCCCTTTTCGCCGAGATGGCGGGCGATCTGGCCTTCGCCCTGAAGGCCCTTAAGATGGCCGAGGAGAAGGAGCGCTCCGAGCAAGAGAGGGAGGCCCTGGAGAGGCAGCTCTTTCAGGCCCAGAAGATGGAATCGGTGGGGAGGCTCGCCGGGGGCGTGGCCCACGACTACAACAACATGCTGGGCGTGATAATAGGGTATGCGGAGCTAGCCCTGGAAAAGGCGGAACCGGGTGACCCGCTCCATGCCGACCTCCAGGAGGTCCTCAAGGCGGCGCGGCGCTCAGCGGAGATCACCAAGCAGCTCCTGGCCTTCGCCCGCAAGCAGACCATCAGCCCCAGGGTGCTCGACCTGAACGAGACCATAGAGGGAATGCTCAAGATGCTCAGGCGCTTGATAGGCGAGGACATCGACTTGATATGGCTGCCCGGGAAGGGGCTTTGGCGGGTCAAGATGGATCCCGTCCAGGTGGATCAGATCCTGGCCAATCTGTGCATCAATGCGAGGGACGCCATCGGCGGCGTCGGGCGGGTCGTCATCGAGACGGCCGATGTCGCCTTTGATGAGGAGTACTGCTCGGAGCACCCGGCCTTTGTAACAGGCGAGTTCGTTATGCTCGCAGTGAGCGACGACGGCAGCGGCATGGACCGGGAGACCATGGAGAACATCTTCGAGCCGTTCTTTACCACTAAGGATGTGGGCAAGGGCACCGGCCTGGGGCTCGCTACGGTCTACGGTATTGTCAAGCAGAACAGCGGCTTCATCAACGTCTACAGCGAACCTGCGAAGGGGACCTCCATCAAGATTTACCTCCCGCGCGTCCCGGGAGAGTCGGTGGTCAAGGAAGACGAGGGGGAGGTCGAGAAGGAGATTCCCCGGGGCGGAGGAGAAACGATCCTGGTGGTGGAAGACGAGGCCGCTATCCTGAAACTGGCCGGAAAGATCCTCAAGCGGCTGGGGTACCGCGTGCTGTCGGCTCAAGGCCCGGACCTGGCCCTGGCCGCCGCCCGGGAGCATGACGGCCCGATCCACCTGCTCCTCACCGATGTAGTCATGCCCGGGATGCACGGCCGGGATTTGGCCGTGAGGCTTCAGGAGCTCCACCCGGATCTGAGGACCTTGTTCATGTCCGGTTACACCGCCAACGCGATAGTCCACAGGGGCGTAATGGACCGCGGAACGCAGTTCATGCAAAAGCCTTTTTCAATGAATGAGCTCGCCGCCAGGGTCAGGGCGGCCCTGGACGGCGTATAAACGGGTCGTAGCAGCCCATAAGGAGGCCGCATGGTGGATAATTCGTTGGAGTTTGGACATTGCGCCCCCCGCCATACCGATTATTCAGTACATAGGCGGGTCCTTGGCCTCGGCGGCAGCCCGAGGCGGGGAGGCAACTCTGACATCCTCCTGGAGCACATAGCCGGGGGGTTGAAGAGACAAGGAGTGGAAGCGGACAACCGGCACTTGCGCGACTATTGGTTTCAATCGTGTAAAGGGTGTGAGAAGTGCAGAAAAGATAAGATATGCACCGGGCTCAATGACGGCATGACCCTGTTGTACCCCCTTGTTCTCCGGTCGCGCGGCCTGGTGCTGGTCTCCCCCACACACACCTACAATGTCACGGCCTTGATGAAGGCCTTTATCGACCGGCTCTACTGTTTCTATGACTTCGGAGACTCCCGGCCGCGGCCGTGGTCCAGCCGGTTGGCCGGGCAGGGAAGGAAGGCGGTGATCGCCGCGATATGCGAACAGGAGACCAAGGAGAGCATCGGGGTCACCCTGGAGGCCATGCGCCTGCCGCTCCGATCAATGGGGTATGATATCATCCGGGAAATCGAAGTCTACGGCCTCTTTGACCGGGGCATGATAAGGGGGCGCCCCGAGGTGTTGGACCGGGCCCTTGAAGCCGGGCTGGAACTGGGGGAAGCGGTTCGGCTGTGATCACAGCTCCAGCTCCATGTATTTCACCCCTGGATCCGGGTTGAATCGGTAGGGCTCGATTTCCTTGAACCCCAGGCCTTCGTAGAGCCTTGCCGCGGTCTTCATGCGCCCCAGGGTGTCCAGCCGCATCTTATCATATCCCAATTCCTTCGCTTCCCTGATCAATGCGGTGCATAAGGCCCTCCCCACCCCCCACCCCCTGAACCGCTCATACACGAACAGGCGCTTCATCTCGCAGACCCCGGGCTCGAGCCTTCTCACGCCCCCGCCGCCGGCCGGAGCATCTCCATGATATGCAATCAGAAACGCCCCGCCGGGTGGCGAGTAGATGGTGCTGAATCCCGACAATTCATTGTCTATATCCTGAAAACAAAGATCCATATCCAGCCATTGGATGTAGTCTCTGATGATTTGAAGGGCCAAATCAAAATCAGGCAGTGCTTTGCAATTTCTTATTTTAATCATGTCCGTAACGCCCTCACCCCCGGCGTACGTCGGTGTTGTCATCAACCATATGACAGGCCTAGTTCCCGGGCTGCGGATAAGAGCCTCTTATCAGAGGTCCACAACTGCAGTCCCGAAATGCGGGCCGAGGCAAGGAGGTGGACATCCACGAACCCGATCCCCCGGCCCATAAGGCGATGCCGGTCTATGAAATGAAGGAACTCCTCCCGGGACAGAATCGGTGGCGCTGGAAGTGAGACGAGAAGGGCGAGGATTTCAGCTCGGTTTTCCAGGTTGCCGCAGGCGAGCTCTCCTATTACGAAGGGATGACAGGCGACTTGGGCGTCCAGGAGAAGGGCCTTGAGGCGGCGGTTTCCACGCCTAAAATGGTCAACCCAGATAGAGGTGTCCACGAGCACCATCACTAGAAGCCCGGTGGGCGCCGCCTTCGGGGCTGCTCAAGCCGGCCTTCGGTGCCGCCCAGCTTGGCCAGGCGTTTGCTGCTCTCTTGAGCGATCAGGGCTTCCAGTCCCCGCCTGACCAGCGCGGTCTTCTCTCGAATGCCGGTGAGCTGCATGGCCCTTTCAAGAGTTTCATCATCAATGTTTAACGTTGTACGCATGCATACGAATATGCATCAATTTACACTTAGAGTCAAGAGGCCTGTCGTCCACAGGAGGGTCCAATAGGGCTGACTTCTTTACGGTTATCGATTATGCTAAGCGTTATGTGTTGAGGAGGACCCCATGGACACATCGGAGACCAAGGCGTTTCAAAGGGAGATCCTGCTCGGGTTCTGGAAGGTTCACATCCTTCACCACGCCGCCCGGGGCCCGGTGGTGGGGCAGTGGATGATCCGGGAGCTTCGAAGACACGGCTACGAGGTCAGCCCGGGGACGATTTACCCCCTGTTGGCCAGGCTGGAGGGGCGCGGATGGCTGGAGTGCAGGAAGGATCCGGGCCGGGGTCCGCGGGCCAGGAAGGAGTACTCATTGACCCCGGGCGGCCGGCAGGCGCTGGAGTTCGTGAAGAGCCGGGTAGAGGAGCTCTACCGCGAGGTGGTGCTCGGTGAAGACGAAGGAAGGCCCAAAGGTGAATGATGCATGCTGGAATACGAGCCTCCGGGATGCCCGGGGGGCATAGGAGCGAATGATGGAGTTCATCGTGGTGCCCTGTGCGGCGCTCTTGGTCTCGGGGTTGACCCTCTTTTCAGGGTTCGGGCTGGGGACCCTTCTCATGCCTGTTTTCGCCTTATTCTTTCCGGTGGAGGTGGCGGTCGCGGCCACTGCAGTGGTCCACGGCGCGAACAACGCCTTCAAGATCGCCGTCGTCGGCAGGCACATGGACCGGGGGCTTGTCCTTCGATTCGGGATTCCCGCCATAGGGGCGGCTTTCGCGGGTGCCGCCGCGCTGGGGTATGTATCCCATCTGGGGGAGATAGCCAGGTATTCACTGGGCCCCAGGATGGCGGTGATTACCCCTGTGAAGCTCGCCATGGGTGCCCTCATGCTGGCCTTCGCGTTGTTCGAGCTCCTGCCGCGCCTGAGGGCGGTCCAGTTCGAACCCCGGCACTTGGTCCTGGGTGGTCTCCTGTCAGGCTTCTTCGGAGGGTTCTCAGGGCACCAGGGGGCGCTTCGCTCCGCCTTTCTTGCAAAGACGGCCGTTTCCACCGAGGCGTTTGTGGGAACCAACGCCATGATCGGTTTCATGGTGGACACGGCGCGGATCGCGACCTATGCGGCCGCATTCTTCCTGGCGGAGGCGGCGAATCCGCTCGGGCCTGAACAATGGCCCTTGATCGCCGCGGGAATCCTTGCCGCGTTCGCCGGCGTGCTCATAGGCCGGCGGTTTCTTCACAAAGTCACCATGCGTGCAGTCCAGACCTTGACCGGCCTGCTTCTCTTCGGGATCGCCATGGCCCTGGCCTCCGGGATCATTTGAGATCGCTGCGGCTCAGTCGAAGAGCCGCCGTGCTGGCTGGAAGATTTTGATTGACAAACGCTCCAACAACATATAAATATACATTTATTTGGTGTTGGCATCTCGGCCGTGAGGGGGAGGAGTGGAAATCGTGCGAGACGGGGACTGCCTGAAGTGCAACCTGTGCGTTGCCGCATGCCGCAAAGGAGCGCTCAGCCTGCCGGCGGAGGCCGCTTGACAGCTCGAGGCGGGGGAGCGGGAGGAAGCCGGAATGAAGACCCGGGAAAGCGACATGCCGGACGAGGAGGCATGGGAGTCGTTCTTTGACCTGGACCGGATATTCACCGCTCTGAGGGTGGACCGGACCGTACGGGACGCCGTGGACTTCGGCTGCGGGTATGGGACCTTTGCGGTTCCCGCCGCCAAGAGGATAAGCGGGACTATCCATTGCCTGGACATCGAACCCGCCATGATAGAGGAATGCGGGCGCCGTGCTCGAGAGATGGGTTGCGGGAACGTCAAGACTCATTTGCGCGACTTCGTAGGCCAAGGCTCCGGGCTCCCGCCGGATTCGGTGGACCTGGCAATGCTTTTCAACATCATGCACGCCGAAGACCCCCTCGCATTGCTGGGCGAGGCCCGGCGCATCCTCAGACCCGGGGGTCGGGTGGCGGTCATCCACTGGAACTACGATCCCGCCACCCCTCGCGGCCCTTCAATGGGAATCCGGCCGCGCCCTTCTGAATGCCGCCTATGGATCGAGCAGGCCGGGTTTTCAATCGAAGGGGGTACCATTGATTTGCCTCCATATCATTATGGTCTGCTGGGACTGAAGCAGCCACAAGAGCCGATAGGGGGGGATCAAATCGTCGTTGACAAGGGGACTCATGATATATAAATATTCATTTATATATTGAAAAAGGGTGTGCCAGGTTTGGATGACGATCACCTGCAGCTGGCGGCCTTTCTGGCCAAGTGCCTCTCGGACGGCAACCGCTTGAGAATACTGCTGCTCCTCAGCGGGGGGAAGAAATCGGTCTCTGCCATCGTGGAGGAGCTGGAGTTGTCGCAGCCGTTGGTATCGCACCACTTGAAGGAGCTCAAACGCTCGTTGCTGGTGAGGGTGGAGCGCAAGGGACCGTTTGTCTACTACGAACTGGCGGATCACAGGATCCTGGATGTGATAGGCGAGCTGAGCGGTGTGGCGGCCGAGCTCTTGGCCTCCAGGAACGCCTCCTTAACCTTTTGATGCCACGGAGGGGCGTGGAGTAAAATGAACGAACTCCTACAAGCCGTCGCCGGAATGGATCCTGAAGAGGCCCTGTCCAAGATCACCGAAGTCCTGGGAAGGCTTCTCGCGGACCTGGATGAAGAGGCCCGTGAACGGTTTCTCATGAATATGATCGGGGGATCCGAGGGGGACAAGGTGTCCGGCCTGGTGTATCTGTGACTGGCCGAGTGCATGGGCGAAGGTGTCGACCCAACGCAGATGTGCCGCAGCCTGGTGGACAAGGTGACTCAGTCCGAACAGCTGCGGGCCATCGCGGATCCGGAGCTGCTTGTCCTGTTCGAGGACTGGCTGGATGAGCTGGAGGCCGAGGTGCTCGAGATCCTCAGGGCCGAGGGACCCGTGGATGAGGAGACCCTTGCAGGGAGGCTCGGGCTCTCCCGCAGGGGCGCTAGATTTCTTATATCCAAGCTCCAAAGAGAAAGGAATCCTGACTGAGACACCAAGACTATCAGAAAAGGAGGCGCGAAGATCAATGAAAAATATCACCTTGATGCTGAGTTCGTCGCCTTACAGCGGCCAGGACATGGATACCGTCCTGGGGATCGCGAAGGCCGCAAAGAGCAAGGGACATGGCTTGACCGTGGTGGGCTCGGGCGACGGCACTTACGGGTTCTTGAAGGGGCAGAGGGCGTCGGGAGCGCCCAATGCCGAGAAGGGCTTCGCCGATCTGATTGAACAGGGGGTTCGGGTGGATCTCTGAGGGACCTGCTTTAGTTTTCGCGGTCTGCGAAAAGAGCAGTTCATAGAGGGCGCCGCTCCCGGCACCTTGAAGAGCCTTTTTCAAATCCTGAGTGAGACCGACGTAGTCTTGAATGTGGGTCCTTAGGCAAAGGAGGAAGTCATGACCCAGGATGTTCTGATAGTCGTCCGCAGGGGGCCTTACGGGGGGTTTCAGGCGGCCGAGGGGCTTCGCCATACAAACGGCGCCATAGCCATGGGGTTTCGGCCGGTCTTCGTCTTGATCGATGACGGGGTCTACTTGGCCAAAGCGGATCAAGACCCGGGCGAGCGACCGTGGCTGTCAATGAGCGAAACCTTGGAGGAGGTCATTGCAAAGGGACTATACGAGAAGAAGGAGACGCCCGCAGAGTTCTACGTAGAGAAAGAGTCGCTCGATAAACGGGGCCTCGGTGAAGATGACCTGGTTGAAGAGTTGGAGATCATTGATCGCCAAAAGTTATCAGAGCTGATGACGTCAACGAGCCTCCAACTCATATTCTGATAAAGGAGCTGGATCATGAAGATAGGCCTTCTTCTCAAGAGCGGGCCCGGGACCGACAATGCCGGGCGTGCGCTCCAGACCGCCGAGGACATGCTTGCAAAAGGTCACAGCGTAAGCCTTTTCCTGCTGCAAGAGGGCGTCCGCTTTTGCTCTCTCGGGACAAGGACTCCAGGGCCCGTTGATCTCCGTAAGCTGATGGATATGAAAGCGGAGGTCCATGTCCTGAGCGACGACGCCCGGCTGCGGGGCATCGAGGTGGGCACCGCCGGGCAGGAAGTTTTGACGGGTTCATATGAATCTCTGGTTGATTTAATGGATTCCTGTGATCGCGTCATAGGAATTCTTTGAAGGAGCGGGAGAGGAGACCCATGGCGACAAGGATTGCCGTACTCGGTGCAGGCCCGGGTGGATACACAGCCGCAGTGGGAGCGGCCCGGATGGGCGCGGAGGTGACCGTCATAGAGAGGGATGACGTCGGGGGCACCTGCCTGAACTGGGGCTGCATTCCCTCAAAGGTGATGATCACCACGGCGGAGTTATTAGATAAGATCAGAAAGGCCGAATCATTCGGCATCACCTTGGAGGGCGCGGCCCGTGCCGACATGCCTGCCTTGATGGAGAGAAAGCGAAAGGTCATCAGCGACCAGAGAAGCGGCATCTTGAAGTTGTTGAAACAGAACCGCATCCGGTACATCCAAGGAACCGGCTACATAAAGGGGCGCGGCATGCTCGGGGTCAGGACCGGGAATGGGGACGAGGAGCAGGTGCCCTGGGACAAGCTGATTCTGGCAACGGGCAGCAGCATCTTTGAGCTACCCGGTCTGGAATTTGACGGAGAGAGGGTCCTCTCCAGCAATCACGCCCTCGGCCTGGAGGAGGTGCCGGAGTCCGTTCTGATCGTGGGAGGCGGGGTGATCGGGTGCGAGTTCGCATGCATGCTCTCCGCACTGGGATCCAAAGTGACCGTCGTGGAGGCCCTCTCCCGCCTGCTGCCCTTGCCCTCATTGGATGAGGACTGCTCCAAGATCCTCCAGCGGGAAATGAAGAAACGAAAAATCAATTTCATACTCAATAGGACCGTAGCCGGTCTCGAGGAAAGGGACGGCCGGCTGAGCGTGGAAATCGGTCCGTCCCCTTTCCTGGAAAACCCTACGGAAAAAGACAAGAAACCGTTTTTTGAGCAGGTGGACAAGGTCTTGGTTTGTATCGGGCGCACTCCCAACACCTCCGGGATCGAGGGATTCGGTTCCCTCGGCGTGGAGCTCGACGGCCAGGGCTGGGTCTCGGCCGATCACCGTATGGTGACCAGCAATCCTGATGTGTATGCCATAGGAGACGTCCTGGGGCCTTCCAGGGTCATGCTGGCCCATGTGGCCACCGCCGAGGGCCTGGTTGCCGCCGAGAACGCGGCCGGAGGAGATTGCACTATGGACTACCAGGCCGTGCCGAACGCCGTCTTCACCTCTCCCGAGGTTGCGGGAGTCGGTCTGACCGAGTCTCAGGCCGGGGATCAGGGCCGTGAAGTTCAATCGAGCAGCGTGCTCTTCAGAGCCCTGGGCAAGCCTCAGGTGATGGGAGAGATCGCGGGACAGGCCAAAATCATCTCCGAAATTGGTACCAGCCGGGTATTGGGCGTACATATCATCGGTCCTCATGCGACCGACCTGATCGCCGAGGCGACATTGGCCGTAAGGATGGGGGCGACTGTCAGCGATCTGGCCGAGACCATTCACGCACATCCCACCTTGCCCGAGATAATGTTCGAGGCCTCTTTGAAGGCTGCGGGTCGATCGCTCCACGGATAGAAGAGAAGGCGGGAATGCAGCCCAAGAAGACCTTTGCCATGATAGATTATGAGATATGCAACCCCGGGGAATGCAACCCCGAGGAGGGGCTTTGTGCGGCCGCATCGGCCTGTACTCACAAAGTGGCCAAGCAGATAGACGGGGCCTTTGAATCGCCCGCAATCTTCCAGGACATGTGCATGGCCTGCTGGGACTGCATCGAGGCCTGCCCGCTGGAGGCCGTTCGAATAAAGAATGTTACATGAGCAGTTTCTTGACGAGCCGCACTGAAATATGTATGTATCGTATAACCATATCAATTGGATGGTTAATGGAGGCATATATGAGGAAAACGACGGTGTTGATCGATGAGGGTTTGTTGACGGCCGCAGCAGAAGCGATCGGCGCCCGGACCAAAAGGGAGACCATGAGGAAGGATTTTATACCCGAAATCAAAGACCGTATAGATTTCTTGTTGAAACACTATGTTGTTTTGACAACCGGTATGGTCAAATTGGAAATCACCAGCGGGGCCAAAACCCTGAAGGAGTTTCAGCGTTTGAAAGACGGTTTCAACGCCCCGCAATGCCCACCTCCTCAGTCAGCGCCAAGTCGCCCAGGATACGGTACATGCAGGGGATCACCAGGAGCACCAGCACGGTGCTGGCCATCAGGCCGAACGCGGTGCTGATCACCAGGGGGATCAGGATCTGGGCCTGCAGGCTCTTCTCGAACAGGAGGGGCAGGAGGCCGGCGATGGTGGTGGAGGAGGTCAGGAGCACGGCCCGGAATCTCGTCCGGCTGGCCCGGGCCGCGGCCTGGTGGAGGGAGAGCCCTTCCCTCCTTGCGGTCTTGAGGAACATGACCAGGAGTATGGAGTCGTTGACCACCACTCCGCCGAGAGCGATGAAGCCGAGCAGGCTGGGCATGCTGATGGGAACGCCCATGAGGCCGTGACCCCAAACCACGCCGATCAGGGAAAAGGGTATAGCCAACATGACTATGAAAGGCTCGGTATAGGTCCTGAACTGGAAGCTCAGCAGTATGAAGATCCCGATGAACCCTATCATCATGGCTCTCAGCATGGACTTGCGGGTGGTGTTGGTCTCCTCCAGGGATCCGGCGATGGAGAGCTCGAGTTCGGGGTAGGTCTCTTTGAACTCGGGCAGGTAGGTGTCGTTGAAGAGCCGCATCAATTCGTTGGTGTTTATGAGCCGGGTGTCCACGTCGCCCCTCAGAGTCACCGCCCGCATTCCGTTGAACCGCGCGATCCTGGCCCAGCCTCTCGCCTCCTCCCAGGAGACCACCGAACTCAGGGGGACCCGGGTCCCGTCCGGAAGAAAGAGGTCGAAGTCTTCTATTCGGGCCAGGCTGTCGCGATCTTTTCCGGCGAGACGGACCTCGATCTCGTAGGATTCAGGGCCCACCTGGATCTCATCGGCCACCGCGCCCTGGAACGAGGCCCTGAGCTGCCGGGAGACTGTCTCGGCATCGATCCCCATCCCGTAGGCCCCTTCACGCATCTTCATGCGAAGCTCGGGCTTGCCCGGCCTGAGGTCGTCGGCCAGGTTGATCACCCCCTCGAAGCCCCCGAACCACTGCTTCAAATCGGCCGCCGCCCTTTTCAGTTCCTCCAGATCCCTTCCCCTCACCCGGACCTCGATGGGCCGTCCGCCGGGCCCGAACCCGGGCTCGCCCAGGGTGAGACTGAGCACGTCCGGCGGATCGCCGATCTCCCTTCTCCAGGTTGCCAGATATCCCTCTATGGTGCCGGTACGTCTTTCAGCGGTAAGGAGATCCACCGTGACGGTGGCCACATGGGGCCCGCTCTCCAAAGCCTCGGTGTTCAGGTTGTACTGGACATAGGCGTTTCGAACCAAATCCTCTCCTTCGGGCTGTTTGGGCTTGAACTCTTCATTGGTGCGATCCAGGGCCTCCAGCACGCGATTCACCACACCCTCGGTGCGGGAGAGCGGGGTGCCCTGGGGGAGCAGCAGGCGCGCCAGGACCACGTCGCCTTCGAGCTCCGGGAACCCCTGGAACTTGATCTTCCCGGATGCCACCATGCCCAGCGAGAGTATGAATACGGAGGTCACAAGGCCCAGGAAAGGGTATCGCCACCTGAGGAGCACCTCCACGGCCCCTCCTAGGAGGCGGTCGCGCACCCAGGCGAACGAGGCGTCAAAGGCCCGCCTGAAACGGCCTGCCTTGTTTTCCTTTATGCCGTGGAGGGCGTGGTTGAGGTGGGCGGGGAGGATCAAAAAGGCCTCTATCAGGCTGACCGCCAAGACCAGGATGAGCATCATGGGGACCACCCGGAGGACCTTTCCTATCTGACCCCCCACAAAGGCAAGCGGCCCCAGAATGCAGGCGGTGGTAATGAATGACGAGACAACGCCCGGTGCCACCTCCCTGGTGCCGTCCACCGCCGCCTGGAGCGGGGACTTGCCCCTGTGTCTGTGGGCCATGATGTTCTCGGCGATTACGATCGCGTCATCCATCAACAGCCCCAGGGCCATCAGCATACCCACCATGGTGAACATATTGATGCTGAGCCCCAGGTGCGGGACCAGGATGAACGCGCCCAGAAAGGAGACCGGCAGTCCCAGGGCCACCCAGAATGAGATCCGGCCCCCGAAGAAGAGCCACAAGACGGCGAATACCAGTATAAGCCCCTGTACGCCGTTCTTGAGCAGCATCTCCAGCCGGTCCTCGAGGATGCCGGTCTGGTCCTGGGTGACGGTGAGCTCCACCCGGGGGCGGCGGAGGCGCTCGTCCCGGATGAAGGCCTTGACCTGCTCGGCGATCCGTATGGAGTCCTGCTCCTTGGTCTTGCAGACATTCAATAGAGCGCTCCTGCTCCCCCCGACCACGACCTTTTCTTCAGCTGGCTCGAAGAGGTCCTCCACCCTGGAGATGTCGCCGAGCCGGACCTCGCCCCCCTCGGGACCGGCCAGTATGACCAGGTTTTCAAGCTCTTCGGGCGTCCGGCGCTGGTCCACGAACCTGAGAAGGATCTCGGTCTCCCTGGTTTCAATGGTACCCAGGGGCATGTCATTGCTCTGGGCGGCGATGCGCTCGGCCACCTGCGCCGCGCCCTGCCCCAGGCGCCTGAGCGCATCGCCGGAGAGGGAGACCCGGAGCTGGTGCTCCGAGAACCCCGTGATATCGATCAGCGGAATTCCGGCTTCCTGCATCCGGTCCTTCAGGTCTTCGGAGTAGGCCTTGAGATCCGGCAGGCTCATGGGCCCGGAGACCAAGAGAGACATGACCGGATCGGTCCGGCCTAGCTCGGTAATTATCGGGTCTTCCACCTCCGCCGGGAAATCGTCTATGGCGTCCACCTCGGTCTGTATATCGTTCAGAAAGGTCAGGATCTCGCCCGCGTCGCTCATCTCCACCACGATGGAGGCAAGCCCTTCCCGCGCGTCGGACCGCACCTCTTCGACGAAGCTGATCCCGTCAAGGGCGTCTTCCACTCTCCTGCATACCACCTCCTCCACCTCTCCGGCGGTGGCCCCGGGGTATCTGATGCGAATCTCGACTTCGCTCGGGGCATAGTCCGGCTGGGTCTCCCGGAGGATGTGCGGGGTGCTGAGCACACCCGCCACTAGGAATGAGATCATCAGCAGGTTCGCGGCGGTGGGATGCGCGGTGAAAAGGCGGATCATGGGGTTCCCTCTCCACCCCTGCCTTGAGCCAGGAGCCGCTGCAGGAGGTCCTCATCCAAGACCGGCGAGACCTTCATTCCGATGATCGCCGGAGAAGGGTCGGATACCACCACCGTCTCGCCGCCTTCCAAGCCTGATAGGATCACCACGAAATCCCCCTGGGCGAAATCCACAACCACCTCTCTCTTACGCAGGCGCTGCTCCCGGTCCAGGACAAAGACGCCGCCAGTGTGAACTGAGGACCTGGGCAATATGATGCTCCCCGGACGCGCCGGCGCCCGGATCTCCACCTCGCAGAACATGCCTGCGGTCAAGGGAGGGCGCTCGCCGGGGACCGCCTTTTCGTAAGGGCGGTCGACCGCCGCTATGACCTTGACGTCTCTGGTCCCCGGGTCCGTCTCCTCCCGGACCCGGTCGATACGCGCCTCCCACTCGGCCGACCACTCACCGCTCTCCAGGCGTACCAGGACCTTCATGTCTTCGAAGATTCGGGCGAATGTCTCTATGCCCACCCCGGTCTGAAACCGCCTGCGCTTCTCCTCCCCCAGGAGATTGCGCATCTGCTCGGCCCTGAATCTCGCCTCCACCTCAGTGACCGAGGTCCCGTGGGCCTTGAAAAGGGTCTGTCCCGCACGAAGGAATTGGCCGGGTTCGATTTTGACCTCTCCCAGCCGGCAGTCAAAAGGGGCCCTTATGGTTGTCTTTGAAAGGTCCAGCCTCGCCCTTTCAAGGTCCGCCTCATGGACGGCAAGGGCCGCGTTCAAGGCCCTCCGTCTCGACGGGATCAAAGAGAGGGTGTTTTCAAGCTCCCGTACCTTCTGCTGCTGCTGGAGAAACGCTCTTTCCTCTCGGTCCGCCTCGTCCTGGGACATGACGCCTCGCTGCGCCTGGGTCCGCTTCCTGTCGAACGATTTCCGGGCCAGGTCCAGAGATCTCCTCTCGACGGCAAGCAGCCGCTCAATGTTCTCCGCCTCGCCGGAAAGCTCCTTTATCTTCGCTCGTGTCTCTTCAAGGGCGGCCTCCAGACGTGCGATTGCAAGCTCATACTCGGCCGGATCCAATCGGACCAGCACACTGTCCCCCCGGATCAACTCGCCCGAGCTTAGACGCGGGTGGACTTCCGCAACCGTCCCCTTGACCTCGGCCACCGCCTCCCACACCTCCCCGGGCTCGGCCACGCCGTAGCCGGTAGCCCTGGGAACCAGATCCGGGGCGGGCGCCTTGATCACCCTCAGCGTCCTGACCTCCTCGCCCCTTGGTTTCTTCTCCGGGCCAGGGCGGTTCGCGACCAGGTAGGCGGTCAGGGCGGCTGCCGCTGCGACCGGCAGGATGGTCAAAACCAGCTTGATCAATCGATTCATGTGTCCTCGCATGGGGCCCCTCTCTCAGGGGCGGTCACTCACCGGCGCCGTGGGCCGGCCCGGCCTTGATGGTCTTATAGAGGCCGTGTACGTAGATCACGTACTTGACATAGGCGTCCGCCCATTCCCGGCCCGCCGCCAGATTCTCGTCCTTGTGCTTCTTGGCTTCGCGGGCCTTGACAAAGAGCCTCTCCAGCTCTTGATGCATTTCATCGGCCAAAAGACCGGAGAGCGGCCCCATGTCACCCGTCTGCAACGCCTTCTCGGCTGATGCCAGGACGGGCGGGAGCGGCTGCGCTGGTTTCAATCCGGTATAGGGCATCCCTTTGCGCATATCTCTTCTCCTTTATCCCCCGAATGCGGGGGCATTGGGATTCGGGCGGCGGTCTTGCCGCCGCTAGCGCTCAAGCATTTTAATCATATGAATATACCATGATTCGGATCCACCTTCATTGACCTAAGTCAAACAGAAGATTGTTTTTCCATATGAGCAAAACGGCTGATAGGAATGCGAAGGGGCTACCCGATCAGGAAGATACCATAGGTGGCCCGGAGATTGGGGAGGGTCGTCACCGTCTTTCCGCTGGCGCTTTCTTCGTCGGTGACTACCGGGACCTCCCGAAAGATCTCGAAGCCCACCTGCTTCGAAAATCTTCGGAAGTCTTTCAAGGTGAGGACCCGGATGTTAGGTGTGTCATACCACTGATAGGGGAGTTGGCGGGTGACCGGCGCACGGCCCGTTGTCAGGAGCTGCCATCTGACGCGCCAGTGGCCGAAGTTGGGGAAGCTGACCACTCCTCTCTTGCCGATCCTCAGCATTGACCGGATCAGATCGTCCGGTTTGTATGCCTGCTGCAGGGTCCGGCTCAGGACTACATAGTCGAAAGACCGATCCGCGTAATCCATGACCTCCAGGTTCATGTCGCCCTGGATTACGGAGAGCCCCCTTGCTATGCAACGGGCCACCTTGGACTCCACCAGCTCGATGCCGAATCCCTGAACCCCCTTCCGGTCCCTGAGCAGGACCAGGAGGTCGCCCTCTCCGCAGCCCAGGTCCAGGACCGTGGATCCGGGCTCTATCCAAGAGGCAATGATCCTGAGGTCAAACCGCACGAAGCCTCCATCCGGCTTGTTTTGACCCCCGGTCCAGAAATCCCCGGATCAGGTCGGTCAGCTTGGGATTGGGCAGCAGGAACGCGTCGTGGCCCCAGTCCGATTCAAGCTCGCAGAAGCTCACATCCAGGTGGTTCTTTTTCATGGCCCTGACCATGGCCCTGGACTGATAAGTGGGATAGAGCCAGTCTGAGGTGAAGGAGACCACCAGGAAGCGCGCCTTTGCCTTGGAAAAGGCCTTGACAGCCGAGCCCGCACCGTACCGCTGCTCCAGGTCGAAGTGATCCGCCGCCTTGGTTATGTATAGAAAGGAGTTTGCATCGAAGCGCTTGACGAACTTGCCTCCCTGGTGCCTCAGGTAGCTTTCCACCTGAAAGTCGGGGGCAAAGCCCGGATGCAGTTCTACCTCGGGCTTCAGCCCGCGCCTCCCGAACTTCCGTCTCATGGCCTCCTCCGAGAGGTAGGTGATGTGCCCTATCATCCTGGCCACTGAAAGGCCCGGCTCCGGTTTTTTCCCGCCGTAGTAATCCCCGCCCGCCCAGTTGGGATCCGCCATAACGGCCTGCCTGGCCACTTCGTTGAATGCGATGGCGAGCGCCGAGTGCCTTGTGGTGGTGGCCAGGGGAACGGCGGAGAGCACCTTGTCCGGGTATCGGACGCACCACTCCAGGACCTGCATCCCTCCGATCGACCCCCCGATCACGCAGAGGAGCCTCTCTATCCCAAGGTCGTCCACAAGGGCCTTTTGGGCCCTGACCATGTCTCCTATGGTGATCATGGGAAAGGCCAGGCCGTAGGGCCGGCCGGTCCTTGGGTTGATTGAGGAGGGCCCTGTCGAGCCCATGCAGCTGCCCAGTATGTTGCTGCAGATGACAAAATACCTGTCCGTGTCTATCGCCTTGCCCGGTCCTATCATTATGTCCCACCAGCCGGGCTTGAGATCTCCCGGGGCGTGGTAGCCCGCCGCGTGGGCGTCTCCGGAGAGCGCGTGGAGGACCAGCACCGCATTGTCTCGCTCCCGGCTCAGCTCCCCGTAAGTCTCGTAGGCCAGGGTTACCGGTCCCAGTCTTCCTCCGCGCTCCGGGGTCATCTCGTTCGGAGGATAACCAAGGGTGAAGTACTCGGTCTTCACCAACCCCACGGACACACCCTCATTGTCGTGCTCGATGTACTCGCTCATCAGGTTCTCTCCGGTGCTCTCCACGTCCCGGGTCACCGCGCCGGGGCGGATATCCTTTGGTTCGGTTTAAGACTTGATACATCATACCACAAGGTGGTAGAATCTGAGAAGTGAAAATTCTTAAAGGAGGAGCCTCAAAAATGAGCGGGAATTACCGATTCGACACCCTGGCCCTTCACGCCGGGGCCCTTGTGGATCAGACCGGATCCAGAGGCGTCCCGGTACACCGCACCAGCTCGTACCTCTTCAAGAACAGCGAGCATGCAGCCAACTTGTTCGCCCTGAAGGAGCCGGGCAATATCTACACAAGGATAATGAACCCCACGCAGGAGGTCTTGGAGCAGCGGATGAGCGCCCTCGAAGGAGGGGCGGGAGCATTGGCTCTCGCCTCCGGCACCGCTGCGGTTTTTTATACGGTTATCAACGTATGCGGCCGGGGGGATGAGGTGGTCTCGGCCAATAACCTCTATGGCGGGACCTACACCATGTTCAATGATATCCTGCCGGAGCTGGGCATAACCGTCCGCTTTGTCGACCCCGGGGACCCTGAGAACTTCGACCGGGCCGTGAACTCCAAAACAAGGCTTCTTTATGCAGAAACCATAGGAAACCCTGTGCTGGACGTAACGGATATCCCGGAAGTGGCCCGAGTCGCCCGCCGCCACCATCTTCCCCTGGCCGTTGATTCCACATTCACCACACCCTACCTGCTCCGCCCCCTGGATCACGGCGCGGACATCGTTGTCCATTCCTTGACCAAGTGGCTCGGCGGGCATGGTACGGGCATAGGGGGGATCGTGGTGGACAAAGGGCGCTTCGATTGGACCGACGAGAAGTTCCGCCTTTTCAACGAGCCGGACTCCTCGTACCACGGGATCCGATTCGCCCAAGACCTGGGCGAATCGAACCCCGTGGCCTTCATCATGCGCATGCGACTGGTGCCGCTCCGGAACCTGGGGGCCTGCATCAGTCCGGACAACGCCTGGATGTTCCTCCAGGGGCTGGAAACGCTTTCTCTACGGATGCAGCGGCACTGCGAGAACGCCATAAAAGCCGCTCTGCACCTCAAGAATCATCCTCGCGTGAGCTGGGTGCGCTACCCCGGGCTCTCCTCGGACAGGGCCAATCCTGTGGCAGCCCGCCTGCTTCAACGCGGATTCGGAGCCATGGTGGTCTTTGGGATCCGCGGCGGCAGGAGTGCAGGGGAGAGCTTCATCAACAGGCTCCGACTGATCTCCCACTTGGCCAACGTGGGCGACGCCAAGACCCTCGCCATACACCCGGCCAGCACCACGCATTCACAGCTCTCCGAGCCTGCCCAGAGGGCCGCGGGAATCACGCCGGACATGGTGCGCCTCTCGGTGGGCATAGAGGACTTGAGGGACATCCTGGAGGACGTGGACCAGGCCCTGGAGGCGGCCGCCTGAGCTCAGGCGGGCGTGTTTAAGGGACCGGAAGGCGGGTTGTCTTGTGCCCGGGGCGAATAGTTGACCTAAGTCAAGGACTTTGATCCCGTTTCATGGCATCATAACCTCCACAGGCTTGCTTACCTGCAAGGACAAGACACAGCCCGTGAGGGTCGGCCATGACCGGGAGCAAGATCAATTGCTGGAAGTTCATGACCAAGTTCCTCCGCTTCTTCTCCCCCGAGACGGCCTCACCGTTTCTCGAGCATCTCTGTTCGTTCTTTTGTCGCCTCTCTTTGACTTAAGTCAATGCGCTTATTTCTTGTCTCTCTATCCTATACCAAAGGCCGGGGAAGCCCGTGCATGTTGGAAACATCGTTTTGGGCATCGCCTTTGTGAGAGGCGGCAACCGTAAATTAAACACCAAGGAGGGACGAAATGCTTAAAAAGGAGATAACCAGAAGGAGATTCATTCAGACAGGTGCCATGGGTGTGGCGGCTTCAGCCTTTTGCCCCGCCTTGCTGGGCTCCAAGGAGTTGTGGGCCGCCCAGGACACAAAGATGTTCTGCTATCAATGCGAGCAGACAATGGGAGGCAGGGGGTGCACCACAATAGGTGTGTGCGGAAAGAAGCCCAATGTGGCCGCCTTGCAGGACCTGCTGGTGCATTCGTTGAAAGGCTTGTCCCTTTCCGCCTTGGCCGCTCAGAAAGCGGGGATAAACGACGACGCCGTGAACCAGTTCGTCTGCAAGGCCATGTTCGCCACACTGACGAACGTGGAGTTTGACCCGGGGAGGCTCGAGTCCTTGGTCAAGGACTCCGTTCGTCTCCGGGAGGGGCTAAAGAAGGAAATCCCTGCCTCGCTGCGGCAGGATATGCTTGCAGGAACAGCGGCGGACTTTCAACCTGCGGCCACTCGGGAGGGGATGATCGAACAGGCCAAGGATTACGGTCTCAAGTCCGATCCCGGCGTGGCCCCCGACATCCGCTCCCTCCGGCACACCCTTCTTTTCGGGCTCAAAGGGGTATGCGGATATGCCTACCACGCCAGAGAACTGGGCCAGAGGGACGACAAAGTGTATCAGGCGGTTCACAAGGGCCTGGCCGCCACCCTGGACAATGACCTGAAAACGAATGATCTGCTTGGGCTGGTGCTCGAGTGCGGCCGCACCAATCTTCGGGCCATGGAATTGCTGGATGCGGGGAACACCGGGACTTACGGCCACCCGACGCCGACAGAGGTCCCCCTGGGTGCAAAAAAGGGGAAGGCCGTCCTGGTCTCCGGGCACGACCTGTTCGATCTGGATAAGATCCTCGCCCAAAGCGCCGGCAAGGGGATTTATGTCTATACCCACGGCGAAATGCTTCCCTGTCATGGGTATCCCAAGCTGAAAGAGCGCTATCCACACTTCTACGGCCACTTCGGCACCGCCTGGCAGAATCAAGGGAGGGAGTTTTCTCAATTCCCGGGCGCCATCCTCATGACCACCAACTGCATACAAAGACCGCGCCCGGCGTATCAGGACAACATCTTCACCACGGGTGTGGTGGGCTGGCCGGATATTCCCCACATCGCGGACAAGGACTTCACCCCGGTGATCCAGAGGGCGTTGGACCTGCCCGGCTATCCGGATGACGTGGACGGCGGGACCGTCTGGGTCGGTTTTGCGCGGAACACGATCATGGGGGTCGCTGACAAGGTGATCGAAGGCGTCAAAAAAGGGGATATCAGGCATATCTTTCTGGTGGCCGGTTGCGACGGGGCAAAACCGAGCAGGAACTACTACAATGAGTTCGTGGAAAAGATCCCCGAGGACTGCCTGGTGATGACCTTGGCGTGCGGGAAGTTCAGGTTCTTCGACAAGAAGCTGGGCAAGATCGGTGGGCTTCCCAGGCTCCTGGACGTGGGTCAGTGCAACGACGCCTACTCGGCGATACAGATCGCCACGGCCCTGGCAGAGGCTTTCGACTGCGGCGTGAACGAGCTCCCCCTGTCCTTGGTCCTCTCCTGGTACGAGCAGAAGGCCGTGGCAATCCTGCTCACCCTTCTGTCCCTGGGCATCAGGGATATGAGGCTCGGGCCGTCCCTACCGGCCTTCATCACCCCTGAAGTCCTCCAGGTGCTGGTGGACAACTACAACATCATGCCCATCTCCACACCGGATGAGGACCTTCGGGCCATCCTCGCCTGATCTTTCAGGGTGATGATCACCAAGGAAAGGCTGTTGAATCCGTTTGGGGGATTCAACAGCCTTATTCAATCAATCCCCAAGCAATTTCAGCCAAGTGGCCAACGTCTAAATCCGTTGGGCAGCCGCCTCTAGCCTGCCCTGACTGGAGCACGACTGAATGAAGTCACAAGTTCGACATGAAACAGAAAAATGGCCATCTTCAAAGAGCGAAATCCAAGTTAAGCATGACCTGCTTGGCCAACCGGCTGTTGTAGGAAAAGATTTATGGGTGTCACTTTTCTGAGGCGGCAAGGGTTTCGTGAAGTTTCTCTTTCAGAAAGGAAAAGCCCTCAGAGATGTAGTAGGAACGGATGCCGCTCTCCAGGACGGAGCCCAGCTTCACCTTGAAATCCCGCTCCCTCAAGTCTTGGATTCCGGCCTGAAGTCGGCGCAGGACAGCGGCGTCCAGGGGTGGCAGCGCCACACCCCGCCGGAGCATGAACTCCATGTCAAAGCAGTCCCGAATCTCCTTGCGGTCCAGGAAGGAGGAAATCTTGTTTTTCATAGTCTGATCCAGGGTGTGCGCCTTCAGGGCGACCTGCAGAGTCGCGTATTTGGAGAAGGCGATCTTCTCCTGCAAGTCCCAGTGTTCAAGGGTTCGGCGAATCTCGATTTTCAGGCGTCTGGGGTACCTGTTGGACCTGAGCTCGAAGAGGATGGAGTGGTACTTGATTTCCGCATCCGTGACCTCGTAGTCCTTTTCGAACGTACGCTGAAGCCTGTCGCGATAGGTCTCCTCGTCTAAGGGTTTGATCACCCAGAAATCCAGATCCACGGAGTACCGGGGCAGCTCGTGACAGAGCCTGAGCATGGTCCCGCCGCCGAAGACGAGCGGCTCCAAACCCTTGGCTCGGTGCATCTTGTCGAGGACCTCGATTTCAAAGGCCTCATGCTTTTGAAAGGTATCCATGTTTCGCCAGGGTCTGCTTCGTTCTCGAGGGAAACGGAGTGCTCAAGGTCTTGAGCCGCTCCAGGTCCAGCTTCGAGCGGTCAATAGCGGAGAGGTCCAGGGAATAGCGGCCCAGGGACGTCAGGTACATGGCGTCCAGTAGGGCCTTTTCCGGGAGCGCAATGAAGCCCCCTTTTTCTTTGACAAAGCCGGAATAGAGAGAGCCGGATATCTTGGTGTATTTGAAAAGGGTCTCTTCGACCCGGATCTCACGGGTCCGCTTAAGGGTGACGGATTCGATGACCTCCCGTTGAAGCTGCGTGGTCAAATCGGTGTGGTCCAGGGCCGTCATCAGCGAGATATAAGAGGGCACCTGCCCCAGGTTGGCCAGCAAGAATCTCTGCTCCCGGTCGGAGGATTCCCAGACGTCACGCCTTACGTACACGTTTCGTTTCACCCGCACGAGCAGGCCTTGCTTGACGTAGCGGCTGGCCGCGACCCGGGCCGAGGCCGCGCTGATGCTCAGGGCCCTGGCCAATTCCTCGTAGCCGAAATAGAGTTTCTGAATGCTTCGCAGCTCGTTGTGTTTCATCGGGTACAGTTAATAAACAAAAAGGTTTATTAACTGTATCTAGAAGTTGGGTGTTTGTCAATCATGATCGGAGGGCATATAGGGGAGGCCGAGGGCCCGGTAAGGGACAGCGAGGGAGAGGAGCGGGCCCGTGTGAGGCTCCAGGAAAGAGCCCTCTAGACGGTCTTTGTGGAGCGTGCCGGTTACGGCCGGGAGGGGAAAGACAGTCTCCACCCCTAAAGACAATATATGTAAGAGGTTTGGGCCGCTCGGGATCCGGGTCGAAATCGAGCTACGCACGCTTTTTCAATGTCCCCCACCAGGTGATGGGCGCCGCCATGAGAAGCGACAGACCGGCAAGGCCGAAGAGCGGTCCATAGCCGAATGCCTCCCCCACCACCCCGAGGATCACCGAACCTGAAAACACCCCGAAGTCCAGCCCTCCGGTAAAAATGCCCGTGATCTTACCCCGAACCGAAGGCGGCTCTCCTCTCACGGCCAGGGCATTGAGAGAGGGGAACAGGAAGCCGTGCCCGCTGCCGCACAGCAATCCGGAAAGGATGAAAAGGACGTCGCCGCCGTCCGGCATGAGGAGAATGAAGCCCGATGAGGTCAGCAGAAACGCCGGCGGAACGATCTTCGCCTCCCCCCAACGATCGGCCAGTTTGCCGCCGAAGACGCGGGTGCAGACTGCTGCAAATGAGTAGGAGATGTAGTAAAATGAGATGAGCGCAGTCCGCCGCTCTTCTGCAAGCGGAGAGACAAACGTGTTTGAAGCCGCAAGACCGAAACCGAACAGGAATACGAGGAGAGAAACCCACAGAAAGCGGGGCTGAAAAAGCATACTGAAAAACCCGGCTGGGACCGGGGTGAACGCTTCGTTCACGGGTTCGGTCACCGGCCTCTGCACGGCGAGCCCCGCGGCACCTGAGGCGGCGGCGCTGATGAAGTAAACCGTATACCCGAAATGCGTCAGGATCGCTTCCGCGATCACGGGACCCACGGCCATGGCGGTCAACCCCGTGATTCCGAAAACGCCGACCCCTTCGTTCAAACGCTCATGTGGGACGATATCGATGATGAAGGTGAAGACGGCAGTGAAACACAGCGCCAGGCCCACACCGTGAATCACCCGGATGCCGAGAAGCGGGAGGTAATAAGACTCCAAGGGACCCTGAAGAAACAG
Organism: uncultured Desulfobacterales bacterium; assembly: GCA_964647905.1. Taxonomy (GTDB): domain Bacteria; phylum Desulfobacterota; class DSM-4660; order Desulfatiglandales; family HGW-15; genus CAZYJR01. Next base: position 70,607 of record CAZYJR010000008.1, on the reverse strand, counting down.
ATAGGTCAGCGGCATGACCGTGATGACGATGCAACCCAGTGTGTAGGTCGTCTTTCGGCCCAGGCGGTCGACCATCTCCGCTATCCAGGGCCGGCAGAGGATGGAGGCCACCAGAAACGCCGCCATGATCACCCCGATGTCCGCCTTGGAGCCTCCCCTGTCTTTGATAAACAGCGGGAAAAGGAAAAAATGGCCGAAGCTGATCACGATAAAAAAGTTGGCGCACGACATGCGCACAAAAGGGGAGGTGTATATTCTGGGCACTGTATCGTTCCGATCATGTGTGATTGGACTCGGCCGCTCCCGGCCCACTGCGGCGCAGGCTGACTGGGCTTTTATTCGCAGGATCGGCGAAAATAGCAAGGACGAAAAAGAGAGCAGACCGCGGAAGTCGTCCCCTTCCGTTCACCTGAACTGCGAAGAGCCCCCGGTGCGGGAGCTGTGCCGGTCCCCGAGCCTTTTCCTCGACGAGGTGGGGCGGGTACCGGGAGGCGTTTCTCAGCCGCGAGCCCCGCGATGTCCCGGGCCCGCTGGGGGAACGGCAGGATGCGGGCCGGGTGGTGGGACCAAGCTGGGACCGGGTCCTGTTTCTCCAGGACCTGACCTTTTTCCACGAGTACGAAAACGTGCTCGGCGAGCTGATGGAGGGCTACGAGGCCTATGCCGCCCTGTGCGAGCTGTTCGAACCGGGGACGGAAAAGAAGAGCATCGTGGAGTTCCACGTGGTTGTGGGCTTTTTGCAACTCCATCAATCTTAAAAAGGGAGAGGCCGCCGTGAGCGAGGGTTTTGTCCAGATCATCAACGACGAGGGGTTCGAGGAGAAGGTGCTTGGACACTTGGGCCTTTGCCTCGTGGACTTCTGGGCACCGTGGTGCGGGCCGTGCCATGCCATGGCCCCGGTCCTGGAGTCGTTTGCCGCCCGCAATGCGGGGAAAATCAAGGTCTTCAAACTGGATGTGGACGACAATCCAAAGACGGCCGAACGCTACTCCGTCCGGAGCATTCCCACGCTGATATTTTTCAGGGACGGGAAGCCGCTCCGGACATACCAAGGGGCAATGGACCAAGAGGCTCTTGATGACGCCCTCAGGGAGATTCAGCCCTAATTGTAAAGGGGGGATATCTTCCGCAGGGTGGCCACCGCGGATCTAAGGGCCGGCAAGAAGCGGTCGATGTCGGCAGCGGTGTTTTCCATCCCAAGAGAGATCACAAGAGTGCCTTGGGCATCGGCAAAGTCCCTGCCTATGGACAGAAGCACATGGGATGCCTGAAGCGCCCCGGCGGCACAGGCCGATCGTGTGGAAACCGCGAATCCCTCCTCATCCAGCAGCAGGACAATGCTCTCTCCTTCCACGTACTTGATGGAGATCGAAACAAGGTGGGGCAGGCAATGCTCGGGATGCCCGTTGATATGGTATTCGTCCACGAACCGGGGTAGCTCTCGGAGCAGCTTTTCCCTCAAGCTTCTCACATGCGCCATTCGATGCGGCATTTCCTCGCGGGCGAGATCCGCCGCAACCCCCATGCCTACGATGCCGATGAGGTTTTCAGCGCCAGCCCGCTTGTTGTTTTCCTGCACCCCGCCGTCCAGCAGGGGCCACAGCTTAGTGCCGCTTCTCACATAGAGTCCGCCCACCCCAGCGGGGCCATAGAACGTATTTGAGGCGAAACTCAGCAGGTCCACTCCAAGCTCCTGAACATTAACGGGAAGGACTCCTACAGAGTCTACGGCATCTGTGTGAAACAAGACCTTCCGCTCCCGCGTAATCTGTGCGATCTCCCTGATTGGCTCAAGGGTCCCGATCTCGTTGTTGCTGTGCATGATCGTCACCAGGATGGTGTCCCCGCGGATGGCCTTGGCCACGTCTTGAGGATCCACCCGCCCGTCCGGGTCCACGGGCAGGGAGGTGACCTTGTAATCCATTAGCTTGAGTCTTCTCAGGGCTCGAAGCACGGCATTATGCTCAATATTGGAGCTTACTATGTGACGGCCCTTTTCGCGCAGGGCCAGGGCGGCCCCTTTGATGGCATGGTTCACGGACTCCGTCCCTCCCGAGGTGAAGACCACCTCCTTTGGAGTTCGGCATCCAATAAGCGAGGCCGCGGATTCCCTTGCTGATTCAAGGACTTCGGCCGCCTTGTCTCCGAGGCGATGCTGACTTGAAGGATTGCCGTAATTCTTCTTTACGGCCTCGATCATGGCGTCCTGCACCGGGGGGAGCAGTGGGTTGGCCGAGAGATGATCCAGATTCACCACCTTCATGACGATCCTCCAAGGTCTTGGGATGATTCATGTTCAGGGTGCACATTGAGCTGGCATGATTCACAAAAGCTGATCCCTTCAGAAAGCTCAGACTTACAATAAGGACAGTAGCACTTGCCCCCATGGGTGTGCTCATGTACCTCCTTGCGTTTCTCCTCGGGTTTGGGCTTTCCCGCCTTGCGGTCTTCATAATCTTTGATCGCCATGTGCAGGGCGTCCGCCCCCAGGTTGGAGCAGTGGAGCTTGTTCTTGGGAAGCCCTTCCAGGGCCTCGGCAACGTCCTTATTGGAGATTTTTTTCGCTTCCTCCAGGGTCTTACCCTTGGCCATCTCGGTCAACATGCTGGAGACCGCGATGGCCGCACCGCAACCAAAGGTCTGGAACTTAATGTCCTCTATCCGCTCCTCCTTCACCTTGAGGTAGATGCTCATCATATCCCCGCAGAGAGGATTGCCCACCTCCCCGACCCCGTCGGGGTCTTCAATGACCCCTACGTTTCGGGGGGACTTGAAGTGATCCATCACTGTCTTGGTGTACATTGCTTCCCCCTCCTCGCACGATTGACGCGTCTTGTCATACTCATCTCCCAGGCAACCAACTCCTACTATTTTAGTCATAAACGGCTTTGGATCAATGGGTTTCAATCAATCCCTTTTCGGCCAGCAGGGGCCTAGGGTCCGTCAGGTGGCGCTTCAGCCATCCCGCCGCGGAATCTCCGTCTTCGCTCATGGCGAGGGCGAGGATCTCCGAGAAATGGAACACCGGGATCCTGCTTTTCAGGGTACAGCGGATCTCCAGATTGATTTGGCACATGGCACAGGCGGTGACAATGCACTCCCCGCCCCATTTGACCGCGTCTTCAGTTATTTTGTTGACCAACGGTGTGGCGATATCCGGTCTGGCCGCCGCCAGAAAGGTCCCGCAGCAAAGAGAGTGATACCTCCACGGCACACAGTAGGCGCCGACCCTGGAAAGAATCCTCTCCATTATTCCCGAATAGCGGGGCTCCTTTCGAAGTATCGGGGGTCTTGCCAGCATGCATCCGTAGTACGCGGCGATTCTCAGGCGGTCCAGCTTCTTGACTCGTGATGCGGCGAGGCGTTCGGGCGGAACCGCATCCATCACCTCAAAGAAATGCATGATTTTGAGGTCCGGGTCAATGGCCCCTCCCCATAACTCCTCTTGGCGCTCCCGGGCTTCCGGGTCTTTGCTGAGATAGGCTCGGGCCGTCTTGAGCCGTATTAGGCACGAAGGGCACATGACCATCAGGGGTACTCGGCCGGAGGCCAGGGTCAGGTTCCTGGCCGCAAGACTCAAGGCCAGAGAGGGGTCCGTGCTGTGGGCCGAGGAAGACCCGCAGCAGTTCCAGTCGTCCAGCTCGGTTAGATTCATATCCAGGTTTTTCATAACCTGCAGAAGAGAAAGATTGCTCTCCTTCGCAGAAGTCACCATTGAGCATCCCGGGAAATAGGACATCTCAACTGTCTCTTCTCCATATCCCATGGTTCCCTCCTTTTCCTTCGAAGATCCTGCTCCAGGAGCCCCCTTCGATCCCCTTGATCCGGGAAGGTCGAAGATCCAGCTTTCGCTTGGCCAGCATCTTCAATCCCAAGTCCATGTCCTCGAACCATTTCCGGGTCCTGATTTTGTAGTTCAGCATGATTTCCAGCTTGTGGGTTCTGCCGTGACGCCGGATGGATTGAACTACTTCTCTGTGGAATTTGACAATTTCCGGCTCTCCGAGCCTGGCGTCATCGCTCAAGGCCACATAGCGCAGACCGTCCATTACGGCCGGAATATCGAGGGCAACAGGGCACTGAATGGAGCAGGTGTTGCAGCTCACACATATCCAAATGGTCGAGCATGCCAGGGCCTCTTCTCTGAGCCCCAACTGAACCAGGCGAAAAACTACATGCGGCGGATAGTCCATCACCTCGGTATAAGGACAGCCGTTGGCGCAGCACCGGCAATGAAGGCATAGCCCTATGTTCTCTCCGCTCAGCCGGTTGACCTCGTCCAGGAGAGAATCGTCCTTGTCGGTCAAATCAACACAGCCTTTGACCTCTCCCTTGTCTGAGAGCGTGTTCTTCGCTGATCTTTGTCTCATCCGACGAGCTCCTTTCTCCAGGAGGACTTCTCGGGGGACTGCATCCTGGTTGAGTCCTTCATCCCCTTTCATTCCTCCAAACCCTACGGAACAGGGTTCGGTCTCCCTATAGCCCGGTTGGCCGCCCGGAGGAGCTTGGGGGAGATCTATCTCGAGCCCGTTCCCGATAAAGGGGCCCGGTGCATAATCAAGCTGCCGGTCCCGGTCTCAGGAGGATAGTGCATGCTCAGAAGCTCTGCTTCATCCATGAAATCGGCCTGGAGCACGGAACCGGCGAATCTGCAGACTCCCGCGTAGAAGCCGCTTTCGTCACTTACCTCCACACCTTCGAAAAAGGCGGGGGACCACAGCCTGAGGTGCTCCAAGAGGAATGCGTGATCCTGCCTCACCTCGAGGTCCCCAACGGGCAGTAGGTGGGTCAGAAGGTGGAGGAATTCCAGCTCCACCGCTATGTGATCCGGCATCTCCCGGGTCTGAAAGCCGTATGCCGCGTAGAGATCCCGGATGCGCAGGGTGGAGACCCCCATTAGCGTTCCTTCCAGGTGGAAAGAGCCGTACGGCGGGCAGGGGATTTCCGGGAGGGCGTTTATGAACAGGCGCACATAGGCGTTTTGAAGGGTTCGGAGCCCGGTGGTTCCCACCGGCGGCCGGCCATTCCCCACCTCCATGAGGCCCGCCCTCTTGAGGTCCCCCAGGGAGTGCGGTCGAGTCGGGTAGCTGAAAAGCGCGGACAAGGCCTTGAGGTCTTCTTTGAGAGCGGCTCGATCCATCATGATCCCTCCCTGCTCAGAATCGGAAGTCGGTCGACGGCGATGAGGAGGAGGATGCTCACGTAGGCAAGGACCCCGAGGAACACCGCCCACTCTATTGCGCTCGGGAAGTAATGCCACTTGGTGACAAAGACATCCAGCCCCTCGCCATACCGCCCCGAGGCTATGGGCATCGCCCAGTCAGTGTGCTGGAGCCCCAGCGGCTCAAAGGAGAGCGGTATTCTGTCGAAGGCGGCGGGCATCAGCAGGAAGCGATGGACAAAGACGCCCGAGAGCACCAGCAGGCAGCCGGAGGCCAGGGCCCACGCACGCTGCCTGGTCTTCGCGGAGAGAAATAGAAGAACGGCCAAGAGCGGGGCGGCCGTTTCAAAGGCGTGGGCCGCTCCGTAATCCTTCAGGGTGACGGACAGGGTGGACAAGGCCTCAGACGCGCCATACCAGGCATGTATGAAAAAATCATTATACATCAGGAAGAAATGTATAAACAAAGAAACGGATATAAAAATACCCATAGTGCGATATGCGCGGGCATGTTTTTCTTTGACGCCGTAAGCAAACAGGGAAACAAGCAGGACCACCGCGGTCCCGGAGGCCAGGGCAGCCGCAAGGAAATCCGGGGCGAGCGCGGCCGAGTTCCACCAGTCCCTGGCCCCCTGGGTGGCGAAGATCCAGGCCGTTATCACGTGGATTCCCACCGCGGCCACCAGAGAAAACGGGGCCAGGCGCTTGACCCATTTCTCGGAGAACGCCGCAGGGTCATCCACTTTCAAGGCCAGCCTCCCGAGCCGCCCCTTGAGATCCGGGAGGATCAGGAGGTAGAGGTAGAGCAGGGAGAGCACCGCGTAGAGATTCAGGATGACGATGTCCCAGATCAAGGGGGATGCGAGCTGAGGGTGCAGCAGCAAATTGTAGAGGCGGATCGGTTGTCCTATGTCCGGGAGTATGGAGAGCATGGCCGCGGTGACATTGGCAAAGGCGGTAAGAGCGCCTATCTTTGCAAAGGGCTTGAGGTGAGTCAGGCCGAAGACGTAAATCAGTGAGGTGAGCACCAGCCCTCCGGCGGCGTTGCCCACAAAGAAGGCGAGCCCCGAGACATAAAGTCCCCATGAGTAAGAGTTCCTCATGTTGGTTACCATCAGTCCTTCTCTGTATTGATAAATCCAGGCCATGGCCCCTACCACTATTAGGAGGCCGCTTGCCAGAATCGCCCAATTCTTGATGCTTCTCATGCCCTAGACCTCCTTCCTTCTCGGGGGGAGATAGAACACATTGGGTCTCGTCCCCTTCTCCGGCAAGAGGTTGAAACCGTTCTTATCCCGGATCATTCTGGACACCTCGCTTTCCGGATCGTCCAGGTCGCCCACGTGCCGCGCATTTCCTGGGCACCCCCGCACGCAGGCGGGCTCCAGCCCTTGATCCTTGTAATGAACACAGCAGTTGCACTTTTCGACCACCCCTTTGAATCGGAAAGGCATATAGACGAGCCGCCCTTTCAGGCGGTATTCCCGGGGGTGTCCGTAGACGTAGCCGTTTTGATACTCGTACTTGCGGACGGCCTTTTTCGGCTCTTCCCAATTGAACTGCCGGACGCCGTAAGGGCAGGCGGCCATGCAGTAGCGGCACCCGATGCACCGCTCGAAGTCCACCAGGATCTCCCCCTGGTCCGAGCGGTAGGTGGCGTCCACCGGGCAGACCTTTTCACAGGGGGCGTTCTCGCAGTGCTGGCAGTGGACAGGGAGAAAGTACATCCGTCCTTTTTCCGGCGGCGTGAGATGGCGGTGGCTCCCGGGGGACATGACCCTGTTCCACCAGTTCCCGGGCGGCTGGGCATTGTGCTCCTTGCACGCAACCGCGCATGAACGGCACCCTATACAGCTCTCGAGATCGATGACCATGCCTCTTCTCATTCTTCGACCCTCCTTGCGTCCACCAGGCATTCGTTCCACACCGTGGTGGGGGACCAGATCCCGGGTACGAAGTAGATTTCGTGATGGGGTTTGATCCAAGGCATGGTCAGGGAGTTGTAGGACTCATTCTTCAGGTACTTGGCCCACCAGCCTTGGTCGAATATGATCGTTCCCTTGCGGCATCCCGGATCAATCACCACGTATGCCCGGGTCCTGCCCCTGTCGTTGTAGACCTCCACGAGATTTCCGTTCTCTATGGCCCTCTCGCGGGCGTCTTCAGGGTTCAGAAACACCTTGGGCCTGTTGCCCTGAAGTTCGTTCATCCACACGTTGTTGGAATGAGTGGAATGCACCCTGTAGAGGGAGTTCTTGGTCACAAAGCGAAGCTTGTACCTCCAGCGGGCGTCAGGGTTTACTCTGTACTCCGTCTCCTCGAATGTATCCTTGTGGGTGGGAAGCTGCTCATCGGTCTCGAGGAACAGGTCCTCGTCCTTGTAAAACTCGATCCTGCCGCTCCTCACGAACCTCGCCGTCGCCTCCAGGGGCGGGGGATAGCTCCTTGGCGGGAACGGGACCCTCTTATTCACCTGCTCGTAGAACGGGATCTGCCTGTCCTCCGGGGCCGTGGAATGAAGGCGGATCGGCCCCTTCCTGAGCATATCCGATGTTATCCCGGCCGTCTCCGGACCGCCTGTCTCGAGCAGCAGATCGATCACCCGAAGGGAGGCGCGCTCCTCGTCCAGCTCCGGGAAGAAGTACTTCTCAAACCCCGGATCGAGCCTCTTGGCCAGCTCCCTTGCGACCCACAGCCCGGTGCGGCTCTGGAAAAGGGGCCTTATCGCGGGCTGCTGGAGCTGCAGATACGGGTGGAGGATGGTGGCGGTCAGCTCATAGTTCTCGTACCAGGTGGTGGCCGGGAGGACCACATCGGACCACATGCACGAGGTGGTCATGGAGAAATCGAACGTCAGTATGAATTGGATGTCCCCGGAGGAGGCGCGTTCCTTCAGGCGGTTGGCCATGTTGTGCTGGTCGAAGGGGTTTCCCCACCCGCCGACCATGGCCTTTATGCCGTTTTCGGGATAGCGTTTCCCCCCGCCCTGGAGGAAGTAGAGGTAAGGGACCCAGTTGAGCCTGCCCTCCGGGGGAAACCACCAGTCCCCGAGGTCGAACCGGATCCTGTACTGCCCGGCATACGTGGACAACCCGCCGCCGCTCTTCCCGATGCTCCCGGTAAGGACCGGAAGCAGAGAGATGGCCCGGCCTTTCAGGTCACCGTTGTACCATTGATAATTGCTGGCCCCGTAAATCACGTGGAGCGGTGTGTTCTCCGCCGCCTCCACGGCTATCCTTTGTATCTGCTCGGCCGGGACCTCGGTTATCCCCGAGACCCTCTCCACAGAGAAGCCCTCCAGTCGCTCCTTGAGCAGATTGAAGATCGTCGTCGCCTCCACCTTGCCCCCTCCGGCGAGCTCCACGACCCCCTCCCATTCCAGCTCCGCTCCCGAGGGTTTCAGGTCCTCGGGATCCAGAAGGGCAAGGCCTTCCCCCTTCCTGACAACGAATAGATCCCGGTAGTCGGGTATGTCCCGGCGGGCCGCCGCGCCGGCCAGCTCCTTTACGTCCCGGCCCAGGAGGCGTTTTCCCGTGTCTTTCCTGACCAGGATGGGCATGTCCGTGAAATCTCGGAGAAGGTCACCATCGAAGAGCCGCCTGTCGATCATCACCTTGGCCATCCCCATGGCCAGGGCCGCATCGGTATCAGGCTTCACCGGCACCCATTCATCCGCCTTTGCCGCTGTGGAGCAGAAGTCGGGGTCCATTACCACGAGTTTGCCGTTCTCCTTGGCCTTTATTAGATTGTGGGCGTCCGGGAGGCGGGTCTGAATTATATTGGAGCCCCAAACCATTGTGTAGCGGGCGTTTGGCCATTCCAGGGATTCCAGCTCCTCGGTCTGTACCCCGAAGGTCATGGGCCAGAACATGGGCAGATCCCCGTTTTGATCATAGCCGTGGTGGATGGACCATTCGGCCAGCCCGGCCAGCCTCACAAAGGCCCCCTTGTGTACATAGCCCGTCCCCGGCACCTGGACCGTCAGACCGACGGCCTCGGGCCCGTATTTTTCCATTACGCCCTTGAGTTTTTCGGCTGCGTAGTCGAGGGCCTCGTCCCAGGTCGCCTTGCGGAAAAGGCCGCTTCCCCGCGGCCCCGTGCGGATGAGCGGGTATTTGATCCGGTCTTTTCCGTATATCAGGTTCATCATGGAGAGCCCGCGGAGGCATCCCCTGGGGTTGTACCCTTCTTCAGGATAGTCGGCGCTTTGGATAAGGGTGGTTATTCTGCCGTCGGTCACATGGGCGTTGAAACCGCAGGCCCCGGTGCAGTTGGGGGAGCAGGTTGAACGAACTACCCTGTCCTCGTTCTTCGGTATAGCGGCTTCGCCCAGGTAGCTGAAGAACTTCATATCGAGCGATGCCGCGGCCCAGGACACGACTCCCAGCTTCAAGAGGGTTCGTCTTCTGAGTTCCATGGCTCCTCCTATTCCATGATTACCACCAGAATTCAGGATACCTCCTGTCTTTCGGCAGGTTGTTGACCACCAGGGCCACCACCAGCATCACAGCGGCCCCCAACCCTACCGGGACGACAACATACAGGTAGCCCAGGTCTTGGATCTCCCTGCCCCCGATTACGGCTATAAGGGCGCTGGCACCGCCCGGAGGGTGAAGCGTCTTGGTCGCGTGCATGGCCGCAATGGCCGTGGCCACGGCAAACGCGCCGGCAAGCCAGATATTGCCTTGAAAGATCTGATAGCTCATGACGCCGATGAACGCGGAGATGACATGGCCGCCCAGGAGATTCCTGGGCTGGGCCAGGGGGCTCTTGACCGCCCCGTATATGAGGACCGCGGACGCTCCGAAGGATCCGATGATCATCACCAGGTCGGTTTGTGAAAGAAGGGGGTCATTTATATACCCCACCGCCGCAATTCCCAAGAAGGACCCGATCCAGGACCAGAGAATCTCCTTGGCCCTTACCGGAGGCGGGCTCTTGGTGCTCCCCTTCATTTTCCTTGTGAATTCCATTTTGTTATCCCTGGAACGTAATCGACTTGACCAAGTCCTCCCTGGAGACGATGCCCTTCAGTCCGCCGTCCTGATCCACTACCGGCACCCTGTTGATATTGCTCTCCACCAGCAGGTCGGCTATGTCCATGATCGGGGTATCCTCGCCCACCGTTATCGCAGGCGAGGTCATGATCTCTGCGGCGGTCTTGGTCCGAACCGGACTGGCCGCGCATCGCTTGGCCTCCAAGCACTCCGCCACCACCTCCATAAATGTCAGGTTCGCCCCCGCCGCCATATGGCTGAGGAAGTCCTTCTCCGAGATCACCCCCTTTACGCGGCCGGCCTGGTCGAGCACCGGGAGTCCCGAGATGCCGTGGCGGGCCATCAAGAGGGCGACCTCCCCAGCCGTAGCCTCAGGGTGGACGAATACCACCTCTCTGGTCATGACGTGGCGGGCCTTTATCGTACGGGTGATCCGCTCCACGGCGTGGCGGTATGCGTGCCTGTAAACGTCTCTGAAGTCTCCCGGAGTGATGTCCAGGTATCCCGAGAGCTCCTTCATGGCGTCGTAGACATCCTCCTCGGAGAGGTCGATCGACCGGGGAATGCCTTGACTGTATGTCTCTCTGTCCTCCGGCATAGCTTTGCTCCTGTTTGCATCCGCCGGATACGCCGGATGATGGCTCACGCATAGCACAAGCAAGGAGGCCGGGCTTTGACTTAAGTCAAGGAAATGAGGTTTCGAGAGACATAGGCTCGAAAAAAAACTCGAGCGGGTCTATTTGCGTCAACGGGGGGTCAGCGATTGTTGCTATGCTAAAACAGGCTGAAATGGTTGATAAAAGGCCTGACATGTCCGATCGGCCTGAAAAGCTCCCAGTAAGACCCTCGAGTGCTCGGCCATGGAGCAAGGAAGGGAGTCATGAGGCGATTGACAAGGTCCCTTTGCCTCCGGATTCCAGGGGACGAAAGGGGGCGCCGCCGTTGCAGCCGCGGCAGCAAGGTCCGTGGTTCTTGGGGTAGGCCTCCCGGCACATAGGGCAGATTCCGATCTCTCCTATAGACTCTTTTTGAAGCCACGGTTCTTTGATCTGAACGGGCTCGCAGGCCAGGAATGCTTCGCCGGCCTGTTCGATCTCCATGAGCAATCGATCGGTGTCCTGCTCCCTTTTAGGCCTGAGCTTCATGAACCAATCACGAATCTCCGGCCAGTCGGCCAGCAGTTGAAGATCGATGGATACGCGCCTGCCTTTTCCATTGACCTTATCGTAGAGAGTCAGGGCGTAGCGTCCGAGGTCTACGACCTTCATGCGGCGATTCCCGGTGCTGCACGGGGTCAGCAGCTGCACCGCGTCGGGCAGGCACTTGGATGTTTCGACCAGCGCCTCGAACAGCGTCCCCGGCGGAAGCATGGATCTCGCCAGCACCACCATGTAGCCTCCGATGAGAATCCCCGGGGCGGGCGCGCCGTGAAAGGCCTCCACCTTTTTCTTGAACCGGGCGAACGTGTATTCCCCGATTGTCCCCGCCAGGGGGGCGCCGGCTAGGCGCCGGGCGGTTCTTTCCATGATCACCCTCCTATCCTCTCCGTTTCGGGAGAAAGGGGTCTGCGGCGTGCCTGGATCAATTCAGCCGCTATGGCCACTGCCGTCTCGCCGGGCGTGTCGGCACCGATATCCAGGCCGATGGGTGCAGCGCTTCCCCGCCCGGGCCCCTGTGCAGGAATCGTCCTGTCCTCTGGTTCCATCTTAAGGAGCCGTCGCTCCATGTCTTTGACCTAAGTCAAGATCGGGGGAGTTTGATGGAGAGACGGGTATGACCGGTGTCCGGAGGACGGTAAAGATCAGGAAAAGAAAAGCGTTATCAGATCCCTGGACAGGTGGTACAGGAGGGGGACGAATATGGCGGGAAGAATATCCCCCACCTTGATCTTGGTGGCACCGAGCATGTTGAGCCCCATGCCCATGATGAGCAGCCCGCCCACAGCGGACATCTGAGCGATCACCTCCGGGGTCAGGAGCTGTTTGCCGAAGGACGCTGTAACGACTATGCCACCCTGGTAGAGAAAGACAGGAATCGAGGAGAAAAGGACGCCTACACCCATGGTCGCGGCGAAGAGGACTGATCCCAGGCCGTCCAACACGGACTTGGCGAAGAGTATTTCATGCTTCCCCTCGAGTCCGCTCTCCAGAGACCCTACGATGGCCAGGGATCCAACGCAGTAGAGGAGGCTGGTGAACACGAAGGCCTTGGATATTCCTTCCCCCGATCCGCTGAAGCGCTGTTGGAGCTTGTTCCCCAGGCCCTCCAGCCGATCCTCGACCCCGATCACCGCACCCAGGGCCCCTCCAAGGGCCAAGCTGCAGATGACCAGGATGACGTCTTCCGTCCCCCAGGCCATCTTGATTCCCATCATGATGATGGCAAGGGCCACCGCCTGAATTACCGTTCCGGAATGCCTCTCCGGGATGAAACGGCTGAAGAAGAGACCTATGAGTCCGCCTGCGATGATGGCCAGAGTGTTGACGATCGTGCCCAACAGCATGTGTAAGAGCCCCTCAATGCACCGGATGCGACTGCAGTGAACGCCGCCGATGCGAAGACCGCATAATGGGGCAGACTCGGCCCATGTTCAAGCGATTTCAGCACCTCGCCGCCTACTCTTTCCTGGCCCGCATGCATGAGCAAGCTCTCCTTTATCTCCCGAGCATACGCCGGCATTCGTCCAGGTACGGGCGGATGTCCGAGTTGTCCGGGAAGCGGCCCAGCAGATCCAAGGCCTCTTGGAAACGCCCCTGGTTCATCAGGAGGACGCCCAGGCATAGCGCAAGGGGCGCGTCTTCCGGGAATCGCTCCAGGCCCCTCCGGAGGGTCTTCTCGGCCGAGGCCGCCTCGCCGGACTGCTGATCCAGCATAGCCAGGCCCAGGAAGGCCCTGGGATCGGGGTGGAAGTCCAGGGCCCTGGAGTAGAGCCCCCGGGCCAGGGCCGCCTTTTCGGGCACGGCCTCCAGCCGGGCGTAGTCCCCCCGGTGGAAGGTCATTCCGAGGCGGGAGAGGAAATCCGCATGGGACGGGCGAAGATCCTCCCGCTCCTCGAGCTCTACGGCGTCAGCCGCCCGCGGCAGCATCCGGTAAAACCCCTCCCTCAACAAGCGGCCGAACTCCAGGACCTGCTCCCTGGTGAGCTGCGGATCGGTCTCGCAATAGGGAATGTCTTCCGATCGTTCCAGCCAGACCTCCTTTGACCGCCCGGTCCTCCGCAGGAACCGGTCCGCCAGGGCCGTGCCCGGGAATAGGGTCAGAACATAGAAGATGGCTGCCAGGGGCCTTATCTCGGTCATAAGATCCAGGGTCGCCTGGATGGTCTCCCGGGTCTCGCCCGGTGAACCGTAGATGAAATAGGCCCTCGGCAGGATCCCGAACCTGGTGGTGAGGGAGAAGGCCCTGCGGATGTCATCTTCCCGCAAGGGTTTTCCCAGGCGCTTTCGTATCGCTGGGGACCCGCTCTCCACCCCGTAGCTTATCTGGATGCAGCCGGCCTTCCTCATCCAGTACAGGAGCTCCTTGTCCACCTGGTCCACTCGGCATATGGCCTGCCAGGTGATCCAGAGCCTCCGATCGATTATGCCCCGGCAGATCTCCACCACCTTGGACGGATCCAGGGTGAAGGTGTCGTCCGAGACGAAGAAGTGCCCCACCCCTCTCGCTGAGAGCATCTCCAGCTCTTCCAGGAAGTAGCCGGCCGAGTGGGACCTCACGGGCCCCGGCCAGAACCCCGGGGAGCCGCAGAAGGTGCACCGCCCGGGGCAGCCGCGGGAGAGGAGCAGATGCCGGTACGTAAAGAACCGGGCCGGGTGGGGCAGGGCGTCTAGATCGGGGATGGGCTCCCGCCGGCCGGTCTTGATAGGACGTCCGCCCCGGCGAAAGGCCAGCCCTGATATGCTTGCTGCGCCCGCCGGGCCCCCGGCTTCCAGGGTCCGGGCGAGCTCAAGGAAGGTGTACTCCCCTTCGCCCAGGACCACGTAGTCGATCTCCGCAAACCGGCCGAGGAGGAGCTCCCAGAGGAACGTGGCCCCCACCCCGCCGAATACGACCGGAGTCTCGGGCCGGGCGGCTTTGGCTATCCCGGCTATGTCGATTGCGCCCCAGCGGTTGGCATGCAGGACCGAAACGCCGATCAGGTCCGGATCGGCCGCCGCGATCATGTTTCCGATCTCGTCGGGCCTATCCCGAAACCCGTGGAGATCAGCCACTCCCACCTCCATTCCGGCCGAGCGGAGGACCGCCGCCACGTAATAGAGGCCCTGGGGGATGACGTCAATGTCTTCCTGGTCGAGCCTCTGGTCCAGGAAATAAGGATAAATAAGAAGCGCCTTCATACTCTTGTGCCAAGCCCCAGGTCTTTTTACTCCGAGCTACAGCGTTTATCAAGGGTCGCGGGCGGGGGTTGATTTAGGTGATCCAGCGCCTCTTGATGTTGCGGAGGCTCACGGCGAAGAGCGCGGTGCAGAACACCACGAGCAGGGCCAGGTCCAGGGTGAAGGGCATGGAGTGCCCCCCGTGGACCGCTCCGTGGAGCACGTCCGCCCCGTAGGTCAGAGGGAGTATATAAGAGAGGGGCTTGAGGAACACGGGCAGTCTTTCGATGGGAAAGAAAAGGCCGCAGAGGAAGATCATGGGAAAACGGAAAAAGTTGGAAAAGGTCTGAGCCTCAAAGACCTCGCTCACGGCGACTGCTATGAAAAGCCCCAAGAAAGTTGAAGATGCAGCAATCAGGATAACCGAAGGAATGAACGCCACCCATACCACTTCTGATAGATCCGTGAAGAACGCGGCCATTGCCACCGGCACAAAGGCGTTGGCCGTACCGAACAGTATCGCCCCGCCTGTCTTGGCCAGCATCAGCAGCTCCAGCGGGATGGGGGCCAGGAGGAGCCTCTCGAAGGATCGGTTCTTCTTCTCGAAGGTCACGGTCACGGCCAGCATGGAGGTGGTCCCGAACAGGATGGAGATCGCCACGACCCCCGGGAGCAGTGCAGGTATGCTCCCCAGCTCGCTCCCTGACTTGATGAAGAACATGCCGGTCCAGGCCAGGGGGAAGATGAGGCCCCAGCTGATATTGGGCGGCTTGAGGTAATAGGTCCTCATGTCCTTTGTCAGTATGTTCCAAAAGGCGATCCAGAGCTTCATGGTCCGCCTCCTGCCTTTTCCTTTTCTTTCCGCATGGCCTCCGCCTCCAGACCGGTGATTCTGACGAAGACCTCCTCCAAGGACGGCCTCATCCTTCGGGCCTCGGATACCTCTATGCCCTGCTCTTCCAGATATCTGACCAGCTCGCCCGCCCGCACCGGCCTATGGGACTCCGCCCGGATCAAGCCGGGCCCCGGGAAGGAGAACCCCAGATCCGGGAAAGACTCCTGAAGCAGGTGCTTCAGCCCGTCCAGAGGGTTGGAGCATGAGATCTGCACCGCGGGCCTCTCCTGGAAGGGCTGGAGCAGATTCTCCACGGTGTCGATCCTCACGATCCGTCCCGATACGATGAACGCAGTACGGCTGCAGAGCCTCTCGGCCTCCTCGATGTAGTGGGTGGTGAGGAAGATCGTCGTCCCGGACCGGTGGAGATCGGCAATAAGCCGGCGGAGCTTTCGCGCCCCGGCCACGTCGATCCCGGTGGTCGGTTCGTCCAGGAACAGTATCTCGGGCCTGTGGATGATCCCGGCCGCGATGGTCAGCCTCCTCTTCATCCCCTTGGAAAACCCGCCGAACCTCCGTTCGGCGGCCTCCTCGAGGTCGAAGGCGGAGAGGAGCTCTCTTGCCCTGGCCTTGCGCTCGGCCTTTGCCATTCCGTAAAGAGCGGCGCAGAAGCACAGATTGTCGAATCCGGTGAGCTCGGGATAGAGATTGCTCTCGTCCGGGACCACCCCTATCAGATGCTGGGCTGCCCTGGGGCGGTCGGTGCAGTCTATGCCTCCTATGGTGACGGTCCCTTTGTCTGGTCGCGCCAGACCGGTCAGCATGTTGATCGTGGTGGTCTTGCCCGCGCCGTTGGGTCCCAGGAAGCCGAAGAGCTCTCCCCCGCGTACGTCGAAGCCCACCGAATCAACCGCGGCGACCCCGTCGAAGCGTTTGCTGAGCCCTCCCACCTCAATGATCGATTCCGGCCTCTCCATCCTTAGTCTTTCCCGTCTCCGCCCTGTATGGTGGGAAGGACGATCCTTTCCTGCACTGCCAGGAATCCGGCCGCAGTCTCGTACCACTCGAGGAGGGTCTTTTGGTTCATGGTATAGTGGACAAAGTTCCCCCTCTTTTCTCCTGTGACCAGGTCCGCGTCTCGCAGTACCCTGAGGTGCTGGGAGACAGCCGCGGGGGTGATCTCCAGGGCCCGGGCAAGCGCGTTTACGCACAGGGCCCGGCCCTTCAAGAGCTCCGTCATCCTCAGCCTGGTGGCGGAGGAAAGCACCTTGAACATACGCGCCGCCTTGTCCTCTTGTGTCATGGCATCTCCAAAGTTTAAGTGGTTGCGCAGATACTATACTGCTAATTGAGACATGTCAACGGTTTGTGTACTTGTCGCTCTCGAAATGCAAAACGGGCTGTTGATCCGGAAAGCGAGGTGGAAGGGCTCTTAGCCTTTGTTGGTTTGCACCGGGCGTTGGAGCTCAGTGGATCGCCGCGATCTTCCTGTTGCGGCCTGAGTCAATCGATGGGCCCCGGCGCCGGGTTTCTTCTTCAAGCGGCGACCAGTTCATCTCCGGCCAGTTGACCTCCCTGGCATGGGAAAAGTAGCAGTCATCGGAACACGGTTTACAGACAGGCTCTCCGTTATACCTGATCTCACGCCCGTCGCGAATGATCTGACCGCATAGGCTGCAGGCCACCTTGCTTCGGGTCGGACCCGGCAGGTCGCAGTCGTTCAGACGGACGTTTACCTTCTGAACCCGGAACAAGACGCTGTCCGGCATGCGCCGATAAGCCTCCAGCTGCCGGGCGCGTTTGCCTTGGATCGCCGGAGCGTAGACGTCCGCCAGATCGCGGGATTCCTCGGTCGAAAGCACGCGGTAGGCCCGCCCCGATTCGATATTGAGAAAAGTGGCCGCCATGATGCCGTAATCCATGAATTTGAGACTGCGCCGTCCCAGCCTCACCCCGCTGACGTACGCCACGGCGTCGGCCGTACAGCGGTCCATTTCGACGTAAACGATCAGTTTCTTGATCTGGTCCCGGCTGGTGGGTCGGTTCAGACCGATCAGGCGGCAGCCCAGCATGGCCATACGGACGCCGATAACCTGTCCCGGGCACAGGTGCCCATGGACCCTTGCCGATTCCTTCAACAGGCTTTCAAATGGTCCCACGGGTTTCCTCCGGTTGACTGTCAGCCGGCTGCCGAGCGGGGCGCCGGCTGCAGATTCTTCAGATCAGGGAGGGCTTCCATCTCTTCGGCCACAAACGTTTCGAGCACTGCGGCCAAATTCCGGTAGTAGCCGGTTTGGGCGTGCTGGAGGATCTGGTGCGCAAAGGCCGGCGCCCATGTCCCAAGGTGCTTTACAAGAAAGATGCTCTGTTGACGGACGCTCTTCGCCAGCAACTCCCGGTCAAGGGTCTCGACGGCCCCAATCGCCCGATGGACCAGCACATGCATGAACTCCAGCTCGGCGCAAATGTGATCCGGCGCTTCCTTGAAGTCCGGTGACAGATCCAACCCCAAGCTGAGGTAATGCCGCCTTGCATCCACGGTCGAAGCACCCATCAGCCGGCGTTGGTCTTCAAGGTATACCGATCCGTAAGGTGCAGCCGGTGCCAGGAAGGGCCCCATGAAAAGCGCTGCATGGTCGATCTTTATCTCGAGGCGATCATCCGGATCGTCATAGCGGCCGGCCGCCAGTCGCGCGGCGTCTCCCCAGGCTTCGGAATCCAGTAGCTCTAGTGCAGCGGCCATTTCCTTCAGTCCCTCGAACAATGCCTCCGACGGTACGCGAAAGGCGTCGGCCAATTGTCGATAAACCACCGCTCTTGCGTTTTCCTGGTCAAGAAGCCGCTCTCTTGATGCTTTCATCGATTATTATTCTCCTCCCCGAAGTTCATCCGTGCTCGGGCGCAGCCCCCAGCTTCAAGTAGCGCTCACCCAATGTATAGAGCAGCAGGGCCACTGAGACGGCCAGCAGCATCACCAGCCACTCGTAGCTGCTCGGATGATAGTGCACATACTCGGGATACTGCTCGGCCTTTGGACCGATGGGGCGGCTCTGGCCTGCCAGGAGAATTTCCATGTGCATGGCGAGAGTCCCCACCAGAACCAGGCCAGAGGCCAGAATTCGGGTGACACGAGCCTGGCGGATGGACGGAACCGCCATCAGCACAAAGGGCACCAGCAAGCCTACAATCACCTCGGTGTTGAGCTTGCCGATTCCGCCGAAAATCTGAGCGTATTTCCGGTAGTTCAGGAACTCAGGAATGACCGTCGCGGATTCAATGGCGACTTTGACCAGAGTGAAGATGATCACTATACCGAGTGTCCAAACAAAAATCCGAGCAATATCATCCTGGACCGCGGAAGCGGGCTCACTCCGCCCGTCGCCGGAAAGAGCGTCGAGCACGAGGTTGTAGAAAAGGCACATTGCCGTCCCGCTCAGGATGGCCATCATCAGGGAGTAAATGGACATCACCGGGCCGAAATAGGTAACCCGCGACTCCGTAAGACCGAACACGGAGCCGATCATCAGGGGAGCCACGATGGCGGCGACAAATGAGATCTGCCCCAACACCCTGCTCAGCGGGCTGTGCCGGTCTCCCACGTGGAGCCTCCAGAACTTTATGGCCAAGACCCCCAGCTCCACGCTGTAGATGAACCCCATCCACCAAATGGGGGAACTCAGGTTGGGGGAGAGCAGGATGTAATACATGTGAAAAATATTGCCCAGCTCCAGCCCGATGGACACAAACCCTCCGACCAGGGTGGCGATGGCCAAAAAGACCAGACGTTTGGCCAATGGTTCGAATTTCTCGACCCCGAAAACAAGGGGCAGCGATGCCAGCAGGGTCAAGCCGGTGCTGGTCAGGGCGAGGTAGATATAGACGCCGAGGGGGAGGGACCACATCAGGACATCGTTGGCATTGAACAGGTAATGACCTTCCGTAAACAACCGGAAGGCGGCGTAGAGTCCGGCGAGAATGGCGGCGCCGAGCAGGCCCAGCCAAGTGATATAGGCTCCTTGGGACGACTTCATTAGACACCTCCCTTTGTCGGCTGGTAGTGGGCGGGGTTGAAATCGCGGATATAGAAAACATGGGGATCGGTGCCCAGCTGCTCGCGCAGCCGGAACGGCCTGAATTTCCCGAGCAGTTTGCTGACCTCGCTGCCGGGATCCGATATGTCGCCGAATATCCGTGCATCGGCCGGGCAGGCTTCCACGCAGCGCGGGAGCAGCCCTCTCTTGATGCGATGATCGCAGAATGTACATTTCTCCACCACGCCCTTGGGTCTGATACCGGCCAGGGTTTCATCGCGCTCCGGGTTGTAGTAGGGAATCACCCCCCCGCCGGCCTTTCGGGCCACTCCGGCCGGGGAGAAGGTTCCTCCCTCGATCAACGCTTTTTCCCGCCGCCAGAAGGGATGCGGTTTGCGCCAGTTGAAATAGATTACCCCGTAAGGGCAGTTGAATTCGCAGTATTTGCAGCCAATGCACTTTTTGGGATCGTGCATGGTAATCCCATTGTCTAGTTTGTGCATGGCCCGGGTGGGGCAGCCCCGGACACAGGGGGCGTTTTCGCAGTGGTTGCAAAGCGTTGGGATGTAGTGGTAGCGGACGTTGGGAAAGGTCCCGACCGTCTCAGTGATCTTGTTGGACCAGTAAATCCCGTCCGGCACATTGTTCTCGCTGCGGCAGGAAAGGCTGCAGGCACCGCATCCGACGCAACTCTGCAGATCGATAACCATGGCGTATCTGGGCATCGTGTATCCTCCTAGATCTTCTCGATCCTGACGCGGGTCCCGGCGTGGCGCACGCTGCTGCCGCTCAAGCGGTCATATACGGCGGGTATCAGGTCGTTGTTGTTGCCGCCCCGGGGGGCTTTTCCGAATACCTTCGCGGCCAACCGGCCGTAGGCCCAATGCCCCTGGCCGTAACACTTGGCCGCCGTTCCCGGCTGCACCCCTTCCCATAACTTTGCCGTGCACTCGATGCGGCCGGTGGGGGAGGTCAGGCGAACCCGGTCACCGTTGGCGATGCCGAATTTCCTGCCGTCCAATGGGTTGAGTTTGACCACATCGTCCCGGCTCTCGTCTCCGGGATCCACGTCCTTGAAATCGTAGTACCAGGGACAGTTGGCCGAGCGGCCTTCCCGATTGAGCCGCGATTTGTGGTCCACAAAGAGGAGGGGATACTCCCCCGGGTCACCGGACGTCCACGGTTCTTCAAAGTGGGGGATGAAGGCCTGCTCTCCCCTGGCCTGGTAATCGCAAACCTCCATTACACGATCGACGGTCGTATCGTGTTTTTCGGCATGGTTCTTCAGGGCCTCTTTGAGGGTTTCGCTGTAGAATTCGAACATGCCGGTCTTTGTCTTCATCTTTCCCCAGCGCTTGCGAAACGGATAAGGATCCGAATTCCAGACACCGATCTTGCGGAATTCCGCCCATCCGCCGAATCTGTCCCCGCCCTCGTACTTGGAGGGGTCCCACAGATTCCGGGTGGCTATCTTCAGGGCAAAAAGCGCGAATTCATCATCACTGCTCGGCTCTTTGCCGGTCTCCGGATCCCGGTAGGTCTTGTAGTGGCGCAAGAGGTTGTCGAAGCCCCGCTCGGCCAGTTTTTCTGCAATCAGCCAGGTGAATTCGGATTCATCCGTCTTGTAGTCGCCGATACGCTTGATGATCGGCTGCATCAGTGTGACGTGCCGGTAGCCGTTGCCGTGTACCTTGACGTAGCCCCACTTTTCGAAGAGATGGTGGGTGTTGGGCAGCAGAATGTCCGAAAACCAGGAAAACTCCGACGCATTGGTGGTCATGTGGACCACGAAGGGGATCTTGGACAGGGCCCGCTCCCATCGCTCGGGTTGTCCGGCGGAGAAGGAAAAATTGTTCATGTAGGCGACCGCGACTTTTATTTCATAGGGATCTTCGTTGAGGATGCCCTCAGCCGCGTTGTTGGTGACCACCCCGCCGCCGGGTTTTCCCTCTTTGAGAGAGGGGAATTCCAGCCGGCCGCGCTGATCGATCTTTTCGTGTTTTATGCCTTTTTGGGCGATTTCATCCATGAAATCGTCGGGTCCCGGAAAAGGTGATGTAAATTCCTTGTTGGGCGCCAGGGTTCCGCCGGCGTTGTCCACAGATCCGGCCAGGCCGTTCAAGGCGTGACAGAGCATGCCGCCGTAACAGCCGCGCACCTGCATGACCGGGCCGCCGCCGACCCAGGAAATCGCATGGGGGGCTGCATTGCCGTAGTCAAGCGCCACCCGGCGGATTTGTTCGGCCGAGATGCCGGTCTTGGATGCCGCCCACTCCGGCGTCTTATCCTTGAGCTCCAGGTTCCACCACTTTACGAGACCGTAGGTGAATCTTTCCTCGAAGTCGTCTTCGCGGACATCCTGGCCGGGTCGAAACCGGTTTTCTCCGTCTCTGAAGTCACCCACGAAATCCCGGTACCAGATCCCTTCTGTGAGAATCACATGAGCGATCGCGGCAGCAAGAGCGCCGTCGTTCCCCGGTTTGATGGGAAGCCAGACATCCGCTTTCGCGCCCGTGGCCGATAGACGGGGTTCCACCACCGTCACCTGGGCCCGGTCGAGGACCGTGCCCCAGGCGCTCGAATAATAGGAGACCTGGCGGTTGGCGGACAGTGGATCGGCCCCCCAGAGCAGGAGGTAGCGGGCGTTTTCAACGTCATACTGCCGGTAGTTCCACAAACCTTCGGTAAAATAGGGCCCGAACTTTTCCGCCTCTGCGCAGATGGCGCTGTGGGAGATGTTGTTGGGCGATCCGATGATCTTGGTCATTCGATCATATAGGATATCGCGCATATAGGTGTACCGCCCCCGCATGAGCATGTACTTGTGGGTCTCATGGTTGTCGCGCAGTTCAATGATCTTGTCGGCGATGGTGTCGAGCGCCTCGTCCCATGTGATCGGCACGAATTGAGGGTCCTGATCGCGGCCTTTCCGGGGGTTGGTCCGCTTCATGGGGGTCCTGATGCGATCAGGGTCATAGACCTGCTGGATGGCAAGGTGCGGCCGCGGACAGCCGGCCCCTACATTGACCTTTGAATGCGGATTGCCTCGCACCTTGACGGCACGACCTTGAATTACATAGACCTGCTGGGAGCAGCATGACGTACACCCCTGGCAGGTGGCCGGCAGCCACTCTCCTTCGGCCCCGCCCGGTGTTTCATTCGTCTTGGCAAGGGCTTTGAGCGTCGGCATCAGCCTTCCGCCCGCGGCCAAGGCGCCTCCTGTGGCCGCCGACGCCTTCACGAAACTGCGCCGCGTCAGAGTGGTGTTTGCCAGGAGATCAGCCAGGACGTCCTTGCGTTTCTTGTCATTGTATTGCATCTTGACTCCCTTTTTAATGGATCATTCAAGCCTATACCCCGGCGTGTGTATCGGTGACGGCCGGGCAGGATCCGCCGAATCACCCCTCCCTTTCCTTATGGATGCTTCGCACCCAAAAAATCAATTCGTCCGGATCAACCGGCTTGTTGATGCAGGCATACAAGTGAGTGCCGATGGCATCCTCGAGTTCCGGATGGAATCTTCGCTCTGAAAGACAGAAAAAGCGTATACCCGGGTTGTGAGTCACGAGATTGCGAATGGTCCGGTTGTCCATCGGCACCGTATCTATATCCATGATTACGGCCAGGATGTCGTGGCCTGCAATTCGCCGCCTGAGTTCGTGGAGCGTCTCCGCGGATTCCGAGGCCCAGCCGTTTTCCCTTAGCAGTTGACAGAGATCCCGCCGCTGGTTTTCATCCGCGTCCAACACCACGACCGCTCCTTCCATCCCATGTCCTTCCTTTGTTTTCCGGCCTCAATGTACTTAAAAAACAGGCCTTTCAGGTTGTCCAGGTCCTATGGGCACCTATTACGGCAAAAGACGTGCCATAGATCTTCAAGGAAGGGGCCGAGGCGGACAGACGAGGGAGTCAGCGATTATATCCAATTGATATTCAGACTATCTTTAACACTGCCCCTCGCCTGCGCCTTCCCGAAGCGGCACGGCCGGCGTCTCCCCCGCAACAGGACATGTGTCCAAGAATCTGAACACAGCCTTCACTGTAAATTGTATTTTTCCGGATATCAGATAGATGGCTATGTACAAGAGCCGGACACGCTGCACCGCCCGAATGATTGATCGGGCATCTTCCTCTTCGGGGGGATCATCATCGGTAAACGAGGATGGTCGGCTGGGTGATCAGTGGATCGTCGGAGGTGCGATGCGGTATTTCTTCAATTTGTTGTAGAGCGAGCTACGGCTGATGCCCAGCTTTCGGGCGGCCTCTTTCTTATTCCAGCCGCACACGTTGAGCGCATCGATGAGTTTTTCCCTCTCGGTCTGGGCGATGGTGCGGCTCAAGGCTTCGGCGGGAGCCGGCCGTTCGGAATCGGCCTGCTTGTGATCAACTATGCTTAGGGGTAAATCCGCGAGCTTGATGAGTGGTTCCTTGCACAGGACCGCAGCGTGTTCGATGCAGTTTTCCAGTTCGCGGACATTGCCCGGCCAATCGTGGCCGAACAGAGTCCGCATGACCTCGGGATCAAATCCTTGGATGGACTTGCCCTGTTCGGCGGCGAATCGCAGCAGGAAGTGATGTGCCAGCAGCGGGATGTCATTTCGTCGCCTGCGAAGGGGCGGAAGGTGGATGGGAATGACGTTCAACCGGTAGAAGAGGTCCTCCCTGAAATTGCCCTGCTGAACCTCTGTTACAAGATCGCGATTGGTGGCGGCCAGGACTCGGACATCTACGCTCTTGGTCTTTTCACCGCCCAGGCGTTCAAATTTCCTGCTCTGCAGGATCCTGAGCAGCTTGATCTGTGCGGTCGGAGAAATTTCACCGATTTCGTCCAGGAAAACGGTGCCGCCGTGGGCCTGTTCGAAACGGCCGGGCTTCCGGCGCACGGCTCCGGTGAAAGCGCCCTTTTCATGGCCGAATAACTCGCTTTCCAACAGCGCCGCGGGATAGGCCGAGCAGTTGATGACCATAAACGGCTGTTCGCTCCGATGGCTGCGCCCGTGAATGGCGCGGGCCACGAGTTCCTTGCCGGTGCCGCTTTCGCCCTGGATAAGGATTGTTGCATCCGAGGGCGCTATATCGTCGATTAGTTTGTAGAGGACCTGCATCTTGGGATCGCGCCCGATCAATCCGGCAAAACCCGCCGTATCACCGACCTGGGTCTTGAGAGCGAGTACCTCCTCTTCCAGTGAAATGGTGCGGCGCAGGGCTCCTGCACCCTGCTCCAGCATCATAGGAATCACATCCAGCTCCTTGGTGATGCACCTGCACTCGCTCGGGCAAGCAATGACCACGGCGCCTTGAAGGTCGTTTTCATAGTGAATGGGGAAAACGACTACGCTCTTGGCTTTGACAGTCAGCTCTTTTCCCATAGGCAGGGGGATGTTCGGCTTCTCTCGAATGAACGACATTTTGTGGATCCGATTCAAATACTCATACGCCTCCCGGCTTGGCCGGCCATCCATTTGAACGAGCCGGCCTCGGCTGAATCTAAAGAGCCGCTCCCCTTCGCTGCCGAAGGCGAACAGCTGCATGCTGTTACAGGTGACGAGGTCTTGAAGCTTATGCTCCAAGTAGAGGCAAACCTCGCTCAGGTTGGACAGCACCCCGATCTCACGCGAAATCTCAAAAGAGGCTCTTGTTTGCTGGTGGGACCGGTCCAGCTCGACATTTTTCTGTTTCATCTGCTCGGCATAGTCGGTCAGCTTTTCGGTATGCTCTTTGATGCGTTCCAGCATCCGGTTGAAGGCCTGGGAGAGCTTGGCGACTTCGGCATCGCCCACCACCGGCACGGTACCGTTTAGGTTGACCTCGTTGATCCGGTCCACCGCCGCGGTCAGCGCCTGCAAGGGACGGGTGATTCGCCGGATCAAAAAGTAGCACAAAAAGAGACCGCTGGAGAGGATGAGAAGCGACAGCAGGCTCATCCTCATGCGCAGGCCCATAATCTTCTGGCGATAGGGTTCTTCGGAGACACCCAAACGGATAAAGCCGGCCTTGCCGTCGTAGATGGGGCAGGCCACGTCGAAAAAGCGCTCCCCTTCTTCATTCAAAATCCAGCGCAGCCTCGCTTGATCATCTTCTTGAAAGCGATTGTCCGCCGCCAGTCCCCTGGGAACGCCGTTGGAAAAGGTATGGGCCAATACTCGGTCATCCCTGACCACGAAGATGTAGGAGATGAAGGGGGTGCTGATGAGCTGGTCGTCGATCAGGTTCTGCAGAGCCACGCGATCGTTGACCAGGATCTTGTCGGCCGCGGCCAGCGCCAGGTTGCGGGCGATGTTTTCGGACTCCGAAAGGGCGTCTTCCATTATGCGCTCGCCGTAATAGTGGGCTACGAGCTGGGATGTGATCAGTCCAATCCCGATCGCCACCAGGGCGACTGCCAGTAGGAGCTTTTTACCGAGGCCTTGCGGCGGCATGGGGATCGCCCCTCTTCTCCAAGAACTGATGCATGGCCTTCACGGACGAGTACCAGGCCTCCTCCGGGACCAAGAAACGATCAATCATCAATCTTTCCAGTATCCGGCGACCCGCTTCATCCTCATGCATCGATGTCAAGACGGCCTGAATCCGCGCCTTCTCTTGCCGGGTCAGGCTGGAAGCGGCAACGAGCGGGGGGCTGCCGAAGGGTTCTGATTTCTTGATGACGCGGGTGGCCCCGGTCAAGCCGGGATCGACCGCCTTGTAATACTCCCATATGTGGCCGTCCACTGCGGCGGCATCCACCAGCCCCCTGGAGACCGCCTTGATCGAATTGTCATGGCTGTAGGTATGGATGGTCTGCCGGAAAAATGTTGCAGGAGTCTCGCCGAGTTCGGCCAACCAAAAGAGGGGTACAAGCGATCCGGTGTTGGAGTCGGGGTCGGTGAAAGCGAACTCCTTGCCTCGCAAATCCTCTAGTGCATCATACTCGCTTTCCGATTTCACAATGAGATAGGACTGATAAGTCGGCAGCCCTCGGACTTGGGGGGCGGCCACGGCATCAAAACCATATGACTCCTTGGAAGTGGCGTAAGGCCCGGTGCAAATGAAGGCCAGATCCAGTCGGTCTTGAGAGAATAATTCGTTGATTTCGTAATAAGTTTTACGCTGCACCATCTCGATCGGTTGATCGATCCTTGCGGAGAGGTAGTCCAGTAACGCTTGATAATATTCAATTGTCTCCCTTGGTGAAATCATGGCGGAAACCGCCACTCTCAAAGGCGCTGTTCCGGATGACGGATCGCCCGGGCGCTCCGGCTCGACGTAATCCTTGAAATCAACGTATTGATACTGAGGCTCGCTGTCGCAGCCGCCCAGGAGAAACACTAAGAACAGGCAAGAAGCCAGGTGAAAACCTTGAACTCTGGGGAGGAGGCAGGCCATGATCTCAAATCTCTCACCCTTAGGGGGTCTCTTTGTCTGATGGAGTGTGGCGTCGGCGATCCACGGATCTTATTTTGATACCACAAAGTGGTGTTCGTTTCAATGGCTATCATGCCGTAGCCGTTCAGGGCGGTCGATGGACCCAGCCTGCCAATTGCCTTCATGGACGTTCAGGTCGAGCCGATCCGGGCCGGCGATGGAGAACAGGGAACCGGCTATCGGCCTCGATTCTTTCCTTCAAGAATTCACGGTCTTGCGAAAAGCCGCTTGAGCGCCGCGGGTAACGCTGTAATCTATTGAAATAACAGAAGCGGTTGGCCGGGTCAGGGGCGGTTTGAAGCGCCCTTATTGTTCGACTGGGTGCCTATTCCCCTTGAAAGTGCGATAGAATAGGTAGAGAGCCGGAATCAGGAAGAGGCCGTCCCTGAAGACGTACCAGCCCATGGGGGCGCCGCCGGTCCCCTCGGTGCTCGTGCTGAAGCAGCCGCAATGGATATCCAAGCCCCGAGCCAGGTTGAATATCATGGCACTCAAGAAGACGGCCATGAGCGCCGTGACAATGAACGCGCTTCCTTCCCGGAACAGACCCGTTATCAAGAAAAGGCCCAGGACGAGCTCCAGCCACGGAAGAACAAGCGCTGTCGGATTTATGAGGAGGTCGGGAAGGATCTGATAATTGTAAACCGCTTCTGCAAAGGCCGCCGGGTGAGCTATCTTGTCGATGCTCGCATATATGAATACCACCCCGAGAATCAGTCGGGCCGCAAGCACAAGAAACCCCTCCTGCTTCCAGGATCTCCAAAAACCTGTTTGAGTCTCTTTCATTCGCCGCACCTCACCAAGAATATTTCACGCAGCTTGCCCTCCCTCTACGGGCAGGTCCGCCTCACGCCACCTCGTCCAGCCGTTGACCAGCACCCTCACGTTTCTGTAGCCCATGGCGATCAGCTCCATGGCCAAGTCCTCGCTCAAGGAACAATGCTCGCCGTCGCAGTAGGTAACGACCCAAGCGTCCTCCGGAATCCCGCCCCATATGCGATCGATGTAGGCCTCGAAGGACTGCCAAGGGACGTTTTGAGCGCAACGGATATGGCCTCGGGCATAATCTTCCGGGGATCTCGCATCCAGGAAGACGGCGTTCCTCTCCATGCAAAGGTCCCTTGCCTCTTCAAGGGAAACGATAAGGCTCTCGCCCGATTCCGCTTTCAGCCTCTCTTCCGGAGACCAATCGGCCACCAGGGAAAGGGGGGCGGTTCGGAAGTGATTCACGCAAAGAGCGGCCGCCACGGCCAGGACAAGGATCACCCCTGTTTGCCAGGCGGCCCGCCGGGCCTTTCCACGGATTCGATCGGCTCTCATGTGTTATCGCCTCGCCATGCACTACACGGTTGCTAATTGCTTTTCCCTTGCGTGAAATACGCCCTGATCGGGATATTGACCGTAGGTCTTTCTTCATAGTTGGTCTTCAGGTTGAGATACCCGGAAAACCGCCCGGGATCCCCCGGGATGCTGGTAAATCGGATCACATAAGCGCGCCCCTCTTCCATCTCCTCGATCTCATAGGCGATCCTCCCCTCCAGCTTAGACCTCTCCGCCTCGATGAAAAGGGGCTTTTCAAGCCCGGCCGCGATCTCAACGGTAGTCGAGATCACCCGGTCCGCACCCCCTTTAAGGAGTGCATACCTTGGAGAGACTGACACGGGAACCTGGACGAACGCCTTTAAGTTCAGGGTGAATCGGGACATACGGGGATCGTTGGTGTGGACCGCGGCCGTCTTCAGGATGCTTCCCTGGTATCCCTTGGTATCGATGATCACAGTGATCTTTCCCTCCCCGCCGGGGGGGATGGTCCTGTCATAGGAGGCCACGGCGCAGCCTCACCCGGGCGAGACCTTCTTGATTTCCAGAGGCCCGTCTCCCGAGTTTTTGACGGTAAACTCGTGAGATATACGGTCCCCCTCCTTGACTTTTCCAAAGTCGAACACGGTTTCATTGAGGACCAGCTTCGGTGGTCCACTTTCTCCTGCCTGAGCACGCATGACCCCGGGAAGGGCCGCCAACAGGACGAACACCAGGCAACCGGTCAAGAGCCGTTTTGTCATGTCGAGCTTCTCTCCTTGATATAATTGACCACGGGTGCGTAATGCCTTGTCGCAATGCTCCTTCTCGCCCGACAGGCATCGCGCGTTTTCTTACGCCTCATCCTCCAATGCAAACGGCCTCAGGTACTCCCGGAGCTTGGCCCTGTCTTCTCCGGAAAGCCCGGGGCAGTCCTCCGGGCCTTTGACCCCCTGCGCCGCCATGACCGCGAATACCATGCATGTGGGTTGCCCACACTCCCGGCAGTTGGTCTTCGGGAGGAGTTTGAGTATTTCGAAGACCTTGGGTTTAGGGGTCCCGTCATACCTGGGTTCGATCTCCGCCCGCTTCTCCCATGTCTCGTTGATCTCCCGCTTGAGCCACTCCAGGATCCCGTCCGCCTCTTCCTCGTCCCTGAGAGCGTTGATCGCGATTTTTCGCGGGTGAACCCCGATGATCTTTCCGTGCACCCTGAAGGTCACCGCCGGCGGGTCCTTGAGGTACTCGAAGCCGCCCAGCTCAGCGTTCAGGTATGGAAGCACCTCGGTAATGTCCTGGTCCAGGTGCGCAATGCAATGGACCGATTGAAAACCGGGATTGCACTTCGGCCTGAAGATCTCCTTTGTGTATCCTTTGAGTAGCATTTTCAGATCTCCAAGGGGCCTATGCCGCGGAAACGAACGGGTTGATTATGAAATAGACGCCCAGCAGGATGATGACCACGCCAGCCCCTTTTCGAAACCAGTTGCCCGCTCCCTGCCATGCGCTGTTTTCCATTACCCTTTTCACCGCAGCGGTCGAGCTCCCGGCCGCCGCTATGGGCAGGCAGTGCCCCAGGGCGAACAGGAAAATGAAGAGGACCCCGGTGGCGACTTTCTCTTGGACCGTTATCAGGGCCAGGATCGGGGCGATGAAACCGAAGGTGCAGGATCCCGAAAGGACCCCGTAGGCCAGACCCAGCCCGAATGCACCGAAAGCTCCCCTGAGGTTGAGGCGATAGAGGAGGCTCCCCGACATGGAGCATTTCTCGACGCCGAGCATCCCTAGGGCAACCCATACGAGCACGAGGCCGATCAGGATCTGCCAGTAGACACCCACATCGCCGAGCATGCGGCCGAGCAGGGCGCAGGCGATGCCGATCAGGGCGATGGTAATGAAAAGCCCGGTGGTGAAGGCCGCGGAATAGAGTCCAGCCTCCCTGGGCTTGACGAGCGTCTCCTGCCCGCCCACGTATGCGACGATAAGGGGGATGGACGCCAAATGGCAGGGGCTTAGAACCACGCTGATCATCCCCCACAAGAAGCATCCCAGTGCGGCGATTGCCGCGCCCCCGGCAATCCACGTGTGGACGGTCAGAAAAATGTTCTCGAGCACTCAGATCCTCCTTTTCAAGAGCTCACACCCATCTTTTGAAACACCTTGTCGATGTCCTCCTCGCTCATGAAACCCTGGTGCCGGTAGACCTCCTCGCCCTTCTCGTCGAAAAAGATCTGGGTGGGAATGGCCCGAACCCCGAAGCGCTTGGCCGGGGCCTTGTTCTTCCATACGTCGATGAAGACGACGGCGGCCTTGCCCCTGTACTTCTTCTCCACCTTTTCCATTACCGGTTTCATCATCTTGCAAGGGAGGCACTCGTCGGCCCCCAGGTCCACCATGGTCGGCACGCCCTTTACCGGAATCTCCTCAGGGGTATGTCCCTCAGGCAAGGTGGCTTCGGACGGGGCATCGGAGAGCTGGGACCAGAACACCCCGAGAAGAGCCGCCAGTGCGAGGGCCCCCAGCACCATGGTGGGGATCTTCTTGCCCTTCATCTATTCGACCCCCAGTTTCCGGAGCTGCTTCAGCACCTCGGATTCCGGGTAGAATCCTACATGCCGAAACGCTTCCCTGCCGTTTTCGTCGTAAAAGACCTGCACCGGGATCGACTGGATCCCGTAACGGGCCCCTAGGACCCGATTCTCGCCCACGTGCACGAACACCACGTTGAGCTTGTCTGGGTACTTCTTCCTGAGCTTTTCCAGGATGGGCTGCATCATATCGCAGGGCACGCAACCCTCGGCCCCGAACTCCACCATGGTGGGCTTCCCCGACATTCTGGCTTTGTCCACCGGGTTGTCAACGGCCAGGGCATGGTGGTGTTCGACCCATTCGCGGTTGATCCTGATGTCCTTGTCCCGGCCCAGGCCCTGTATGAGTGAAGCGAAGGCCTTCTCCCGCTTCTGTTGAACCAGGACCTCTTTGATGGGGGCCTTCACCTGCTCGAATGGCAGCCCTTGAACCATTTCCTTGTTGGCCTCATAGAATGCCTCTGCTTCCTCATCCGAGACCCGAATGTCTTGAAATCTCTCATCCAGATAAGCCTGGATCGCTTCTTTGTCTGAAAGCCCCTCCCGGGCCGCCCCGGAAGAGGCTGCCTCCCGGCCGAGGAACGCCCTCACGGCCTCCTGCTCCAGAAGGAAAAAGCGGTTCTTCTCCAGCTCTTCCTTCACGGCCGGGTCGGCCGCTTCCACGATCTCTCTGATCCGTGATTCCTTGATTTCCACACCTTGGGATGTGAGCAGAACCCCGGGTTCCATGTCGACCAGGATCGCCTTCTTGAGGATCCCTGAGGCGAACCCGGGGTAGGCCTGCTCGACCGTTCTGGGGCCGTTGTCCTGTGCCCCGAGTCCGGGGGCCCAAATAAGGGCCATCGCAAGGCAGGCAAGACCTGCAACAACAGTAACGCGTTTCGTCATAAACTTCTCCGGAACCTCTCATTTCCTTACGAACAGCAAGGGCCTCCCGCGCCGGTCCCGATTGCCTGCGCAAATGAACCGGAAATCCTGCAGGCGTCCTTGACCGCCTCTTTGACTTTGTCGATCCCTTCCCGCTCGAGTTGGAAATCCTTGTTTTTTTCAATACCGAGCCCTGTTACGACTACATAATTCTTCAAGGGCACTTCGGCATGCTCCAGGATCGCCTTGGCGCATCCGATTTCACACCCGTCGACAGCCACCATCTCGGGTACGTCCTTGGCGGACTGTACGAAACCACCGAGATGACCTCCCACCCCTGCAAGGCAGAACATCTTGCCGAAACCTTCCCGGGTCAGCTCCACAGCGGCCTGATTGGAAAGCTGGCCCACGTTGGAGCCTCCCGAGCATGTCAAGATCATTATGTTCCCGTTGGGAGCACAACAGTCTTCAGCCATTTTTCAACCTCCATTTACGTCAGCCGCCGATCTTCTTTCTTGAGGCCTCCCTCAAATTTTCAGCGACTTGTTTTTGCCTCTGACTACTTCGTGATCCATGCCTCGATCTCGTCCTTTGTGGGGATCTTGCCCACGCACTTCACGTCGCCTCCCTCATCAGGGTTTGCAGGTCACATGGCAGACCCCGGTAGGGGTCTCAACCGCATAGGGGAAGTACCTGCCTTTCAACCACAGGGCGACGTTGACCAGACTGATCAGCACCGGCACCTCCACCAAGGGCCCGATCACCGCGGCAAAGGCCTCTCCCGAGTTGATCCCGAACACGGCCACGGCCACGGCTATGGCCAGCTCGAAATTGTTGGAGGCCGCGGTAAACGACAGGGTCGTAGTCTGCTCGTAGGTGGCATTGAATTTCATGGACATGAAGAAGGTGATCAGAAACATCACCACAAAGTATATGCACAACGGCACCGCTATGCGTACCACATCGAGGGGGAGCCTGACGATGTATTCACCCTTGAGGGAGAACATGACCACGATCGTGAACAGGAGCGCTATCAAAGTTATCGGGCTGATCTTCGGAATGAATTTTTCCATGTACCACGCTTCGCCCTTGGTCTTCAGGCCTATGACCCGGGATATGATTCCCGCTATGAACGGGATGCCCAGGTAGATGAACACGCTTTCAGCAATCTGCCCGATGGTTACTTCCACGGCCGTGCCTTCGAGGCCGAACCACCCGGGCAAGACTGTTATGAAGAACCAGGCGTACACGGAGAAGAAGAGCACCTGGAAAACCGAGTTGAACGCCACCAGCCCCGCGCAGTACTCGGCATCGCCTTTGGCAAGCTCGTTCCAGACCAGGACCATCGCAATACAGCGGGCCAGCCCGATCATGATCAAGCCGACCATGTATTCGTGATGGCCGGACAAGAAGGCGATGGCGAGCAGGAACATGAGGATGGGTCCGATCACCCAGTTCTGCACCAGCGACAAGGAGAGAATCTTGTAATTTCGGAACACCTCGCCCAGCTTTTCGTAGCGCACCTTTGCAAGCGGCGGATACATCATCAGGATCAAGCCTATGGCGATCGGGATATTGGTGGTGCCCACGGTGACGTAGTCCAAGGCATCCGTGACGGCCGGATAGAGGTAGCCGATGGACACTCCGCCTGCCATGGCCAGAAAGATCCATAAAGTCAGGAAGCGGTCGAGCAGAGAGAGCTTCTTTGCAACGGCTTCAGTCATTTCCCCCTCCTTTGTGTAGTTCTCTATATGAAACCTAACTCCGATTATTCTCGAGGCTCATGACCGGTTTCATCATTCATCATATAGAGGCGGAGAGTCCTCCGGCCTTCTTGCTTCCCTTCCCATTCACCCGTCCGAAACCCCTTCAAATTGAATATAAACAGCTAAATGACTATATGGCTATTTATACGACTTTCGAGAATCAACGCCTGCAGACGGCGTCCCTGTGAATGGAAGGGAGTATCCGGATTAACTCTTCGACCTCGGGGTCCTCTTCCAGCCAATGGCGCAGGTTTCCCATAATAGTGGAGGCGTAAGGAGAGCTTGCACCGTTCGAAGGAAAATAATTCACCCATAGACCATCTCTACTGGAGTCCACCAGGCCGGCCTCTCCAAGGATTCGCAGGTGCTTGGATGCGCTTGGCTGGGAGATTCCAAGGGCTTCCCTGATTTCGCAGACGCACAGGACCCTATGCTGAAGCAGCTTGATGATCTTGACCCGATTGGGGTCGGAGAGGGCCTTCATTACTCTGGTAAAGCTTTTCATCGCAGGGGGCATCCTTTAAATTCCTACACGGGAATATATCAGCCCGAGGGCTCACTGTCAACCCTCCATTGGGCGGGACTCCGGACCACAACCCTTGCCTCTCCTGCGGCAGGTCGCTTGTTTTCAAACAAAGCCCATCATGCGCCTGCGGGAAAGCGATCGGTTATATCGGCCATGAGGGCTCCCCGGGGAAAGTTCAGCCCTGCAATGCCGTATAGATACAGGATAGGAGTTGCTTTTTGAGCTGTATGATGGCAGGCGACATTGATGGGCATTTCGAGGAGCAGAGATGGGCAGGGGCTTGATCGGGCAGTACTTCGCCCCTGCCCGGTTGAGTGACTACATAGCGGTTTATGGTTCCGAAGAAGATGTCCGCGGGCTTAAGCGCTGATTCAGCGCGGCTCGGGCTCTTGGACTCGAGGTGTGTGGTGGCCGGGTCGAGAAAGGAAAACTCCCCAATGCCGGTAAGCACCGGATCGCCTGATCCCCCGGAGAGCGATGAAGCGCTGCTGCAAGCCGCCGGCAGGGGCGACCCGGACTCTTTCGCCCGGATCGTGGAGCGCCACCAGACCTGGGCCTGGAGTGTCGCCTATCGTTTTACCGGGAATGAGGATGACGCCTTGGATATAGTACAGGAGGCCTTCCTGCGGCTCCTGGATGCATCGCCGCGTTATCGACCCGTTGCAAAATTCAGGACCTTTTTCTATCGGATCATCTCCCGTCTTTGCCTTGACCGGGCGAAAAAGAAGCAGCCATTGTTTCTAGAAACGACTCCAGACAACCCGGATCCCCTTCCCGGCGCACCGGATGCCATGGAGCGGCGCGAAACCGCCGCCGCGGTACGCTCAGCCCTCGATGGTCTGCCCGCCGACCAGCGCTTGGCCGTAGTATTCCGCTACTATGAAGACCTGAATTACGAGGAAATAGCCGCAATCATGGAGACGACCGCAAAGGCCGTGGAAAGACTCTTGGCCCGGGGGCGTGAGCGCTTGAGGGATATCCTCGGCCGCCGCGGAGATTTTTTCGTCTAATGACCGGGGGTTTTTCCCCCCTCGCTCGTTAGATGAGATAGAGGGGTGAGCGGGATGCTCTCATGCGCCATAAACCGGAAACGCCTGAACGCCTATATCGATGATGAACTGCCGGAGCGGAGGCGGCGTGCCGTGGAGCGGCACCTGGCCGAATGTGCTTCGTGCCGGCTGCTCCTGAACGATCTGCAGCGGGTGGGACAGCTCTTAAATGATCTTGACGTCCCGCCTATTCCTGACGGGCTGGCCTCCGGGATATTGGCCGAGGCCTCGCATCGACGCAAGAGAGGAGTGTCGGAAAACCACCTCGGGGACCGGGGATGGAGAGCACTGCTGCCTCAGCCGTGGATCGTCGGGGGGGCTACCGCGGCCGCTTTGTTCCTAGGCCTGGCCACGGGAGCCTGGATGGGATGGACAAGTCTCCGGAGCCCTGGTTCGCGGCTAACGCCGGCCGTGACAAAGAATGAACACATGGCGGAGAGGTTGTATGCCTTGGATGTCTTGAGCGCCGAGCCTCGGGGTTCCATCGAGGCCGCAACTATTGCGCTCTTGGAAAACGGACGATGAAAAGAACCATGTGGGAGAGCTTGCGCAAACCTATTTTCGCCTTGTCCCTGGGGTTGAACCTGGCGTTTGGGGCTGTGTGGCTGGCTCATTCGCCTCAGAACCGGATCCTCCCCGGGCGTGAGCTCGATACTGCAAGCGCTCCTGACAAGATTTATTCCTCGCTTCACAGTGAAATCGGAGTCACGGAAGAACAATGGGAAAGGATACAACCCCTGATTCAAGAGCTGAGAGAAAAGGCGGGCAAACAGCGCCGGGAGATAGGCTCCCTGCGGGAGCAGCTGATGGAGCTCTTGGCGGCGCCTGATGTAGACGAAGCCGCGATAAGATTAAAGCAGAAAGAGATTCTGGCTGCTCAAGCGCAGATACAGGCCATGGTAATCAATCACTTGCTCAAGGAAAAGGATATACTTTCACCCGAACAATCGAAGAAGCTCATACAATCTATCTGCGAGCAATGCCGTCGTAATAGTGCCGTGGTTTCCGGAAGAGGTCTCGGGCGGGTGCTGGATAAAGAGGCGGGTGTCGGTGAGCTGAATACGGACAAAGAGGAAGTGCATCTGAGAAAGGGTCGGGCGGCGGATTGAAATCCGGAGAAAGCACACGGTTTATTATCATCATCGCCCTTGTCGCTGTGGTGGGCGCTATTGCGATCTGGTTTCTCCTTGGAAGGGCTTCCCGAACGGAAGCGACCAACCCGGGGAAACGGGACCGCGCCACGCTGGTGGAGGTAGAGGTCGCCCGGCTCGGAGAGATAGCGCAAACCCTGGAGCTCACCGGCGAAGTGGTGGCGATCGATTCCGCGGTCATTGCTTCGACCAAGGAAGGCCGGATTGCATACTCCCCGTGGCGGGAGGGAGACGATGTCACTGCCGGAGAAAAGCTGGTCGAGATCGACCGCGAGGTATACCGGGCGGAAGTCCAAACCGTGCGCGCAGCCCTGGCTGTTGCCGAGGCGAAACTGGCGGACCTAAAGGCCGGTCCCCGTCCGGAGGAGATCGATCAGGCCGCGGCGAACGTGAACAGGTGGCGGGCGACGCTGGAGGAGGCTCGCAAGGCATACCAGCGCCACGCGGAATTGATCAAGCGGGGCTCCACCTCGCAGCAAAGCCTGGATCAGGCCCGGGAGAGGATGGAGGTCGCCCAAGCGGAGCTGACCAACGCACGGGAAAAGCTGCGCATGCTTGAGGCCGGCCCCACCGCGACCGACATCGCAGTCCAGGAGGCCGCGGTAAGAGAAGCGTCGGCCAAGCTGGCCTTGGCCGAAGCCCACCTGGCCGAATGCGTCATAAGAGCCCCTTTCGACGGAACGATTACGCGAGTGCACGTCCGCTGCGGCGACCTGGCTGTTCCCCGAAGCCCCCTGGTGGAGATGTATGCATCGGATTCGCTGGTGGTGCGCTTCAGCGTGCCCGAGTCCCATGCCGAATCAGTCAGGCCGGGGCTTCCGCTGGAAGCCGTGCTGGACGCCCTTCCTGGACAACGCTTCAATGGTGAAATCAGCCGGGTATACCCCCTTCTCGATCCGGATATGCGGACGCGGAGCGTGGAGGCGAAGCTGCAGGAATCGAATCGACTCATGCCCAACCAGTTTGCGCGGGTAAGATTGACCCTGGGAAGTTCGCGGAATGCGACCCTCATCCCCGCCGCCGCCGTACTTGAGACGGGTGAGGGGCGCCGGATCGCATACGTGGTCGAAGGCGGGAAGGCGGTCCGGCGCACGGTGGAGCTCGGCATCGAGAAAGACCGCCTCGTTCAGGTTACGGCGGGCATTGGGCCGGGTGAGGAGGTGGTCGTAACCGGGCAGGAAGGGCTGAAACAAGGGGCGCCGGTACGGCTTGCACGGGCCGGCCGGAAGCCCGAGGAATCAGAGGGACCGGAAGACGGGGGCCAAGGCACAGGCGGCAGGCGATGAGGATAACCGACTATTCAGTCTCCCGCCGCCTGGCGACCGGCGCCGTTGTCGTGGCCCTGGTGGTGCTGGGGCTTTATGGGCTCTGGCGCCTCCCGGTGGACTTCCTGCCTGATGTCACCTATCCGCTCGTCAAGGTCCATATCCGGTGGCCCGGGGCAACCCCGGACGAGGTGGACAAGGATGTCGCTGATCCCGTCGAACGGCTGATGGCCACCGTTGAAAACCTCGACTACCTGGAGTCGACGTCAATGACCGGGGTTTACTCGCTCAACGTCCATTTCGACTACGGCGCCGATGTGGGAGTGGCCTTCCAGGACGTGCTCGCGGCTATGACCCGCGCCGAGCAGGACCTTCCCGAGGATATCGAGCCTCCGTTCGTTTTCAGGGCGGACCCCTCGCAGTTGCCGGTCATGCAGGTGGCCGTCGCTTCGGAACGCTCGGGGCCGGTCCGATTGCGCGAGTGGGCCGACAACTGGCTCCAGGACCGGATTCTGGCCGTCAAGGGCGTGGCCGGCACCGAGATCATAGGCGGGCTGGAGCGGGAGATCCACGTCCGGTTGGACGCCGCTGCAATGGAAAAATATAACCTGGGTATGAATACCGTTCTGAACAGGCTCCGTGAGGAGAACCTTGAGAAAACCGGGGGGCGGGTCACCGTCGGCCGGCGCGAGATCATTGCGCGCACTACCGGAGAGTTCAGGTCGTTCAAAGACATACGCTCGGTCCTGCTTGCTCGCAAGGGGCAGGACAAGATTCATCTGGGCGATATCGCAGAGATAAGGGACGCACACAAGGACGTGCGCTTAATCACCCGGTTCAACGGCGAGAGCTGCGTAAAGATATCGGTCTTGAAGGAGGCGGAGGCCAACACAGTGGAGGTGGCCGAGGCTGTTGAGGCCAGGCTATCCGAACTCAAGCCGGCCTTCCCGGAGGGGCTGGAGATCAGTTACGTGGAGAACCAGGCGACCTACGTCCGCCAGGCGGTTAACGGGGTTCGGAACGCCGCCGTAGGGGCGGCGGTTCTTCTCATAATCGTCGTCTACCTGTTCCTCGGCAGTATACGCCAGGTGATCGTAATGGCCGTGGCCCTCCCGCTAACCATGGTCTTGAACTTCGGTCTGATGAAAACGGCCGGCTTCTCGCTCAACATCTTTTCCCTGGGCGGGCTGGTGGTAGCCATCGGCGTGATTCTGGACAATTCCATCGTCGTACTGGAAAACATTAGCCGTCACCGCTTCCTGGATCCCGGCGGAGACGTTTCCGAGCAAGCCGTGCAGGCCGCCGATGAGGTCGGGCCGGCCATCGTGGCGGCCACGCTATCTTTCCTGGCCCTTTTCGTGCCGTTCCTAATCGTACCCGGCCTCACCAGCCTCCTGTTCCGGGAGCTGATCCTGGTCGTCGCCGGCATCGTGGTGATCAGCCTGACCGTGGCCGTGACCGTCACCCCGATGCTGGCGGCCGTCACGCTTGGAACCCGCCGGAAAGCGCACGGCAAGACGCGTTTCGAGCGCCTCACGGATGCCTATGGATGGATGCTGATAAAGGTTCTAGGCGCCCGGTGGTCAGCCCTCCTCGTCTCTTTGGGTCTTCTTGCGGGCGGTGCCCTTCTGCTGGGGGGCGTAGGGAGTGAATTCCTGCCCCTGATGGATGACGGGCGCCTGATGATCAAGGTCAAGCTGCCGGTCGGCGCTTCGGTGGAAGAAACCGATCGGGCCCTGAGGAAAATCGAGGGACAGGTCAAAGACGATCCCCTCGTGGAGAGCATCTTCACCCTGGCCGGAGGGCGGGTCCGCGGGCTATACACCTATGAGATAGCCAACGAGGGAGAGCTCAACATCCAGCTCGTGCCCAAGGCGAACCGAAAGGTCTCTACAGGCGAGTATGTACAAAGCCTGCGCAAACAAGTCGGGAGCATACCCCTGCCCGGCGTCAAGGCCATGGCGAAACGGATGCCCATAAAGGGCATTAAGGGGATGCAGGCCTCGGATGTCGTGCTGGAGGTCCGCGGTCAGGAAACCGAGGTGCTCTCCGAGCTGGCGAATCGCGCCGCCCGCCTCATGCGGGAATCGGAGGGGCTGACCAACGTATACGTCTCCATGGACCTTTCCCGGCCCGAATACCGAGTCGAAATCGACCGGACCAAGGCCGCCGAACTGGGAGTGTCGGTGGCCGAGACGGCCGAGACATTGCAGGCCCTCATCACGGGAGCCGTGCCGACGCGCTATCGAGAGGGCGGGGAGTACTTCGGCATCCGGGTTGTGGTGCCGGAGGTAAAGATCGACAGTCGAGGGGATGTGGCGAATCTGCCTTTGAAATCCGGGCATGGCAAGACCCTCCGCATAGGCGATATAGCCGCTGTGCGCCCTGCGGTGGGGCCGGTGGAGATCGTGCGCGAAAACCAGGCCAAGCAGGTCACCGTCGAGGCGGACATAATGAGCGGCGATCTGGCGGGGGCGGTCAAGAAGCTTCGCGGTTTGCTCGCTGATACGGATCGCCCGGCGGGCTACGAGTTCGCCTTGGGCGGCCGCGCGGAGATGATGTCCGACATGAAAAGGACGGTGCTGGGTGTTTTGGCCTTCGCCCTGTTCTTCTCCTTCATCATCCTGGCGGTCCAGTTCAACAGCCTGAAGCTGCCCGCTCTTATTCTGGGAAGCGTACCCGTATGCCTGGCAGGGGTGATTTACCTTCTCTATCTGACGGGCGTACACCTCGGGGCGACGGTCATCATCGGCGTTCTTGTCGTGGTGGCAGTCACCGTCAACGACGGCGTCTTGTTGTTGACGTTTGCGGGCGAGCTTCAGGAGCGCGAGGGCTTGCGCCCCTTGGATGCAGTGGTGGAGGCCGGCAAGATCCGCGTTCGCCCGCGCCTCATGACCACGGTAACCACCATGATGGGATTTCTACCCCTGGCGCTGAACTTAGGGGAAGGCGGCGACATGCTCCAACCCATGGCGGTCGCCGCCATCGGTGGACTGGGAATGGAGATTGTGGTCGCCCTGTTTCTGATGCCGTGCATATATCTGATCGCTTCCGGGGCCAAGACCTGAAGCCTCCACCAGCACGGAGACAAGGATGTATTCGAGCCGCTCGGCCGGGGACCGGTGAACGGCCGGAACCGCTACGATCGGTGATCGATTTGCACCTGCAGGCGCGTGGCCTCCGCCTGGATCTTCCGAACCGTATGGCCCGCTGCGTTGTGGATGCGCCTGGAGGGGGGCTTGGCGGGCGCCGCCGATTTGATCGTTACGCCCACCACTCTTACTACGGGCGGGAGTAGATTTAGGGCTTCCGCCATCTCCAGCTCGAAGGGCACCGAGAGCCCGTGGGTGCTCATTACAGCCTCGCTCTCCAGTCGCGGTCGGGCCTCGCTTGACCAGTCCAGGTCCACCGTCCTCCCTGGGTCGGTCCCGGGCCACCACACACCGTCAACGATCCACAGCTTCTCTCGCCCGGGCAGGAGATCCAGCAGGGCCAGTGTCCCGGGCGTTTCCTCCACCCAGTCCACCCCGGAAAGGTTGAGGCCCCTAAGCCTGCGGGCGACCATAGGCCCGAAGCCGTCCTCGCCTCCCAAGGGATTGCCGCAGACAGCCACTAGAAACGGGGAGCTTGCCTCGCGCCTCATTACCGGCATCCCTCCTCTTGGCGGGCGGCATTGCCCGGGTCCCGCCAAGTCCTCCGGAACTTGAGGAAATGGGTGGAACAACTGATGCATGGATCGTAATTGCGAATCAGGTGCTCGCACCTCAGAGCCGCCTCTTCGTCGGGGAGATCCATTAGACGTTCACCCAGCGCGGCCAGGTCCTCTTCGATCGCCAGCTGGTTCTGGGCCGTTGGTGGTACTATTCGAGCATAGGCGATTTCTCCGTCCTCCTGGACCTCGTAAGCATGCCAGAGCAAGCCCCGAGGGGCTTCGGTCGCATGCGCTCCTCGGCCGGCGCGCGACTTTACGGGTATGCGGCTCCGCGCGGGGGGTGTGTAGTCTTCCAGGAGATCTCTTGCCAGTGCCAGGGCATGCACGGTTTCCAAGGCCCGAGCCGGCAGGCTCAAATAGCTGTTCCTCCATGGAAGCTCGCTTCCCACGGCCCGGCAAACCTCCGGGAGGAGTGCCGCCGCTTCCGGATGAAGCTTTTCATGGTTGAGGTTGAGGCGGGCCAGCGGACCAACCATATAAGAACCGCGGCCTTCGAGCACCGCATGAAGGGCCGTGCTGTGCTCCACCTGTTGCTCAATGTGCACGTCGCCGAACCGCTCGCTCTCCACGTCGAGCCCCTTGTTGGACCGCACCCGGCCGAGGTTGATGGGATACTCAGTGTCTGCGGAAAGCGATACGAACTCATAGTCTCGCTCCAGCACCGGGTATTCCACCTCCGAGGCCAGGAACTGAGTGAGCTCGGTCATGTCGGTCAGGGCCTCTCGAACGTCCCCTAGCAGCCGGGAGGCGGATTCCGTGTCCGGGCTCGCATGGAACCCGCCCACGCACATGCCTACGGGGTGGACCGACCGGCCTCCGAGGAGGGCCACTATCGCGTTGCCCACCCTCTTGACTCCCATGGCGCGCCGCACAGTCCCGCGGTAATCGGCCGCCATGCTGATCGCGCTCTCGTAGCCCATGAAGTCCGGCAGGTGGAGAAAGAACATATGCAGGACATGGCTTTCGATCCACTCGCCGCAATAGAGGAGGTCACGGAGCTTCTGAATGGGCTGATCAATCCGCTCGAAGACTCCCAAGGCCTTCTCCAGGGCATAGCATGAGGAGGCCTGGTAGGCGACGGGACAGATCCCGCAGATGCGCGCGGTGATATCCGGGACTTCCCTGAAGTCCCGGCCTCTCAGGAATCCCTCGAAGAACCGAGGCGGCTCATAGATCTCCAGCCTGACCTGGTCGACCCGTCCTTCACGGATCGAGAGGTGGAGCGCGCCTTCGCCCTCTACGCGTGCGAGTGCGCCCACACGGATTTCTCGTGTCTCAAGATTCCGATCTTGCTTCGAGTCGCTCATAATGATCGCCAGCCTGTTTGAAGGGTTCTAGGTAGCCGTTGAAGTTTCTCAACATGTGTTTGATCTCCCTCGGTTTGAAGCCCAGCTGCTGGAACCGCTCGCCGAGGGACTCCATGTTGGGTTGCTCCATTGGACCGAAGCAGCCGTAGCAGGCCCGGCCGCAGGATGGGCAGAGCGCCCCGCAGCCGGCCTGGGTGACCGGTCCCAAGCACGGCAGACCCCTGGATACCAGGACGCACTGATATCCCTTGCGCTTGCACTCGATACAGAGGCTGTGGGTGGGGATATCCGGCCGCCGTCCGACAAGCAGGGCCTTTAAGAGCTCCAGTATCTGCTCTTGGTTGACCGGGCATCCGCGAAGCTCGTAGTCCACGAAGACGTGGGAGGCGATGGCCGTGGATGTCTCAAGCGTTTTGAGAAGCTCGGGCTTGGGATACACCGCTGTCTTGTACTCCTCCGGGTCGGCCCAGTTCCGCAGGGCTTGGATGCCGCCGGAGGTGGCGCAGGCCCCAATGGTGGCCAGAAACCTGCAGTCCCTTCGGATACGCCGGATGCGCTCCTCTTCCTGTTCCGTAGTTATGCTGCCCTCGACCAGGCCGATATCATAGGGCGGGTCAAGGATCCGGCTGCGTGCTTCCAAAAAGAACGCGACTTCCACATGCTCGATGAGATCAAGGAGGCTCTCTTCCAGGTTCAGGATGGAGAGCTGACATCCGTCGCAGCTCGAGAACTTGTAAACGGCCAGCTTCGGCTTCCGGTCGTAAACCCGGGGAGCGGCACCTGGTGGCATCAGATCTCCTCCTTGGCGAAGATGTTGGCGATGTCCGAGAAGCAGAACACGGGGCCGTCGCGGCAGACGAACTTGGCCCCGTACTGGCAGTGCCCGCACCGGCCAAAGCCGCAGTTCATGTTGCGCTCCAGGGACACATAAACCTGGTCCTGGGGCACATGAAGTTGCAGGAACTGCCAGGCCGCCACCCGGTTGAGAATTTTCGGGCCGCAGACCAGCACCACGGTCCGCTCCGCATTGACTCGGACTCGGGGCAGAAGACCGGTGACCACGCCGACTGGACCGGTCCAATCCGCTGTTGCGTTGTCCACGGTCACGAGCACGTCGATCCGGCCCTCCCGCTCCCAGGCCTCCAGCTCCCTGGGGTATACGCGGTCCTCCGGGCTGCGGCAGCCGTAGAGGAGCACGACCCGGTTGCAGACCTCCCGATGGCGCAGCAACCAGTAGATCACGGGCCGGAGCGGAGCCAGGCCGATGCCGCCGGATACCAGCACGACATCCATTCCCTCCAAAGCGTGGAGGGGCCAGTGTGTGCCGAAGGGGCCCCGCAGTCCGATGATTCCCCCTTCACCGACTCGGTCGATGGCGTGGGTCACGGATCCCACCTTGCGGATCGTATGCTCAATGACCTCGGGCTCGGCAGAGTCAGAGCTGATGGAGACGGGCGCTTCTCCAACGGCCGGGACATGAAGCATGTTGAACTGACCTGGAAGCCAGCTGTAGGCCTTGCGGACCTCCTCATTCACTATCTCGAGCCGGATCGTGTAGGTGTTGAAGTTCTCCGTCTTGATCTCCAGGATCCGGGCCGGGACCGGGCGCCAGTTTTCCGGCCCTAATGTCGGTCCACCGGCAAGGTCGGTTGCGCGGTTCGTCATGACTTCACCTCACCACCGCTTGGGGTCCTCATGGAAGCCGCCTCCCTGTCCGCTTCGCCCGCCCTGAGGGCGGCCACTTCTTCGGTCAGGTCGATGCCGGCCGGGCACCACGTGATACAGCGACCGCACCCCACGCAGCCCGTCGTGCCGAACTGCTCCCACCAGGTCCCCAGCTTGTGCCGGAGCCAGTGGCGGAAGCGCCCTCGAATCGTATTCCGGCTGGCCCCGCCCGTGAGATAGCTGAACTGGTGGGTGAAGCAGGATTCCCAGCGCAGGCTGCGTGTCACGGTGCCTGTTGCGAGATCGTCGGATTCGAACATGGTGCTGCAGAAGCAGGTGGGACAGACCATCGTGCAGTTGCCACAGGAAAGGTCGCGGCGGGCCAGCTGCTCCCAGCGGGGATGCTCGATGGTCCTGTCCAACAACCCCACCAAACCGTCTGTTTCGAGCTCACGGCCCATCCGCTCCCCGGCCCTAACCAGCTTGAGCTCCATGAGCTCCTGCTCGGCCGGGCTGGC
The DNA here is from genome assembly GCA_964647905.1 of uncultured Desulfobacterales bacterium. Taxonomy (GTDB): domain Bacteria; phylum Desulfobacterota; class DSM-4660; order Desulfatiglandales; family HGW-15; genus CAZYJR01. The sequence goes on along the minus strand of CAZYJR010000008.1, from coordinate 26,149 downwards.
GTCGCGCACAGGCAGTCCGGCCAAGAGCTCCCGGCCCTTTTCCGAGCCGCACTCCACCACGAACCCGTTGCGGAGCTCGGTCAGGGCGAGGTCGAACCCCCCGCGAGCCCGAGGCCCCGTGCCCATGGATGCGCAAAAGCATGTTCCACCGGGCTGAGTGCAGTTTACCACCACCAGCAGCGATTTTTCCCGTGCCTGGACATAATAGCCATCCGTCTCGCCTCGATCTTCCGGCCTCTCCGAGAACCGGCCGAAGACACGGTCCTGGATATGAACGGCCGCCAGATCGCACGGTCTCGCTCCGATCAGAGCGGTCCGGGGTGGTGCGGATCCACCGGCCTCTAGGACAAAGTGCTCCGCTTCCACCCGGTAGGTGAAGAGCCGCTGTTCGGCCGGGAAGAAGACCCGCTTCGGGCTGTCCTGTCCCACCCCACACCCGAAGTAGAGATCCTCTTCACTCTCCACCAACCGGTAGTGACCGGGCTGCTGGACGTCCTTAAGCCCTCTCGGCAGCTCTCCCGCCGACCTGATCGGTCCCATGGCCACCACTCCGTTCCTGACCACCGGGCCGAGCACGGTGTAGCCCTGCAGGAGCAGTGCCTGCACCAGGTCTTCCATCGCTTCCCGGGGCAGAAACAATTGCCTTTCCAAATCCCTTGAGAATTCCATGCCGCCCCCATTCCCGGTCTTTTTCCGGACATCCGCAACCCCCTCGAGCCCGGCCGGTTGGGCCGTCTCAAGGCTTACCCGCATCTCCGGCAGGCCCTGGGAAGTTTCAATTAGATTATACAAGAATAATATACACTAACGTTAGATGTCAACGTAGCTGTGACAGAACTCAAGGCTGATTCGCCCTTGCGATTATTTTGAACGAGCTCAAAAGCAAAGACTTTGCCCTGCTATATATGACCTGAAAGGGCTTAATCTCGAGGTGTTAGCTTTCAGTTCGAGCGTCTTCGACATATTGGCTACTTTAGAATACGGCTGAGATAGTTTTAGATCGGCAAATTCAGCCATGAAAAAACACCGATCATCTTAAAGCCCATGTAGAACATCACCGCGATAAAGATGTATTTGAGCTGCTTGGAGGGTAACAAATGTGCGACTCTAGCCCCGAGGATGGCCATAGGTATGCTGCATCCGGCAAGCAGAATCCACTGAAGCCAGTTTAGATACCCTGTGGAGTAAGGAGGCAACCCCTGAACGCCCAAGCCGTTGACCAAAAAGGATATCGATCCGCCGATCGCCGTGAAAATCATCAAGGCGGTAGAGGTGCCTACGGCCTGGTGCATCTTGAACTTCAAGAAAAAGACCATGATGGGGATCATGAGCACGCCTCCGCCGATGCCGATGATTCCCGAGACGATGCCCAGCGGGATCCCCCATAGGATAAAAGCGGCTATACTATCGGAAGGTTCATCGGTGATTTGCGGCGGCTTGGCCGTAAGCATCCGGAGGGCGCCGAGGATGACGGCGATGCCGAATGCGACCGTCAGGACCTTCCCTGGCAGGTGCGAGGCGATAAAAGCGCCGAAAAAGGCCCCGATGGCTCCGGCTATGCCGAAGGTCACCCCTGCCTTCCACAGGACGGCTCCCCTTCTGTGATGCGTTACGGCGCCGCTGAAGGCCGTAGGGAGGACCACCAGGAGGTTGGTCCCGAAGGCGATCCGGATGGCGATGGTGGGATCCACGCCGATTGATTTCAAGGCCCAGAATTGAACCGGGACCATGATGAAACATCCCCCAACGCCCAACAGCCCTGAGGCGAATCCAACGCCCAGACCCGTGATCAGCAATGCAATAATTTGTGCAGCATGTATTTCCATTTTTAAAGCCTCCCATTTTTTTCAGATGCACAAGTAAGTCGCCCGAATTATCATGTCCTGCATAGATTTGCCTTTCGAATATCAGAAAGCCTTTTCACCACTTCAGTGATCTCCGGGGTTTCCTCCAGCCAGTGTTTGAGGTTTCCCAGTATCGTGGCCGCATAGGGACCGCTGCTGCCGTCGTCCAATCGATAGTAGACCCATATCCCCTCCTTACGGGAATTCAAAAGGCCGGCCTGCTCCATGATATGAAGGTGCTTGGAGGCCGTGGACTGGGAAGCGCCCAGGGCTTCCTGGATTTCACACACACACAGCTCTCCATGCTGAAGCATCTTCACGATCTTGACCCGATTCGGGTTCCTCAGGGCCTTCATGATCTCGATGAATTCCTTCATAGGTAACCCCCGCCTGCGATCCCGTAATACTTTACAAAAAACGTTCTCTTTCCTCATTCTTTCAAGAGTTGACGGACAACGTCCCTGGCCACACCCAGCTGGTTATCCACCACCGCAACCCCTTTTCTGATGAGCCAGTCCTTGTGATGATTTTGAATGCCCCCGCAGATAAGCCTCTCCACTCCCAGATCCGCCAGGCGTCTTGCCGTCTCCATCGGACCTTCTCCCGGCACATCCCGTTTAGCCTCCCGGCGGATAGTTGACCCTTCCGCCTCCACGAAGAGAAAAGTCGATGAAGCTCCGAAATGAGGGGAAACCCGATCCTTGAAAAGGGGTATGGCAATTTTCATCTTAATTTCTCAGCTTTTGGCGTCATCGCGCTGTTCTTTCGACCATTGAACATCTCAGCCCTTTCAAAGAGCAGGACTCAATGCTTTAAGACTGGGCACGGATCCCTAAAAGCAAATAGAGTGCCACGGGGTAGGATTGCCAATAAAGGGCAATTTTGATTGTAATGTGAAGATGTTGGGTTAGCGGAGACCAACTAAGAAAGAATAGGGGGGTAGGGGGGGATGTTTCAAAAAATGAAACGGTTTCACGTCTCGTTTCAATCTACGCATCCATGATTCCGTATTTTTTGATCTTGCGCCAGAGGGTGGTCCGGCTCATGGCCAGGGCTTCGGCCGCTTCGGAGCGGTTTTGCGGATACTGCTTCAAGATGGCACGAATTTTTTCGGCCTCTTCGCCTTCTTTTGCCGACAAGGAGGGGCCCTGATTCTCATGTCCTTCCACCAGGTCCCTGGGTAGATGCTCCATGCCGATCACACTGCCCTTGCAAGTGATGAAGGAATATTCGATGATGTTTTCAAGTTCCCGGATGTTGCCGCGAAAGGGGTGTTCCAGGAGAAAGGAAAGGACCTCCGGCGTGACCCCCTGGACGGATCGATCTTTGACGAGGTTGAATTTCCGGATGAAATGATCAACCAGGAGGGGAATATCCTCTTTTCTTTCTCTCAGTGGGGGAAGGCTGATCTTTACCACGTTGAGGCGGTAATAGAGATCCTCCCGGAATTTTTCCTGCCGTACCAGTTTCTTGAGGTCCAAGTTTGTGGCCGTCACAAGCCTGAAATCCGAGCCTATGGTCCTTGTATCACCAAGAGGAGTGAACTCGCCGCTTTCAAGTATCCTCAAAAGATCCGCCTGGAACGATGGGGAGGTGCTGGAGATCTCATCCAGAAACAGGGTGCCCTTGTCGGCAAGTAAAAATCGGCCGGGCTTGTCTTTCCTGGCGTCCGTAAAGGCCCCTTTTCTGTAACCGAACAGCTCGGATTCAAGCAGGCTCTCTGGCAGAGCCGCGCAATTGACAGCAATGAACGGTTCGTCTTTGCGGGGGCTCAGGTGATGGACGGCCCTTGCAATGAGTTCCTTGCCTGATCCAGTGGGGCCCTCAATGAGGACGGCGCTCTCACTTTCGGCAATATCCGGCAAGAAGGCGAGGATCTCTTTCATCCTGGGGTGCCTTCCAACGATGTCCTGATGGCTGTGTCTCTCAGCCAATTGCCTTTTCAATTTTTCCAAATCGGAAAGATCCCGAAAGGTCTCCACGGCCCCGACAATGTCATCATCCTCGTTTTTCAGGATGGCGGTGCTGATGCTGATGGGCTTTTGAACACCCGACTTGCTGATAATCAGGGCCGAAAGATTCACTCGGGGCAGGCCGGTGGCAAGGGTTTCGTCCATGGCGCATTTCTTTTCACAAATGTTGGCCCGAAAGATGTCAAAACAATATTGTCCAATGGCTTCCTTGCTTCTGAAGCCTGTAATTATTTCAGCTGATCGGTTGAAGGAGGTAACCTTCTTGTTTAGATCAATAGTAAAAACACCATCGCTGATGCTCTCTAAAATGGTGCAACAGGGACTTTTAAGGACAGAGGTAATGTCACAAAAGAGGGATAGTTTCCTCAAGGGGATTTCTTGTTTTCCCTTCTCTTTATTGTAAACCCTTCTCATGAAAGCTTCCCATCTTTGCTCTGGTTGAACCATGCCTCGAACGGTACCAGAGTAGTAAAATTCCGATAACCATCATAATTACGCAAAGCGCTTGTCCCATGGTAAAAGGGCCGAGGATAAACCCGAGCTGTGGGTCCGGTTCCCTGAAGAACTCAAGGAAAAAGCGAAATAGACCGTATCCTAAAAGAAATGTTCCCAGAAGAAAACCTTCCGGCACTTTTTTCCTGTTCAGCCAAAGGAGTATCAAAAATAATATCAGCCCTTCAAAGAGGCCCTCATAAAGCTGGGAGGGATGTCTGGCCAAAGGTCCTCCGCCGGGAAAGACCATGGCCCATGGAAGATCAGAAGGCCGGCCGAATAGCTCCCCATTGATGAAGTTTCCTATCCTCCCAAGGCCCAGACCGATGGGAGCAGCGACGATAACCCTGTCGGCCAGGGCCCAGAATGGGGTCCTTTTCCTTCTGGAAAACCACCAGCCGGCTGCTACGACGCCGATCAATCCCCCGTGAAAAGACATGCCGCCATGCCAGACCGCGATGATTTCGAGGGGATGGTGAGTGTAATCCTGCAAATTCATGTACTGGTAAAAGAGGATGTATCCAGCCCTGGCCCCTATCACAAGCCCGACAAGAAGGTAAATGATGAGATCCTGGATCAGGCGGGGGGAAAGGCCCATGGGCCTTCTTTTTTCCTGGTGTTTGATCACGAAATAGGCGGCCAGGAAGGCGATCACATACATGAGGCCGTACCATCGCACTTGAAGCGGCCCTATATGGACCAATACCGGATCGATATCAGGATAATTCATGGAATTGAGTCTCCCCGGATGGAAGAAAGCTTCTTATCCTTTCGGATAGGCTCAGATACAAGAGCATGGTAGGTATCTGGATGATAGGGGCCACGGCCGCGGGAAGCACGGCTAAGGTTCCGCCGAAGGCCGTTGTGGCCACCCCGATGGTGATGGCGTGGTTCTTTGCCGTTACGCTGTAGCCCAGGGCCATGCAGTTCCCGTAATCCATGTGCATCAGCTTTCCAAAAAGAATCGCCAGGGCGAAAAGAAAAGGATAAAGAGTGGCGATCCCCAGAAGCACAAAAAATATCGAGTTAATATGATCTAAAATGAGGTTGACCTGGGTCGAGATAATTATAAAGACCATGAAAAGCATTCCACAAGTGGAGATTGCAGGGAAGTAAGGGGCGATTCGCTGCTTGTACTTTTTGGGACCGTATTTTCGTACCAGTAGTCTCCTCGTTGCAAGACCCGCTGCGAGAGGTAACACCACGATAAGAAGCATCTTCTTAAAGATCATCAGCGGGTCTATGTTTACATAAACCCCGGCCAGGGCCCACATCCAGAAGGGAACCAGAAAAATGGCCAGCGCCATACTCAATGCGACCACCATCAGGGCTGATTCCACCTTTCCTTTTGCATAGCCTGTCCATGCGGACACCATACCGCTGCATGGGACAGTCACCTTCAGGATAAATCCTGTGGCCAAATAGGGATCGGCATGGCCAAAAAGCGCATGGGTCCAGAGGCCGCCAAGGAGGGGCGTGAGCAAAAAATTCATCAAAATCGCCACGGAGAACAGTTTCCAGTCTTTCAGGGCCTTGCCGATATCCTCCACCCTCAGGTTGATCATCATAGGATAGAGCATCACAAAGAGCAGAAACGGGATGGCAGGCTTTAGGACTTTGACCTCCTGGTATCGGTAGCCGATGAGGGTCGCCAAAGAAATGGAAAGAGCGACCCAAAGGGGCAGGTATTTACGCATAAGCTGGGGAAATGTCATTATCTTGTCTCACATAAATAGCGTTCTTAAAGTCCATTTTGATTCTCAAGAAGATCCGGATCGATTCTCCAGCCCCTAATGCAACATTCCGTTTTATCAAAGCACTCCCATGATAGCCTTTTATCACCTGTAACTTCACGCAGTGGTGTTTCGTTGAAGAGTTCTCAGGGCCTTCTTCGAGCGGGATGTGGGAATGGCCTTGTTTCCCAGAAAGTTTAAGTGCTCCACGATCTGCGGCAGCACGCGCCCCGGAAAGCCCAAAACCGTCTCATTCGCACCGATATCGGTGGCATCCCTGCAGCCGTAACAGCCGAATCCAAAGTTCAGTCGATTTTCCCGGTAAGGAATGATGGTGGAGTCCACACATGTAGCCTGAAGCACCGCCGTATTTGCCGGCACCCGCCGTCCTCCTGTTGCGTGGAGATAGGACAAGACGATCCACATCAACTTCTCAACTTCGTCCTCAACTACCACCACATCTGGTGATGAGTCAGCCCCATCAAGGGGGCAAAGATGCAAAAAACTGATCTCGCCGGACTCCATCCGAGGCATATTTGCGAACATAGTACGGCCTACCTCTTCATCAGAGACGATGCCGAAACCAACCAACCCCTTGCCCGATTCCAAGCCCTTCGGCAGCCGGCGAAAACCGAAAGCGGCTGCCGCGGCCGGGCAGGAAATCCCGTCCTCTCCAAGTAAGACTTCCTCCCCATGGCGTGCTTTCATCAGGGCCTGGCAATAACGATGTTCACTAAGCACTTCCGCTTCACCTTCAAATTCGTCGCTTTGCCCCAATAGCCTCACCCCGACGGGCGAACCGGAAAGGCCCAGTATGGATGTCATTTCTGATGCCATTGTTCTGATATTTCCTGTATCTAAATCTTCTTTCATGTGTTCTCTCCTTGTCTCCGATTTCTTCATGCGCATTTTTGGCCGAGCCCCGGGGCCGGGCGAAGCAGGGCAGGCGCACATCACAGCTCAGTCGACTCCGCGTGGTAGTAACCCGGGGCGGCCGGGACGGCCTATTCCTTTGCCGCGAGGTATTCCATTCCTTCAATGGCCGTGGCGAAAGTCGTAGAAGCCAGGGCAAAGCGCGTGGCGAGAATCGCCTCGCCGATCTCCTCCTTGGTAACGCCTGCCCGATGGGCCAGCTTGATGAAGGTTTCCGTGCAGAGGTGGCAGCCGACCGCCGCCGAGGCCGCGATCATGATCAGGTGCTTGTATTTCGGAGGAATATGCGTGAGATCCTCCATCACGAATTTCCTCTCCTGGGCCTGCCGCGGGATCCAGTCCGGGATCAGCTTCGACATCAGCACCATTGGCCTCGGCTCTTCCCCCAGCCCTTTTTCCATCATCTTCAGGATTTCCTCCACGCTCATCTGTTTCTTCTCTTCCATCCTTCATCCTCCTTCACTTGTTGATTGAGTTTGAAAACCTTAACGACCACTGTTCTCGTTTGTGCCAAATGCCATCAAAAAAACATGATTCTCACAGATCTCATTACTTAATTCCTCAAACCATCTGCAGAATCGTTTTCACCATCTTCTCCTTGCCCGGCAGCGGGCTTATGTGTTTTTTGACTACTGCCAATATCTCATCCTCCGTCGGCACCGTGGCGTCTTTTACTTGATTTGTCACGACCACCCGCCGGTTGATGGATACTTCGTAGATACCGTTGTGTCCCTCCACAAGCTTCGGGGCAATCCCGAAAATGTCCTTGATCCTGGCCGCCAGACCGGAAGCCATAGGCAAAAACCCTCATTCCACGCAATAAGCAATCTCGATTTCCCTGTCCTCTACCAATCGTTCCTTATGGCCCACTGTTGGTTCCTCCTTTCTTACAGTCCTGATTCCCACGAGAGGTATAAACTCCCCCTCCTCCAGGACCCTTAATAGATCGGCCTGGAAGGCCGTGGATGTACTGGAAATTGCGTCCAACAACAAAGTCCCTCTGTTGGCTAAAAGAAAACGGCCGCCCCTTTCCCTCACAGCTCCTGTAAAGGCGCCTTTTGGTAGCCGAACAGCTCCGACTCGAGGAGCGTGTCGCGTAAGGCGGCGCAATTAAGCGCAATGAGGGGCCATCCTTGCGGGGGACTCGGATGATGTATGGCTCTCGCAATAAGTTCCTTGCCTGATCCGGTGGGGCCTTCGATGAAAAACGGCCTTTCGCTTTCTACAATGCCAGGCAGTGATGAGATGATCTCCCGCATCCCGGGATGCCTTCCGATGATGTCTTCGTGGGTAAAACTTCGGTTTAACTCTCGTTTGAGTTGCTCCGGCTCAGAGAGGTCCCGGGAGCTCTCTACAGCGCCGATCACCTCGCCGTTTTCACTTCCCAGGAGATTGTTGCCGATACTGACGGTCTTCCCGCCCCCTGATCTGGTGATCATAGAGGTGCGAAGCGCTGGTTGTGGATCACCACTGGCAAATGTCTTGTCCAGAGGACATTTCCGGCCGACGGCCACCGGGTCTAGGGGGCCTTGCGTCCGGGGCCGTAGCAGGCCTCGAAGACCGGCACTCAATGCGACTGAAGCGAAGCCCTTACCTCCTTTGCCAGCTTTTCTTTGATAAACGTCAATGCTTCCCCGGCATCTTCATCCATGTCGATCCTCAGGATCTCCCTGACCTGGGATATATCCAGCTCGATCATCACCTTTTTCAGGTTCATGTTTCCACCTCTTTCTTTGCTATCTGTATACCGAGTAATTTGGCACCGCCTTTTGTTTTCATTGAAATTGTTGCAGGCTCAGTAATGAGACATTGTTTTTCTTTGAGGGTTATCGTCTCTGAGTTTACAGTCACCATGACTTCGCCATCCAGGACATAAAAAATAACGTATGAAGTCATTTCACAAAGAGGTATATGTCCTCCATATGGCAAATCAATAATCCTTGTTTTGAACTCAGACGTAACATAAAAGATGTTCTTATCTCTTTGCTCGTAAGGAAATGCCGTCATTTCCCTAAGGTCAAACACCTTCATTGCCTTATCTCCATTTGTGAAATAACAGTTTTATTGTTGTCTATCAAGTCAATGATTCGGTGCGAGCCACTGCCTCAATTTTTACGCTTTTTCATCGCCTCTGATCTCGGCCTTCCGCTTCCATCATGCCGCACCATTTCGATTTCAGCCAGTATGGCCAGGGCAATCTGCGCCGGTTCTCTACCCCCCAGGTCGAGGCCGATGGGACCATTAAGACGGCTTAATTGCTCATCCTCAAATCCATCCTCTCGGAGGTGTCCCAAGACCGTTCCAATCTTTCTCTGGCTGCCGATCATTCCGATGTAAGAGGCCGGGGTAGGAAGGACGGCGCGTAGGGCCTGCTCGTCGGTAACGTGGTCTTCCGTGATGAGCACAACATGCGTGTTCGGTGTTATCTCTTCGGGGGCCAGCACCTCATGATCACCCCGTTCCGGTCTCACATCTACAATCTTGACATCATAACCTGTAATACAAGCCAACTCCGACAAAGGCCGGCCGATATTCCCGCCACCCACGATCAGCAGGAGAGGCTTCGTCACATAAGGTTCAATGAAGACCGTAACATCTCCCCCGCAGAGCATTCCAACGGCGTCCTCTCCTTTCTCCTTAAGTGAGTAATGAACGGTTCGTGCCCTGCTCTCCCTGATAATCTCCTGAGCCTCGTTGCGGATGCGCTTTTCGAGAACTCCACCGCCGACGTTTCCCACAGATCCACCATCGGACCACACCAAGAGCTTGAATCCTACCTGGGCGGGAGAGGCACCCTTAACATCGATAATAGTCGCAAGGGCAACCGGTTCACGGTCTTTTACAGCCTTGATCAGTTCATCCAGGACATCCATCATCAGTTTTCTCCTCGGCCGGCAGCGGCTTTTACGACCTCTCCTGGTCTCCACATAATTGCTGCAAAGCCTTCGGGTCAGGTAATCCTTGGTGATTGGCCTGAAATCCACCAGTCTTATTGTCCACGGCCTTTGGAGAACGAAGGGCAATAACCCGTTTTAAGGGAAGCAGTGGATGATCGGTTTCCAATCTTCTTGGAGCCCGATTACTCCTCCAAGTCTTCTATTACTCGCAGCTCCAATCCAAAGCCTTTTTCCCATTGTTGGATAAGCCATGCATTTTCCCTAGCCTTCTCCAAATGGGCCCTCCGCTCATAAGCGTCGCCTTCGGGGAGGTCATAGGTCAAGCAACAAAAATAATGCCAGTCCTTATACCCCCCAAAAGGTGTTCCATCCTTCGGAGGGAGCCAGAACTTCAGGCTACGCGCAATCTGCCTGTCCACGGGCACGACGACATGATATTGGGATCCATCTGGTGAAATGCCTATAAACCCTTCGTTCCCGCTTTCCTCCGGCATGGTCGCGCGGAAAACATCCGAGAGTTTGATTTCGAGATCCTGCTTCATTGCTTTATTTTGAGAGCCTCCCCCTGATCGGGATATTGATGATCGGCTGTTCCTCATAATTGGTCTTCAAGTTGAGATACCCTGAGAAGTTTCCGGGCTTCCCGACGATGGTGGTCAAACGCACCAGGAAGAAACGGCCCTTTTCCACCTCCTCGATCTCATAATTCAACCTTTCCGCCAGGCTGAACTTGTCAGGGCGGAGCTCCAAAGGCTTTCCGAGGCCCGCCTCGATCTTCACCGTCCTGGTTACGGGCCGCTCCGCAGCCCCCTTGAGGAACGTATAACGGGGCGTTACGAAAACCGGAACCTGAACAAACGCCCTGATACCAATGATGAATTTAGGCATATTCGGGTCATTGGTATGGACATAAGCAGTCTTGTGAATATTTCTTTCGTACCCTTTTGTATCCACTGTTAGTACGATTTTCCCCTCCTCCCCGGGAGGGATGGCCCTGTCATATGAGGCCACTGAGCAGCCTCAACCGGGCTGGACCTTCTCGATCTCCAGGACCGAATCTCCCTCGTTCATCACCCTGAATTCATGCGATACCCGGCTGCCCTCTTTCACCTTGCCGAAATCGAACTCCCTCTCTTCCATAGCCAGTATCGGGCCCTCTGTTTTGTCCTGGGAATACGCCAAACAGGGGATGATTAGCGAAGCAGAGACAAGCAAACAACATGCAGCAACTAAATTTCTCATCATTATCCATCCGATGATCAAATTATTCTCCGCGGCCTTGGGCCCCAAACGGGCCTTCTCACCGACTTTTGCCATCCTTTGTCATAGTTCGAAACACTCGTCCCGGTTTATATAAGCGCAGCTTATTAACTCATTTCTATTCCATCATACCCTTCATCATGGAGCGCATCCTATCCATATCCATGCCCTTTGATTTCATCATTGTCATACATACGGGCATCATCTCGGCCATCATTTTCTGCGGATCCTTAGCAAAGATCTCCGTCATGTCTGTCATCGCTTCTTTCATGAAGGCCACTTTTTCATCGTCCGTCAGCTTCTTGAATTGATTCAGAAGGTCCTCCATTTTCTGCCTCCTATATAATACCTTTATGGAATTCCCATTGGCTCTTTTCCTCTGAAAAGTGAGATGGAATAGGTATAATAGCAGGATAAGGAAAAACCAATCCTGGAAAAGATAGCCTTTGGTATCCTACATGCACCAAATGGGTATTATTTATCTAACAGCCATTTCATTATCTCATCCTTACCCGGCACCTTGCCTACGCTCTTGACCTCGCCGTCCACCACAACAGCAGGCGTCCCAAACACGCCATGCTTAGCTATCTCCATGGTATCGGTCACCTTCTTGATCTCGGCTTCGATACCCGCCTCCTTGATGGCATCCCTTACGTTTTGCTCCGTGGATCCACACTTGGCGCATCCCGGACCCAGTACTTTGATTTCCATGGCAAATCTCCTTTTTTATCGCGAATGATATCTACTGGTTGTCCTTCACCGCGGCCTCAAGCGGGGCCGGCCTCTCTCAGCCACTTGATCAATTTAGCCTTAGGGGGCACTCTTCCGACCCCCTTGACCTCGTTGTTGATGATCAGGGCCGGCGTCCCCATCACCCCGTACGAAGCTATCTCTTTTGCATCACGAACATGTTGCACGTCGGCTGTAATCCCGGTCTCGGACATCACCTCCACCAAATCCCGCTCCAGCCTGTCACACTGGGTGCAGCCGGGGCCCAACACCTTTATTTGGAGGCCGCCTGAAGGCGCAGCCTCGACCGGCCTCCCCAGGAACCTGTTGAATTCCCTCAAGAAAGCCTCCTTGTATTCCTCCTCGGCCTTCGGTGCGACATAGTTCCTCTTTGATAGCCGCCTTAGGAGCTCCTCTGAAACCTCCTCATCATCGGCCCTCTCCCCATATTCCTTGGCCATATCCTCGAGCACGGCCTTCAGGCCTATAATCCCTACCAAAGAGTCGCCTACCTTGATCTGAGTCACCTCGTCCCGCGACATGCATCTCCTCCCGGCCTACGTTCACCCAGCGATCCAGCCATAGCTCATCCCGGCTATGCTGCTCAGGATCACGATGATAACACAAAAGGTGGCGGTCTTTTTCACCCCAAGGACCCCGCCGATCACCAGCATGTTGGGAAGAGAGAGCGCCGGGCCGGCCAGGAGCAGTGAGAGGGCCGGGCCCTTTCCCATGCCCGAGCCGAGGAGGCCCTGGAGAATGGGGACCTCGGTAAGGGTGGCGAAATACATCAGGGCCCCTGATACCGAGGCGAAGAGGTTGGCCCAGAGCGAATTCCCCCCCACCAGGGCCTGGATATAGTGCTCGGGGATCAGAGCGGAATGCCCGGGGCGCCCCAGCATGAAACCCGCGACCAGGACACCGGCCCCCAGCAAAGGAAGGATTTGCTTCATGAATCCCCAGGTGGCCTGGACCCAGCTCACCCTCTCCTCCTTTACGAACCAGGCCTTCAGCATAAAGGCCAAGACGACCAGCAGGCCGCCTGTGATATACCACTTAGCTGCGAATACGGCCGGCCAGAGACCTGTTGACCCTTCCCCGGGCTTGGCAAAGGCGGCGAAGATCAAAATCAGGACCAGGGTGAGCATATACAGGCCCTCCTGGAGGAGGCTCCTGTCCGCCTTCTCCTCGTCCGGGAGGTACATGGGACCGGTCGCCCTCTCGGCGTCGTCCTTCCGGAAGATGTAGGCCATGAGAAGACCGGTGATGACAGCAAAGACAACCGCCCCTATGGCCCTTGCAAGGCCCAGTTGCCAGCCCAGGATTCTGGCTGTGAGCACGATGGCCAATACATTGATGGCGGGACCGGAGTAAAGAAATGCGGTGGCCGGCCCGATCCCCGCCCCCCTTGAGTAGATCCCCGCAAAGAGGGGCAGGACCGTACAGGAGCAAACCGCAAGGATGGTCCCTGAGACAGAGGCCACAGAGTAAGAGAGAATCTTCTTGGCCCTGGCCCCAAAATATTTCAGTACCGCCGTCTGGGACACAAAGACCGAGATGGCCCCTGCAATGAAAAAGGCCGGGATGAGGCAGGTCAAGACATGCTCCCTGGCATACTCCTGGAGCATCATGAAGGCCTCCAGCCCGGACTGGCGTATCCTCGGGTCAGCCCATGGGACGTAATAGGCGCAAACGAATATCAAGACTATCAGGACAAGCTTCCAGCGTTCCTTCATTCGGCAATCCTCCAAACCCGGTGCGCGATATATAGCCGGACAGGAATTCTACTGACTATACTGGGCAGCGGCGTCTCCGCTTGCATATTTCATCGCAGCTAATGGAAGGTGGCTTCCGGATCAGCCCGGCGACCACATGGCCATCGTCCGGCCAGTGCCGGATATTGGCAATGAGCCGGATACATGACCCGCTTTTGCCCTCGCCATGACAAAATCTTTGCCGCATTCCTTTTCGGAAATATAGTTGCCCGCCGGCCTCCTGTCAAGGCCTTTTCTCCAATTCGAAAAAGTTCAAGCGGTATGATACGTTGGAGGCGTTGGCCAAAAAGAGAAGTGCTCGGGTTATCGCTTCTATGGTTCTAGAATTGGATAGAGTGTGCCAATAGGCAATATCCGAGCATGAAGAGTGTATCGGTCGATCGATTAGTCTCTTTCTATCGCACTTAATGGTAGTTGAACGGATTTTCCTGTTGTCTCGTTAATCATAACGAGACCACCCATCTCTTCATGCTGCAACTGATCATTAGCATTCAAAAGTTCAATCCCATAGATTTTGCCGTCAGGCGTTATATCTACTATGATTTCATCACTAATACGAATGCTGTCCACCTCTCCTTTTTTCTCTCGAAATCGAATGTAAGCAATGTTATATCTAGGATCATACATTAGTCTCATGAGGTACTCCTCCTGTTGTATATTCAAAAATAGCGTGTTATAACAGTAATGACCAGCCAGCCAGCGTTTTTCTGGACAGCATAAGTCTCTATCTGTTTAGTTTTATAGAATTTGCCTCTCCATCTGTCTTCAAACAAAAAATTTCTCCGAAATCCGGTTCGGCCGAATTTGACCGGAAACTCTTCACCCGCTTCAACTGTGGCTTGCACTTCATCTTCAGTAGCGCCCCGTTCTTCCATCCGTTCCAGAGCATGAGGGTGAAAACGAACAGCCATTGTTTTACTTTCTTCTACTGGCAATCGAGCTGATTATATTGCGATACGAAGTCTTTTCCAGATTAGAATGATAATGGCATGACTGGTTGTGCGTCAATAAGAAAGAGCCTCGTCATTTATGTCTTCCGCAAAGAATCTGGTGGGCGTTTCCTACGTTTAGCCCTTTCCATGCCCGGTCTGGAGTCAATGCACTCGCGTCCTTGGTTTTCCCCTGGGCGAGACAGATCCGTGGACAGGCGAGCGGACCAGGGCGGCCCCGCTGATTTTGCTATTGATGAGGCGTGGTCGTATGGATATGAATCGGGTATAAGCGACGGCAAGAGATAAAGGAGGCGCTCTGCGGTTCAGAGCCGAAAGGGTGTGGTCATGCGCATTGCAAAGGACCCCAATCTCTTGATCCTGTTGGCGGTGGTGATGTTCGCCGTCACAGGGGGAAGTTTGGTGGGCCCGATCCTGCCTGCCATCCTGAACCTGGAAGGGGCGACCAGTAGAAACATCGGGCTGGCCTTGAGCGTCTACACGTTTTCGGCCATGGCCGCGACGCCGCTGCTCGGTCCAGTGGCCGACCGGTTCGGGAGGAAGACGGTGATCGTCCCGTGCGTGCTGCTCTTTGGTCTGGGAGGGCTTTTTATCGCTCTCACCCGGTCGTTCTGGCTGGTTCTGGTCTGGAGGGCGCTTCAGGGAATCGGAGTGGGAGGCATGATGAACACCGTGGTGGCGGCCATCGGGGATATGTACCGGGAGCCGGAGAGGAGTCGAGCCATGGGCTACCGGGTGACGGTGCAGAGCCTGACCAATGCCACGGTGCCCTTCGTCTCCGGTGTTATCGCCACTTTGGCCTGGTATCTGCCCTTTTACATCCATTCAGCCGCCGTTTTGTTGGGTGTGCTGGCGATATTCAAGCTCGAAGAGCCCGGGGGGGCTGCATCGCCCCCCGAGCGGTACATGGGGAGGGCCCTCCGGGCCGTTTCAAACTCCAGGGCCGTCTGGATCTTCTTCTCCAATTTCATGGGGTTCTTCCTGCTCTACGGCATAGTGGTCTACATGCCCATCATGGTGGTCAACCAATTCGGCTTGACCACCTTTCATGCCGGTCTGGCCGTCTCTGCGGCCGCCGGGGTCTCTGCACTGATCGCCCCCCATGCCGGGCGGCTGAGCGGGGTCTTCCCGGAGGAGGTCCGTGTCCTGTGGGGCTTTATGTGCTGTGGCCTGAGCCACCTCATGGCCGCTTTCGCCGGAGGCTACCCGGCGCTCTTGGTCTTCATGGGCGTGTGGGGCCTGGGTTTCGGGGTGCTCATGCCCACGCTGAATTCAGCGGCGGCCGGCCTGGTCTCCACCGAGCTGCGGGCCGGCGTGCTCTCCATTTTCACCCTGCTGATCTATCTCGGCCAGACGGTATCCCCGCCCTTCTTTGCGCTGTTCGTCGAAGGATCGTCCGTCAAGGGGGCTTTTTTCGCGGGGAGCGCCGCCTCGCTTCCCCCCTTAGCCTTTACCCTGTATATCGGCGCCCGCCGGATGCTGCGCCGATCCCCCTGATTCATCCAACACGGGATTGAGGTAGGTCTGCCGCTCGAGGTAAGGCTGATCGTACTTTCGGGCGAAATGCCTCAAGAGGTTTATGGGGACGTTCAGGGGAATGTCGCCGCGGCGGTATTGCTCGATGATCCCGAGCAGGTCCCGCTTTTCATCCGCCGAGAGGTCCCGCTTGAAGTACCCCATTATGTGCTGGAGGACGTTTACGTTCTTCGGGGCGGTCGCCTTCAGGCCCAGGGCCTCGAGCAGGAGGGCTTCGTAGAGCCCGTAGAGCTCGGCCGGGTCGAAACGCTTTCCTTGGGCCACCAGCTTTCCCATGTTTCGGTAGTGCTCGGGGCTCCGGGCCAGGATCAGCAGCTTGTTCTCCGTGTGGAACTCCACCAGCCTTCCCGCGGTCTTGGGCTCTTCAAGCAGATCCCTCCACCGCATTAGGGTGAGCACGCGCTCGATGAAGTCTTCTCTGTCATCAGGATCGCCCAGCCCCACTTCATGCTCGACCGCAAGCAAGGGGAAACGGTCTCTGAACAGCCCGGCGAAGAGCCCCATCCCCGTTCTCGCCGCCCTCCCCTGGTTGTCATAAACCTTGATCCCATGCATTCCGCAGGAAGGCGACTTGCTCTTGAATATGAACCCGCTCAAGTCCTCCTTTTCCAGCTCCACGACCCGCTTCCCGGCCCAGGAGAGCATCAGCTCGGTGAGATCTTCCCTCCTGTAATTGGTCAAGAGCCTGGGGGCTTTCGGGTCCCCGACCAGAGACATGGGCTCCCTGGGAACCCCCAGGCCGCACTCGACCTCCGGGCACACGGGAACATACTCTACATAACGCCCGAGGGTCTCGGTGAGGCCCCGGTCCAGCTTGTGACCGCCGTCGTAACGCACCGGCTCGCCCAGCAGGCAGGCGCTGATCCCCAGTCTCATCTTTGGTTCCATTGCTCCGGGCTGCCTCCTCGGCGCGGAGTCAGGGTGTGGACTGTGATTCTCTTGCCTACTTGCCGGCCATCATGGCCGCGATGTCCTCCTCCACGGTGCCGATGGGCCTTATGTCGAACTTGTCCACCAGCACCTGGGCCACATCGGGGGACAAGAAGGCCGGAGATATCACCGGCGCCCCAACTAGCAATCAACAAGGCGCTTCTCATGAAGATCCCGTAATCCCGGCCCGTCCTCCGGGCGAGGCCCGGGATTGCCAGACCTCTATTCGATGCCCTTCGGGATCGTATAGATGAAAGATCCTGGCGTCCCACGGATGTTTCTCTATGGATGTGGGTTTCATCCACATTCTCTCGGCGGCCTCCCGGGCCGCATCAATGTCTTTGACTTGAAGGGACAGGGTGACGCCGCTCCCGCCCGAGCCCTTGATCGAGGCGCGCCTCTCATCAGCGATGCTCAGTCTGGAAGTCTCGGTCAAGCGGAACTCCACGAACCAATCCGTTGAAAAGAGCTCAGGAAGGCCGAGACCGTCCCTATAGAACCGGACCGTTTCCTCCCATTTCGTGCAGTAGAGAATGATGTTGGTGGTAGCCGGTTCCAGGGGCATGGTCCCCGCTCTCCTGCGACTCCAATCGACTTATTTGCCGTTATTCCAGACCGCTCTCCTTGTGCTTGGCGGCGATCGCCTCAGCCAGCCGGTCGAGGTCCTCGAGGACGGCGTCCGAGGGGAAGCCCTTGCCCAGGACCGGCTCCAGGACTTCGACCTTGAGGTTCGGTATCATCCCGGCCAGTACGTCCACTGTCTTGCCGCCCCATCCGTATGATCCGATAATGGACAAGAACTTGGCCTTGGGCCTCAGGGCGTTGGCGAGAAAGGCGGCATAAGCGGTGAGGGGATGGGGGCCCGCAAGGACCGTCGGGGCGCCTACAACTATCGTGGCCGCATCCACCAAGGCCATGGCCAGCTTGCCGATGTCGGTCACCGCCAGGTCGAAGAGCTCCACACGGACCCCGCGCTCGACCAGGGCGGAGGTCAGGTGATCCACCATCCGCCTGGTGCTCCCGTGCATGGAGACATATGGGAGGACCACCAGGTTGCGCGGGGCGCCGGCCACCCAGTCCCCGTATGCCTTCATTATCCACTCGGGCCGGTCGTGGATCTGCCCGTGGCTCGGGGCGATCATCTTGATCTCATAAGGTTTGAGCTTTTCCATATTCTTCTCGATCACGCCCCTGAAGGGCATCATGATCTCAGCGAAGTATCGTTTGGCCGCTTCATAGACCCGCCCCTGGTCGATCACGAAGAGATCCGCCGTGGCTATATGGGAGCCGAAAAAATCACAGCTGAAAAGGATTTGATCTTCCCTCAGGTAGGTCACCATGGTCTCCGGCCAGTGGACCCAGGGCGTGTGAATGAATTCCAGGGTCTTGTCCCCCAGGGACAAGGTCTCGCCGTCTTCAACCGTTATGAAGGCCTTTTCCGGGATCCGCAGGAGATCCATGAGCATGCCCTTGGCCTTGGTAGTTGAGACCACTCTCGCCTCGGGGAAGCGCTCCAGCACCCGGGGAATGGCCCCGGAGTGATCCTGTTCCGCGTGGTGGGAGACCACCAGATCGATCTTGGGGACTTCCTCCAGCTGAGCCATCAACTGATCGGTCATGGGGGGATCCACCGAGTCCAGCAACACGGTCTTTTCACTCCCTTCGACCAGGTAAGCGTTGTATGTCGTACCGTCCGGGAGAGGTATGAGTGAGTCGAAGAGGCGCCTGTCCCAGTCGACGGCCCCCATCCAGTGGATCTTTTCCTTTATCGTTCTCTTGT
This sequence comes from uncultured Desulfobacterales bacterium, assembly GCA_964647905.1. GTDB lineage: Bacteria > Desulfobacterota > DSM-4660 > Desulfatiglandales > HGW-15 > CAZYJR01. The sequence continues at coordinate 7,317 of CAZYJR010000008.1, read as the reverse complement.
GCATGATCAAATCTCCTTTGAATTCGGGTTGCAGGCAAAGACAGGGCCCCGCATGGGACCCTTCCCTCCCTTGAAAGGTCACCCCGGGTCTTCCATGGCATCCGGCAGCTCATTGAGCAAGTGCTCCACCGGAGCCTCCTTGGTTCATTTGTACTCAGCCCTAAGCGCTTCCGCCATCCTGTTCACCGCAGAGAAGGCGCGCTCTACCGTACGCACCTTATCCGGATTGATCAGGCAGCAGGTGGCCGGAGACAGCATGGAACGTGCTATCAGTTGTTCTCGGTCAACACCATTGGACCATAGGGTCTTCCACACGTTTTCCAGCCTTTGGATCAAGGACGGAATCTCCTCCTGGCCGAAGGCCTCGAAGCCCGTGGGCACTATGCCCCAGACTATGACCCCGCCCCGCTCCAGGAACCTCTTGATGGCCCCTCCGTAGGAGGCGAAGATATCCGCGTTGGTGTAGATGTCCAAGGAGAGCACGTCCATGTCCAGGTTGAGCAGGAAATCCCAGTCAGGGTTGCCGCATAGGTGAATACCCCGCGGCCGGTCCACCTGGGTGAAGAATTGGTCCAGGTCGCCCTTCGCCTTCATGTCTCCGTATCCGGTCATGGCGGAAAACAGAAACTGGAGGCCGGGCTCGTCCACGAACATGAAGGCATTTTCATTGCGCTCCTTGAGACGATCCAGTTGGACGTTCAATCGCCTGGCCATGAAATCGAGCATAAAGGGCCGTACGGTATCGTCGAAGAGAATGGGGCGGTCGTCCTGGTCCAGGATATTGAACCCGAAACTGATCGGTCCTTCCAGCTGCCCTCTGATGGCGGGTCTGTTCTCGAGGTCGAGCTCCAGGAAACGGTGATACACAGCCGAATACGTCTCACTGATGTCGAAATAGGCCGGATCGTCGAACTTCAGCAGGGCCTCTTCCACTTCCTCTATGAATCTATCCATGGAAAACCGCAGGGTCCGTTTCTCCATATCAAGGATAATGCCTGGGAAATGCTCGGCTGCCTGCACATACATGTCTTCATAATAGCTGTAGTTTGGCAGTTGCGGCCAGAAAGGCACATCCAGGGTGAGCGCGGTCTCCAGCGCCCGGTCCACGTCCGTATGCGGCATCACCGCCATGGCGGTGGTCAAGAGGTCCCCGGGAATCCTATTGGTCACGGCAGGTCCTCCATGGCCCAGAGAAGTGCGGAGCTCCATCATACTTCCAGGACGGGGATATGGTATTTGTTGAGGGCAGTGTGGCGAGTCGCCACTAAAATATTGGTCAGTCGAATGACAGCAAGCCTCTCGATTCAAGTCCAGTCTGACCAGACCAGGCCGTTGTGTCAAGCCGGTTTTACACATGGTCCTCCGGGCCGAACTTCTCTTAGGTGAAAGATTATTAAGAGTTGACAGCCAGTTGATTATAGTCTAAAGGTGTAGATGCTTTGACTCGCCTCCGCAGAGCACCGGCAAGGGGCCTGCTCAACGATTTTTCCCCGTCCGGCTCCTTGCTCCATTGATGCGAGTGCCGCTGAAGGCTTGCTCGATGGTCTCGGCTCGGTCGCCGCCCGGATCCTCGCGCCGCTGATTGAGTTCAAGCCGACGAAATGGAAGGGAGACAGGAGCGATGAGGCTCGAGCCCTTGCATGACCGGATCGTTGTGGAACGTGTGGAAGAAAGGGAAGGACTCGGGTGTATTGTCTGCGGCGCTCCCTCTACTAAACCCTTTGCATTGATTGAGGGCGCCGGCTACAGGCGGTGCAGTGTCTGCGACGCGACTTTTTTGAACCCTGAGCAGGGACTGCCCGTTGCAGAGGAGCACAGGCGCTATCGCCTCCACCGGAATGATCCTTTTGACAAGAATTATCGCCGTTTTCTATCAAAGCTTGCCGAACCCTTATTGCAGCGAGTGCCGCCTCAATCGAAAGGACTGGACTATGGCTGCGGTCCGGGGCCGGCTCTTGCTTTCATGTTGAGCGAAGCGGGACACCATATGCGATTGTTCGACCCGCTTTTTTTCCCGGATTCTGAGCCGCTCCGAGACCTCTATGATTTCATTACCTGTACCGAGACCATCGAGCATTTCCATCGTCCGGCCGAGGAGTTCGCCGGTTTTGACCGGATGCTGCGCCCCGGGGGATGGTTGGCGCTTATGACTTGTTTCCAAACCGACGACGAGAGATTCGCGGAATGGCACTACCGCCGTGATCCGACCCATGTGGTGTTTTACCGTGCCTCAACACTGCGTTATATCTCTCGCCGATTCGGTTGGACCTGCGAGATCCCGATCAAGGATGTCGCTTTGATGCAGAAGCCTTACGATACAAGAGCCGTGAATAAGGAAGGCTGTGATGCGCGATACTATTGACCTCAAGTACTTCAAAAGACGTCTTGAGCGGCGCCTCGAGGAAATTATCGACGGCCGAGGGCGGGTTAGCCCCCTGGAATTGGACCAGTCGCGCGTAGGCCGGCTGTCTCGGATGGATGCCATGCAGCAGCAGGCAATGACCCAGGCGGCTGCACGCCTAACCGCAATGGAGGAGCACCGCATCCGAACGGCGCTCAACCGTATCGCCTCCGGCGAATACGGCTATTGTACGCATTGCGAGGAAGAAATCGGCCAGGGGCGGCTGAAGGTGGACCCGAGTGTCTTGACGTGTATCGCCTGCGCCCTGGCCGCGGACAGGGGCTGATTGGGGCCGCAAGTGCGCACGTAGTGATTACCGAAGCGATTATGTTTGATTTAACGGCCACATACACTGATCAGTACGAGCTTGCCATGGGGCAGGCCTATTTCTTGGCAGGCAGAAAAGATGAAACAGCCGTATTCGACTACTTCTACCGGAAAAATCCATTCCAAGGCGGATATACGATTTTCGCCGGCCTGCCGGATCTGCTGGCGGTCTTGGAGGGCTTTCGCTTTGACAAAGAGGACCTGAATTTTCTGAAAGCACAACCTTTTCACCGCGACTATTTGAGATACTTGGAAGACTTCAGCTTTAGGGGCTCGATTTACTCTCCTCCTGAAGGCGATTTGGTATTTCCCACACGCCCGGTCCTGAGAGTAGAGGGGGGCTTGATCGAAACTCAAGTCATCGAGACGGTACTGCTCAATATTCTCAATTTCGAATCCTTGATCGCAACCAAGGCAAGCCGCATGCGCCTCGCGGCCGGGGATTGCGTACTCATCGATTTCGGGCTGCGTCGTGCGCAGGGGCTGGGGGGCTACCATGCAAGCCGAGCCGCCGTCATAGGAGGATTCGACGGGACCAGCAATGCACGATCGGCAAGAGATTACAACCTACAAGCATCCGGTACTATGGCCCATTCTTATGTTCAGAGCCACGAGAGCGAGCTGGAAGCCTTTCGCTCCTTTGCATCCTCCGCCCCGGATAATTGCGTTTTGCTTGTTGACACTTACAATACCTTGAAAAGCGGCATTCCCAATGCGATCATCGTGGCAAAGGAGATGGAAAGAAAGGGCCGTCGCCTGAAAGGCATCCGCCTGGACAGCGGGGACCTGGCCTATCTGGCCAAAAGGAGCCGCACCATGCTGGATGAGGCGGGATTGGACTACGTCAAGATCTCCGCTTCCAACCAGCTGGATGAGTATGTCATCAGGAGCTTGAGGGGACAAGGAGCGCCTATCGATGTGTTCGGTGTGGGGACCAACTTGGTCACAGGACAGCCCGACGCAGCCCTTGACGGCGTATACAAAATGGCTGAAAGTGATGGGCATGCGGTTATAAAAATTTCTGAGAATGTTACTAAAATAACCTTACCTAGCAGAAAACAGACGTGGAGAGCCATCGATAATCAGGGGCTCTTTTTTGGCGCTGATGTGGTCGGTCTCGAAGATGAAAAGAAAATAGCCGTGATGCATCATCCATTCGTTCCACATCAATCCCTTTCCATCGAACCGCATGAAACCGAGCCGCTGCTTCATCCGGTGATGACCCGAGGCAAGATCGTGTACGATCCACCTTCCTTGCCCCGAACGGTAGAATACACCCGGGAGCGTCTTGATATGCTTCCTGTGGAGTACAAACGTTTCGAAAATCCCCATATTTATAAAGTAGGCATAACCAGTAATCTTAAAGATCTAACGGATCGTTTGATTGCGCATCATAAGGCATAAGACTTGAAGCCATGTATATGATACCGGACAACTCCATAGCCTTCCATCCGACTCCACCCTGATGTCGTTCACTTCATCTTAGAAAGAAGTGGCGGGATTCCACACCCAAATCCGCAATAAGCCTCGAGCGCTTCTTTCATACTGCGTATTTCCTTGAATAAAAATGAGATGCATAGCATCAAGCGATTCTTTGTCAATGATATTATGGTGGAAAAGACATGAAAACCAATAACACAATCAAGTTAGGCAATTCAAAAGTCGAGCGCAGGCGCACTTTCGGCATCATCAGCCACCCCGATGCCGGCAAGACCACCCTGACTGAAAAGCTGCTCCTCTTCGGCGGGGCCATCCAAATGGCGGGGTCGGTAAAGGCCCGCAAAGCGGCCCGCCACGCCACCAGCGACTGGATGGCCGTCGAGCAGGAGCGCGGCATCTCGGTCACCAGCTCGGTGATGAAGTTCAACTACCGGGATTTCGAGATCAACCTACTGGACACTCCCGGCCACCAGGATTTCTCCGAGGACACCTACCGGGTGCTGACCGCCGTGGACAGCGCGGTCATGGTCATCGACAGCGTCAAGGGCGTGGAGACGCAGACCCGCAAGCTGATGGAAGTCTGCCGCATGCGCAACACGCCGATCCTGACCTTTGTGAACAAGCTCGACCGGGAAGGCATGCCGCCGCTCGATATCATGGACAATATTGAAAACACCCTCCAGATCGAATGTGCGCCCCTCACCTGGCCCATCGGAATGAGTAAGCGTTTCAAGGGCACCTATAACCTACATAGGAGGGAGCTGGCGCTTTTTGCCCCCGGCCGGGAGCGTTTGACCGGCGAGATGGTCACCATCAGAGACCTGGACGACCCGCTGCTGGACGAACTGGTCGGCAGCCAAGCCGGCGAGCTGCGCGAGGACATAGCCCTGCTCGAAGGGGCGGCGAACCCTTTCGATCTCCAAGATTTTCTCAAAGGCAGCCAGACCCCGGTCTTTTTCGGCAGCGCCATCAACAACTTCGGTGTCCGTGAACTGCTCGATACTTTTGTGGAAATCGCTCCCGCTCCACTGCCCAGGCCGTCCGACACCCGCATGGTCTCGCCCGGGGAGAAGGATTTTTCCGGGTTCGTGTTCAAGGTCCAGGCCAACATGGACCCGGCGCACCGGGACCGAATCGCCTTTCTTCGCGTCTGTTCGGGACGCTTCCATCGCGGCATGCGGGTCCGTCATCACCGCCTCGGCAAGGACATCCAAATCGCCAATCCGATCATCTTCTTGGCCCAGGATCGCAGCTTCGTTGAAGAGGCTTGGCCCGGCGACATTATCGGTATCCACAACTACGGCACCATCCGGATCGGAGATACGTTTTCAGAGAAGGAACCGCTGAATTTCACCGGAATTCCGAATTTCGCCCCCGAGCATTTCCGCCGGGTGCGGTTGAAATCCCCCTTCAGGATGAAGCAGCTCCAAAAAGGGGTGCGCCAGTTGGTCGAGGAAGGGGCGGTGCAGTTGTTCCGGCCTTTGGTGGGAAACGCCTTGATCCTGGGGGCTGTGGGTGTGCTCCAGTTCGAGGTTACCATGGCGCGGCTCAGAGCCGAATATGGTGTTGACGCAGAATATGAACCGGTGGATTTCTCCGCGGCCCGCTGGGTACGGTGTGATGACAAGAACAGGCTGGCCGCCTTCGAAAAGGAACACCAGTCCAACTTGGCGCTGGATGCGGAAGACAATCTGACCTATCTCGCGGAAAGCGAATGGCACCTGAACTACACGGCCGAAAAATGGCCCGAGATTCGCTTTCTAAAGATCCGTGAATGTCAATAGGGCCGTCATCTCCAGGGAACCGGTGGAGTCACACCAGGGGCGAGAATATTCAGATAGAAAACAGGAGGCAAATTGATGGCGAGCAAAACGCAACCCGGCGGGTTGGAGTCTTCCATCCCCTGCAATCTTTGCGGTTCCAAGGCAGTGGGTCTTCTTTCGCTCAAGGACCGCAAAGGCGCATATCTCAGGACCGTCATCTGTAAGAATTGCGGCCTGATCTGGTCCGACCCTAGACCCGATCACAAAAAAATTAAAGACTATTACGCCAAAACCTATCGAAAAGAATATAAGGGGATAAAAAGACCCAAAAAGAAACATTTATATCGCAATGCAAAGGAATCGACAGGGCGATATTTATTTATTAAAGACTTTATAAGAGAAGGGGACCGCCTGTTGGATATCGGGGCCGGCAACGGGGTCTTCGTCTATTGTCTTCGAAGGCTCGGATACGATGCGCAAGGCATCGAGCCCGATGAAAGCCATTCGCAATATGCCAGGGAGATCCTCCATGTCCCGGTCACAACGACATCCTCAGAGGACTTCAATGCTCAGGCGGCCTATGATATGGTGACGTTGTACCATGTACTCGAACATATGACCGATCCATTCGCCGAGTTGAGGCGTATTCGAACAATGCTCAAGCAGGAAGGCAAACTCGCGGTTGAAGTGCCCAATGGGGAAGATACCCAGCAAGACCCTAAGAATCGATACCATAAAGCTCACATCTACACTTTCAACCCGGAAACGCTTATTGCCCTTGTCGAAAAGGCGGGCTTCGCCATCATTAAGAAAAAAATCGCTCCTCTGAATGGAAATATCTCTCTTGTCTTGCAAAAAAGCTCTGATATTCTTGGCCCTTCGGTTGGTCTAAGCAACAATCACTTAAAAATAATCTCCATACTCAACAGGCACACAAATTACACTCACTTCTCCAGCATTGTACCATACAAGAAATTCACTAAACGTTTGTTGGCTGCGATTAAAGAGCAAATGGCATTTAGCGCCTTTTCAGGAGATAAGGATATTATAAATAAAGTTATAACCGATGAGCTTGGTGCAGGCACAAAAGTGAAATCGCACCGTGGATAGTTTGCTGCTGGAGCTCGCCGAGGAGGCGTTTTCCAAAGACGGGAAGCTCACCGGCATCCGGGGGGTGGCGGAGGATTCCGGCGAAGGCCGCTGGACCGTCAATCAGGCCATAGAGACAGGGGTCCCGGCCCCGATCATTACTTTGTCGCTGATGAATCGATTTCGATCGAGGGACAATGATTCCTTTTTCCACAAAGGGTCTCAAGACATTCCTGATTAGTTCGTGCCCATCCATAAATGTAACGCGTTGTGAAAATTGAGGATTCGGCATAAAAA
>CAZYJR010000007.1:0-130594 GCA_964647905.1 uncultured Desulfobacterales bacterium | reverse complement strand
TGGCTTGGGAAGGCTCCCGTTGCCACAGACCCAGCACAGATTCTTGTGAGGAGCCCGATTGCACACCGTGCCAGCGATTTTTCTTGACAAGGTTGTTGTCAATAGATAGCCTGTTGTCCAATTGGGCAACGATAATTTTTGAGGCAACAATGATTTCCGAAAAACAAATCATTGAGCAGTTCAAAAGGCGGGTGCCTGAGTTACTTCCCGTACGGGGTCTCTCCGCTCAAATCGAAGAAGCGAAACCTATCGCGAAAGGGTGGAATCCGGACCTATTGATATGTATTTATTTCGGAGGGAAGTCTTTCGTTCTGGCTGGGGAGGTAGCAGCCAATCTGAGTTTCCCATTGCTCAGAGACAGGATCTCTCAGTTGAGGGCCTACGTAGAGGGTGAGGAAGCGTCGTTTCCGCTTCTGGTCAGTCCCTTTCTGAGTCCGCGAAAACGAAAAGAGTGCAGGCAGGCGGGGGTGCTCTATATCGATCTCTCCGGAAACGTATATATCGAGTGCGATGGCGTTTATATCGAGCGGGATGGTTTCGAGAATCGCTTTCAGGAAAAGAGACAAGGGAGGAATCCCTTCTCTGACAAGGCGTCTTTGATCTCCAGGGCGATGATCAAAGAACGATGGAAGTGGTGGGGAGTCCGCGAGCTGGCCAATTCAGTGAGCCTTGATCCCGGCTTTGTCTCGCGTATGATCCGTGAGATGGAAAAACTGGGTTACGTGAAGCGTCAGAAGAAAAAAGTCCGCCTACAAGATCCCAAAAACTTGCTCGACGACTGGCTGGGCGAATACGACTTCAGGAAGAATGAGGAGAGGAGATACTTCTGCCTTGCAAAAGGACCGAGCGAAATCTTGGAGAAGCTAAGACAGATCTGGATCCCCCGCGATGCTATGCACGGCATTGGTTTTCAAGCGGGTGCCAATCTCATTGCCCCCTACTCTGTGTACAATGAAGTTCACGTTTATCTTAAGGATTATGCTCATCTCGATCATTTCGTTAAGGCCATGGATCTCGAGAAAACGGAGCAAGGGGCCAACCTGATCTTCCTGGATCCGTATTACAAGCATTCCGTATTTTATGATCGCCAAAAAGTGAAAGACCTGTGGGTAGTATCGGACCTCCAACTCTATCTCGACCTTTACCACTACCCGCTCAGGGGACGAGAGCAGGCAGAGCACCTCTATAAGAAGAGGCTGCAGAATATGATCGAGGCGTAACCGACGATGAAGGATGAGCTAAGAAAAGGGTTTGAGCAGGCCCTTCTGCTCTTGAGAGATTATCTGCCCGATATCGTTTTCGGGGGCGGGTACGCTCTCATGGTCTATTATCGGTATGTTGTGAAAGACCGGGAAAGCGAACCCCTAAGGACGGGGGATATCGACGTTCTAGTAACGGAGAGGGTGCCTGTTAGAGGCGGAAAGACGATCGATGAAACGCTCGTCCAAGCCGAGCTTTCTCCCGCCCTGAAGGGCCGCGGACTCCTTCCGGCTGTCTCCTATGAAGGGAACATCAAAGGCGTCGATATTGAGATTGAATTCCTGACCGATCAAAAGGGGCCCAAAGAAGACGAGATCATCCGAGTTCAAGAAGGCCTCAATGCACAGGCCATGCGGTTTACAGGGATTTCCCTGGAAAACAGCATGAAAGTGGTACTTGACGACATCTACTTAGGGGGAACCTCAGAGCCAGTCCAAATACGTGTTCCGACTCCCGCAGCGTTCATCTTTAACAAGGGATTGGTTTTCACCCGAAGAAAGAATCTTCCGAAAAAGGCGAAGGACCTCTACTACATTTTTGATGTGCTGGCCAGCCTCGAAATCTTGAAGGACGGCCTGTACCGCGATATGGACCATTTCAGAAAGACATATTCACCATGGTTCAAGCGATTCACAGCCAATCTGGGGAAACACTTTGAAGACCCCACTTCCGAGGGAGTCCGCTTGGTCATGGATCAGCGTCCGCCGAACGCTTTCCCCGAGCTTAACCCAGATCAGTTTGCCCGCTACGTTTTCGCCGTCTTTCGTGATTTCATCAAGAGGATTCAAAGGGACGAGTGATAGCATGCGTCTCAGGGAGCATGGAGAAGACTCCCGGGTGATTTGTCCCTTTCGCCACGGGTTGTACTCTGCAAAGAACCGATCCTTGCTATGGATCATCGCTAGCACGCTCGGCAGTGCAATCGCTTGCACCAGCCTCGAATCGGGCGGCTTCAAGAAACACGGATCCAGCTGATTCTCCGTAAGAAGACTCGTCCTGATCATCTTGTCGTTCGCCTGTAGCGGGAGCCCTCGCTTTCGTCTGTCCTCCACCTCCCACGAGAAACGAAGAACCTTGCTCAGCTCATCCACCAATGACATGTGGCTCTCTCATCTCTTAATCCTCGATCTTCTCCAGAGCATTCAAGTCGATCTCCTTCATGGAGATCTTGCGATCGGCCAGCTTTGCCTTCATCTCGGCGCGGAAGGTGTAAAGGAACTCAAAGCTCGGGGTCTTGGGCACCCGCTTGGGCGTCCCGTACTTCTGCTCGTAGATGGTGCTGCCGGCGAACCGGTGCCAGTTTTCGATCACGTCCTCGAGGTAGTCCCGGATCTTGCGGGTGGCCTCCTCGGGGCTGTCCTCCCCCTTGAGCTCCATCAGGAGATTCGACATCATCCCGCGCATCTTCCCCGTGTTCTTGGCGCTGAACCCCGGGTACGTGTCGGCTCGAGCCTCGGCCTGACTGTTCCAGAACTCAAGGGCGTCGCCCCCGGACCCCTTGAGCTTTCCCCGCTTCTCGTGGAAGAAACTCGACCGGCAGTCCTGCCATAACTCCTCCAGCCGCCCTCCGAAGGCTGTCCAGACTCTTGCGGATGCCGTCGAGAGAGCTTTTTCCGTGATTTGTATGAGCGTAGCGTACCACCTGTGCAATCGATTGCAAACCGCGTGGACGGGTCCAGCCGGTCTCTCTGCTCCCGGGCGGTGGTGCCCTCCTTGGGCGCGGGGGCCTCCCGGAATCGCTCCATGAGCTTCCCGATCAGCACTGGGAGGTTCAGCCCATAGAACACCGTGCGGCCCCAATTCGAGACCACTCTAATGTTCCCCGCGTGCGCGGGGATGAACCTCGTATCAAGCGGGCCACGCCGATGGCGGCATGATGGAGGCCTGGACCATGATACCGACGTCGAACCTGGATTACGTGAACAGGCAGCGGAGGGGGACGCTGGTTTGGTCCAGGTAGGATCTCAGGCCCCGCGGTGGCCTGGTCGCCCGGATCCGGCATCGAGACCGCGGCCCGTACCGGATCCATCGTAAAGACCATTTAAAGCCGGGACCGAAAGGATGTCAAGAGGGGTTGAAGGGATGAAGCGCGTATCAAGCGGGGCGATCCGTGTTCAAAGGATTGACCAGGAGGGCGCAGAGTTCGCCAAAGACCTTGGGGCGGGCCTTTTCACGGAAGCCGGCTTCCCGGGCAAGGGCGAGTTCTTGGTCAAAGGCCTTGGGGCTTACGTGGCCCGCCGGCTCCATTATGTAGAAAAGGCCCTCCGGCTTGAGGATTGATCGGAGCTCGCTGAAAAGCCTTTGCAGGTCAGGGATCTCGTGAAGTGAGTTGCATGCCAGGGCAAAGTCGAGGTCGAGCCTGAGCTCGAGGCTGTCCCTCGGGCAGAGATGGGGGATGATCCTTTTTTGGAGACCCGCTTTGCGGGCCCTGGAGAGGAGCTTTTTCAGCATCTTCTCTTGAACGTCGGCAGCTATGACCTTGCCTGTATTGCCCACCAGCTCGGCCATGCCGATGGAAAAGTGTCCGAACCCGGCCCCCAGGTCCAGGACGATCATTCCTTCCTGAACGTATGGCCCCAACAGTTTGGCAGGCGGGTGAATCAGCCTCCTTATGGGGTTGTCAAAGGTATATGCCAGCCACCACGGGCACACTCGGCCCGAGTGCTTGTCGCGAATCGCGGCGGCCATGTCCCTCTCCTTTTGGATGGTACGGAAGGTCGTCATTGTCAATGGGGACTATGGGAGGTTTTCCGGCGCAAGTCAAGCCGGCCTTACCCGAGGCTTACAAGCGGGAGTGTATGCGAGGCCACCGAAGTCAACGATTGAAAGACTTGAGCCTGAAGGCCGATTTAAGTGGTTGGCCTCGAACCTTGAGTCATGATATCAAGAAGCAAGGAGTCGTGCCGTAATAGCCTGGACGGGCGATGCTTCCGGGAGAGAGGATTGATTAGCAGGGTCATCAGCAGAGGGCAGACAGGACCCCTGGATTTATGAGAGCGTGAAGACCCTGATGAAGGCGGTGCTGCAAGACTTGCAGAATCGTGGAGAATGAAGGAATACAACCGGCACGCAAGCAAAACGGAGGAGTTGATGGGAAAGGATGTCTTTGACCGGCTGGCGGCCCACATGTCCGAGCTGGCGATCGGGCCGCCTTACAACGAACATCTGGTGGAAATCCTCAAGGAGAGCCTGAGCGGCCGAGAGGCGGGGGTGCTGTTGAGCATGCCCTCCGGCGTGGGGCCCTTTGAGACCAGCTCTCTCGGAGAAATAGCTTCCGAGTGCGGCATGCCGGAATCTGAAGTGGAGTCCATTCTCTCCGATCTGGCTGCGAGAGGGCTGGTCTATCGGAGAAAGGCGGCGGACGGCACATGGGGCTACTGCCTGCACCAGTTCGGGTACGGCATGCCCCAGGCCTTTTTCTGGCCCAATGAGGATACCCCTTTTGCCAGGCGGATGGCGGATCTCTGCATCCGACATTCCAGGAAGGAAGGGCTGGTGGAGAGGTTCGGCGGGACCGGCACCAAGGTCTACCGCTGGATCCCGGCCGGCCGCACCATCGAGGCCCCAAAGCAGGCTGTACTGAGCTATGCCGACATCGAGCATGTAATCCACAAGGCCGAGCGGATTGCGGTGGTAAACTGCAACTGCCGGGTGATGTCGCGCCTCAAGGGCAGGAACCCTTGTGCATACCCCCTGGAGGTGTGCATGAAGTACGATGACCTGGCCGAGTATGTCATTGATGTAGGCATCGGCCGGGAGCTCTCCCTGGACGAGGCCCTCGCCCTCAACCGCAAGGCCGAGGAGGCGGGATGCGTTCACTTCGCGGACAACGTGGTCGAAGGGGAGATAAAGCATGCATGCAACTGCTGCCCTTGCTGCTGTTGGTCGCTGGGCAACTACAAGCGCCGCCGGGTCCCCAGGGACCTCCTGATGGCGTGCCAGTTCATTCGCAGGACCGATCCGGATGCATGCGACGGGTGCGGACTTTGCGAGGAGGCCTGCCCCATAGACGCAGTGGCGGTGGAAGAAGGGAAAGCCAAGATAGATCAAGACTGGTGCATAGGCTGCGGGGTCTGTGCCTCGGCCTGCCCCAATGACGCCATAAGCATGGTGCGCCGGAGTGACGTACAAGATCCCCTGAACGAGTTCCAGGAGCTGGGGAGAGTGAGGATTGAGATGAGAAAGAAGGTCTTGATCTCCGAGGAGGTCATACATCCTTGAATAGCCGTATCCCAGGGTGCTCCCCCCATCACGGACGGCCTCAGTCGGCGTGGGGATCTCCGTGGCAGGCCGTACAGCTCTCCTTGCCGTTGGCCGGGCTCACCTCAGTTCCATGGCACTCCATGCAGGAGGCCGCATCATCTGAAGGAAAATGCCTTGGGACGAAAGTACCGTCGGCCAACTCGTTCAGCAAGACGACCGTATACCTGGCCACATCCGCGCTCAGTCCCGCACAGCGCTCGGAACGCTCGGGTGTTGAGCGGTCGTATCCTGTCTCCTGCATCCACTTGGTCACCGAGACATGGCAAAGGCTTGAATCCGCGACCGTAGTCGGCAAATCCATCCCAGCGGGCTGATACTCCGGGAAGGGAAAATCCTTGTACCAGGCCATGAGCTCGTTGATGAGCTGCTGATTGACCTTTGTATCGGCGACCATGGCAATGGCGCAGATAGCCGGGGGCAGCGCCCCGCAAATCGAGCCCCAACCGTAGACTCCGCTCCTGAAAGGCCAAAAGATCTCGGGTGGAATCTGATTCAATTCCTCCTTCACGCTGCTCGTATCTCGTCGTCTGTCTGCTCGATCGACTGTGCGACATAAAGTATAGCAGCTGGTGTCAAGCAGGTACAACACGAAACCCCGGGTGTGGGCGGGGCCACGGTCCGGCTCCTGGGAGTGTACGCACCCGAACTGACCGAGACCACGGCCAGGGTGCCCGGCAGACTCGGCACCCGAGGTGAATGAGGGCCCAGACGGTTTCGGGGGTTGGGGCGGCGGGTTCAGGCCTCCTCCGCCTTGGACCAGAGGAGCTCCTGGCCGGCCTCCAGTCGGGTCCTGACGGGCATGGCTGCAAAGGCCCCCAGGGCCGGGACCAGGGCGAGGACCCACATGCTCCCGTAGATACCTATGGTGTCAGCCAGGTACCCGGTAAAGGCGGCTCCCAGCCCCCCCATGCCGAAGCCCAGGCCCAGGGAGAGGCCCGAGGCCAGGCCCAGGTTCCCTGGCAGGAGCTCTTGGGTCCATACCACTGTGACGGAGAAGGATGCCAGGAGGGCCGCGCCTGCAGTCCCTGCCAGGAGCCAAACCCAAAGGCCGTCGCTCAAGAGCATGAGGGCGGCGAGAACCGGGTAGACGAGGAGGCTTCCCACCACAACGGCCCTTCTTCCTATCCTGTCCGAGAGGTGCCCGCCGTAAAGGCCGGCAAGGGCGCCTCCCACCAGAAAGACGGTTAGGGTGAGGCTCCCTTTGGCCAGGGGGACGTCGCGTGTCTGGAGATACATCGGCAAGTATGCGATAAAACTCATGTATGCCCAGGAGCGCAGCATGATCACCAGTGAGACGGCCGATAGCGAATACCACATGATGCCCCCGGCCTCCCGGCCTTTGTCCTCCCCTGCTTCCGACCTCCTCGGGACCTCGCGCCTCAGGGCCTCCCCTGCGTAAGTTATGATCGCCAGGAAGAGGAGCAGGCCGGGAAGGGCCAGGCCGATGGTCGCGCGAAGACCCAGGCCGAGCACCAGCAGGCTCCCCATCATGGGGCCGACGGCAAAGCCCAGGTTGCCGCCGGTGGAGAAGACCGCGGCCCCGAATCCCCGCCTGGTGCCGCTGACCAGGGAGACGGCCATCATTGCCCTCGGGTGGAACGCGGCCGTACCAAGGCCTGCGAAGCCCACCAGGATGACCGCAAGCGCGTAATTGGGCACCCAGCCCAGGAGTCCCATGCAAAGGGACGTCCAAAGGACTCCCCAGTAAACGAACCACCCCACCCTGATCCGGTCCGCCATTATCCCGAACACGGGCTGAATCATGGAGGAGGTGAGGTTGAGGACCATGACCATCACCCCCACCTGGAAGTACGAGAGCTCAAAATTCTCTTTGAGCTTGGTGAGGACAACGGGCAGGACCCCCTGGGTGGCATCCACCCAGACATGCCCCAAGAACATCAGCAATAGGGGAATCTTTTCCATTTATCATATCTCAGCCCGGCGGGCCCTCCTGCTCCAGGATGACCGTCAAACCGGTACAATAGCAATGGAGAGGAGATCTTCTCCATCGGGTATCGCTGCGGGCGGCCTTGATGAAATTCTCCCAGCCGTAGCAGCCCCTGCACTGGATCCCCATGTGAAGACAAGGAGGAGGGTCTCCCTTCCTGACGACTCTGGGTTTCAGGCTTTCTCCGTGCTTCCCGCCCATTGAAAACCGCCTTTGAGAACGGGAAACGTCCTTTGATCCAAGGGCGGTCAAACCCTAGCAAAGCGGCGGAACCGGGGCAAGGTGAAAGAAATGGGGCTGGAGCGGTTGTTCGAGGCCCCGGGATTCAAGCTTTGCGAGAGGTATGCCGATGGTCAGATGGGGAGCGGTGAAGGCATTCAAAGACCGCCTGATTATTGACCCTCTTTTCGTTCAGCGCTCGCTAACACGATCGCTTGAAACCCGTGGATGAATCCGCTGACCAAGAACCCAGAGGGGCAGGCTCAACCGCTAGGGGATTTGACCGAGTCATTGCTGGAATCGATCCCCCAAGGGGCCTTTCTCCTTGACGGAAAAGGCCGCTACATAGTCTTCAACCAGGCCTTCTCCCGGATCGCCGCAATGGACGAACCGAGACCGGGAAGGAGGGCCGGGACATCTCTTCAGCTTGCTGAGCAAAGGGCCGCAGCCAGGGAGTTTCTAGCCGCTCTTCGGGGGGCGGAGACCCGCCTGGTGGTCCATGCGGCAGGCGGGGACCGAGGGCGGAGAGCGATTGAGATCAAGCTCCGTCCGGTCTCCCAAGCCGGAAGCCGTCTGGTGCTGGGCACCGCGAGCCCCGTTGCCGGAAACAAGGCCGAGAACGAGATAGACAGGCGCCGAATGTACCTCGAGGCCGTGCTCAGGGATGCACCCGATGCCATTGTCACCCTGGACCCGCAGCACCGGATAATCGAGTGGAACCCGGCGGCAGAGGCTATATTCGGCTATACCCGGGATGAGGCGGTAGGAAGGGACCCTGACGGCCTCATAGCACGGGGCGAGGTCTCGGCCGAAGCCAAGGCGATCACCCGCCGGGTGCTCCAAGGCAGGGAGTTTCCACCGACCGAGACTGTGAGATACAGGAAGGACGGCACCCCGGTGAATGTAACCGTGTCCGGTTCCCCTATCTATACGGGTGACCGGCTGAGCGGCATTGTGGCCCTCTACAGGGATATAACCGAACAAAAGAGGCTGGAGCTCCAACTGCAGCAGGCGCAAAAGCTGGAGGCCGTCGGGACCCTGGCCGGGGGCATAGCACACGATTTCAACAACCTCCTCATGGGCATACAAGGCAGGGCGTCCCTGATGCTCATGGACACCAGCGCCTCTCATCCACACTTCGAGCACCTGAAGAGCATAGAAGAGTACAGCCGGAGCGCCACCGAGCTCACCAAGCAACTGCTGGGATTTGCCAGGGGCGGCCCGGTGGAGACAAGGCCCACCGCCCTGAACGAGTTGATTCTCAAGATAACCGGCATGTTCGGCAGGACGCGGAAGGAGATCCGCATTCATACCGAACTGAGCGAAGGCCTGGATATGGTGGAGGTGGACCCCGGACAAATCGAACAGGTACTTCTCAATCTATTGGTCAATGCATGGCAGGCCATGACGGATGGGGGCTCGGTTTTCGTGAGCACGGGCGCGGCCGAGCTGGGCGAGTTGAAGGCCAAGTCCTTGTCCGTGAATCCGGGCAGGTATGTATGGGTATCGGTAAGGGATACGGGCCCTGGAATGGACCGGGGCACCATGAAAAGGATCTTCGACCCCTTCTTCACCACCAAAAAGAGAAGAGGAGGCAACGGATTCGGTCTCACCTCGGCTTACGGAATAGTGAAGCGCCACGGGGGGGCCATAGAGGTAAGGAGCGGGAAGGGCAAGGGCTCGGAATTCATCCTATACATACCGCCCGCCACCGGCGGTGTCGAATCGGCGCATTCCGGACGGGAGCACCCCCTGTGCCGGGGGACCGAGACCGTGCTCCTTGTCGATGACGAGGAGATGGTGATCGAGGTGGGAGCCGAGCTGCTCAGGAAACTGGGATACACGGTTCTTGTGGCCCGAAGCGGGCTCGATGCGGTTAAAATATACCGGGAGCAGGGAGATTCAATAGGCCTGGTGGTGCTGGACATGGTCATGCCGGACATGAACGGCAAGACCACATACGAGGCCCTGTCCGCCATCGATCCCGGGGTGCGGGTGCTTCTGTCCAGCGGCTACAGTGCCAACGGAGCCGCACAAGAGATCCTGAACAAGGGTCAGTCCGGGTTCATCCAAAAACCCTTCAACATACACGAGCTCTCGGTCAAGCTGCGGGAGGTCCTGGATCACACCCCACGGAAGGACCGTCCCCAATAACACCCCGTTTCCGAGCGGGGACCGGCCGGGCGAAAGGCCCCCTGAAACGGCTTGACAAACCTCGACCCCCGTGAGTATAGTTAATATCATTAACAATACGTCGCGGGTTAATCATGAGAGACAAGCTGCTGGACTACCAGACCTCCAGGCTCAGGGACCTGATAGCCGAGATCATTTCATGCTGCGAAGACAGAAAGCTCTACGAATCCAAGAGGTTCGATCTCACATTGACTGAAGTCAAGGTCCTGCTCTTGTTCTGCGGGGAGAGGTATCTCACCCTCAAGGGAATCGCCGCGCGCCTGGAGGTGGCCAAGAGCCGTGTGACCAAAATCATGGAGGGCATGATCCGCAAGGGGCTGGTGGAGCGGACCGAAGACCCCAAAGACGCCCGGGTGAAGCTGATCAGCCCGACCGCCCTGGGACGGAGCAAGATACGGGAATTGGAAGATTTCTACCAGGAGGTGCATCGAAACGTTTTGCTCCAAATGGACTCTTTAAAAAGAAAGGAGCTGATTTCCAACCTGGAAGTCCTTCGGACATCAATGGAGGCTGTAAAGGAGACCCTGGTATAGAGGCGCTGGAAGGAGGGGCGCCCGGGGGCTTACTTTTTGAGATATAAGTTAATACTATTAACCAAATGGAGGAATGAGATATGGGGCAGAGCATAGAAAGACAGGAGTTTAAGAGTCAGGACGGTGCCATAGAGGAAATCCAAGCCCGGATAAGGGAGTTGGAGGGGCGGGTGACGGCCCTTTCCGAGGCCTCACCCTCCAACAAGCTCTCCATGGTGGTCTTCAGCGGCGACATGGACAAGGTCTTGGCCTCATTGGTGATCGGAACCGGAGCAGTGGCCATGGGCATGGAGGTGGTGATGTTCTTTACGTTCTGGGGGACGCCCGTCCTCAGGGACAAGGACAAGAGTGTAGGGGGAAAGGATCTGATGGGAAAGATGTTCGGGACCATGCTCCCCAAGGGCGCCTCCTCGGTCAAGCTCTCCAAAATGAATATGGGCGGCATGGGGACCTCGATGATGCAGCACCTAATGAAAAAGAAGAACGTGGCCTCGATCGAGGAGATGATCCGGCTTGCCGGCGAACTGGGAGTCAAGATCTACGTCTGCGAGATGTCCATGGATCTCATGGGATTCAAGCGCGAGGAGATGATCGACTATCCGGATCTCACATTCTGCGGGGTGGCCAAGTTCCTGGAGGAGGCAAAGGACAGCCGAATCCAGCTCTTCATCTAGCTTTTTTGGTTAATTTTATACAAAAGAAAGGAGAATACACAGATGACTGAAAATATGAATACAGCAAAGACATTGGATCTCAAGGGCCTGGCCTGTCCCATGCCGGTGGTCAAGGTGAGCAAGGGCATCAAGGACGTGGCGGTAGGAGAGGTGCTGGAGGCGGTTACCACCGATCCGGGCTCCTTGTCGGATTTCCCTTCTTGGGCCAAGAGCAGCGGTAACGAGATAGTAAAGACCGAACAGCGGGACGGCGAGATACGCTTCTTTATCAAGAGAAACGCGTAGCCCACCGCGGTATTCGACGATTCGCCCGGTCGGGCGGCTACACCCCACCGGGCGGGTCGAATGATCATGAGGAGGTCCATTGTGGAAACCGTCTACTACATCATCCTGGTCCCCATGGTCTATGCGGCATTCGGGGTGTTCGCCGCGGGAACCGCCCTAAGGCTGATAGGCATCTTGAGGAGTCCCGCACATCCGTCCACACTACAGATCTTCCCCGAGCGCAGGGCCGGGTGGCTCCGGGCGCTCCACGACGCCTTGCTTCTTCCCGCTGTGCGGAAGAATTCCCCGGTGCATTGGATCTTCTTGATGGGATTTCATATCGCCTTTTTCCTGCTCATCTTGGGCCATCTGGAACTCTTCGGGAGGATAGAGGCCTTTCAGGTGATCGAGCATCAGGTGTTCATGGGGAAGGGCCTTCTGGGTTTGAGCCTGTGCATCGCCCTTCTCTACTTCCTTTTCCGCCGCTTTCACTCGCCCTACAGGGAGCTCTCCGTGCCGGAGGACTATTATCTCCTGATAGTGCTCTTTCTGGCCGTCCTCTTCGGCAGCCAAATGGATTGGGCGCGCCGCTGGTACGAATACGGGGGGCTGATGGTCGGGGACTACCGCGACTACCTATGGAGCCTGGTGCACCTGGAGCCGGACATCGCCTTTGTTAGCTACGGGGGCCATTCCTTTATGCTGGTGGTGCATGTCTTCTTTGCGAACCTCTTTCTCATGTTGTTCCCCTTCAGCAAGATCATGCACAGCTTCTTTTCGTTCGCCTTGAACAGACTGAGGAGGGGATGAGCCATGGATGAGAAGACGAGAAACGATTTGCTCAAGCTGTTCGAGAAGAAATTGAGCAGGGCCGTAAGACTCTACATGGATACCTGCTCTCGTTGCGGCCTGTGCACCGATGCGTGCCACGTATACGCATCAATGGGCGGTGTCAAGAATATAGCCGCCTACCGGGCCGAGATCGTCCGGCGGATCTACAAGAAGTACTTCAAGACCCAAGGCAGGATCCTGCCCTGGCTGGGCGAGTCCAGGGAGTTGAACGACGAGACCCTGCGGGACCTCTACGATGCCGCCTACTCCTGCACCGGCTGCCGCCGCTGCATGGTCTATTGCCCTCATGGGATAGACACCCAGTTGATCATGTCCATAGCCAAGCTCCTGCTCGTCGGGTCGGGCACCGAGCCCGAGGTCCTGAGCATGCTTGCCGACATGTCCGTGGAGAAGGGCGAATCCCTGGATACATTCAAGCAGGGCTTCCTCGAAGGGATCAGGAACCTCGAAGCCCGGGTGGTGGAAAAATGGAAGGCCGAGGCCGGGAAGACGCCCATCCCCGTGGACGTGGAAGGCGCCGACCTGCTCTACGTGGCACTGGCCGGGGCCCACTCCATTGTTCCCGCCGCAGCGGTCTTCAACGCTGCAGGGGAGAACTGGACCCTGAGCTTTTTCGAGGCGGTCAACTTCGGGGCCTTTGTCGGGGATCCGGCCAAGACCAAGCTGATAATGGACAGGATCATCAAGGAGGCTGAACGCCTAGGGGTCAAGGAAGTCTGTATATGCGAGTGCGGCACCGCCTACAGGGTCATGAAGCAGCTCTCCGGCGAGAGGCCCTTCAAGGTATCTTCACTCACCGAGGTCCACGCCCGGTACCTCAGGGAGGGCAGGATCAGAATTCGAAAGGGGACCATGAGCGGTTCGGTCACGTATCATGACCCCTGCCAGATCGCCCGAAACGCCGGGGTGATCAAGGAGCCCCGATACATCCTGGAGCACTTGACGGATGAATTCAGGGACATGACCGGGGACCCTCGCTACAATTGGTGTTGCGGGGGAGGCGGCGGGCTGGTGGCCTTGGGGGACGAGACCCACGACTTCCGGATGAGGTCCTCCAGGGTCAAGGCGGACCAGGTGAGGGAGACAGGGGCCGCGATACTGGCTACGGCTTGCGAGAATTGCCACTCCCAGTTGGGCGACCTGAACAAACACTATGATATGGGCGTGGAGGTGAAGTTCCTGAGCTCCATGGTAGCCGACGCCCTAATTCCCTAGTACCTGCTATCAGTTCCGGCCGGGCGCCGATAATGCGGGGGCGGTCTCGAGGTCTTCGGGCCCCTCTTGTTCGTTCTTCTTCCCACGTGGCGATAGAGGCTCGTTCAAATAGTAAGTTGTTTGACACTCCCCGTAGGGGTCTTATAATGAGCAATAGCATTGACGAGTGGAAACCCCGGGGGGTTGAGTGGAAGGAGAGATATCCGTCCACATGATGCCGGGGGCGTTCGATTGTCAAATATCCGGAGGTGTTAAATGAAGCGAGTCATTTTCAACGGACTGATCCTGCTGACACTGGCGGGATTCCTGGCAGCGACTATTACCGGTTGCGCCAACAGGAGCAAGGCGGGGCAAGGAGCCCTCATCGGCGGGCTGGGAGGAGCGGCGGTGGGCGGCCAGCTCGGCCCGGACGACAGGAGGGGGGAAAACGCCCTGATAGGGGCCGGGATCGGCATGGTCTTGGGCTACATCATAGGGAACGAGTGGGATAAATATGATCAGCGGCAGCTGAACAACACGCTGGAGTACAGAGAGTCGGGCAATCGAAGCGAGTGGCTGAACCCGGACACCGGGAACCGGTATACGGCCACGCCGCATGAGGCATACAGAAAGGACGGCCGTGTCTACCGGGACGTGGAAATAGACGGCTATGTGGACGGCAGGCGCGAGACGGTTCACGCCACTGCATACAGGCGTCCTGACGGCACGTGGCAGCTCGTACAGTAGAGAACAACAAGGGGAGGATGCCCATGAGAGTCGTCGCTTTCAGCGGGAGTGCGAGGAGAAACGGAAACACCGCCATTTTGGCCAGGACAGTGCTCTCAGAGCTCGAGGCCTCAGGCATAGACACCGAGCTCGTGCAGCTCGCGGGCAAGGAGATCCGAGGGTGCCTCGCCTGCCGGAAATGCTTCGAGAAAAAGGACCGGCGGTGCCACGGCAGGGAGGACGACGCCAATGCCTGCATCGAGAAGATGGTGGAGGCGGACGGCATAATAATAGCCTCTCCCACCTATTTCGCGGACCTCTCCTCCGAGACCAAGGCCCTGATCGACCGGGCCGGGTACGTGGCCCGTGCAAACGACGATATGTTCAAGCGAAAGGTGGGAGCGGCGGTGGTTGCGGCCCGCAGAGGCGGGGCCGTCCACACCTTTGACTCCATAAATCACTTTTTCTTCATAAGCCAGATGATAGTACCCGGCTCCAACTACTGGAACCTGGGCTTCGGGCTGGACAAGGGGGAAGTGGAAAAGGACGAAGAAGGACTCCAGACAATGCGGCAGTTGGGCCGAAACATGGCCTGGCTCTTGGAAAGAATCAACAGCCGCGACTAGATCGTGCCCATCCATAAATTCGTTCTCGGCACTAGCGAGTTTCCAGGCCAGAAATGAGCAATTTCTTCCAAGGTCAAGGAGATCAAGGGGTTGGGAGGAGGCGTACTGCAGTACGTCGCACGACCAACCCCGCAGATCGACGCCGAGATTGGGAGAAAGGGCCATTTATGGACGGAAACTAGATCAGGACCTCTTCCAGTACATCCTCCACGCGGTCTACCAGGCGGATCTCGAGTCCCCGGGTGATCTCGGGGCCGAGTATACGGAAGTCCCCGTCGTTCTTGGCCGGAAACACGACCTTGCCCACTCCGCCTCTACCCGCTGCGAGGAGCTTCTCCTTTATCCCGCCCACCGGAAGGACGCGGCCGCTCAGTGTGAGCTCTCCACTCAAGGCGACCGTTCTGCGGCAGGGACGACCGGTGAGAAGGGAGAGCAGGGCCACGGCTATAGTGAGGCCAGCCGAGGGGCCGTCCTTGGGTATGGCCCCGGCAGGGACGTGCACGTGTATGTCATGCCTGTCAAAGAAGGTCTCCTCTATGCCCGACTCGCCTGCATGGCTTCTTATGTAGCTCAAGGCCGCCTGGGCTGACTCCTTCATTACGTCGCCCAAAGAACCGGTGAGGATCAACCGGTTCCTTCCGCGCATGGTTGTGGCCTCGACAAAGATGATCTCCCCCCCGGTTTCGGTCCAGGCCAGACCGGTGCTGACACCCACCCGATCACGGGCCTCGGCCACCTCGAAGTGGTATTTCCTGGGGCCCAAGAACGCCTCCACTGCTTCCGGGGTGATGGTCGAGGCCTTTCGAGCGGCTTCCTCCGTCCCCAGCATCCCCCTGGCCACCTTCCTGCAGATTGAGGCCGCCTGTCTCTGGAGGTCCCTCAAACCGGCCTCCCGGGTGTACTCCAATATCATCTTTCGTACCGCCTCCCTGGTAAACGACGGGGGGTGCTCCTGGAGTCCCGCCTCCTGGATCTCCCTGGGAATCAAATGGCGAAACGCGATCTCCTCCTTCTCCTGCTCTGTGTAGCCGCTGAGGCGAAGCACCTCCACCCTGTCCAGGAGCGGAGGCGGGATGTTGTCCGTGGTGTTGGCCGTGGCTATGAACATCACCCTGGATAGATCAAAAGGCACGTCAAGGTAATGGTCCATGAAGTGGGTGTTCTGCTCGGGATCCAGGACCTCCAGGAGGGCCGAGGCCGGATCCCCTTTGAAGTCCTGCCCCACCTTATCCAGCTCGTCCAGCATGAACGCCGGATTCCGAGTCCCGCACCTTCTTACCTCCTGGATGATCCGCCCGGGGAGCGCGCCCACGTAGCTCCGGCGATGGCCCCTGATCTCGGCTTCGTCCTTCATTCCAGCCAGTGAAATACGAACGAATTTTCGATGGAGGCTCCTGGCTATGGAGCGGCCCAGGGAGGTCTTCCCGGTCCCCGGGGGCCCCACGAAGCACAGCACGGGCCCCCGCGACGTGAGACGGGCCATCTTGCCGGCCAGGGCCCTCTTTACCGTGTTTCGGATCTCATCCAGCTTCAAGGGCTTGGCCAGGAAGTGAAAGGACCCCTTTTTCATGGCGTCAATGGCTGTTGGCACCGTGGCATAGCCGGTTATGATGATGACCTCGGTGTTGGGGTTCTCCTCTTTGGCCTTCTTTAGCACCTCCATCCCGTCGACCCGATCCATCTTGAGGTCGGTCACAATAATGTCAAATGCCCCTTTCCTGAGGAGCCCCAATGCCTCCACCCCGCTTGCGGCCAGCACCACTTCATAACCCTCCTTGGAGAGCACGTGCTGGAGATTCAGCCTGGTCACCCTCTCATCGTCCACCACCAATATTCTCTGCTTATGAGAGGTCTTGAGAATCCTGACGGCGAGGTACTCGAGGATCCTTTCCTTTATCTCCTCGAGCCCGTAGTGCTCCTGGTCGAGTATCTCCTCGGCCGTCTTGATGTCCAGGTGGTCCTCGGTCATTCGCTGCCAGGGAAGGCTTAGCAGGTAGTCGATGTAGTTGATCCCTATGGTGTATTCCGCCGTCGAAGGCCCCATCCTGGTGAGCCGCTTCACCTCTCTCAGAGCGGCTTCCACCACCCGGGGAGGCATGGAAGAACCCTGTACCGTCTCCTTGAGCTCGTCCAGCTCGGAAGACACGTCCTGGAACTCTCCGGAGTCGTCCTTCTTGAAAATACGCATCCCGTCCTCCCGAAGTCTAATCCTACCCCAGGGCCCGGCAGGCCACAAGCCCGGAAAATCACCTTCCCTGTTGCGATCTGCAATATGCGTTTCCTTTACGCAACATGAGATCATTATACGTAATAACAGTATGTTATACAGTAATACATTATCAATGATGCATTCTGCAACACATTGCATTCAGAGGCCCCTACTTCGGCTCAGGCCGGTTCATTCCTTTATTTCAGATAGTTAATCGCAAATCAGGCGGCCGGGCACAGCCCTTGCTCTCCTCATCGGTGAAGGCATGCACATCAATCAAGGAGGGGGCGCCATGACAGGACAAGACTACAGGATAAGGGGATGGGATCGTTGGACGGCCGCTGTCACCTTTGCCGAGGCCGGAGAGGCCGGGGCAGCGGAAGAGTTCTTGAGGCCCGCGGACCGGAAACGGCCCCGCAAGCGGGGGAGCCGGCGTCGTGAACAACGCTCGGAGAGGCCGGTCCTCAGGACCTGAAGGCGTCTCAAAGGAGCGGAGAGGAAAGATCCAATGAAGAGTGTCCTGCTTGCAGTGGACGGATTCATCCCGGGCAGGGAGGCGTTTGGATACGCCCTGGAGCTCTGCCGGAGGACCAGGGCGGGGCTACAAGTCCTCCAGATCGTCCAGGCACGGGACTTCAAGGACTTGGCCGAAAGGATGAGAACCGGTGTAACGAATGCAGGCCGGCTTTTCGAGTCGATAATGGCAGCGGCGGCCTTTGCCGAGTCCGGGGAGAGCCGAGAGGCCCAAGGGCTGTTGAATGAGATCCGGGAGCGACTGGAGGAAATGGTGCCCCCGGAGGACCGGGAAATCATCCCTATTCGCGCATCGCTTGCCATGGGGAGACCCGAGAAGGAGATTCCGCGATACGTAGGGGCTCATCACGACATAGTGCTCGCAATCTACAACAAGGGGAGCACTGGCTCTTCTCAGCCGGCCCATTCCGAGGAGCGGGGATCGAACCCGATTCCCGAAGCGCTGCCGGTGCCGCTGGTCGTATTCCCTGGTGCCGTTGGAGAACCGGCCTTGCCCTATAGTGAAAGGAGGACATAAATGGCTCGCTTCTGGAAGAAAATGAAGGAAAGGATTCCCAAGCTGGGTGACCGGATGGACCGATACCAGGGTGCCGTCACATTCGCCGAGGCGGGTGAGACGGGCCTTGACTATGAGCGGATCGAAGAGGAGCCGCCGGAGGAGCGCCGGGGGAAACTGGTAGTGATAGGCAGAGAGAGCAGCTTCTCGGAGGATGTCAAGGAATACGCCCTGGAAATGGCCCAACGGCTCTCCTACGAGATCGTGGCCCTGAACACGGCCTCCCTTTCCTGCGAGACGTTCCAAAAGTGCAAGGAGCCCAGGGACGAGGTCCTGGCCCTTTTCAAGAGCGACTCGGAAGAGAGCGCCGGGGCCTTCAGACAACAGGCAGAGGAGCTGGGAATCCCCTTCACCCATGTAGTCAAGTACCTGGATCCTGATCAGGCTACTCAGGAGCTCTACCAGGAGCTCGGGGGGATCGAGTTCATCATATCCGAGGCGGAAGAGGATCAACCCGCGCAAAGGCCGCAAGACCGAGAGGAGGCACGGCAAGGGATCTTAGTCTACTCCATGGTCTGATCGCCTCCAGGGGGCAATGGACGGCATAGTGGAGGAGGAATCACAATTATGGGCGGGAGTTTTTATCTCGGTGTGGTCCTAATAGTGGCTGCACTTGCTCTTTGCTACTGGTTCAGGAAGGAAAACCGGCCCTGAGAACGAGACCGCCGGCCGAAGCGGCCTGCCTTGATGTATAGCCGGAAACAAAGCGGATCGGGGACGAGTGAGACCGCGGAAAGGAAGCGCTCGACATGACAGCGGATATGATCCTGACCATCTTGGTCCTGGCCTTTGTTATCTTCCTGTTTGTCTCGGAGTGGGTGCGAGTGGACGTGGTGGGCATCATGATGATGGTGATGCTGCCTCTGATGGGTTTGGTAAGCCCCAAGGAGGCCTTTGTGGGCCTCAGCAGCAACGCGGTGTGTTCCATAATAGCCGTTATCATCATGGGAGCGGGGCTGGACAAGACAGCGGTTATGAACCAGGTGGCAAGCCCTATCATCAAGTTTGCCGGCCGGAGCGAGAGCCGGATCATGGTCCTGGTATCAGGCACCGTGGGACTCATCTCCAGCATGATGCAGAACATCGGAGCAGCGGCCCTGTTCCTACCGGCCGCTCAGCGCATAGCCAAGAGGCTCGAAATCCCGGTATCCAGGATCCTGATGCCCATGGGGTTCTGCGCGATCATAGGGGGCACCCTTACCCTGGTGGGAGCCAGTCCCACCATCCTGTTGAACGACCTCTTGGTTCTGGGGGACAAGAGGCTGGAGCCCTTCGGCCTGTTCACCCAAACCCCGATCGGGGTCTGTCTCCTGATAAGCGCGATCCTCTACTTCCTGGTTTTTGGAAGATTCGTCCTGCCGGCCGGCGGAGGCGAAGCGGACAAAGGGGTGACCGCCAGCCTGATCGAGGCCTACGGTGGGCTGGAATCGGTCTTTGAGCTGCATGTCCCGCAGGATTTCACCGGTCCACGCACCCTGGAGGAGCTGATGATCAGGGAGAAATTCCTGGTTACCGTGGTGGCCGTCAGTCGCAAGCAGGGCAAAGAAAAGAACCTGGTGCCCCACAGCACCGACCGAATCCATCCAGGCGACGACCTGGCCGTGGTGGGCAGGAGTAAGAACGTCCAGGCCCTGGCAAGGGAATACGGCTGGCGGATCAAACCAGGCCTGGAGGAGTTTGCGGATGCTTTATCCAGGACCAACGCAGGACTGGCGGAGACCATCATCCCCCCGCGCTCCGAGCTAATCGGCAAGACCTTGAGCCAAGTCAAGTTCAAGGAGCTCTACGGGGTCAACCCGGTGGCCCTCATGAAGCACAACAAGGTCTACTACGCGGGCCTCACCAATATCCGCCTCCAAATGGGGGACACCTTGCTGCTCCAAGGGCCGTGGGAGAGATTCCACCTGTTGCGGGACAGGCCAAGGCCCAGGACCCTGGCATTCGCCACCCCCCTGGAAGGGGAGATCATGCGGCCCCACAAGGCGAAACTGGCCCTCATCTGGCTTGCCTTGGCCCTGACCGAGGTGATCTTCTTCAAGGTCCAGCTCTCTGTGGCTCTCATGTCCGGCGCACTGGGCATGATCATCACGGGCGTCCTCTCAGTGGACGAGGCCTACCGGGCCGTGGACTGGATGACCGTGTTCCTCCTGGCCGGTCTCATACCCCTGGGGATAGCCTTTGAAAAGACAGGGACAGCCGCCTTTCTGGCCAACCAAATCCTTGCCGTGATAGGGAAGCCCTCCCCCATTGTCTTGTTGGCCGTAGTGGGTCTAATGACCTCGTTTTTCACCCTGGTCGTATCCAACGTGGGAGCCACGGTACTGCTGGTACCGCTCTGCATGAACATGGCGGTCATGGCCGGAGGGGACCCGCGCATGGCGGCCCTGGTCGTGGGGATCTCCGCTTCCAACACGTTCGTGCTACCCACTCACCAGGTCAACGCCCTTATTATGCGGCCCGGCGGATTCCGCACAGTGGACTACGCAAAGGCCGGAGGGCTGATGACCATTATTTTCCTAGGCGTGGAACTGCTGGTCCTGAATCTCTTCTACGGGGTCTAGTCAGGACCGACGAATCCGGATACGATTCCGGCCGGAAAGGAGCACTGAGACATGGCGGTTATAACGATTTCCAGGGGGTGCTACTCCCACGGGCAAGAGGTGGCCGAGCGAGTGGCCGCTCGGTTGGATTACCAGTGCCTGAGTCGAGAGGTCCTGATCGAGGCCTCCCGGCTGTTTCACGTGCCTGAGAGCAAGCTGCTCCAATCACTGCATGACGCCCCTCGTTTCGTGGAGCGCCTCACCCACGGAAAAGAGCAGTACCTGACCTATGTCAGGGCAGCACTCCTGGAGGTTGCCTCAAAGGACAACCTTGTCTATCATGGCCATGGAGGCCATTTGCTCCTCCCCGAGCTGCCTCACATCCTGAAGGTCAGGCTCATCGCCCGGACCGAGGAGAGGGTCCGCCTCCTCATGAGCAGGCAGGGTATGGACAGGAAAGGAGCCCTCGAGTGGATCCGGAAAGAGGACAAAGAGCGGTCGGCCTGGACTCGCTATCTTTACGGCAAGGACCTCAAGGATCCCTCTCTATACGATATGGTGCTCAATGTCGGGACCCTAACCTCGGAGGATGCGGCTCAACTGATCTGTTCCGCGGCGGGCGGCCCCTGTTGTGCGACCACTGAGCAGTCCCTGGCCCGGCTCAAGGATATGGCCCTCCAGGCCCATGTTACCGCACTGCTGATGCCGCTCTGCCATGCGGAGGTGGAAGTGGATCGAGGGAAAGTGAAGGTCTTGGTCAAAGGAGATAAGATCAGGAAGACCGGGTATACGACGGATTCCGTGGAGCGCCGGGTTCGGAAGACCCTGCAGGACGACCTGAACAGGCGCATTCTGGAGACGGTCGGCACCCTGGAAGGAGTAAAGGACTTGGAGTGCAAGGTCGAGCCGCCTTCGTACAGGTAAGAGCTCAACAGTGATGAGACTCAAGGTAAGCATACGAAGGAGAATCATCATCACCTTTGTGGGGTTCATGGTGATAAGTGGCGCCATCTGGTCGATGGGCTACTACCGCTACTACCTACTGAACCGCAAGCTGGACTTGATAGAGAGCAAGGACAGGCTTCTGAACACGGTGCTGGAAATCCGCCGCTACGAAAAGAACTACTTTCTGAACATGGATCCCCGCGATCTGAAGGAAACACTCCAGTATGTGGTGCTCGCCCGGGAAGAGCTGGAGGAGATCATCGAGCGCCACGGCAAGTACGCCCTGGCCCCCAACCTCGGGGGCATAGGCGAGACCATGGACACCTACCGTGACTTGATGTCGCGGATGCTGGAATCCCACGAGGAGACCGGCGCTCTCAGGCTGAACCGGAAGATCCTGGCCGAGCTGCCCGGGCGCATGGAGCGGATCCGGGCCCTGGGCAAGGAGCTCACCGAAGAGGTGGAGGGCATGGTAACCAGGGAGAGGAAGTATGTCTCTGAACTGGTTCAGAGCTCGGAGACCTACCTCATTTTCGCCCTGTGCGCGATACTGGCCGTCTCCCTGGCAACCGCCCTCTTCCTCATCTTCAACATCAACCGCCCCCTCAAGGCCCTCGGGCTCGCCATCAAGAAGCTCTCAGACAGGGATTACCGAAACATCCCCCCTATTTCTACGGGAGACGAGTTCGAGTCCCTGGTCACCAGCATCAACGACATGCTCCAGGAGCTCCACAGGCGCAGCGAGCAGCTCATCCAGAGCGAGAAGGTGGCCTCCCTGGGCACCCTCACATCCGGGGTGGCACACGAACTGAACAACCCCCTGAACAATATAAGCACCTCGGTTCAGATCCTCATCGAGGAGCTGGCAGAGGGGGACCTTGACTACCAGAGAGAGCTTCTCCAAGAAACCGAAAAGCAGGTGGAGCGGGCAAGGGACATAGTAAAGGCCCTCCTGGAGTTCTCGAGGCGCCGCTCGTTCAGTCCCAAAGAGGTGCGATTCGCAGCGCTGGTGGAGCAAACCCTGAAGCTCATACGCGGAGAGATCCCTTCGCACATAGACGTCCAAGTGGAAATCCCCGAGGGAATCACGGCGGAGCTCGATCCCAGGCGGATCCAACAGGTGCTCCTGAACCTGATACTAAACGCCTTCCAGGCAATGAAAGACCAGGGGACCCTGCGCATCAAGGCATGCCGAGTGGAAAGCAGCGAGGAGTTCTGTTTCGAGGTGCAGGACACTGGCAGGGGCATACCTCCCTCGGATATACCCAAGATCTTCGACCCCTTCTTTACAACCAAGGAGGTTGGCAAGGGCTCCGGACTAGGGCTCTCGGTCTCTCACGGCATCATTGAGCAGCATGGGGGTCGAATCGAGGTCCAAAGCGAGGTAGGCCGAGGGGCCACCTTTCGGGTATACTTGCCCCTGAGAGCGGGGCCCGCCGCAAGTGAAGGCCCGTATCAACCGGAAGAAACAGACTGATGAGATAAGGTCGGTTCAATTGAATAATGATAAATACACTATACTCATAGTGGAGGACGAGGATCCTGCCCGCAAGAACTTGATACGTATTCTGGGCAAGGAAGGCTACGAAGCGGTGGGAACGGCCGAAGGCCGGAAGGCCCTGGAGCTCCTCGCTGGACGCGCCTTTGACCTGGTCATTACCGATCTACGGATGCAGGGGGTGGACGGAATGGAGGTCCTGGCGGAGAGCAAGAGGCTCCAGCCCCACATCGAGGTGATCATGATCACCGGTTACGCCACAGTGGACAGCGCTGTGGAGGCCATGAAACAAGGGGCCTACCACTACATCGCCAAACCCTACAAGATCGATGAGATCCGCAAGGTGGTCCGCGAGGCCCTGCTGAAGAGGAGCCTGCAGCTGGAGAACGCGGAGCTCAAGGAGGCCTTGAGGAAATCCCGAGACTTCCCGTCGATAGTGGGGAGGAGCGAGGCCGTCCAGGGCGTTTTGGACACCGTCCGCCGGGTTGCGCCTTCGGATACCAATATACTCCTGCTGGGGGAGAGCGGGACCGGAAAAGAGCTGGTGGCCAGGGCCATACACCGCCTCAGTCACAGATCGGAAAACCGGTTCGTGGCGTTCAACTGCGGATCCTTCACCGAGGAGCTGATGGCCAACGAGCTCTTCGGCCATGAAAAGGGGGCTTACACCGGTGCCGACAGCCCCAGGAAAGGACTCCTGGAATCAGCCGACGGCGGGACCGTGTTCCTGGACGAAGTCGGCGACATGCCCATGAGCATGCAGGTGAGGCTCCTTCGCGTCATCCAGGAAAGGGAAGTCCTGCGGGTCGGCGGAAATCAGCCGCTGAGCGTGGATCTGCGATTCATCGCCGCCACCCACAGGGACCCCAAGGAGGAAGTGGACAGGGGAAGGTTCCGGCAGGATCTCTACTACCGCCTGAACGTGGTAACCATCGCCCTGCCCCCACTCACTGAACGGGACGGGGACATCCCCCTGTTGGCCCATCACTTCCTCCGGCAGAAGGCCCAGGCCATGCACAAGGAGGTCAAGGAGATCGACTGGGAGGCCATGGACCTTTTGTGCCGGTACGGATGGCCGGGCAATGTCAGGGAGCTGGAAAACGTTGTAGAAAGAGCAGTGACCCTGGCAACCGGTCCCACGCTCGAGCCGGAGCAGCTCCCCGACTACATCCGCAGCCTGTCCGTTGAGACTTACCGCCACACCCCTTCCCAGATACCCACACTGGAGGAGCAGGAGAAGCGCTACATCGCCTGGGTCCTCGAGCGCACCCGGGGGAACAAGACCCAGGCCGCAAAGATCATGGGAATAGACCGGGTCTCCTTGTGGCGGAAGATCAAGAGATACGGCCTGGATGATGGGTAGCCATCCGGCCCCTGGATCACGGTCCCGATTCGCGGGCAGTGGTCATGCCGAAGCCGGGGCTGCGGCCATGCTGGCCGGGGTATGGAACCTCTGCAGGAGGACCGCCGCCGCGAAGAGCACGAATCCGGCCGCGTCGGCCCAATACTCGGGCCAGAGGAGCCCGGCCGAGGCCAGCCAGAAGATTATGGTCTCCGGCCAGGTCGCCGCCCGAATCAGACGCCTGTCCAGGGCCGAGGCAAAGGAGATCAGGCCCAGGCTGGTGACCGAAATGGCCAGCCACACCTCCCAGTGGAGCAGCTCGTAGCTCCCCGCCATTCCCAGGATCGGCCGGTAGGCCATCATAATGGGAACTATGTAGAGGGCCTTGGCGAGCTTCCAAGAGGTGAAGGCGGTCCGCATGGGCTTTGCTCCGGCCACCCCGGCCCCTGCGAAGCTGGCCAGGCTGACCGGCGGGGTCACATTGGCATCCTGGGAGTACCAGAAGACTATCATGTGGGAGACGACCAGGGGGATTCCCATCTCCAGGAGGGCCGGACCCGCAAGGGTGGCCAGCACTATGTAGCTGGCGGTGACAGGCAGCCCCATTCCCAGCACCAGGGAGGCCGCACCGATCAGGAGGATGGCCAGGGCCTTGATCCCGAAGCTCAAGTCCAGGACCAGGCTTGAGAACTTGAGGCCCATCCCGGTCAGGGTCACCATGCCTACTATGACGCCCGCGGCGGCGCAGGCCACTGATACCATGACCGCGTTACGGGCGCCCTTTTCCAGGGACCCGAGTATCACTCTCAGCTCCAGCAGGACGAAGCGCCCCAGGCTCTCCTTGCCCTCCCCGGCACCCACCCTCAGCGGTTTGCTCCTTGCCCAGTCAAAGCTGTCCGCTGCCAGGCTTGCCCCCAGTATGCTCACCACGGCCACAAAGCCCGCCATCATGGGGGAGTAATTGGCCACCAGGACGTAGATCAGGATTCCCACCGGAACCACGAAGTGGAGCCCTTCCTTCAGCACCTTCAGGGCCCTTGGGAGCTTGTCCTTGGGCAGGCCCACCAGCCCCATTTTCTTGGCCTCGAAATGGACAAAGAAAAGAAGCGTAAGGTAATACATAATGGCCGGTATCAGGGCGATCTTGATGATTAAGAGGTAGCTCGTGTTGGTGAACTCGGCCATGAGAAAGGCCCCCGCCCCCATTATGGGCGGCATGAGCTGCCCCCCGGTGGATGCGGCCGCCTCGATGGCGCCCGCCACATGGGGGCGATAGCCGACCCTCTTCATCATGGGTATGGTAAAGGAGCCGGTGGCCACCACGTTCCCTACTGCAGAGCCCGATACCGACCCCATGAATCCGGACGCCACCACCGAGGTCTTGGCCGGCCCCCCGGAAAAACGCCCGGTCAGGGCGTAGGCCAAATTAATAAAGAAATCCCCTCCCCCTGTGGACTCCAAGAAAGCCCCAAAAAGAACAAACACATACACAAAGGTGGCGGCGACCCCGAGGGGCAGGCCGAAGATGCCTTCGGTGGTCAGCCACAGGGTAGTGGCGATCCGCTCGACGCTGTAGCCCTTGTGGATGATCAGCTCGGGCATGTAGGGGCCGTACATGGCATAGACCACCGCCATGACGCAGATACCTGTCATGAAGACCCCGATCACCCGGCGGCAGGCCTCCATTACAAGGAGTGTGCCTATGACGCTGACCACCACGTCCATGGTCAACCAGGCCCCCTGGCGCTCGAATATGGCCTCCAGGTTGATGCAGGTGTAGGCGGTGCAGTAGACGGACAGCGCCACCAGGACCCAGTCCAGACAAAACCACAAATTCACCCGGTCCTTTTTCGCGCCCTTGAAAGGGGGCCTCAGCAGGAAAGTCAGGGAGAGTATGGCCCCCAAGTGTATGGAGCGCTGGACCAGGGCAGTGACCGCGGCGATACCCGCCGTGTAGAGCTGATAAAGGCTCAGGCAGATCGCCACGATCACTATCAACCGGGCCGTGAAGGCCACTGCCGGCGAGGTCCTTGTCTCGTTCTCAGCCATCAATATTTCCTGTGCTCGGGGTTGAGGGATGTGGAAACAGGGTCCGCCACAGTCGATACAATCGGCTCACCGGACGGGCCGAGAAGCGGACCGCCCGGTGCGGGATCTCGGCGGAGAGATTGGTTCGGGTCCCGCGCCAAATCACGGTGTGATCCACGCCCGGACTTCCGACCCTCAGCACGAAGTCACCCGTCGGCATATGCATGTCCTCGATGACCTCATAAGGCCCCCGCCGGACCATTTTGCCCACACCGGGCATCTTGCCCATGCCGGCGCCGAACTCCAGGTACCTCTCCTCTTCGATATAGATGCGCCCGGTTCTGTCTGCGCTGTGCTCTTCCCAGATGGGTGCGTTCTCCACCGAGTGGTAGTAATGCAGGGTGAACCGCTCCCCCGGCTCAAGGGGCAGGACCAGCACCGGACGGCCGTCCTCGACTCCGGAGACGCGAAGCTCCAGGCCCCCTGAAGAGAACCCCCAAAGCAGGGACAATATACAGACCAAGCCGGCTAGAGTGGAGGAAACGAGCCGCCACCTCGCCGGCCTGATCATTTCGGCTTACGGAACCACTCTTGCGGGAACCTCTATGCCCGCCTCCCTCAAGTACTTGATGGTGCCGGGATGCAGCGGGATCGGCGAGTACTTTACCGCGTTCTCCGGCGTGGTGTAAGCGGCCGAGGGGTGTATGCTCTTCAAATAGTCCCGGTGCTCATACAAGGCCTTGACCAGTTTATAGACCAAGTCCTCGTCCAGAGAGGCCTGGCAGATCATGACGTTCCATACGCCCACGGTGGGGACCGCCTCGTCCACACCCGGGTAGATGCCGCCCGGGAGCTCCACGGCCGAGTACGTGTCGTTCGCCGCCAGGATCTTCTTTTGCTGCTCCTCGGTGAACCCGAGTATGCGGATCTTGTGGGTGGTGGCCAGGTCCAGTATGGAGCTGGTCCCGGGTCCCACACACCAGGAGCCCACCTCTATGGTCCCGTCACGGAGGGCGTTAGCGCTCTCGGTAAAGGACAATCGGCTGTCGTCATAGGAGTCCAAGGGAATCCCCAGGGCCTTGAACACGGCCTCGGTCATGAAATTGGTGCCGCTCCCGGGGCTCCCGGTGCTGATATTCTCGCCCTTCACCTGGGTGACATCCGTGATGCCGCTGTTCTTGAGAGTTACTATTTGAAGCAGGTTGGGGTACATGATGGCCATTGACAGGATGTTCTGCTTCTCCCCCTTGAACTTGGAGAGCCCGTGGTATCCGGCCTCGGCCACATCGCCCATGACCTCGCCGATCACCGTCTCTCCCTGATGAGCCAGCCGGACGTTCTCCACGCTGGCACCGGTCACCTCGGCTACGGCCTTGACGTTCGGCACATGCTTTGACCAGATCTCGGCCACACCTCCGCCGTAGGGATAGTAGATGCCGCCGGTGCCGCCGGTCCCGATACCGATGAAAGTGGTGCGCGCAAGAGCGGGGCCTCCAATCAGCAGGCAGGCACCCAAAACCAGGGAAACCGTCAGGGTCAACCTAGTTGATCGTCTCATATCGACCTCCTCCTTTTCCTGAAGTTCTCGTGTGACTCCGAGGACGCAGCCGGTCCATACGTACTAGCCGGCTGCAGGCCCCTTCCGAAGTTCTTCTAGCCGCCGATAGGTCTTACCACCACAAAGACCTTGTCCGGCATGGTATCAACCTTGAGGAAGGGGATCTTCACCTGCTCCGTCTTGCCCGGCTCCACCACCGGGGGGCTGCCTTTCCTGGGGACCAAATACCCGATGGCTCTGTCCATGTCTTCCAGGAAGATGTTCACCCGGTAGCGCCTGGCCGTATCGCTCACATTCTTGAGATCCATGTTGAAGATGACGGCCGGGTCCATACCGAATTTGCCGAGCTGGCATGAGAAGTTCGAGATCTCGGCCTCCTTGGCCACATCCCAGGTAATCTTCCCGGCCCCGCAAGTCACCTCCTTGACATTGGCCGGCGGGCCCACTGTGGCACAACCGGCGATCAACACGGAGGAGAAGATCGCCAGCAGGATCAAAAGGAACTTAGGGAATCTGAACATGAGATCCTCCTTTCCTTGTTTGGGTTTACTGCTTGAAGACAAGAATGACTGCGGAAAAGGGGTTGGGCTGATCGGTTTCACCAGAGCCATCTGCGAATGCCGCCTTTTCATTGGGCTTGCTCCCTGGAGATATCAAGTATACCAGTGAGCACAAAAAGCAGGATGTGCACGGGTCTTGCCTACCATATCGGAGGGGTGCGCATGCTGTCAATAGCCTCCGGGCAGGACCAGCTCAACATACTGATTTATCATGATGAAGTCCGGCCGTCCGATCGGCCGTGAGATTCGGGGGGATCATTTCAGGCGGGCGAGAGACTGAATTTCTTCCCGGTGGGACCAGCGGGATCCAAGATCCGGGCCGAAACGAAAACAGGGGAGCGCCAAAAGGGCATTGTTTACGATAATTCCCATTCCTCTCGAAAGGCCCCTCTCATATCACGCGCGCCATGGACTACAGCAAGGATTTCAATACTATCATCCGCCCCAATGATTCGATAGACGATCCTGTAGTTCCCGTAGATCACTTCTCTAAATCGGGGATCGTCAAGCTCCGGTACAGTACGACCACATCGAGGCATATTCTCAAGCTTTTTTGTTGAGTGGACGAGTGCCTTTACGTATCTCGCAGCATATACCTTGGAATCTTTCGAGATATAATCAAAAACAGCCTGTAGATTCTTGCTCGCCTTTTCGGTCCACCTCAGCTTGCCCATTGGTCGACTCGTCCGACGAGCTCTTCAGTGGTGATCAGCTTGCCCTCTTCTGCATCCTTAAGACCTTCAAAAACCTGGGCAACCAGATCTATCCTGTACATGATGTCCTCGACGGTGCATCCTTCCGGTAAGCGTTTGATTGATTCGATGACCGTTTCTTTGAGTAGATTCATAAAACCTCCCTAAAAGTCAAAATGGTATCCTTCCTAAACTATTATGGGAGGAGACCTATCTGATTTTTCAATTCTGCCAGGGATCCCATGAAAACTCAAATCATTTGATTACCCTCCCGCACTCACCCTTATCAGGCCGTCCACATGATCCCCCTGTCTCACATAGTTGTCACCTGAAGAGGGATAGGCCCCTGCCCCATGGACTTGGAT
Organism: uncultured Desulfobacterales bacterium; assembly: GCA_964647905.1. Lineage (GTDB taxonomy): Bacteria > Desulfobacterota > DSM-4660 > Desulfatiglandales > HGW-15 > CAZYJR01. The sequence goes on along the minus strand of CAZYJR010000007.1, from coordinate 101,015 downwards.
AGGAGGCTGGGGGGTTGACAAGGCATACAGTAAAGGGTTCACAAAGAGAATGGTAAAGGGAGCGGCGGATCTCCAGGTGAATAAGGAGGCCCAAGACGAAAACAGGGGACAGGCACCAAAGCCCAACCCCCTGTAATCGTTCGGTTTTCTTATCTTATAGATGGTGCCGAAGGGGGGACTTGAACCCCCACGGGCTTTCGCCCACTACCCCCTCAAGATAGCGTGTCTACCAGGTTCCACCACTTCGGCACGATGCCGGCCGGGCCTATTGGTTCGGGCCCGGGACAGCCGGCGGACTGCCCGCCGGGGGCTGGGATTGGCTCGCCGGCGGCTCCGTGGCCACGCCCTCCATGATGGAGGTGGGTGCACCTTGACCCAAAATAAAGGCCAAACCCAGGGAAGTCAACATGAACACTACTGCGGCGGCCGCTGTCACCTTGTGGAGAAATGAGGTCCCGCCGGTACTCCCGAAAACGGTCTGGCTGGACCCGCCGAAGGCCGCACCCATGCTGGCGCCCTTTCCCCTCTGGAGGAGGACGATCAGAATGAGGGCAAGACAGACGCCGACGTGTATTATGGTCAATATAAGCTGCATAATTAATCCTGAGGTATTAGGGAACTCCTATCGAGCCCCGTGCGTAACATTTAAATATAGCGAAATCGAGCTCCGCTTGCAATGAATTTTTCCCTTAATCCCGATAGCGGACTATGGGAATGAAGGTTTCCTCCTTCAGGCTGGCGCCCCCCACAAGGGTCCCGTCTATGTCGGGCTGGGCCATGAGGTCCTTTACGTTCTCCGGCTTCACGCTGCCCCCGTAAAGGATCCGCACCAGATTGGAGGTGCCTGTATTGAAGTTTTTCTCCAACCATTTCCTGATGAAGAGGTGGGCTTCCTGGGCCTGCTCCGGTGTGGCTGTCCTCCCCGTGCCGATGGCCCACACGGGCTCATAGGCAAGCACGGTACTGAAGGGCAGGCGGCCGTCCTCACGAAAATGGCGAAGGGACCCCTGGAGCTGGGATCCTAAGACCTCGAAGGTCCTCCCCGCTTCTCTCTGCTCCAGGGTCTCGCCAATGCAGACGATGGGGATCAGGCCCATGAGATCCGCTGCCCGGGCCTTCAGGTTTAGCATCTCGTCGTCTTCACCGAAAAGGAGTCTTCGCTCGGAGTGCCCGAGAATGACATGGGTGCACCCCGCCTCCTGGAGCATGCGCGCGGAGATCTCGCCTGTAAACGCCCCTCTAGGCTCCCAGTGCATATTCTGCCCTGCAAGGAGCACCCCTCCGGCCCTGACCGCCTCCCGCACCGCGTGAAGGCTGGTGAATGGGGGCGCGAGCAATACCTCCACGTCCTTCAGTTCTCTTGCTTCGGCGGCAACGGTGCGGGCCAGGGAGACAGCTTGTTCCAGGGTCAGATTCATCTTCCAGTTGCCGGCCATCATGGGCGTGCGTTCTTTCACTTCAGACCTCCGAGCCGCCTTTCGCTCACGCTCCCGTCTCCTCAAGCCGCGGCCACATGCCGCGCCACATCGACCATCCTGTTGGCGTATCCGAACTCGTTGTCATACCACACGATAACCTTCACCATCCCGTCTATCACCATGGTGGAAAGGGCGTCCACGGTGCCGGAGACGGTAGTCCCGTTGAAGTCCACCGAAACCAGCGGCTCCTCGGAATAAGCGAGGATACCCTTGAGAACGCCTTCGGTCGCCTCCTTGAACGCGGCGTTCACCTCCTCGGCTGAAGCGGGCTTGCTGAGCAGGGCCACCAAATCCACCACTGAAACATTGGGGGTGGGGACCCTTATGGCCATTCCGTTGAGCTTTCCTTTGAGCTGAGATAGGACCAGGGCCACGGCCTTGGCCGCACCGGTGGTGGTTGGAATCATGCTCAAGGCGGCCGCTCTCGCCCTGCGCAGGTCCTTGTGGGGGAAGTCCAGCAGCCTCTGATCCCCGGTGTAGGCATGTGTTGTGGTCATGAGCCCCTTCTCTATGCCGAAACGATCCAGGAGGACCTTGCAGGCCGGAGCCAGGCAGTTGGTGGTGCAGGAGGCATTGGAAATGATGTGGTGCTTCGAAGAGTCGTATTCCTGCTCGTTGACCCCCATTACCAGGGTGATATCCGGGTCGGCGGCCGGGGCGGAAATAATCACCTTGCTCGCCCCTGCTTGAAGATGCAGCCCGGCCTTGTCGCGGCTCCTGAAGAGCCCGGTGCACTCCATGACCACATCGGCCCCCACTTCCTTCCATGGAATACGACCCGGGTCCTTTTCCGTAAACAGCCGGATCTCCTTACCGTTCACCACCACGGCGTCCTCGGTATGGGACACCTCGGCGTCCAGGGTCCCCTGGGTGGAGTCGTACTTCAACAAGTGAGCCAGGATCTCGGCAGAGGTAAGATCGTTTATGGCCACAAAATCCATGTCTCCGCCGGCCAATCCGGCCCTGAAAACCATCCTCCCTATCCTTCCAAAACCATTAATGGCGACTTTAACCGGCATATTCATACCTCCAGCTTGCTGTTTCATGATAGTAGAGGACCAAGTCGGTCCGTGCCATACGATTCCACCCAGCCGTCAAGCCTGTTTCCTGTTACAGGAAGCATCATAACAATGGCGTCCTCACCGGTGTCCCGGTAATACCGGCGTCTCCGCCCGATCTCCCTGAAGCCTAGCGTCTCATACATCCGCCGTGCAGGGAGATTGTTCACCCTAACCTCCAGCCAGACTTCCTTGGCGTCCCTCTCCCGCCCCTCCCGTACCGCACACGCCAAAAGCCTCGTGCCTACTCCGGTTCTCCGATGTGCAGGATGAACCGCCAGGTTGAGGACCTGGATCTCTCCGGGGATCACCCAGTAGCAGACGTGCCCAATGATCCGCCCCCGCGAGAGGCAAGCCCAGATACGGGAGAGCTCGTTTCCCAACTCCGCCTTGAAGGCCCCCAGGCTCCAGGGAGTTGAGAAACAAAGGCCCTCGGTCTCAAGGACCTGATCCAGGTAAAGCCCCGCATTCGCCCTGGTGATCCTGAGGAGCCGTCTCATTCCGTCTCAAGGAGCTTTCCCGCCAGGGAGATGCCCATCCGCCCGGCCTCTTGAGCCTTTTCCGCCAATTGCTCCAGCGGCATCCTGGAGCGATTCTGGTGCATGAAAATGATCATGGGCAGGTTTACTCCCGTGAGCACCTCCACCCTGTCCTCGGCCAAGAAGGAAAGGCTCAAATTGGACGGGGTCCCGCCGAACATGTCGGTCAGGACGATCACCCCGTCACCCGAGTCCAACTCGGATATCCTCGCCTGGATCTCTTTACGTACTCTCTCCGACTCAGAGGCCTCGGTGACGGAAATCGCCCTGGCCCCCTCGATCCGGCCCACTATGAACTCGGCCGCCCTCAGGAGCTCGGCACCCAAGTCGATATGCGTGACAACGACCAGTCCGATCACGGCGCCCCCCTTCTCTGCCCCTCTTACATAACGCTGGGCTAGAAATCCTCGTCGTAGGCGATTATCTGCTCCAAAATCTCCTCCCGCGAAGGGGCCCCCATCAGGGCCTTGCGAAAACCGCTGTTCTTGAGGATGCGCGCGATGGTGGCGAGCACTTTCAGATGGACATTGGCCGAGTTCTCCGGTGCCACTAAGAGAAAGAACAGGTGTGCGGGTTGGCCGTCCATGGATTCGAAATCCAGACCTTCCCGGTTGCGCCCGAAGGAGATCAGCGGCTGTGAAAGGCCATGGTATTTGCCGTGAGGGATGGCCACCCCGTCCCCTATACCGGTGCTGCCCAGGCGCTCTCTTTCCAGGAGGATCTTCACCAGGGCACGCTTATCGATGGAAGGCTCGCGGGTTATGACCGCATCCACGAGCTCTTCGAGCACCCCCTTCTTGTCCTTGGCCTTCAGGTCGGGGATGATATTGTCTTCGTCCAGGAGTTCTGAGAGCTTCATTCCGAGAAATCTATCCCCCGCAAAGGGATGTTGGTTAAGCGTTGGAGGCCCCCGCTCGATCAACCGCCGGGGACCCCACCGGTCATCAGGTCGTGGGCTCGATCAGGCTTAGAGTCCCGTCCTCTCGCCTGTAGAGCACATTTACCTCGCCTGACCGGGGATTTCGAAACAGAAACAAATTCCTCTGGGACAATGAGAGCTGCATGGCCGCCTCTTCCGGGTCCATGGGCATGGCCACCACTCTTTCCACTTCAATATCGAGCCCTTCGTCAGGGTTCAAGGACTCGGCCTCCTCTTGCTCCTCGCCCCCGGCCTCGAGACCCGAGCCCTCCTTTATGCTGTCCGTACTGCGCCTGGTGCGTGACTTCGAGATGTATTTCTTGACCTGTTTTTCTATCTTGTCCATGACTTGGTCGATGGCCGAGTACATGTCCTCTGTCTCTTCAGCCCCCTTGATACGCGTGCCGTCTATACTCAAAGTCACATCAGCGATATGGCGGAACTTTTCCACTGAGAGCACGATGTGCGCCTCACTGGGCGTATCCAGGTACTTGTCGATCTTGGACACCTTTTCCGCGGCGTAGTCCCTGATGCTCTCCATCGGTTCCATGTGTCTGAATGTTACCGTAATGTCCATAAGTTATCCCTCCTGAGGAAAAGGGGTGTGTAGCAAAAATGAGGGAGAAAGTCAAACACGGAAAACCCCGGCATCAATAAAATTGCCTCCGTCTCCTGGAGGGCAGAATGCCCAGTGTATCACGGTACTTGGCAACTGTACGCCGGGCGACGTCAATATTTGATTTCTTCAGGATCTCAGCAACTTCCTGGTCGCTGTACGGCCTTTTCTTATCCTCGTTCTTGATGATATCCCGAATGCGCTGCTTTACGCTCTCGGAGGCAACGGCCTCCCCCCCGGGTCCGCTGACCGAACTGTTGAAGAAGTACTTGAGTTCGAAGACCCCTTGGGGCGTGTGCACGTATTTGTTGGTGGTGACCCGGCTTATGGTGGACTCATGCATCTCTATGTCCTCTGCCACATCTCTCAGGACCAGGGGTCTTAGGTGAGCCACACCCTTGTCCAGGAAATCCTTCTGAAAGCGAACTATGCTCTGGGCCACCCTGTAAATGGTCCTCTGGCGCTGGTGGATGCTCTTTATGAGCCAAGCCGCCGATTTCAGCTTCTCCTGAATGTACTCCTTGGTGGAATCCGCATACGCGCCCCTGGAGGTCAGGATTTCCTTGTAGAAGCTGTTGATCCTCAGCTTGGGCAGCCCGTCCTCGTTCAGCAGGATCTCGTAGTCGTCCCCCACCTTGATCACGTAGATATCCGGGCTGATATAGACGGTCTCCTCGTCGCTGTATCGCCGGCCCGGTCTGGGATCCAAGGTCTGTATCATGGACACGGCCGAGACCACCTCACTGACCGGGACCGACAGCGCCTTGGAGATCTGATCGTAATTCCTGTTTTCCAACTTGTCCATGTGGTCTCGGATGATGGCCCAGGCCGGGGTCTCCTCCCACTGGTTCATCCGCGCCTGGATAAGCAGGCACTCCCGTGTGTCCCTAGCAGCCACGCCCACGGGATCGAAGTTCTGAACCACCTCGAGGACCTTGCAGACCTCCTCGATCGAGCTGCCCGTGGATTCAGCCAGTTCCTCCACGGACACCTTCAAGTAACCGTCATCATCCAAATTGCCCAGAATGTGTTCGCCGATCTCCTGCCCGGCCTCGTCCAGGTCGCTCAAGTGCAACTGCCAGCTCAGGTGGGAATAAAGGTTGGGCTTTTGTGCGGTAAAGTTCTCGAAAGAAGGAAACTCCCGGCCGTCGTACGGTGTCTCGGCCCAGCCGGTATTGTACTCTCCGAGGTATACCTCCCAGTCCACCTCGTCACGGGTCTCCTCGCCGGCTCCCACTTCCTTTGCGGTCTCGGCCTCCTTGGGTTCCTCTTGTTCCTCGGGTAGGGCCCCGGCCTCTCCTTCCTCCCCGAGTTGCTCTTCCAAGACGGGGTTGGTCTCCATCTCCTGGCTTATGGTCTCCAGAAGCTCCAGCCTGGATAGCTGCAGCAGCTTGATCGCCTGTTGGAGTTGGGGCGTCATTATAAGCTGCTGGCTCAGGTTCAGGGATTGTTTCAGCTGCAGTGCCATGCCGCCTCTTTCAGCCCTCCGGGCCTCCTTGTCACAGGTTGAAGTCCTCCCCCAGATAGGTACTCCGCGCTATATTGCTTCCGACGATCTTATCGGGCGGACCGAATTCTATGATCCTGCCCTGACTGATGATGTATGCCGAATCACACGCCCTGAGAGTCTCCCTCACGTTGTGGTCCGAGACAATAATACCGATCCCCCTCTCTTTCAATTGCCGGATGATCTGGTTTATGTCGTTCAATGTGAGCGGGTCGATCCCTGCAAACGGCTCGTCCAAGAGCATGAAACGCGGCTCGGTGATCAGGGCCCGGGTGATCTCCAGCCTTCGCCGCTCCCCTCCCGAGAGGCTGCCCGCCTTCTGAGCGGCCAGGTGGGCTATGTTCAGCTCCTGGAGGAGCTTCTGCGCCCTGGGCCTCACCTCGTGCCTGGGTATGTCCAGGGCCTCCATAACGGCCAGCAGATTTTCCTCCACGGTCAGCTTCCTGAATACGGAGGGTTCCTGGGCCAGGTAATTGATCCCCTTCCTCGCTCTTATATACATGGGTTCACGGGTGATCTCTTCGCCGTCAAGCAGCACGCGCCCCGCATCCGGCCTGGCAAGCCCGATCATCATGTAGAAGGTGGTGGTCTTGCCCGCCCCGTTCGGGCCCAATAGCCCGACTATTTCGCGCCGCCGGATGGCCAGGTCGACCCCGTCCACAACGCGCTTTCCCCCGTACAGTTTGACCAGCCCCTCGGCCTCCAGGATTTCGCCGCCGCCGTCAGCCAAGAGCCGCTACCTCTTATCCTTACCGGGAAAGATCACGGCGCGGACCCTCTCCTGTCCCGAGCCCTCTACAATGCTCCTCCTATCCTTGATGAAAAAGATGATCCGGGAGCCCTCCACGAAGTCCTCGCCCTGCTTTACCACCGGATTCCCGGTAAGCACTATCTTGTCTTCGGCCTGGTAATAGACCGCCTTGTCAGCCATGGCCTCGCCGCCGTCCGCCCTGGTGATCTTCACGTCCCCGGTGGCCTCCACCCGATCGACCTTGACGTTGCCGGGCGCTTCGGCCTCTCCGCTCGAGTCGTCCTGATAATAAAGGTGCATCTGACGGCACTTTATTGTGAAGCTGCTCTTTCGCGCATCCACGTCGCCGGTGAATATTACTGTCCTGGTCTTGTTGTCCATCTCCAGGGACTGGGATCGGATCACCAGGCGGTCCTCCCCGGGCTGCGTCTTCTGCTCGAGCGCATCCTCCGCGCCCGCTGCGGCGCACGGAAACATCAAGCCCAGTAATATGAGAAAGTAACCGATTATCGACATCAAGCAGGCCCCTCTTTCAAGTCAACACATCCTCTTCCACAAGGGTGGTCACCCCTGAGTTGATTCGAAGGCGCTCCTCTTCAAGGTCGAAGTGAAGGCCTTGCCCCGTAACTGTAAAAAAGGGGCCTGTTATCCGGACGGAACCGTCCGTGCTCAGGACCCCGTCCTCGTGATTGTATAGCAGGTGATCGGCCGAGATACGATAACCGTTCCGGGAGAGCCCCTTCAGATCACCCCGCAGGTTTACTCGAGCCCTGGACTTGTCGTAATCTCCTCGCCTCCCCTCCAGCTCCAGGGGCGGACGCCCTTCCGGGAAGAGCTTTATGCGAAAATCCCTGAAGGAGAAATAGGTTCTGTCCTGCGAAAATCGGACCTCTTCAGCGTCCAGGACCCACTGCATGCCTTGCTCGGGATCGTCTTGGGTATAATGAATATCACTGAGAGTTATGCCTTCCTCCAGTTCGGCCTCCTGTACAATGGGCCGGCGCACGGACTCGGTCTCTCTCGCAGACCGCGCCATGTAGAAGATCACCACCCCCGAGAGGAGGACAATCCCCAGCAGAGGCCAGTATCTGGCGATTATTCGCTTCATCCGCCCGCACTTTGCAATAAATATACCGGAGAGGTTCGGCCGGTGTAAAGGCCAATTTCATCCTCTTCCTGAATTCAACGGTTCCGCTCTACCGGCCCCGGACCAAGGCGTGGATCTCTCTTAGCAAGGCGAGGAGGGGGCGCACCTCGCTTACGGGCAGGGAGTTGGCGCCGTCGCACAGTGCCCTGTCAGGCTCCGGGTGTACCTCCATAAACACGCCGTCGCAGCCGGCTGCCGCAGCGGCACGGGCCAAATGGCCGGCGTACTCCCGCTGCCCGCCCGAGCTCCCACCCGCGGCCCCGGGGAGCTGAACGCTGTGCGTGGCGTCGAAGACCACCGGGTGGCCGATGCCCTTGAGGAGAGGTATGGCACGCATATCAACCACAAGGTTGTTGTACCCGAAAGAGGACCCCCGCTCGGTTATGAGTATCCCGGAGTTCCCCGTGGAAAGGACCTTTCGAGCCGCCTCCTGCATATCCCAAGGGGCCATGAACTGACCCTTCTTCAAGTTGACGGGCCTTCCCGTTCTACCGGCGGCCAGGAGCAGATCGGTCTGGCGGCAGAGGAAGGCCGGGACCTGAATCACGTCCAGGACCTTGCCTGCGATTCCCGCCTCCTGCTCGGAGTGGACATCCGAGAGAATGGGCAGCCCTGTACGATCTCTCACCCGCTGGAGCAGTTCCAGCCCGGCCTCCAGCCCCGGCCCCCGGAACGAATCCAGAGAGCTGCGGTTCGCCTTGTCATACGAAGCCTTGAAAATCACCGGGATCTCCATGGCCTCGGCCGTATCCCGGAGGAAGTCCGCCACCCTGAACGTGGTTTCCTCATCCTCGATCACACAAGGCCCCGCAATCAAGAAGAAAGGCCCGTCCGGAGCCAGGATCGAAGCCGTGAGCGACTGCCCGCTGGAATTCATTTCGCCTCCCCCGTCAAGCACCCCCGGCCGTCTAATCCATCCTCCGGCCTCCTGCCGGGGCGGGAGGCCAATATAGGCCATTAGGGTTATTCCATGGTCCGGGCAAAGTCAAGCACCCCGCCCCAGCGCATCCCTCTGATGCCCGGGGGAGATCTTTTCCTTGAGTTCCGGGGTTGAGCGGGCTAAGGTATAGAGTTATCTATAAGTCCGGGAGGATGAGAACATGCCCAGGAAAGCGGCCAAGACGATCCAAGACATCAACCGCAGGATAAAGAGCGGCAAGGTAGTAGTGGTCACCGCCGACGAGATGGCCGGCATCGTCAAGGAAAAGGGCCCTCAAAGGGCCGCCAGGGAGGTGGATGTCGTCACCACCGGCACCTTCGCTCCTATGTGCTCTTCCGGGGTCTTTATCAACTTCGGGCCGGCCAAGCCCGCGATCAAGGCCGCCAAGGCGTGGCTGAACGGGGTGGAGGCATATGCGGGCCTTGCTGCGGTGGACCTATACCTGGGCGCAACACAGCCCTCGGATGACGACCCGTTGAATCGAATTCACCCGGGGCAGTTCAAGTACGGAGGGGGGCATGTGATAGAGGACCTTGTGGCGGGAAGGAGGGTCAAGCTGCACGCCACGGCATACGGGACTGATTGTTACCCCAACAGAGAGCTCGAGAAACGGGTCTCCCTGGAAGAGCTGCCCTACGCCATGATGGTAAACCCCAGGAACGGATACCAGAACTACAATTGCGCCATAAACCTGTCAAAGAGGACCATCTACACCTATATGGGGGTGCTGAAGCCGCGGGCGGCCAACGCCAACTATTCCACGTCGGGCAGCTTGAGCCCGCTCTTCAATGACCCTTATTACCGGACCGTGGGTATGGGTACGCGGATCTTTCTGGGCGGGACAGCCGGGTATGTAGTGGGGCCGGGGACGCAGCACAAGCCTGAAGCGGCGCGGGGGAACAACGGGGTCCCGCTATCGCCTTCCGGGACGATGATGGTTACGGGCAATCTCAAGGAGATGACCCCCCGCTGGGTGGTAGGGGTCAGCATGGTGGGCTACGGGTGCTCAATAGCACTGGGCCTGGGAATCCCCATACCCATACTGGACGAAGAAATGGCCGCCTTCACCGGGGTCTCGGATGAAGACCTGTTCACCCAGATAATTGATTACGGCAGCGACTATCCCAGGGGTGAGCCCAAGAGCCTGGGGCAGGTGAGCTATGCGGAGCTCATGAGCGGGACGATTCGATTCGATGGACAGGATGTCGCCACGGTGCCCCTGTCCTCCAGGACCAGGGCCTTGGAGATAGCGCGAATCCTCAAAGAATGGATTGAAGAGGGAGATTTTTTCCTGGGCGATCCCCAGGAGGCGCTCCCCTCGGGGCCCGGGGTCTGACCGGAAATCACGGGCCTGCACAAGAGTCGGGGTTGAATCATGGGTTTTCAGGAAGCACTTGTACTCTTGATAGTATTGGCGGCCGTCTGCTACCTGGGGAGGCGCTTCTACAGGAAGCTCTCGGGTCGAGAGAGACCGTCCTGCTGCGAACCGGGCAACTCATGCGAGGGGTGCTCCGGGGCGGCCGGGATCCCGGCGAATGGCGCCTGCACTCCTCAAGGCGGCGGGGGCCGGTCACCGGTCGAGGGCGAATGAATCCCCGCCGCCTCGGTTGTTTCCTTGGGCCTACCGCTCAGACTTCCACTGTTGGCTGGGTATGAACGGGGATGGAGAGTCCGGGAAAGGGGATTTCAAATACCGGCGTTGCGGGCCAGTGGAGAGAGATGAAGAAGATCATAAAGATGAGGGAGATGGCTGACAATCAGAGCGGCGTGATACGCCGCGTCAATGCGTCCGGGGAGATGGGAAGAAGGATTCGCGAGATGGGGTTGATCCCCGGCATCCCGATTCGCATTCAGGGGCGCGCCCCGCTTTGGGACCCGGTCGCTGTAAAGCTCCTGGATTGCACCCTTACCCTGCGGAACAACGAGGCCGACCACATACTGGTGGAAGTGGAGGAGCCATCCCGGGTGCGCCCATGAACCGGAAGATAAAGATCGCCCTCTCGGGCAACCCCAATTCCGGCAAAAGCACCGCGTTCAACGCGATCACCGGCGCGCGCCAGCACATAGCGAACTACCCCGGTGTGACGGTGGAGAAAAAGGTGGGGTTCATTCACCACCGGGGATTCGAGATCGAGGTGGTCGACCTCCCGGGCACCTACTCCCTGACCGCCTACTCCCTGGAAGAGATAGTGGCCAGGAACTTTCTGGTCAATGAAAAACCGGACGTGGTGGTGGACATTGTGGACGCCTCCAACCTCGACCGGAACCTTTACCTGGCCGTTCAGTTCAAGGAGCTAGGCGCCCCGCTGGTCATCGCCCTGAACATGATCGATGTTGCCGAATCACGCGGCATAGGCATTGATGTGGAAACGCTCTCGTCCCTGCTCGGCGTCCCGGTGGTCCCCACTGTGGCGCGATCCAACAAGGGGATAGAAGAGCTGTTGGACCGTATAGTGGAATCGGCCCAGGATTCTCCTTCATGGAGACCCGAGCTAATATCCTACGGCAACGACATAGACCAGGCCCTGAATGAAATCGAGGAAGCCCTCGAGCATGGATTCACCGGAAGGGGGGGGCTCTACTCGCGTCGCTGGTTGGCGCTCAAGTGCCTGGAAGGCGACGATCAGATCATCCAGCTCATAAGGGAAAGCCCCCAGGTGAGCGGAACAGTGGAGGCCATCCGCAAGAGGGTCTCGAAGCATACCCTTGACACCCTGGAGGAGGAGCCCGAAGGCCTGATCGCCGACTACCGGTACGGCTACATTGCCGGAATAACACGCCGTGTGGTCAAGAGGCGGATCGAGGCCCGGCTCAACAACTCCGACCGCATAGACAGGTTCCTGACCAACCGGCTGCTCGGCCCATTGGTCATGATCGGCATCCTCTACTCCGTCTACCAGTTCATCTTCTGGGCCGGCGGCGCCCCGGTGGAGTGGATAGAGACCTTCTTCGATTGGCTCAAGGGCGGTGTGGCTCGAATCGTTCCCGAAGGTCCGCTTCAATCCCTCATGGTCTCAGGGGTGATCGACGGCGTGGGCGGGGTCCTGGGATTCGTGCCCCTGATCATGTTCCTGTTCTTTGCCATCTCCATCATGGAGGATTCAGGGTACCTGGCGCGGGTGGCGTATATGCTCGACCGGGTCCTCCGGTGGTTCGGGCTGCACGGCAACTCGGTGATCGCACTACTGGTAAGCGGCGGGATCTCCGGGGGCTGCGCCGTACCGGGAGTCATGGCGACCCGGACCCTTCGCGATCCCAAGGAGCGCCTGGCCACCCTGCTGGTGGTCCCGTTCATGAACTGCGGGGCCAAGCTGCCGGTCTTCGCCCTCCTCATAGCCGCCTTTTTCAGAAGAGGAGAGGCGGAGATGATGTTCCTGTTCACCCTGCTCTCCTGGTTCTTCGCGCTCTTTGCGGCCAAGCTCATCCGGGCCACCATTCTGCGGGGCCCCAAGACCCCCTTCGTCATGGAGCTCCCCCCGTATCGCGCACCCACCCTGAAGGGGCTCCTGATCCACACCTGGGAGCGTACCTGGCAGTACATCAAGAAGGCAGGGACCGTCATCCTCGGTGTGTCCGTGCTTCTCTGGGCCCTTATGACCTACCCGGGAATGCCGGATGAACGTATGCGCCACTACCGGGACTTGAAGGAGGAAATAAGCTCGGAGTTCCTATCCCTCCCCGGGGCGCCCCGGATCATGGAAGGGGGGCCGGGCTTGGACGCCTTTGACCGGGCCGCTGACCGCTACCTGAGGGCCGGGGCCGGGGATGACCAGGAGACCCTGGCCGACTTGAGGCAAGGCCCTTTCTCCGAAGCGCTCCGGGCGGTATTCGAAGGCGGGCTGGAAGACGACTATCTCCTGTACCGGGAACGCCTCTCAGCCGTTGCCAGGGCCGAGAGAAAGGAGGCCCTTCTGTCCACCGCGGCCGGCACCATCGGCCGTGCCCTGGAAAGGATCACCGCCCCTTTGGGGTTCGACTACAAGATCAACATTGCATTGGTGGGCGGGTTTGCAGCCAAGGAGGTGATCGTCTCCACACTCGGGACCGCCTATTCACTCGGTGAAGAGGTCAGGGGACGGGAAGGATCGCTCTCCGAGAGGCTCAGCAGGGACCCGGAATGGAACCGCCTCAGGGCCTTCACCCTCCTGGTCTTCACCATGCTCTATGTCCCCTGCTTCGTGACCGTGCTGAGCATCAGGCGGGAGAGCTCTTGGAGATGGGCCGGATTCTCGGTGGTCTTCAACCTGACCGCGGCTTACCTGGTGGCCTTGATCGCATACCAAGGGGGGCTACTGCTGGGGCTCGGAGGAGGATGAAAATGCTTGGCTTCGGAAAGAGGATGTCTCACAAGGCCGGGATGCCGCCCGGGGCCCTGGTGCACGTCGGCGAGAAGAAGACGGAAAAGGTCCGCGTACACATCATGGACTATGATGCGGAGCATCTGGAAGAACGAGACCTTGAAGACATCGAGCAGTGTTTCACATACCGGGATGCGCCGTCGATCACCTGGATCAACGTGGTGGGTCTCCACCGGGTTGATCTCATAGAGACGATCGGCAACCGCTTCGGCCTCCATCCCCTGGTCATGGAGGACATCCTCAACACCGCCCAGCGACCAAAGATCGAGCTCTTCGAGGACTACGCCTTCATAATCTGCAAGATGCTGGTCTACGACCAAGAGCAGGACCGGGTCCGTTTCGAGCAGATAAGCCTGGTCCTGGGTCCTTCATTCGTGCTTTCCTTCCAGGAAGTGGAGGGGGACGCCTTTGATCCGGTGCGCGAGCGCATCAGGAAGGGGAGAGGCCGGATACGAAAGAGAAATGAGGATTACCTGCTTTACGCACTGCTGGACGCTGTAGTGGACCAGTACTTCGTGGTGCTGGAAAAGATCGGAGAGGGCCTGGAGGGGATGGAGGAAGACCTGATGGACGACCCCGGCCCCGAGGTCATGGAGAGGATCCACCTGCTCAAGCGGGAGCTCATTTTCCTGCGCAAGTCGGTCTGGCCTCTGAGGGAGGTGGTCAGCGCACTCCAGCGCGGGGAGGCCGATTCCATCACCGAGGGGACCCTGGTTTTCCTGCGTGACCTCTATGACCACACCATCCAGGCCATTGATACCCTGGAGACCTACAATGATATGGCCTCGGGACTCTTGGACTACTACATGTCCTTGATGGGCAACCGGATGAACGAGGTCATGAAGGTATTGACCATAGTGGCCACACTCTTCATTCCGATTACATTCATAGCCGGCGTCTACGGCATGAACTTCGAATTCATGCCCGAGCTCCGATGGAAATGGGCCTACCCGGCGGCGCTCGGCGTGATGCTGGCCATGGTGGTGCTTATGCTCATCTGGTTCAAGAGGAAGCGCTTCCTCTGATCCTGATTGACACCCTCGAGGGGTCCGCGTATATTGAAAGTCAATGCATGCTCGGACGGTGAAAGCGGCGACTGAACCCGCCGGGGCACGATTCCATTCAGAAGGAGGCAGGTCAAATGGCCGTCATAACCATTTCAAGATATTTCGGGGCCGGTGGTATCACCCTTGGGAGACGGCTTTCCCAGGAACTGGACTACCGCTTCGTAAACGACAAGTTGATAGCGGAGCTCTCAGAGAAGCTCAACATTTCGTGCGAACAGGTACAGGCCATGGAAAGGAGGGGGACCACTAAGCTGGAAAAGCTCCTTGACTTAATCGTAAGCCCCAGCTTTCTGGAGCGCCACTCGGATAAGTACGGCTATCTGACTGAGCATAAATATGTAATGGAGGTCAAGGAAATTCTCATCAAGGTTTATGAACAGGATAACGCCGTTATTATAGGGAGGGGGGGGAACTACACTCTCCAGAATCACCCAGGGACGATTCATGTCCTGCTGGTGGCGGATATGGACCACAGGGTGAGTTTCCTGATGGACAAGTACGGCATGACAAAGACCCAGGCCGAACAGGCGATCGAGAGGGCGGATTTGATAAGGCAGCGATTCCTGGATTGCTTCGCCCCCCAGCACAATCATAACGACCCGAGGCTCTATACCCTCACCATGAACATGAACTACGTCTCCATGGACAAGGCGGTGGAGTTGGTAAAGGCCTTGCTCCCTTAGTGTTCCACTCTTTGCCCGAATAGAGGGTCACCTTCGGCAGCCCCCACCTTGTGCGTGTTTTCACAAAAAACCATTGAAGAACATTCACCTCCGGTGCTATAGTGCGTTTTTCGCGTAAGCTCCCGGACCCGTAATTCGAGCGTCCATAATCTGGCTGAAAGGAGGGAGGAGCAGTGGAGGAAGAAAGAGAAGTAATGGAAGTCGACGTCCTTTTCGTGGGAGGCGGCTTGGCCTCGCTCAGCGGAGCGCTTCACCTGGCGAACCTGGTCAACGCGCACAATGAAAAGGTGGAGCAAACCGGACAAGGGGAGAAGCTGGATGAGCTGATGATCGCCGTCCTTGAGAAAGGGCCCTATGTGGGAGCGCACAGCCTCTCAGGCGCGGTGATGGACCCCTCCGCCCTCAAGGAGCTGATACCGGACTGGGAAGACCGGGGGGCGCCCCTGGATTCCGAAGTGAGCGGGGAAGAAGTGTGCCTCTTTACCAAGGGCGGCAAGATCAAGTCTCCCATCACGCCCCCGCCGCTGAACAACCACGGCAACTACGTGGTTTCCCTGTCCAGGCTTACCGAATGGCTGGGGGGGGTCGTGGAGGAGCAGGGGACTTACGTCTTCGCCGGATTCGCCGGAACCGAGATCCTTTACGAAGGCGACCGGGTGGTAGGCGTCAGGACCGGAGACAAGGGCATCGACCCGGAAGGGAACCGAAAGGCCAACTATGAGCCGGGAATCGACCTCAAGGCCAAGGTCACTGTCCTGGGGGAAGGCCCGAGAGGAAGCCTTACCAAGGGCCTGATCGAGAAATTCGGTCTGGACCGCGGCAAGAACCCGCCGAGCTACGTAGTCGGTGTGAAGGAGCTCTGGGAGGTCCCGGAAGGTCGCATCGAGCCCGGGAAAGTCTTTCACACCATGGGCTATCCGCTGAAGAGCGACACTTACGGCGGGGGTTTCATCTATGGGATGAAGAACAATATGGTCAGCATAGGGCTCTTGGTCGGGCTGGACTACTCTGACCCGGAGATGGACCCTCATCTGGCCTTTCAAAAATTCAAGCAGCACCCGGTTGTCTCGGAGGTCATAGAGGGCGGGAAGCTAACCCAGTACGGGGCCAAGACGGCCCCGGTGGGCGGATACTTCTCCATTCCCAAGCTCACCTTCGACGGGGGGCTGATAGTGGGAGACTCGGCCAACCTATTCATAAGCCAGAAGATCAAGGGCATACACGTGGCTATGAAGTCCGGGATGACGGCCGCCGAGACCATCCTCCAGGCCCTTCTGGACAATGACTTCTCCGATTCCAAACTGAGCGCCTATGAAAAGGCCCTGTATGAAAGCCGGGTGGGCAAAGAGCTCCACAGGGTCAGGAATTTCCACCAGGCCTTTCAGGGCGGGCTGTGGAGCGCTCTTTTCAAGGCCGGCCTGCAGTATATCCTGGGCGGCCGGATACTGAAGGACAGGCTGCCCGCCGAGCCGGACTTCACCCATTTGAAGCCGGTAAGGGACGTGTACGGGACCGACTCCCCCACGCCCGAGCAAAAGGGCCTGATCAAGTTCGACGGCAAACAGACCTTTGACAAGGAAACCGACGTCTACTACTCCGGGGCCACGCATGAGGAGCAGCAGCCGGCCCACCTCAAGATCCTGGATACGGACATATGTTACAGCCGGTGCCTCCAGGAATACCAGGCCCCGTGCCGGCGGTTCTGCCCGGCCAATGTGTACGAGCTGGAGGGCGAGGAGGAAGGGAGCCAGCCCAGGCTGAAGCTCAACTTCTCGAATTGTCTCCACTGCAAGACATGTGATATCAAGGACCCCTATGAGAACATAATGTGGGTCCCGCCGGAGGGTGGAGGCGGGCCCAAGTATACGGCCATGTAAAGCCCCTTGCCCCGCCGGGGGGTGTCACAATGTGCGGCGCCCTTGACCGGACAGGAGACGCGCGCATATGGAAGCCGTTACCCCTTTCCTGGAAGTCACCGAGGCCATAAAGGAGCTCGGGGGCGAAGACCTGGAACGCTGCATGCAGTGCGCCACGTGTACCGGGGTGTGCCCCTGGAACCTGGTCAGGTACTTCAGCCCCAGGGGAATGATAAGGCTCGCCCAGTTCGGCCTGGAGGGTTTCGAAAGCGAGGACCTGTGGCGGTGCGTGACCTGCAACAAGTGCGTGATCAACTGCCCGAGAGGCCTCCCCATCATAGACATCTTCCGGGCCATGCGGATGATGATGAACGAGACCGGCTCCATCCCCCCTTCGCTCAAGGGCCCCATAGGCAGCGCATCCAACCGCGGCAACCCGTGGTCCGGGGACCCCGGGGCACGCACCGCATGGGCCGAGGGACTGGGAGCGGAGCCTTTTTCAAGCGGCATGGAGCACCTGTTCTTCACATGCTGCACCCAGGCATACGACGCGCGGAACCAAAAGGCCGGGAGGGCCCTGCTGCGGCTGCTCCGGGCGGGCGGGGTGGACTTCGGCATCCTGGAGCAAGGTGAGGTCTGCTGCGGCGACGCGGTCCGCAAGATGGGGGGCGAGGAGGTCTTCGGAAGCCTGGCCGGCACGAACCTGGGGCTCTTCGAGGAAAGAGGCGTCAAGAGTATCATCACGGGCTCGCCCCATTGCTACAACGCCTTTGTAAAGGACTATCCCCAGGCCGGCGGAGGCCATTACCGGGTCAGGCATTACACCCAGGTCCTGGAGGAGCTCCTGAGCCTGGGCAGGATCACACCGGAGAGGGAGCTCGGAAAGCGCGTGACCTATCACGACCCCTGCTACCTGGGACGCCATAACGGGATCTACGACCCGCCCAGGCGAGTGCTCAGGGCCGTGCCCGGCCTGGAGCTCGTGGAGATGGAGCGGAACCGCGAAGACAGCCTCTGCTGCGGCGGGGGCGGGGGAGGCCTATGGAATGAGGTCCCGGCGGATGAAAGGTTCGCTTCCCTGCGGGTGAAAGAGGCCCTGGACTCAGGGGCCGAGGTGATCGCTGCGGCTTGCCCGTACTGCATCATCATGTTCGAGGATGCAGTCAAGACCCTGGGAAAGGAAGAGGAGCTCAGGGTGGCGGACATAGCGGAGCTGCTGCTGGAATCCCTCGGAGACGGGGCCCGGACCTCTAAGGGGTAGAGTGTATGGAAGAGCGTATCGGTTTTTACGTATGCCACTGCGGGTCCAATATCGCCGGCAAGGTCCGGGTGGAGGAGGTAAGGGACCACATAGCCGGAGAGCAGGATGTGGCCCTGGCCCGGGACTATCTGTTCATGTGCTCGGACCCGGGCCAGGAAATGATAGAAAAGGATATTCAGGAGCAGGGCCTGACGCGTGTGGTAGTCGCCTCTTGCTCGCCGCGCATGCACGAGCGGACCTTCAGGGCGGCCTGCGGGCGGGCGGGCCTCAATCCGTACAAGGCCTTTCACATGGTCTGCATTCGGGAGCACTGCTCCTGGGTGACCGACGACGAGGACGAGGCCACGGAAAAGGCCAAGCACCTGTGCCTGGCGGGGATACATAGAGTACCGCTCCAGGCCCCGCTGGATGAAAAGGTGGTGCCTGTGACACCGGCGGTGTTGGTGGTGGGAGGCGGGATCGCCGGCATGCAGGCCTCGCTGGATGTGGCGAGCGCCGGGTACAAGGTTTACCTGGTGGAGCGCCAACCCACCATTGGCGGGCACATGCTCCAGTACGACAAGACCTTCCCCACCTTGGACTGCGCCTCCTGCATCGGCACCCCGAAGATGGTCTCGGTGGGCCAGAACCCCTACATCGAGCTCTTGACCTCCACCGAGGTTGAGCACGTGGACGGATATGTGGGCAACTTCCGGGTGACCCTGCGCGAGAAGGCCCGTTACGTGACCGACTCCTGCACGGGCTGCGGCGAGTGCGCAGAGGCGTGTCCCGTCATCAGGCCCAACGAGTGGGACGAGGGCCTCAAGCCCCGCAAGGCGATCTACAGGTCTTTTCCCCAGGCGGTCCCCATAACCTTCAGCATCGAGAAGAAGGACCGCGCGCCCTGCGCCCTTACCTGCCCCGCCGGAATAAACGTCCAGGGCTATGTCCAACTGGTGGGACAAGGCAAGTACGAGGAGGCGGTGCGGCTGATCATGGAGCGGCTCCCCCTCCCGGGCGTCTTGGGCCGCGTCTGTCCCCACCCGTGCGAGAGCGGCTGCCGTCGCGCAGACAAGGACCAGCCCGTTGCCATAAGGGAGCTCAAGCGGGTGGCGGCGGACAAGGTGAACCCGGAAACCCTTCCGATCCCGGACATAGAGGAGCGGCAGGAGCGGGTGGCGGTCGTCGGCTCGGGCCCCGCAGGTCTCACCGCCGCCTACTATCTAAGGCTCCACGGATACCAGGTAATCCTTTTCGAGGCACTGCCCGTTCTGGGGGGCATGCTCCGCGTGGGCATCCCCGACTATCGCCTGCCTCCCGAAGTGCTGGAAAGGGAAATAGTCCATATCCTCGCCCTGGGCGTGGAGGCAAGGACGGGCGAGCGGTTGGGGACCGACTTCACTCTCGAGGACCTTCGGGAGCAGGGTTTCGCCGCCGTATTCCTGGGTACGGGCGCGCACCGGGGGACCAAGCTTGGCATCCCCGGGGAAGACGACCTGGAGGGGATAATCGATGCCGTGGATTTCCTGAGGGAGATCAATCTGGGCCGCGCCGGTTCCCCCGGGGAGCGGGTCGTGGTGATCGGCGGGGGAAACGTGGCGGTGGATGCCGCCCGCACCGCGATCCGGGCCGGGTCCAAGGAGGTCCACATCCTATACCGCAGGAGCCGGGAAGAGATGCCCGCATACCAGGAAGAAATCGAGGAGGCCCTGGAAGAGGGCATAGAGATCCGCTATCTAACAGCGCCGGCCCGCATCCTGGGCGAAGGGGGCAGGGTATCGGCCCTGGAGTGCATCCGAACCGAGCTGGGCGAGCCCGACCAGAGCGGCAGGAGGAGACCACGGCCGGTGCCCGGGTCCGAGTTCCGGATCCCCTGCGATGCGGTGATACCCGCTATCGGGCAGAGGCCGGACTCATCCTGCCTCCGCCCCGAGGACGGTGTGGCCCTGACCAAGTGGGACACCTTCGATGTCGACCGCCGCACCATGGAGACAGCCGTCTCGGGGGTCTTCGCAGCCGGGGACGCGGTCACCGGGCCGGCCACGGTGATCGATGCGGTGGCCGACGGGAGGCGAGCCGCGGACGCCATTGACCGCCGGATCAGGGGGATCGAACAGGAAGAGGAGGAAGGCCCGGCGGAATCCCTCGACCAGGGGGACTGGGCCGAGATCCCCGAGGGAGCGCCGATCCTGGACCGGGCCGGAGTGACGCGGCTGGACCCGGGAGAGCGCACGCAGTCCTTCGAGGAGGTGAGCAAGGGCCTGGGGGAAGAAGAAGCAAGGGCCGAGGCCCTTAGATGCCTGAACTGCGGGGTGTGCTCCGAGTGCATGGAGTGCGTCAGGACGTGCAAGGTGGGTTGCATAGACCACGCCATGGAAGACCGGATCACGGAAGTGGATGTGGGGGGCATAATACTGTCCACAGGCTTCCAATTGCTCGACCCATCTCCCATGACCCAATTCGGCTACGGCAAGTATCCCGGGGTGCTTACCAGCTTGGAGTTCGAGCGGCTTACCAACGCCACGGGCCCCACAGGCGGGGAGATCCTGCTCCGTGACGAGGGAGGGGGCTTCAGCCGCCGGGCGCCCGAGGGCGTGGCCATCCTTCACTGCATCGGCAGCAGGGACGTCAATTACCACGAGTACTGCAGCCGCGTATGCTGCATGTATGCGCTCAAGTACGCCCACCTGATCAAGGATCGGGTGGGGAAGGATACGGCGGTCTACAACTTCTACATAGACATGCGCTGCTTCGGCAAGGGCTACGAGGAGTTCATGGACCGGGTCCAATCCGAGGGCGTGAAGCTAGTCAGGGGCAAAGCCGCCCTGGTAACGGACAAGGCCGAGGGCGAGGAAGAGGAAGGCCGCCTGATAGTGATTGCCGAGGACACCATCCTGGGCAGGATGATGCGCGTCCCCGTCGACATGGTGATACTCTGCCCGGCCATGGAGCCCCAGGCGGACGCCCTGGAGACAGCCCGCAGGTTCGGGCTGAGCGTGGGACGGGATGGGTTCTTCCTGGAGGAGCACCCAAAGCTGGAGCCGGTCTCCACCGCCACCGCCGGCGTGTTCCTGGCCGGCGCCTGCCAGGGCCCGAAAGATATCCCGGACACGGTGGCCCAGGCAAAGGGGGCGGCAAGCGAGGCTATCAGTATGTGCGCCTTCGGAAAAGTCGAGGTGAGCCCGCTGAGCTCCTTCATCGACCCCGACCTATGCGCCGGCTGCCAGATCTGCCGGGAGCTCTGCGCATACTCGGCCATCGACTTCGACGAGCGCCGGGGGGTGAGCGTTGTCAATGACGCCAAGTGCAAGGGATGCGGGAGCTGCGCAGCGTTCTGCCCCGGCGGAGCGGCCAAGGTGAGCCACTTCACCGACCGCCAGGTATTCTCAGAGATAGAGGGACTGCTGGCCTGAGTGGGGCAAGGCGAAGCGAATCCGAGGAGGACGGCGAGATGAGCGGACAAGAACCTGTGATCGTTGCCTTCGTGTGCAACTGGTGCACTTTCACCGCGGCCGACCTGGCGGGCACATCAAGGTACAAGTACCCACCGAACGTCCGCCTGGTCCGAATGATGTGCAGCGGCATGGTGGATACGAAGTACGTGCTGAAGGCTTTTTTCGAGGGGGCGGACGGCGTGCTAATCGGCGGGTGCCACCCCGGCGACTGTCATTACATAAACGGCAACTACAAGGCCAGGCGAAGGGTGGCCCTCTTGAAGGAGATACTGAGCCAATACGGGCTTGAGGAAGACAGGCTCCAGCTGAGGTGGATAGGGGCGAGCGAGGGCAACCTGTTTGCCGAGACCATCAGGGAGATGACGGAAAAGGTCAGAGAGCTGGGCCCGACGGAGCTTCGGATGGAAAACATCGCCTGAGTTCTCGCCCCCCCGGGAGTCTAAACGCATTTCAACCCCACGCCTCGGGCGTGGGCGTCTGTCAGGGAGGATTTTCAAGCTATGGCCGACTGCGCGAGGCTGAAAGTCGAAAACGGTGCCGTAAACCAGGCGTTCAAGGAACTCTTCTCCAGCCTCCTGGAAAAGGGCGCGGCCCAGGCCGTTTTCGTGCCTGTACGCCAGCCGGACGGGGAAATGGTCATGCCGGCGCTGGTAAGGGATCCGGCAAAGCTCGATCAGGTCGACCCCCTGGCTCCGGTCACCCCAGCGAGCGCGGCACGCCTCCTTGCCTCGCTGACTTTCAGAGACCCCGGCTGCACCGTGGCTGCCTTTCTGCGGCCATGCGACTACAGGGCCTATCTGGAACTGGTAAAGTTAAAGCAGGCGACCCTGGACCCGGTCCTGGCAATGGTTCCGGACTGTACCGGCCGGCTGGAGACCGGTGACTTCCTGTCTCTGGCACGGGAGCACGGGGAAGAGGCCGGGCTGGAGTTTCACCGCCGCGCATCAGCCGGGGACGGCGAACTTCGCTTGCTGGAGGCATGCAGGGTGTGCGAGTTTCCGGTGCACCCCGGATCGGACTTGGGGATCCAACTCCTGGGGCTGGACCCGGAAAACGAAATTCTCGTTTGCGCCCAGACGGACAAAGGCGGGAAGGCCCTGGAGATATTGGATCTCGAGCCCGCCGAGCCGCCGGACGAGAGGACTCGGGCTCTCGAGTCCCTGATCAAGGAGCGCACAGCGGCTCGGGACGCCATGACGGCCGAATACACGGACAAGGTGAGCTCTTTTGCCGCCCTCAGGGACACGATGAAGACCTGCATCAACTGTTACAACTGCCGGGCGGCGTGCCCTGTCTGCTACTGCCGGGAGTGCGTCTTCCTGACCGACACTTTCAGGCACGATCCCGAGCAGTACCTGAGGTGGGCCGAGCGGAGGGGGCAGGTCTGGCTGCCCACGGACACCGTGTTCTTTCACCTCACCCGGATGCTCCACATGAGCACCCTCTGCGTGGGCTGCGGCCAGTGCTCAACCGCCTGCCCCATGGACCTCCCTGTAATGGAGCTCTTCCGCACTGCCGCCGGCCGCGCCCAGAAGCGGTTCGGGTATGAGCCCGGGCGCAGCGTGGATGACCCCCTCCCGCTCTCCGTGTTCGAGGATCAGGAGTTCCTGGAGCTGGGCGGGGAGTAGAGCAAGGAGTTTCCACATGGCTGAGAAGAATCCGGGAACGATCCTGGTAGTTGGCGCCGGCATAGGCGGTATCAAAGCGGCCATCGAGCTTGCCGAGCTGGGCTGCGGGGTCGTGCTCATCGAATCGTCCGGGGCGCTGGGCGGAATCCTCTCAAGGCTCGATAACCAGTTTCCAAACAATCACTGCGGCCTCTGCCGAATGCTTCCTGCCTGGGAAAGGGACGCGGCTTCAGAGTACTGCATGCGCAAGGGGCTGTTCCACGAAAACATCCGCATCCTCCCCATGACGGACCTGGTTTCCCTCAGGGGCGAGGCCGGGGCGTTCGAGGCCGATCTTCAAACCCGGCCCAGGGGGGTGGATTTGGAAAGGTGTATAGGCTGCGGGAAGTGCGAGGAAGTCTGCCCGGTGGAGATACCCGACGGCTTCAACGAGGCGTTGGGAACCGCCAAGGCCGTTCACCGGGACGTCCCCCATAACGTCCCCTTTTCGTATGTGATTGACTTTGACCACTGCACCCGCTGCGGCGAATGCGTCCAGGCCTGCCCCACAGGGGCGGTGACACTGGAGGACCTGCCCACCGGGGAAACCGTTGAGATAAGCTCGGTAATACTCGCCGCGGGATGCGGCCTTTACCGGCCGGGGGACCGGGATCCCTACAATTATTCCAAGCACCCGGACGTGGTCACCGCGCTCGAGTTCGAAAGGCTGCTGAGCGGAACCGGGCCCACGGGCGGACGCCTCCTCAGGCCCTCAACGGGGGAGCCCGCCCGGAGTATCGCCTGGATCCAGTGCGTGGGCTCCCGTAACAAGCGGCTGGGGCAGGACTACTGCTCATCGATCTGCTGCATGTTCGCCCTCAAGGAGGCCGTACTGACCCGGAAAGAGGTCCCCGGCATTGTGACCACCGTTTTTTATATGGACCTCAGGGCCTACGGCAAGGAGGGGTACCGCTATCAGCTCCAGGCAGAGGAAGCCGGGGTGGAGCTGGTCAGGTGCCGTGTCCCTTCGGTGGAGCCCGGGACGGACGGCGAGCTCTACATCAAGCACTACGACGAGGGCCTGGGGCGCATAGAGGAGCGCCCCTACGACATGGTGGTCCTCTCCACAGGGCAGGCCCCCTCACCCACGCTGGAGAAGGCGGCCGAGGCGTCCGGCGTGGCCCTGAATGATTTCGGCCTGGGGGATGCCGGGGGCGCGGAGAGAGTGGAAACCAGCAGGGCCGGGGTATACTGGTGCGGCTCGGCCACCGGGCTCCAGGAGATCAGCGAGACCGTTCTGCAGGCGCAGTCGGCCGCCTGCAGGGCCGCAGCCGGGGCTTGGACTCCGCCCGGCGCCGATGGGGAGGAAAAGCGGGCACTGAGGGATGTATCCCGTGAAATACCCCGCGTCGGGGTGGTGCTGTGCAAGTGCTTCAACGGCCAGGAGGAGGACCTGCCATGGGGGGCGGTAAGGGAACGGGTATCCGGTCTTCCCGGAGTGACCCGCCTCTTCGAAGCCGACCGCCTATGCCTGGAGCAAGGACTCCAAGAGGCTGCAGAGGGCCTGGACGGAACGCGGATCAACCGAGTGGTGATCGGCGCCTGCGCACCGCATGTCTACGCCGGGCGCTTGAGGTCCCTGGGGCCGGCATGCGGCCTGCCCGAGGACCTGGTGGAGGTGGTGGACCTGAGGGGGGCGGGGCTCGCCCCCGGCGACAAGGACGAGAAGGGCCGCCTGGCGGTATCCGCCCTGGCCTCGGCGGTGATCCGGCAGCAGCGGCGCGAGTTTTCGGCCCGAACGCGGGTGACCACCCATCCCGAGGTATTGGTCCTGGGCGGCGGTCCGGCCGGCATGACCGCTGCACTGGCGCTGGCGGAGAACGGGCTGACCGCCCACCTGGTGGAAAAGACCGGGGCCCTCGGCGGTGAGGCGAGGCGGCGCAGGTACGCGCTGGACGGGGGCGATCCGCCCGCATTCATCCGGGACCTGGAGCAAAGGCTGCGCTCGGAGGAGCGGATTAAACTCCACTTGGAGGCCGAGCTGGAGGGCCTGAGCGGGGAGGCCGGCCGTTTCGCAGCACGCGTCCACTCACCGGGCGGTCAAGAGCTCATCCGCTGCGGGGCGGTGATTGTCGCCACTGGAGGGGTGGAGGCCGGAACCACGGACTACTGCTACGGGGAGAGCGAGAAGGTGCTGCTCCAGGGGGAGCTCGAGCTCAAGCTGGCCGCCGGAGAGCCGGCTGCCGGGGACCTCGAACGGGTGGTCATGATCCAGTGCGTCGGGTCAAGGGACGCCCGGGGGCGCGCCTACTGCAGCCGCATCTGTTGCCAGGCGGCGCTCAAGAACGCGGCCAAGATCAAGGAAATGAAGCCCGATGCGGAAATCTACATCCTCTACCGCGACCTCATGAGCTACGGCCTAATGGAGTCGCGCTACCGCGAGCTGAGGGAGGCCGGAGTTCAGTTCATACACTACACACCGGAGCACCCCCCCGAGGTGAGCATGGACGCGGGCCTCCCCCTGGTGCGCTTTTCCGACCCGGTCCTGGGGCGCCCCATGGAGATACACGCCGGCCTGCTCGTCCTGAGCACCGGGGTCCAACCGGCGGAAAACACCGGGTTGGCCCGGCTCCTCGGGGTGGCCTTGAATCGGGACGGATTCTTCCAGGAGATGGACCCCAAATGGCGGCCGGTGGACTTGGCCCGGCCGGGGATCTTTGCCTGCGGGCTGGGTCATTCGCCGCGGAGCATGGCCGAATCCGCGGTTCAGGCAAGGGCCGCGGCCATGCGGGCGATAAACCTGGCGGGAAGAGGTCGCCTGTTGTCTTCAAGGGGCGTATCAGCCGTCCGCGAGACCTTGTGCGCGCGGTGCGGGATCTGTGTCTCGGCATGCCCCTTCGAAGCCCGGTACCTGGAGGAGGACCGCGTCCGGGTGATCGCCGCGGCATGCCAGGGGTGCGGGATCTGTGCAGCCGCGTGTCCGAGCGGCGCGGCATGGATCCCGTTGAACACGGACCGGCAGACCATGGGCGCCCTGGAGGGGCTATTGGACCGAGAAGCGGCGTCTGCGTGAGAGCGTGGAAAGGAGGCCTGTATGGAGAAGATCGCATTGGACCGGATCACGCCCGGGTTCAAGGGCAGGCTGGCCGCACACCGGGAGTGGCGGGGAATGACCGCCTGCTTCACATGTCTGACCTGCGCCTCCACTTGCCCGGTGGCCCAGGTCGAGCCGGGGTTCAATCCCATCAGGATAATCCGCATGGCGCTCCTGGGACTCGAGGAAGAGGTCTTGGCGGGAAATGAGCTGTGGCTCTGCTCGGGGTGCTATACCTGCCAGGAGCGATGCCCGAACAAGGTCCCCATAACGGAGTTTTTCACCCTATTGAAGAACCTTGCCGTCCAGGCCGGTAATGCGCCCCAGGGGATCCGGGCGCAGGAGGATCTGATCAGGACGCACGGCCGCATCTACCCCCTTGACGACTTCGACAACAAGAAGAGACAAAAGATAGACCTCCCGCCTCTCCCCACATCGTGCGAGGCGGTGGGAGAGCTTTTTTCGCGGAAGTCTCAGCACGAAGATAGGTAGCTGCCCGCGTAACGCCTGACGTGATGCCCGTCAAGGACGTGAAAATTCCGGATCCGTTTTATGGTCACGGGCGAGAAGACCCCTATGGGCAGATAAATTATCCTCTTTCCCAGCTTGGCGGCCAGGCTGCGGCACCAGCCCGACGGCGGATCGGCGGACACGTAGACCACGTTCTTTTCCAGGCTGTAGTCCAGGGCGGCCATGAGCAGGCGCTCGGGCTTGCTCCTGGCGGATGAGAAAAAGGGATCTTTCCAGATATCGTACACCCGGAGCGGTGGATAGGTGAGCATGAATCCGCCGTACTGGCAGCGGCTGATCCCGGGGCCTTCCATGACCTCTCCCGCCGGTGTGCTGTAGAAGGCCATGTCCGACTCCTGGCTGTGCTCTCCCAGCCACGTGACCAGCCACGGGAAAGACTCCTTGCCCTCTTCGTCCGGGTAATCCGGATCGAATATCACCACCACGGACCCCACTCTTCCCTTGAGCGGGCGCTCGTCCTTGACATAGAGCTTCCGGCCCAGCGGCCAGTCGCGGATGGTGCGGCGCACATCCAAGCCGTCCAGCATGGACGCGGTAAAAGGCACCACCTGGCTGTTCTCCTCGGTCTTGATCTCCAGTGCCCTTCGCTTGAGGTACTCTCCGTACCCCTCCACCACAACGTCCTCGGGGGGATACGAGCATATGTTCATTCCGGAGAATTCCCTCTCCCACTCTCCGGGCACCTCCTCCCTGGGCCTCCTGCGCACCGGCACCGGCACCAGCCTGCGCCTGAAGCTCTTCAGCCTGCGGTGAAAACGGATCCGGCGCTCGTCCAGGAAGAGGTCTTCGCCCTGAAGGCGCAGCACGGGCAAGCCGGGGTTCTCGGTCTGCCACGGATACTCGCTGCCCTTTTCCCAGACTTCGTAGGCGAAGTTGTCGTCGGCCGCACTGCGGGCGGCGATCACCAACTGGTAGAAATCCGGCACCAAACCGCCGGTTACCAGCGCGTAATTCCGGGCGAACTTGTTGAGGACCCTTACCTGCGTGCGATTCAACTCCTCGCGGCTGTTCTTCCAGTAATCCCCGCGGGCCAGGCGCAGGAGCTCGGCGTTCACCTCGATCCGGTCAGGTTCCCGGGGGCTCCTCCCTGCCCGGTATTCCTCATACTTGGCGGCCAGGAAGGGCATCTCGGTCATGATCTCACGGCTTGATTCGGCATGGAGGTGAGCCAGCCCCACCCCTTGACGCCGCCTCTTGCCTATTACCTCGGTCTGAGGGCGCTCCAGGTGATCAAGCAGCCCGGGCATATGGAAGAGGCCGCCTACAAACAGCACCCTGCCCGCCTCCCTGTCCAACCTCCTGAGATTGTACGCCATGGTGCGCTCCCGGAGGTCGTCCTGGCCCGAACGGCTCTCGTCCCTGTACTGGCGCAAGTAGGCCTGGCAGTAAAGGAAGTGCCCGATCCTGCGCACGGCATAGGGATCGGGCATCGGCGAACGGTCGAGGGGGTAGCCCTCGGTATCCCGATCAACGAAATGGATCGGGACGCCGGCCTCCCGGGCCAGGCGGATCGCCTCCACCTGCCCGTCGGTCGGCTCCACCAAGAGGTATATGAGGCCCCCGTCTTCTTCCGGGTAGTAGACTACGGAGAGGAAAGGCAGCCTCGCGGCGGCCTCAAGTATTTGTTTCCTGAGTGTGGCTGGGTACTCGACTGCTATGCAGTCGGGCCTGAACTCGTGGAACTGCCGGCGGACCTCGGCCGCGAACTCCACGCGGTTGTGGATAATGGGGACGAAGCGGGTGTTCCGCCACTCGATTGCTTCATTCTTCCTCGTCATAGCCTTCCAGCATCTCCTGGAAGTACCCGGCTGCGGCCTCCTCCAGCACCATGGCCGCGGCCTCCCTCATGTGTTCCAGGACCTTATCCCTCCTTATCTCCGGACTCACCCGCTCGCCTCCTCCGGCCAGCCGCTTCAATGCGTATCGGGCGATATTGATCCCGTCTCTTACCGAGTAGCGCTCCTCGGCATAATGCGCCGCCTGCAGGAAATCAACCACGTAATCCAGGATTTCGTCGTCTGAAAAGGGGAGGTTCTCCCTCAGGATCATCAGCTCCTCGTCCCGCTCCGGGAAATCAATGAATATCTGGGGTTGCAGGCGGGAGTGTATGTATTCCGGGAGCTCGAAAGTGCTGGCATCGTCGTTCATGGTGGTACACAACCGGAAGTCCGCATGGGCCTTTATCTTGATCCCGGCCACCACTGACTCCACGTAACGCCTGTTGTCCATCAAGGGGGCCAGGGACGCCCAGCTCTTCTCGCTCATCCGGTTGCCCTCGTCTATTACCGCCACCCCGCCCTTGAGCATCGCCGTCACAATGGGGCTTGCCATGTACTTGATCTTGCCCGCTTCCGATATCACCGGGGTGATGAGAAGGTCCTCGGGCCGGGTGTCCATTGTGGCCTGAAACAAGTAGACCGGGCGGTTCAGCACCCTGCCTGCGTGGTAAGCAAGAGTGGTCTTGCCCACCCCCGGTTTCCCTATCAGCCGCGGATTGAGGGGGTAGTCCTCCTCTCCGATCACCAGCCAAGCGGCCAGGACCTGGGAGACCAACTCGTTCCGACCCACCCAATGCATGGGTATCTCGTCCGGCTGGGCGAGTTGAAGCTCCACCCCGTCGACAGTCGCCTTTTCCATTTCACTGATCCTCCTTCACGGCTGAATATAAGACGGGAGCCACGGCTTGACAAGGGGGGCTGCCGAGCGATCCGGCGCGAGACAGGTACATGCCCGCCGGCCTTATCAGCTCCCTCTCGGGCTCACCAGTTCGGAAACCCGCCCTGCGATCCAGGCGGCCAGGCTTTCGGCCTCTTCCATGGTGGCGGTCTCGATTTGAGAGGCGAGTCTTTCCACCTCCTCCTCGGGGATCCCTGCGGATCTGTTGACCATGAAGGCGTCCACCTCTCCTCCCTCCATGATCATGCCGCAGCAGCCCGCTGCCCCCAGGAACCGGTCACCCGAGAATATGGGAATCACTATCTTTACCATACCTGCGTCGCACTCCTCGATGACCGGCTCCCCGCTCTTCTTGGCCATGGCCGCCAGGTTCTCGTGCGCCACGGCGCAGATGAATGTCTGCGCCTTTGGTATGGATTGGATCTTCTCGCACAGTGGATTTCCGCAAATCGAGTTCTCCGTGATTCCCACCCCGCCCGGATCATAGATACGGGGCCGCATCCCGGACCTGCGGTGGATCTCCCGCTCCAGCTCGGCCCAGCGTTCCTTGGGCTGAATATCCGTCAACTCCATGTATCCTCCTCTCCGTACAACGAGGCCACCACCCCGGCATGGGCCTCTGTGACGCCAGGGCTCCCCAGGACCGCGGCGCGACCGGCTTCCCCCATACGCGCACAGCGCTCCGGCTCGCGCAGGAGAAAAACAATCTTTTCGGCCAGGTCCTGAACCCCTTTTACCTCGATTGACGCCCCTGAAGCCTCCAGCACCTCCCTGGCGTGGAGAAAGGCTTCCATAAAAGGCCCGTAGAGGACCGGCTTTCCCCAAACGGCGGCCTCCAATGGATTCTGCCCCCCCTTGGGCACCAGACTCCCTCCTATGAATACCACGGAGGCCAGGGAATACACACTAAAGAGTTCCCCGAAAGAATCCAGGATAATGATCTGCTCTGTACAATCGGATCGGCTCTGCCTGATCGTACTCCGCAGCTTACAGGTATATCCGCGGGCCAGGACAAGACGCTCGATTTCTTCCGCCCGCCGAATATGCCGGGGAGCGATTATCATCACGGCCTCGGGGAAAGCCTTGGACACAGCGGAGTAGGCCTCGAGCAGCATGGGTTCCTCGCCGCTGCGGGTGCTCCCGGCCACTATCACAGGTCTTTCACCAAAGAGGCCCAGCAGTCTCCTGGCAGACTCCGCCAGGTCCATATCAGTGGTCTCGGCCAGGAGATCATCCTTGGCGTTTCCATTGACCTTGACACGGGAGGGATCGGCTCCCATAGACCTGATCCTCTCGGCGTCCTCCTCACCAACCATGCTGAAAGCGCTGATCCGCCCCAGGACCCCCTTGAAAAAGGCTCGAGATCTCCTATATCTCCCTATTGACCTGGATGATATTCGTCCGTTGATCAAGGCAACCGGTATCCCCTGTTTGCTTGCCTCCATCAGCCAAGCCGGCCAGATCTCGGTCTCCAGGAAGACCAGCACATCGGGCTGAACCCGCCTCATGGCCCGCCTGACCGCCGGCGGGGAGTCCAGTGGAGCGTAAACCACAGGAACACCCTCGCCCATTATACTGCGCGCCCTGTCCTTCCCGTGCTTGGTGAAGGTGGAGAGAATTATGGAGCAGCCGGGTATCAATCCAACGAGGGCGTGTCGCAGGGACGCCGCCACCTTCACCTCGCCCAGGCTGGCTCCGTGTATCCAGATCCTCGGCCGGCCGCGAAGGCGGGCCCTATACTCGAAAGGCACCCGCCCCAGCCTCTCCTCTGCTTCCCTGAACGGGATGGACTCCGCCCGGCTGCAGAGCCAAAGGACAGGGACGGCCAAAGTCAAGGCGGCGGTGGTCATGCAGGCATAGAGCGCTTCCAGTGCTTTCATGGGTCCGACTTGTACACACAAAGCCCGTTGCTGTCAAACCCACTTGATTCTTGGACTCCACCGGGGTTAAATTGGTTCTATAGACACGCCGGGGTCGGGTCTTAAATATTAATTATTGCTTGGCAATAATTAATATTTAAGACCCGACCCCAGGAGGAAGAGATGGGAAAGATTGAGCGGGCCATAATCAGTGTGACCGACAAGAGCGGGGTGGTGGAATTCGCCGGGTCCCTAGCCGAGTTCGGTGTGGAGATTCTCTCCACCGGAGGCACGGCCAGGGCCATCCGCCAAGGCGGGGTAGCGGTCAAGGACATCTCGGATTACACCGGTTTTCCCGAAATAATGGATGGTAGGGTGAAGACCCTTCACCCCAAAATACACGGGGGGCTCCTCGGGCTCAGGGACGACCTTGAGCACAGCCGAATGATGAAGACCCACGGCATACTGCCTATTGACATGGTGGTGGTCAACCTCTACCAGTTCGAGAAGACTGTGGAAAGGGATGGAGTAACCCTGGAGGAAGCGGTTGAAAACATCGATATCGGCGGGCCGTCCATGCTCAGATCCTCGGCCAAGAACTTCCGCCACGTTACCGTGGTGGTGGATCCCTCCGACTACGGCCCGGTGCTGGGTGAAATGACCGCCCACTCCGGGGCAACGACCCTGGAGACCAGGTTCAGGCTTGCAAGAAAAGTATTCCGCATCACAAGCGCTTATGACTCAGCCATCAGCCGCTACCTGGACTCGGCTACACAACCTTTTTCCTGATGAATCCGGGACGGGCTGCGGTAGAACTCGATGGCCGGCTCTTTCTGTCCCTGGTGAGAAAGGCTTTGTTTCCTGGAAGGAGCGTGTTATATATTTGTCGTTATGGAATGTAACGGAACTTACCTGGTAGTGCCCGTGTCTGGATGATTTTCGGGCTCAAGAGCGATATTTCATACAGGGAAAGGAGGTGAGATCCGAAGCATTGATTTGGAGCATAGTCACGAACGGGTTTTCATACCCATAACCAAGGAGGTAGGCCATGAAAATCAGAGTTTCGGTTGTACTCACCATTGCATGCCTGGGAGCGGCCCTGCTCCTTACAGGAAGCCCGGCCGCAAAAGCCGAGCAGATTGACCTTACCTACAGCATCTTTTTCCCGCCCACCCATGTCCAAGCCCAGGCCGCCGTTGATTTCGCCAAAGAAGTGGAAAAGAGGACCAACGGAAAGGTGAAAATCACCGCTTTCCCGGGAGGGACGCTTACCAAGGCACCGCAGGTGTATGACGGGGTGGTTACAGGGATCTCGGATATCGGAAACTCCTGCTTCGCCTATACCAGGGGTCGTTTCCCGGTCATGGCCGCGGTGGATCTCCCTATGGGATACCCCAATGGTAGAGTCGCCAGTCGCGTCGCCCATGAGTTCGCCAAGCAAGTCAACCCCAAGGAGCTCCATGACACCAAAGTCCTTTACGTGCATGCGCACGGCCCCGGCCTGCTCCACACCAAGAAACCCGTGAGGACCCTGGAAGACTTACGCGGCATGAAGATCCGGGCCACAGGATTGAGCGCCAAGGTGGTGGAAGCCCTTGGGGGTGTGCCGGTAGCCATGCCCCAGGGAGACACCTATGAATCCCTTCAAAAGGGCGTGGTCGAAGGGACCTTCAGCCCCATTGAGGTGCTCAAGGGCTGGAAACAGGGTGAGGTGATCGATTACACCACCGAGTGCTTCAGCGTGGGATACACCACGGCGATGTTCGTGGTGATGAACAAGGACAAATGGAACGCCCTCCCCGATGAAGTCAAGAAGGTCTTTGACGAGCTGAGCGATCAGTGGGTGGATGTCCACGGCAACGCCTGGGACAAGGCAGACCAAGAGGGGAGAGAATTCACGAAGAGCCTCGACAACGAGGTGATCCAACTCTCCGAAGAAGAGTCCCGGAAGTGGAGGGAGGCCGTGGAGCCGGTCATAATGGATTATGCCCAGAACACCCCGAACGGACAGGCTTATGTGGACAAGGTCCAGAGCCTTATAGACAAATACTCTCAGGAATACAAATAGTTGTCGCCATGCAGCGGGCTGGCGATGCCGAACGCCCGCCCGCTGCGGCCGCAGCTTGCGGGGCCTATAGGAGAAGCCCGTGACGGAGGGACAATGATCGATATCCTGGACAGAGTCAGCAGGCGGCTGTCTTGGGTCCTCTTCTGGGTCGCCGGGGCATCAATTGTGGCCATGATGTTCCTCACCTGCGCGGACGTAATCCTGCGTTACTTCAGGATGCCGATCCCGGGCACCTATGAGCTGGTCTGCTTCCTCGGGGCCCTTGCCGTCGCCTTTGCCATGGCCCACACCTCGGTTCAGGGCGGCCACGTAGCGGTCAGCGTAATCACTCAACTCCTCCCCGAGCGGGTTCAGGCGGCCGTGGGCGCCGTCACCGGCGTCTTCAGCCTTGTCTTCTTCGCCCTCATAGGCTGGCAGAGCATCCGCTACGCCGGGCAGCTCAAGGCCTCGGGTGAGGTCTCGCTCACTCTCGAGCTTCCCTTTTATCCTTTTGTCTACGGGGTGGGCCTGGCGGCCTTCGCCGTCTGTCTCGTGCTGATCAAACGCGTACTGGAAAACATCAGAAAGGCGGGGCCATGGACCTGACCACTGTCGGCATACTGGGGCTAGTAGTCCTGATCGTCCTCCTCTTCTCGCGGATGCCGGTGGGCTTCGTGATGGGGTTCTTGGGCTTCCTGGGCTTCAGCTACGTGGTCAACCTAAAGGCGGGCTTGAATCTCCTGGCAAGAGACGTATGGGACGTATTCTCGTCCTACGGCCTGACCGTCATACCGCTATTCGTCTTCATGGGCCAAATAGCCTTCCAGTCCGGGATCAGCCGCAGGCTCTACGACTCCGCTTACGTTCTCCTCGGCAATCGCCGCGGCGGGCTGGCCATGGCCACGGTGGGGGCCTGCGCGGGCTTTTCCGCCATCTCCGGGTCCACCAATGCAACAGCAGCCACCATGGCCACGGTCACCCTGCCGGAGATGCGCCGCTACGGCTATGACATGGGCCTTGCAACCGGGACCGTGGCCGCCGCAGGCAGCCTGGGGATACTCATCCCTCCGAGCGTGGTCTTTATCGTCTACGGCATCCTCACCGAGCAATCCATAGGCAAGCTCTTCGCCGCCGGGATCCTGCCCGGTATTCTCCTGTGCTTCCTGTTCCTCGCGACCATAGCCATCAGGGTAAGGCGAAACCCCGACTTGGCCCCCCCGGGGCCCAGGAGCACCATAAGGGAAAAGCTGGGCTCCTTCGCCGGCATCCTGGAGACCCTTTCCATATTTATCCTGGTAATGGGGGGCATGTTTTTCGGGTTCTTCACGCCTACGGAAGCGGCCGCCGTCGGGGCCTTCCTGACCCTGTTGATAGCAGTGGGCAGGCGGCAGCTCTCATGGCAGGGGTTCGTGGAGTCGCTGGCCGACACCACCAAGATCAGCTGCATGGTGATGGTGATCGTCACCGGGGCGGTGATTTTCGGGCACTTCATGGCAATCACCAGGGTGCCCTATGAGCTTGCGGATTGGGTGGGCGGTCTCCCCCTGCCGCCCCATGCGGTCATGGGCCTGATCACGGTGGTCTACCTATTGGGCGGCTGTTTCATGGACGCTCTGGCCATGATCATGCTCACCATACCGATCTTCTTCCCCGTTGCACAGGCCTTGGGCTTCGACCCCATCTGGTTCGGCGTGGTGATAGTGCTGGTAACCGAGATGGGGGTAATCACCCCACCGGTTGGTGTCAACGTATACGTGGTCTACGGCGTGGCAAAGGACGTGCCCCTGATGAAGATCTTCAGGGGCGTCTTTCCCATGCTCCTGGCCTTGCTCCTTTGCAATCTGATTTTGCTCTTCTTCCCCCGGATCGCCTTGTACCTGCCAGGGCTCATGAAGTGACCGGGAGCCGGGTGAGCTGTGGGCCCGCTTACCCGCTGAGCAGCCCCTCCAATTCACCTTTGATGTACCTGAGCTCGTCCACTTCCTCCTCCCGGATCCTGTCGACCGGGACCTCGCCAAGGCGCGCCTTTAGCCTTTCCAACTCCTTTTCCAGGCCCATTAGGGTGCCCTCCATCACCCGCCTCAGGTCCGGGCCGACTTCCTCGACCCCGGGCTCCTCGGTCACCACCTCCCTCGGCTTCAGGATCAGGCGTTCCTTCCAGCGGGGTATAATCGCCTCCAGGCCCAAATCTTCCTGGATTTTGGCGGCCAGGGCCTGGCTGGCGGCAGCCTCGCCGTGGACGAGAAAGACCCTCGGTCTTGACTCGGCAAAGTTTCGGGCCCACTCCAGGAGGTCCTTCTGGTCGGCGTGGGCGGAAAAACCGCCTATTGTGAAGACACGGGCGGCTACGGCCACATCCTCCCTGAAGATCTTGACCCGCCTCTCCCCGTCCACGATGCGCCTGCCCGTGGTCCCCTCGGCCTGGAACCCCACAATGACGAGACTGGCCCCCCTCCTCCAGAGGTTGTGTTTCAAGTGGTGCTTTATGCGCCCGGCCGTGCACATGCCGTTTCCTGCAATCACTATGGCCGATCCGGCCTGCTCGTTAATGGCTATGGACTCCCTGGTGGACGGCGCGAACCTGAGATTGGGGAGATCAAACGGATCAAAGCCCTGACCCACTATGGCCGAGGCCTCTTGATCGTAGTAATTCTTGTTTTTCCTGAAGATCTCAGTGGCCTTGATCGCAAGAGGGCTGTCCAGGTAAACCGGTATGTCAGGCAGGAGGCCTTCCCTGTGGAACTCGCCCAGCATGTAAATGATCTCCTGTGTCCTTTCCACTGCAAAGGCCGGGATCATCACCTTTTCGCCGTTTCCGTGGGCGTACTGGATGGCCTCCAGGAGCTCGGCCCTGCTCTCCTCAAAACCGCGGTGGAGCCGGTTTCCGTAAGTGGACTCCAGGAAGAGGTAGTCTGCGGCGAAAATCTCGTGGGGATCCTTGACAATGAGCTGGTCCTTCTTGCCGAGGTCCCCTGAGAAGACCGCCTTGACCTCGTCTTCGCCCTCGCCCACCCACAGCTCCAGTATGGATGAGCCCAGGATATGACCCGCGTTGCGGAGCCGCGCTTTCATGCCCGGGCCAAAGGGGATCACCCTGTCCCGCTCAACCGGGTCGAAATGCTCCAGGCTCCGCTCAGCGTCTTCTGTAGTGTAGAGGGGCTCCACCGGATCCTTCCCGGCCTGCCGCTTGTTTTTTCGGTTCTGCCACTCTGCGTCCATCTCCTGGATATGGGCGGAATCAAGGAGCATGATCCTGCAGAGCTCGGCCGTGGGAGGCGAGGTGATGATCCGCCCCTTGAATCCGTCTTTGATCAGTTTGGGGATGCGGCCGCTGTGATCAATATGTGCGTGGGTAAGAAACAGGGTGTCCACGCTCTCAGGATCAAACCCCCACTCGCCCCAGTTTCGGCTCTCCGTCTCCCGCCCGCCCTGGAAAAGGCCGCAATCCACGAGCGCCCTGCCCCCGCCGGGGCTCTCTATCAGGTAACTGGAGCCGGTCACCGACCCCACCCCGCCCAGACACGTCACTCTCACCATCCGGGGCTCCTTTCCCTTCCCCCGGCCTGCTCCCGGGGGAATCCCATCGAATCCAAAAGCGACCCTATCTCAAGGGCGCCCTATCTGAAGCTGTAGTGTTTCTTGACCGGCTCCCTAACATCCCACACGCATGAAAGCCCTTTCGGGAAGGTCACGAAGTCCCCTCTCCCGAACTCGACCGACTCCCCGTCCTCGGTCTCGACCACGACTCTGCCCTCCAAAAGGTAGCATTCCTCTGTCTCGTCATAGTGCCAGTCGAACCTGGAGACCTCCTTTTCCCATACGGGCCAGCTCCTGACCCCGCGTCTCTCCAAGTCTTCCTGGCTCGGCTTCCGGATCTCGATCCTGCTCATGTCCCCCTCCTTTCGTGGCGAAATGCCGCCTCGCCGCCCCACAATGAGAGCGGGACCGGCGGCCGGTTCAGGGATGCTTCTTCCAAAGGCAACCCGGGATTTTACCATAAACTCCCGCCGAATTCACTCCTCTTGAGAGCCGCTCGGCGCTGAGTCCCGAGGTCAGCGCATCAGCCCCGGCAGCCACAGGGTAATGGCAGGGAAGGCCATGATGAGGGCCATGGCGATGAGGTCGCAGATGATGAAGGGAAGGGCCGCACGGTAGATATCGCCCATTTTGGTGTCTTCCGGGGCGACCCCTTTCATTACGAACAGCAGGAGGCCGAAAGGAGGCGTTGTGAAGGCGATCTCCAGGTTCAGGAGCATGAGGATCCCGAACCAAATGGGATCAAAGCCCAGAGTGTGCACCACGGGCATGAAGATGGGCACGCTGATCATCATCATGGATATCTGCTCCATGAAGGCTCCGAGCAGGATCAGGATCAGCTGCATGCATATGAGGATGAGGATGGGTGCCAGCGGCAGCTCGGCCACGAACTCCACCATGCCCCGGGTGGCGCCCGTAAACGCCAAGAGCTGGCTGAAGGTGATGGAACCGGCAATGATCATGAAGGTCATCACCGTGACCTTCAAGGCGCCTCGTACCGAGCGCTTCAGAACACGCAAGTTGAGTGAGCGGTAGCAGGCGGCCAAGGCCAAAGAACCGACGCTTCCCATGGCTGCGGCTTCCGTGGGGGTCGCCACTCCCAGGAAAATCAGGCCCACCACCAAGAACACGATGGTTGTAAGCGGCAGGACGTACTTGATCAAGTCCGTCACCTTTTCGGCCAGGCTCACTTTGGCGACTTCATATGCCGGTGCGAGGGAGGGGTCCAGCTTGCACCGCCCGATTATGTATGAGAAATAGAGGACCGCCATGAGCAGCCCAGGTATGATCCCTGCCAGGAGCAGCTCGCCGATTGAAAGATGGGCCAGGGTCCCCAGGACAATGGCAAGGGCGCTCGGCGGGATGATCATGGCGATCCCGCCGGTTCCCAAGATCGGGCCCAGGATCATGGGCTTGCGGTACCCGCGGCTGGTCATGCTGGGCACCAGGAGGGATCCCAGCATGGCGGTGTTGGCCATGGTGGAGCCGCTCAGGTTGGAAAAGATGGTTCCCCCGGCGACCGTGAGAAGGCTCAACCGTCCGGGGAGCCTCCCCATCCACTTGTCCAGTACGTCCAAAGTACGTATTGCCATGCCGGAGTGGAATAGGATCTCCCCCATGAAGACGAACAGGGGCACGGGCGCCAGGGTGAAGCTGGTGAGCCCGCTGTAGATGCTCAGCATCATCTGTCGGAGACCCACCTCTCCCCCCAGCACGGTGACCGCCCCGACAATATTGATCAGCAGGAACGAAAAGGCCACCGGCATGCCGGTAGCCAGCATCAACAGGAGGAAGCCCACGAAGATCAGTAGAATCTGCCACCACTCCATATGCGGATCCCCCTACAGTCCTTCCTGCTCCCGGGCGATTCGCTCCTCTTCGGTCTCGTCCGAGCCCAAGGCCCGAAAAAAGCTGCGCGCGCGCCGCATGAACTCAAGGATCAAAAAAAGGCTACCTAAAGGTATGATTCCAACCAATAAATACTTCGGAACAGCCAAGGTCTTGATGACCGGGATGCCCCGCTCATAGAGCTCCCAAGCGGTCTTCGTGCCGTACCACACCAGTACGGCGCAGATCAGCATCCCCACCAGCGAGGTACCCAGGTCAAAGGCCTTTTGGGTCTTCCAGGGCAGCCTGCCCAGAATGATGTCCACCCGGACGTGACCGTCCTCTTTGAGGACCCAAGGGGCCCCGAGAAAGGTAATGTACAGAAGGAGATACTCGGTGACCTCGGTGACCCAGGCCGGAGTATTGAGATGGAAGTATCTCGTCACCACCTCGTAGCAGATGGAAAACATCACAAAGAGGATCGACAATCCGGCCAGGACAGCCATCCCGTCGATGGCTCGATCCGCCATGCTCTCCAACTTGTCCCCGGTACCCATGATCCCGCTCCATCATAAGGACAATGGGGGCGGATGGGACCGCCCCCGTTACGCCCGGACACCTTTACTGCCCGAGAAGCTCCCGCATCTCGGCCCCGTTCTCCGGGCTCCTTTTCAAGACTTCCTTCCACCCGGCCTGATAGGCGGTCTTCAAGTAGAGCCCGTGATCCTCCCCTGTGAACTCTATCACTTCCACCCCCTTGGAGGTTATGAATTCCCGCTCCTCCTCGATAAGCCTGGCATAGTGCTCGGCCGCATCGTGCTCGACCTCCTTTGCCACCTTGTTTATGACCTCCTTGAGGTCCTCGGGGAGTTTGTTCCAGAACTTCAGGTTCATGACTATACCCACGTCCACCTGGTAGAATCCTGGATCGATCACATAGTCAGTGACCTCGTGCCACCCGAAGTCGGAAATCTTGGTGGCGGGCCAGCCGTAGCCGTCCACCACCCCGCGCTCCAGTGCGGTGTAGACCTCGCCCGGGGATGTTGTCACCGCAACGCCGCCCAGGGCTTCGACAAAGGGTTTGTACACCGGGGTCACGCGGATCTTCATGCCGGAAAGGTCAGGCTTGTCGATCTTCTTGTTCGTGTACAGGTGGAACGGGAGCCCCGGCGTGAACCGTCCCACGTAGTAGGCGTTGAGCTTCTCCTGGTGGAGCCGGTTCAGGAAATCGTACACGCCCTTTTCCCTTTCCTCCCAAGGGGTCAGCTTGGAGAGCTTGACCGCGTCCACCACCGGGAGCTGCGGCACGTAGAAGGCCGCGGGAAGAAGGGCCATGTCCACCATACCGGCGGTGACCGCCTCGATCTGCTCAAAGGAGGGAATCGCCTCGGGCCCGCCTGCGTAAACGATCTCGATCTTCCCTCCCGACGCCTCTTCGAGTTTGTCTTTGAACATCCAGAACGCGTCGCAAAAGCAATTGTTCTGCGGCAGGAAGGTCACCGCCTTGATCTTAGTCGCTTCCGCCAGGACGCCGCCCGGCAGCGCCAGTGATAAACCCAGCGCCGCTATCACCATTACCGCTTTCCAGCCATTCAGCTTCTTTGCCATGATACTTCTCCTTTCGTTTGTGCTTCCTCTCTCGCCTCCATCCCGCCGTGGAACGGAGTCCCTTATAACGATTCCCGAGGCCCGGCTCGACCCGGACCTGGGTCTATCGTCTCAAGCCGCTCGCCCAGGGAGATCCTGCTTCTCACCTGCAGCGAACTTCTGCAGCAACTTGACCCTCTCTTCCGTCCTTTCCCGGATATAGGCCTTCTGCTCCTCGTCCAGGTGCCTGTACTTCCCGATCAACGAGAGAAACGCCTCCACGGGCAGGGGCCGGTCAACAGGATGGGTGAAGCGGATTCCCCCCTGCCCGGACTCGAACTCCCAGAGAGGAAAATTATTGCTCTCCACGGCTTTCCTCCCCACCTCTATGAGCTCGCTGGGCGGGAACCGCCATCCGGTGGGGCAAGGCGAAAACACATGTATATAGGCCATACCCCGCTTGGAGGCTTCAATCGCCTTATCCAGCTTGGCATAGTAGTCTTCCATGAAGGCTGTGGAGGCTGTAGCCACGTACTCGCAGTTGTGCATGACCATTAGAAGGGGCATAGGCTTGGCGTCACGGGTCTTGCCGCGCAGCTCCTTTCCCACCGGCGTCGTGGAGGTCCATGCACCGTAGGGAGTGGTGCTGGACCTCTGGACGCCGGTATTCATGTATCCCTCATTGTCGACGCAGATATAGATCATCTGCTCGCCGCGTTCCGCAGCCCCGGATAGTGACTGGAACCCCACATCCGCCGTGCCCCCGTCTCCGCCGAAGGCGAGCATGGTGACATCTCTGCCGATTCGGTTGTAGTAGCGGCGGGCGCCTGAGAGCATGGCCGCGGTGTTGGTCAGAAGGGGGTGAAAAACCGGCGTCTTGGTGGAAGTGCACCCGTTCACTCCGACTGCGCCTACCCCGGCAATGCACCCCGGCGGCGTCGCCACCACCGTATCAGGCCCTATCCTTCTCAGGGTGTGACGAACCAGGAGCTCGGAGTTGCACCCGAGGCAGGCCGAGATACCGGGCACGAAAAGGTCCTCCAGCTCGCCCCAGCGCTTGTATATTTCCCACGCCTTGGTGAGCTCCAAGGCATCGCGAGTACAGCTCTTTACGCAGGCCGGATCCCCTCCGCAGAGCTCGCATTTCATCACCCGGTCCGTCAGGGGGTTCCAAGTGACCCCGCCATAAGGGCAGGCCAGGGTACAGAGGCGGCAATCAACGCATCGGTTCTCGTCCCATTCGACCACACCGGTCACAAGATCCTTGGACAGGGCCCCGGCCGGACAAACCGGAATGCACTTGGGCTGCCCGCATTGACGGCACAGGTTCACCTGGTACTTTTGCTCATCCCGGTCCCAGAAAAGGTCAATCCTGGCCTCTCCCGGTGCCGTACCCCCGCCGCAGGCCTCCACGCAGGCCTCGATGCATTTGCCGCAACCGTCACAGCGATCCTTCCAAAAGGCGATTGTAGGATAAGTCATGCCCAATGCGCTCTCCCTTCCTCCTTGTCCCGGATCCGATCTTCTATCCCCACAGCCGGGACATCAGTACGCGTCCTGTGGTTCGGGGCTCCTCCTTGATGTCGTCACGCACGCCGGAAAGATCCACCCGTCTTCTAACCAGCTCCAGCATTATGCCGGGATCCAGATCCACATCAATCCCGGCAGCCCCGACCAGCCGATCCCCCTGGAAAACAAGCTTTAGATAACCCTTTCCCGCCCGCAGTTCCTCCTGATCCAAGGCGGCTCCATCGCCGGTTTCCGCGGCAAGCCCGATGGAAAAGGCCCTATGATCAAAAAATGTGGAGATCCCGGCCGAAATGGAACCCTCAAAAGGCCTGACCTCGGCCTCGCCGGCCATGCCCAGACCGGCGGTGCGCCCTTGTTCCACGGCGTTCCATATATTAGCGAACATGGCAGGCTCTCCACCAAAGAAGGGCCTGGCCTGTGCCACATCCCCCGCCGCCCAGACCCCGGATGCGCTGGTACACATCCGCTCATCCACCAGCACTCCGGGTTGAGCGAGGATTCCGCTCCCTTCCAGGTATTGAGCGGCTGGTTCGACCCCTGTGGCCACCAGCAGGAGATCCGATAAGAGCTCCTGCCCCGTATCCAGGATGACTTCGGCTTCGTTTCCCCGCTCCCGCAGCTCTTCGGCCCGGCTCCCCGAGAGAACACGCACTCCCTTTGAACTGAAGGCCTTCTCCAGGTATCCGGCCGCTGTCGTATCAAAGTATCCGGGAAGGATTTGCGAGAGACCTTCCACCACTGCGACCGCGCAACCCGCCAGGCACAGAATCTCGGCCGCGTGCATGCCGATCAGCCCCCCGCCAAGGACCACGGCGCTTCGCGCCGAGTTCACCGCCTCACGGAGCCGGACTGCGTCATCCAGGGTCCGGAGAACGCGATAAGGAATCTTTTCCAGGCCTTGGATCGGGGGGACGGCCGGGACCGAACCGGTGGCAAGGAGCAGCTTTCCGTACTCCAGGGCATCGCCGGAGGACAGGCGGACTCGGTGGGAGTCCGGTTCCACCGCGGTGACCTCGGCCCCCGGCCGGTATGATACACCCAGCCTTCTGAGGTCTTCGGCGGATCTCAGACTGGCTCGGTCCGGAGAGATCCTTCCGGAGACCACATGCGGGAGGATCGTCGGTGAATACGGCAGACCCTCCTCCCGGCTCAGGAGTGTTATACTCCCTTCCGAGTCCACCATGCGGATGGCTTCTATTGCTGCGAGTCCGGCGTGACTTGCCCCCACCACCAGATACTCGTTTTGGGTCATGACCTTCTCCATTACCCCTCTTCCTCGTTCAACCAGACCGTGCCCCGGACCCTGTCTCCGCGGAGGACCCGGCATGTGGTCTCAATCACTCGACCGAAATGATCCACCGTTATATCCGCCCCGGCGAGACCCCCTATGAAGCTCACCGCCGGGAGGGGTCTACCCCGGAGGCACAGAGCTGATAGCAGCTCTTG
Source organism: uncultured Desulfobacterales bacterium (assembly GCA_964647905.1). Taxonomy (GTDB): domain Bacteria; phylum Desulfobacterota; class DSM-4660; order Desulfatiglandales; family HGW-15; genus CAZYJR01. The sequence continues at coordinate 57,660 of CAZYJR010000007.1, read as the reverse complement.
AAATACAGGGCCGGTACCCCAGCCGAAGGACACGGATCGGTCCACAACACCCAGGGCCCCGACTCCGGCCAGGGCCTCCTGAACGGCTTCCAGCGGGAACGGCCTGAAGGTCTTTATCTTCACCAAGCCCACCTTGTCCCCCGAGGCCCGAGCCAGGTCAACCGCGTCCTTTCCGGCCCCGGTCATACTCCCGATGGTGACCACGGCTGCTCGGGCATCCTCCATCCGATAGCTCTCAACGAGCGGGGCATAATGCCTGCCGAACCTCTCTCCCCACTCCCTGTGGACATCGGTTATCACCCGTTTGGCGTTTTCCATGCCCCTGCAAAGACCTTTGCGGTACTTGACAAAGAGCGCCGGCCCCTCTCCGGTGGCCCCGCCTGTAAGAGGATCCACCCCCATGGGGCGCTCGGGATCAAGAGCAGCATGCCAGTTGGTGTTCTTCTCCCCCAGAAAGGAGTCCACTTCATCCTGGTCCGGGATCTCCACCCGCTCCACGCCGTAGGAGAGGTAGTTGCCGTCGTGGTTCACGTTCACCGGGAGCATTACGTCACGGTGCTCTGCGATGCGGTAGGCCATGATCACCGTATCCAGTATCTCCTGGGCGTTCTCGCAGTACATGTGTATCCAGCCCGTCTCCCGGACCGTCATGGCGTCCTGCTGGCCGCCCCACACGCACTGGGGGGTGATCCCGTCCCTGGTGACCAGGGACATGACAATGGGAAGCCTGAGAGGCGGTGTACGGAAGTAGGGCTCGAACATGAAGGCCAACCCCTGGCCGCAGGTGGCTGTGAAGGTCCTTGCCCCGGCCAGGCAAGCCCCATGCAGCACGGAAAGGACGCTGTGTTCGCCCTCCACGTCCATGAGGTCGGCTTCGATTATCCCGTCCGCCACGAACTGGGAGATGTACTCAGCCAGAGAAGATTGCGGGGTTATGGGATAAACGGCCACCATATCGGGCCTGGAACAAGCCACTCCCCAGGCGGCGGCCTCGTTTCCGTCGCAAACGATTGTCTTTGACATTCTCAGTCTTCCTGTTCCGGTATCATTCTTATAGCCCTGTGGGGGCACTCCCTGGCGCAAATACCACACCCTTTGCAAATCTTGAGATCGGCCTCGAACCAGGCGGGCCTCTCCAAGATGCACTGGGTCGGGCAGTAGAGCCAGCAAGTAGCGCACTTGGTGCACTTCTCGCGCTCCACCACGGGTCGCTCTGCACGCCAGTCCCCGGTCCAGAGCACAGCATACTCTGTTGCGACGGGGCATAGGTCGTCAGGGATTTTCGATCTGTCGAATGGCTTCCTTGCCTGGGTTTTCATGACCCCTCACTCGCTCTCTCGCCGAGCTCGTATACCCGGGTCTTTTCAAATCCGCGCCTCACAGCCTCCACATTCTTCTCCAGGGCGGCATCCCTGAAGGCCACTGACTCCATTCCGCGGCCGATGGATTCCAGCGACACTATGCCGGTTGTCCGGGCCAGTGCACCCAGCATTATGGTATTGGTTATCGCTCTGCCGAAGACATCCAGGGCGATTCCCACAGCATCGCAGGAGCCTGCCACTGCCAAGTCTTCAGGGGCCGTTCTCTCATCCAAGGACTTGCGGGTCGCCTGCACCCATACCCCCCCGTGCTTAATGCCGGCGAAGATGTCCACCGAGTTCGGGAGGGTCGGATCCAGGCAGACCACGCAGTTCGGGTTGTATATGTTGGTGGTCCGGCGGATGGGTCGGTCGTCGAATCTGAGAAACGCTGCAACCGGCGCACCTCTCCTCTCGAAACCGAAAGACGGGAGCGCCTTCACATGTTTACCCTCCTCCACCAGGGCCTTGGCCAAGATCTTCGAGGCCAATACCGCACCCTGTCCTCCCCTGCCGTGAAACCGGATTTCGTACATCCCCTGCGTTCTCCTCAATGGCCTCTCACGCCCTCAGAAAGGCCGGCCAGGCCTCGCGCCCCTTCCCGGCCATGAAAGACTCCTCCCGAATCTTTTTCAAAAATTTTATAATGTCTTCTCTTGTCTCTTTAAGGTGACTATCTATGGCCTTTTCCACTACGGGCGGATCGCCTGAGCGGAAGGCCTGCAGGATCCTGAAGTGACCTTCTCTTGCCCGCCTGGCCACTTCGGGAAGATGAATGCAGGCTATACGAAACTTGAGGGTGCGGTCGCTCAGACTCTGGCTTATTTGGTAGAGGGTCTTGCTGCGGGTGGCCCTGTAGATGACGTGATGAAACTCCGTGTCCAGCCCGATCATCCGGCCTGTCTCTCCCGTACTCAGGATCTCGTCGGTCCTCTTGATGTTGGCCTCCAGGAGCTCCAGCTCTTCAGGCCTTATCTTGCCTATGGCCCATCTGGCCGCAGCCTTTTCAATCTCGCTCCTGGCGGCAAAGAGGTCCTGGATGTCATGATCGGCCATCTCTTCCACTATGTATCCCGCCCTGGGTATGGGCTGCAGGAAACCCTCGGAGGCCAGCTTCTGGAGCGCCTCTCTTACCGGTGTTCTGCTGACTCCAAGCCGTTCGGCCAGGGCGGACTCCACCAAGCGGTTCCCGCCTGGGATCAGACCGGTGATAATCTCCCCGTGGATCGTCTCATACACCTTTTCGCGGAGGGGGAGTGCTGGGATTGAGGTCGATGAGCGGCTCATGGAAAGACCTTTTTCTTTGCTTGTCCAAGGGAAAGCTCTCAAGCTTGTATACTGAGTGTATACAAGCTTGTCCGTACTGTCAAGTCGTTATTGACTTCTCCTAATCCTGCCGGGAATCAAGCCACCGGATTCATTGCAATAAAATGATTAGTACTCCAGGGCCCACTGTCATATGCCATCAAACCCTCTCCGCCCTCTCCGGGATTAGGTGCCAAGAAGCGATGATCGCAGCAGTGCTACCGCCGGTCCATGCTCGGTCGCAACAGCGCGATTGCCCTGGAGGCGTCCTATGCCCTGGGAGCCGTCAACTACCTGACATCACGTTGATCAGCACCGGGATGAGGGATGGGAAACCATGGCATGCACCTTGCTGGGGTTTGGGGTGTGGTCATCATGGAAAAAGAGGGCTGGCGCCTTAAAGACAACCAAAGGAGACCCTGAAATGATCATCAGCATAGCCAGCGGCAAAGGCGGGACCGGCAAGACCACCGTAGCCACCAGCTTGGCCATGTCCATGGAAGGCGATGTCCAGTTGTTGGACTGTGATGTGGAAGAGCCGAACGCCCACCTCTTTATAAGAGCGGAGATCGAATCGGCTGAGACCGTTTCCACACCGGTCCCGAAAATCGACTTGGGCAAGTGCAGCATGTGCGGCAAATGCTCAGAGATATGCCAATTCAATGCCATCTCGGTCATAGCGGACACGGTGCTCACTTTCCCTGAGCTGTGTCACAGCTGCGGTGGGTGCGTACATGTATGCCCTGAACATGCGGTCACCGAGGGCTTTCGCCCGCTGGGCGCCATCGAACGCGGCAAAAGGAACGGCCTGGAATTCATACACGGGAGACTCAGGGTCGGAGAGGCCATGTCCCCGCCGTTGATAAAGAAGGTGCGCGAGCACATAAGACCCGGGGCGCTCGCCATCATAGACGCCCCGCCCGGGACCTCGTGCCCGGTCATCGCCTCCATGAAAGGGGCGGACTTCGTAATCCTGGTGACCGAGCCCACGCCCTTCGGCCTCTACGACCTGGAGCTCGCCGTGGGGGCGGTCGAAATCCTGGGCATCAAGTCCGGCCTGGTCATAAACCGCTCCGACATGGGTGATGACCGGGTGAAGGAGTATGCGGCCAAAAAGGGCATCCCGGTCTTGCTGGAGATACCCTTTAACAGGGGAATCGCCGAGGCGTATTCCAGGGGGGAGATGGTGATCGAGGCCATACCCGAATGGAAGGATAGATTCCGCATCCTTTATCATGACATAACCTCTATTACAAATCCGTAAAGGCAACATGAAATGAAAGAACTGGTGGTAATAAGCGGTAAAGGCGGGACAGGGAAGACAAGCGTGCTCGCGGCCTTTGCTTCATTGGCCTCGGGGAAGGCGATCTGCGATGCTGACGTTGATGCCGCTGATCTCCATCTGATCATGAACCCGCAGATCATGGAACGCCATGAGTTTGAATCCGGTCATTCGGCCGTGATCAGGCTGGATGACTGCACGCAGTGCGGGCTGTGCCGGGAGCTTTGCAGGTGGGGGGCCATCAACGAGGACTTCGTAGTGGATGACATTGACTGCGAGGGCTGCGGGGTCTGCTACTACCTGTGCCCGGAACACGCGGTGGACTTCCCCCCGAATGTATGCGGCGAGTGGTACCTCTCTGAGACCAGATTCGGCCCGATGGCCCATGCCCGGCTCGGCATAGCGGAGGAAAACTCCGGGAAGCTGGTGACCCTCATTAGAAGGGAGGGAAAGAGGCTGGCTGAGGAGAGAGGTCTTGATCTTCTTATCACCGACGGGCCGCCCGGGATAGGATGCCCGGTGATAGCCTCCATCGGCGGGGCCACGGCGGTCCTCATGGTGGCCGAACCCACGGTTTCGGGCAGGCACGATATGGAGCGTGTGGCCGAGCTGGCGGACTTTTTCAAGATCCCGGCCATGTTGTGCGTGAACAAGTACGATCTCAACCCGGAAGAGGCGACCGCCATGGAGACCTTCGCCCGTTCAAGACAGATAGAGGTGCTGGGGCGCATCCCGTTCGATCCACTCTTCACCAGGGCGATGGTCCAAGGCAAGACCATCATGGAGCTCTACGGCGAATCAGAGGCGGCAAAGGCGGTCAAGGTGGTATGGGGAGGGGTGACCGAGCATCTCTGAGATTCGGGACTCAATCCAAAGCCGGTTGAAGACTCCGGGGAATCAGCAGGCCGCCCCCTCTGCACCCCTCAGCCTGGTGCGGCCTGCTGTTCGATAACACTCATCCGCTTCCAGTTGCCGTGGAGATAGCGGAGGAGGAACGCCAGTCCCAGCCCGCAGATATAGAGCGTCGCCAGGACCCAAGCCACAAAGACCCCTGTTTCAAGCATCTCCACCGCCACGTAGACCGGGATCATCATTACTCCCAGGGCGAGCATCCCTATCGTCCACATGATGAACCTGGTGTCTCCGGCCCCCTTGAGGGCCCCTGAGAATATTAGATTAAGGGCGTCAAAAAAGCAGTAAAGAGCCACGAAACGCATCAAGGGAATACCCAAGACAAGCACCTCCGCATACTCGGCGGGCGTTTGATGGCCCGGCCTGAAGAGCCCAAGCAGAGGCCCCGGGGCGCAGAGGAAGACAGCGGCCACCAGCCCCATGTAAACCAGGGTTATATGAAGCGCACTGGTGGTCGCATACTCCCCATCCTGTGGCCGCCCCCTGCCGACCGCCTGCCCCACCAGGGTGGCGGTCCCGATGTGGAAACCCACCATGGGCAGGAAAGAGACGGTCTCGATGGAGAGCACGATATTCGAGGCGGCCAGCTCCAAGTCTCCGATACGCCCCAGCATTTGCACGAAGAAACTGATTGCGAATATCTCCATGAAGAACTGGGCCCCGCTGGGCATCCCGTAGTGAAGCAGGCGTCTGAAGAGCTCGCGGTCAAAGGCACGCCTGGGCCATGTCCCGAACGCCGCACGGGCGGAGCGACCGAAGATCAATATCCCCAGGAAGAGCACTATGCAAACATAGGCTGTTACGGTGGCGATGGCCGCCCCTCTTATCCCCAGCTCCGGAAACGGCCCCACCCCGTTTATGAGGCAGTAGTCCAGGGGAATGTTCACCACAGCCCCTGTCATGTGGGCCATCATCACCACCCTGGTAAGCCCCCGTCCTGTGAAAAAGGAGGCCATGGCGGACCCCAGCACCACCAGCCCGGCACCCAGGGTCAGTATATTGAAGTACTGGACCTCCAATGCCCGGATCCGGGCGGAATGCCCTATCAGGTCGAAAAGCGGCCTTGAGACCAGGACCAGGGAGGCCAGTATCAAGGCTGATGCCAGTGAGAAATATATGCCCTGCCACAGGGCGTCGCTCACCCTTGAACGCGCCTCGGCCCCGGTGTACTGGGCCACAAAGGTGTTGGTATAGCCTGCTACACCCATGAAAAAGGAGATGGTTGTAAACGAGGCAATGCCTCCGGGCAGGGCCGCGGATATCGCATCCACCGAGTAGTTGGCCAGGAACACCCTGTCCGTAAACTGCATGAGGGTAATCGCGCCCATGGATACCACCAGAGGCAGACTGATGGTGAGCACATCCCTGTACCCGTTCGGGCTGGACCATCTCTTTACCAATCCGATTCTCCTTTTGAGTCCTCCGCCATGGGTCCCGGAGCGGTCGTCCCGAGGGACGCATACTATGCCCGATTTGCACCCAGGGTAAAGCAACCTCCTGTCTACCCGGCCGAGAGGGATTCGAGCTGTCTCTCGAATCAGTGCACATTTTTCTGTGCACATGGTCCAAACACCCTACTCGCTGCACGGCCGGGCCCGGCGGGCCCGGCTTTCATTTTCCCTCGCTGCCGGAGGCCTCCAGGATGGCGGAAAGAGACAGCTCGCAGACCTACTCAAAAAACTACATCTAGTCGATTTTGCAAACTATTTCCAGGCCCGCCCATATTTCTGGGCACAAAAGCACATTTTTCTGTGCATCGGTGTCCCAAAAGGCACCTACCATACTTCCGGGAACTACATTCACCCGAGACCGAGCCAAAAAACTGCTATCAAGAAAATCAGATTAAAACAAACACCTGTGTATTCCCCTCCCCCTGAAACCCTCTTATCCACAAAAGATTTCCCCGTCATGGCAAGCCTTTTGCTCTGTCGAATTTCGCCGGTCCACAAAAGCCGAGCCTAGTGCCCATCCATAAATGCCTTATGGGCACTACCGGGTTTCCAGGCCAGAAACGAGCAATTTCTTCCAAGGTCAAGGACCATTCCGCAGGACAGCGGAATGGGACACCCGTTAGGGTGCCCGAAGGGCGAGGGCCAAGGATGGCCCGAGTCAAATCAAGGGGTTGGGAGGAGACGTACTGGAGTACATCGCACGACCAGCCCCGCGGATCGACGCCGAGATTGGGAGAAAGGGCCGTTTCTGGACGGAAACGAGCCTAATAGAGTGCCGGCACAGGCTACCGACCCCCAACCAAGAGGCATGAAGTGTCCCCCCTCAGCCCCCCATGAGACAAAAGCCTGGTCCCCCCGATGGAGCAGGTCATGCTGTTTTCTCGAAAGTCATTCTGGTTCCCGGCGGCTTCTCTTCTCATTTTGCTCATCACCACCACCCCTCTCCATTCACAGGAGAGCACCTTTTCCCTCACCGTGGAGAGGGCGCCCGGCGAGCCCATCGAAGGCATCAGGTGCTACGCCTTCACCGAGACAGGCTCATACCTCGGCCTGCATCAGACCACCGGCGCGGACGGCCGGGTCTCTTTCGACCTCGCAGACGGCGCATACAAGATCAGGGCCGACTACATGGGCTACCGATTCTGGACCGATGTCTTCCAGATACCCTCCACCATGGAGGCCACACTCCCCATACCGCACCAGGACGTCACCGTCACGGTCAACGGGGTCTACGGCGACCAAGCCGACCCCAAACAGGGCCTCCGGGTCTACCTCTTCACCCCCTCGGGCTCGTACATGGGGCGGTATCTAACCACGGACTCGGAAGGCCGGGCCACCTTCAACCTCCCCGAACGCCCCTACAAAGTCAGGGCCGACTACATGGCGGGACGCTTCTGGTCGCAGGAGTTCACCTGGCAGGATACCACCGTGGAAATACCAACGGGCGAGGCCAAGGTGACGGTAGATTCTTCCTCAGGCCCTCTTCAAGACGTAAGGGTCTACGCCTTCACGGAGAGCGGCTCCTACCTGGGGCTCTATCAAAACACCGGCACCGGTGGAGAGGCCTCGTTCATCCTGCCCCAAGGCATCTACTCCTTCAGGGCCGACTACCAGGGAAGCCGATACTGGAGCGACGAGATCGACCTCGCACCCCACCAGGTAAACCCGGTCGAGATCTCCACCGGCGGCGGCACCTTTTCCCTTACCGTGGAAAGGGCTCCAGGCGAGCCCATCGAGGGCATCAGGTGCTACGCCTTTACCGAGACAGGCTCTTACCTCGGGCTCCATCAGACCACGGGCGCGGACGGCCGGGTCTCTTTCGACCTCGCAGACGGCTCATACAAGATCAGGGCAGACTACCTGGGCTACCGATTCTGGACCGACGTCTTCCAGGTACCCTCCACCATGGAGGCCACTCTCCCCATACCGCACCAGGACGTCACCGTAACGGTCAACGGGGTCTACGGTGACCAATCCGACCCAAAACAGGGCCTCAGGGTATACCTCTTCACCCCGTCGGGCTCGTATATGGGGCGTTACTTCACCACCGATCAGGCAGGCCAAGCGACCTTTCAACTCCCCGAGCGCCCCTACAAGGTCCGGGCCGACTACATGGCGGGACGCTTCTGGTCGCAGGAGTTCACCTGGCAGGATACCACCGTGGAAATACCAACGGGCGAGGCCAAGGTGACGGTAGATTCTTCCTCAGGCCCTCTTCAAGACGTAAGGGTCTACGCCTTCACGGAGAGCGGCTCCTACCTGGGGCTCTATCAAAACACCGGCACCGGTGGAGAGGCCTCGTTCATCCTGCCCCAAGGCATCTACTCCTTCAGGGCCGACTACCAGGGAAGCCGATACTGGAGCGACGAGATCGACCTCGCACCCCACCAGGTAAACCCGGTCGAGATCTCCACCGGCGGCGGCACCTTTTCCCTTACCGTGGAAAGGGCTCCAGGCGAGCCCATCGAGGGCATCAGGTGCTACGCCTTTACCGAGACAGGCTCTTACCTCGGGCTCCATCAGACCACGGGCGCGGACGGCCGGGTCTCTTTCGACCTCGCAGACGGCTCATACAAGATCAGGGCAGACTACCTGGGCTACCGATTCTGGACCGACGTCTTCCAGGTACCCTCCACCATGGAGGCCACTCTCCCCATACCGCACCAGGACGTCACCGTAACGGTCAACGGGGTCTACGGTGACCAATCCGACCCAAAACAGGGCCTCAGGGTATACCTCTTCACCCCGTCGGGCTCGTATATGGGGCGTTACTTCACCACCGATCAGGCAGGCCAAGCGACCTTTCAACTCCCCGAGCGCCCCTACAAGGTCCGGGCCGACTACATGGCGGGACGCTTCTGGTCGCAGGAGTTCACCTGGCAGGATACCACCGTGGAAATACCAACGGGCGAGGCCAAGGTGACGGTAGATTCTTCCTCAGGCCCTCTTCAAGACGTAAGGGTCTACGCCTTCACGGAGAGCGGCTCCTACCTGGGGCTCTATCAAAACACCGGCACCGGTGGAGAGGCCTCGTTCATCCTGCCCCAAGGCATCTACTCCTTCAGGGCCGACTACCAGGGAAGCCGATACTGGAGCGACGAGATCGACCTCGCACCCCACCAGGTAAACCCGGTCGCCATAGCCGTGGAGACCGCGCAGGAGCCCACAGCATCGATTTCCGCCTCACCCCTTTCAATCCGCCCTGGCGGCTTCTCAGTCCTTACCTGGACATCCACCCATGCTGACACGGCCTTTATAGAACCCGAGATAGGAGAGGTGGAACCGGAAAGCTCGGTCACTGTCTATCCCACTGAGACCACCGCCTACACCCTCACAGTGACCGGCCCGGGAGGTTCGGCCCAAGACGCCGTTCAGGTAAGCGTTGTCTCACCCCCTGAAGACATCGACCTGGGCCTCTGGAGAGACGAGCAAGAGGGCGGGGGAGGACTGCTGGCAGAGAGCCTGCGCATATTGAACGGAAACGCCATTGAACATAGGATGGACTTGCAATTCCCTTCCCCTTGCACACTCGGAGTCTCGTTCAAGGCTTGTTACAACAGCCTGAGCAACAGAGAGGGGGATCTGGGCCACGGGTGGCACCATACCTACAGCCCTTCACTGGATGCCGACTTCACGCTCGAGGATTGGTCCTTGCTCCGCATTGAGGATGAAACAGGCCGCGCTCACTATTTCGAGGAGACGGACACAGGGAGCTACAAGGGGGTATTCAACGAGCCCGGCTATGTTGAGCCCGAGGCCGAAGGTCTTGTGTGGCACCGCCCGGACGGCTCAAGGCTTTGCTTCGACCAGGGGGGCAGGCTGACCTGGATCGAGGATGAAAGGGGGAACCGCCTCAGCCTCGGATATGACACAGAAGGCCGCTTGGCCAATGTCCAGGATCTTGGCAGCGGCCGGTCCCTCAATTTCCATCATGACGGCGAAGGCAGGATGATCCGTATCACGGGCCCTGTAACACAGGCTGTCCCGGACGGCGTGTGGGTCACATACCAGTACGCAGGGGGTAACCTGATCAAGGTCATCTATGCCGACGGCTCCGGCTTCAACTACGACTACTCGGATCCGGGTGATCCCCACAATTTGACCGAGAAGCGAAACCCGGCGGGCCATTTACTGAAAACCTGGAGCTACGACTCCCAAGACCGCGCAGTAGGCCACTCTTGTACGAACGGCCGAGGGGTAAGCGCCATCTATGAGGGGGACGCCCTTGTTCATGTGACGGACGACTACGGCACCCAGCGAACATACACCCTAACCACCGCCAGAGGCAGAAAGCGCATCTCCTCGATGAGCGGCCTGCCGGAGCCGCCGTATACGGACGCCAATGCAATGAGATGGGTCTATGACCAAGACCTCAATCTCATCGAGGTGGAATACGCAAGCGACGCAGTCACCCGCTACCTGGAGCATGACTCCCGGGGCAATCCGGGAAGGGTAATCGTGGCTCATGGGACGGCGGAGGAAAAAACGATCCTCTATACCTATCACCCGGAAATCAATGTGCCCCTGTCCCGCACCGAAGCCAGCGTACTGAGCGCCGGGTTCAAGGTGACCACGTGGGACTACGACAGCGACGGCGACGATACTCCCAACGAAGTGCCGGGCCGGCTCCTGCACCGCATTGTTGAACAGGGCTACACCACAGACGAGACAGGCAATGTCGTGCCCTACGAGTATGTCACCTCCTTCACCCACAACGAAAGAGGCCAACTGGTTGCCATCGACGGCCCCAGGCCCGGGCCGGCTGATACCACGAGCTTCAGTTACGCCCCAGCCACAGGGAATCTTCTGGAGCTCAACCGGCCTCTGATCGGATCGACCACCTTCACAAATTACGACGAGGCCGGGAGGCCTCGCTGGATGACCGATGTAAACGGGCAATCCTTGAGCTTTCGCTACGACGGCCGGGGACGCCTGACGGAAGTCACCAATGAAAGCGACGGAAGCACGAGGACCATGACCTACAACCTCGCCGGCAAACCGGAATCCATGATTGACGAAGATGGAATAGCCCGCTTCTTTTCCTATGATGAAGACTTCGGCAGGTTGACCCGGATAACCGACGCGGAAGGCAGCTATATCCAGTACGGCTATGATTCCCGGGGCAACAGGACCCGAATGAGCAAGCACTCCCCGGACGGCACACAAGTCTATCTCAGGGAGTGGGACTATGACCATCCTTCCATGCCGGGGAAGCTATTCAAGGAAATCCTCCCCAATGGCGCATTCACCCAATACGACTACGACGGCGGCGGCAACATCAGCTCAAGGGTAGACCCCGAAGGAAACGAGACCACATACGGATATGACCTTTTCAACCGAATCACCGAGATCGTTCAACCGAATAATGCGATCATCACTTACGGCTACGACGGCCGGGGCAACTTGGTATCGGTGATTGACCCCAAAGGCCGGGAGACTTCCTTTTCCTATGACGATATGGGACGCCTAATCTCGACCACCTCGCCCGACAGGGGCGCCGCCGGCTATTCCTATGACCAGGCCGGCAACTTGATCAGCAAAGAGGACTCAAGAGGGGTCAGGGCAACCTTTGATTACGACTCACTGAACCGGCTGGCGGCGGCGACCTATCCCGACCCCAATCAAAACGTCACCTACACATATGACACAGGCACCTTCGGCCTGGGGCGGATGACCGGAATCCAGGACGAGTCCGGACAGATTACCTTTGAGTACGACGCTCGAGGCCGCCTGATCGAAGCGAATACTACGATCTCCAGCAATACATATACCTTCAGTCGCTCCTACTCCCCAGGGGGACGGCTAATGAGCGTGACCTATCCCACAGGCAGGACCTTGAATTACACCCGGGACGATTTGGGGCGCATGTCAGGGCTATCCACCACACACGACTCCACCACAAACATCCTGGTCAGCGATCTGACATATGAGCCCTTCGGTCTCCCCAACGGCATGGAGACAGGGGCCGGAGGCGAGGTGGAAAACCATTTCGGCGATTGCGGATGCATACAAGTGGCCAATCCCGGCAGTCGAATGGAACAAATATACACCTATGACAACAACCTGAATCTTATCGAAATAGCCGGCACCAACACGCCATGGTACAACCAATCATTCACATACGACGACCTCGGCCATCTCATTCATGCACAAGGCAGTTATGGAGAGATTGAATACACTTATGATACAGCCGGAAATAGAACTAATCGTACCATAAATGGTGTCACGGAATCCTATTCCTATATCGAAGGAACCAACCGTCTCCACCGAATAACAGGAGCCGACCAAACAGAGTTCTCATACGATGAGAACGGAAACACAACCGGCATAGGAGAGCTAACCCTCATATACAACCAACACAATCGCCTTGTTAAGGTGGAACAAGGAGCATCCGTACTAGGCGAGTACACTTACAATGCTCTTGGCCAGCGCACGGTCAAAGAGGCTGAAGGGAATACCACGATTTTCCTCTATGATCCCGAGGGGAAGCTGATCGCGGAGAGCGACGCCAATGGAAACATATTGTCGGAATACCTTTACATGGGGAAGATCCGGATCGCCAAAACGGACGCGGAAACCGGCGACATCTACTATTACCTCAATGACCGGCTGGGTACCCCCCTCATGATGACCGACGAGTCCAACACCATAATCTGGGAAGCCATGTATCAACCTTTTGGCCGGGCGACCGTCCATCCGGCCTCCACCGTGGAGAACCACCTCCGCTTCCCCGGCCAGTACGAGGACACAGAAACAGGCCTCCACTACAACTATCATCGCTACTACGACCCCATATCCGGCAGATACCTCCGCCCGGATCCTTATGGACCAATTGATGGTATCAACTCTTACGTCTACGGTCTAAATGATCCAATACAAAGTATAGATCCTAGAGGATTGTGGCATATAGATATTGGCATCACAGGAGCTGCGACAGGTGTCCTAGGTCCAGGAGGAGCAATTGGTATAAAAGTTGGACCGTCAGGTGTACATTTATATTATGGGTTTGGCTTTGGTATCGGTGCTGGTGCAACAGGAGTTTTTCATTGGTCTGATCCGTGTGAACAAGTTAGCGTGACGGGGAATCTGCGTGGAGGCTATCCAGTTTATGGTGTTCCAATTGGTGGGGAGTTAAGTGTCGGATTAGGACAACAAACTGGACTATCAGCTGATGTTGGAGCTGGATTAGGAATAGGCATAGGGGCTTCTATTACTGCTATGCATACAATAAAAATAATTGATTGGTAAACTATGTACAGTATATCCAGGAAAAATAATGACAATATTTAATGAGCTTATATCGGGTTTAGTTGCTTTTGCATTTGGTGTTTTACTCCTTCTAAAGAAATCCGACGTACATCAAACAATTATTAATATACATTATACGTTTTTTGTTAGAAAGATAGGATTATCTGATTCTTATAGTAACATAACTAAAGTTATTTCTAACTTGATGATCTTGTTTTTGGGAATATGTTTGGTCATAGTGGGTATAGTTCTTTTATATAAATTTATTATCCATTTTTTGAAAATTTAGAATCATCGATGTTTATTTATTTAATTAAAACTATTTATTGTGTCCGTAAATATCCTTTTCTGGAGCTTACTGAAAATTTTTAGGGGGCTTACAAAGGAGTTTACATGAAATCTTTTTTGCTCACTATCTTGCCTACATTGCTTATAATTGTTGGACTTGACACTTTTCGCCTAAGTTCGGAAGCATGGGGGCAGGACGGATGTTTTGTGCCGACCATCCCTAAGCAGGTTACCTATCCCCAGGGGTGGCTACCCACTCTGGAGATCCAAAAGAGCAGCGACAGTGTAGAGAGAGGGGACTGCATCGATGTGTGGCTGGAGACAGAAGGTGCCGTCTCCCCACCTTTTCAATGGTCTGTTTCAGGGACCGGTTTTCATTTCGGGAGCCCCACGGGACCCACAACCGCGGTTACAAACTCAGAGAATGAGATCCTTCATATCTGCGCTGACAGCACCGCGTGTGGCGGGGCCGACATCAGTGTGACCGAGCAAAACGGTTACGGAGGCCATGCCAGCGTGATCGAACCGAATCACGGCCAGTGGGTGTTCAAGGGCGAGTACTGCGGGCTGAGCGGGTCCGAGTCCTGGTATGATATGGAGCAGGCGGGAGACGGATTGTACTTTCTTTATGAGTTGGTATCGGGTAAGCGTATGCAATTCCAGAAGACTTGGACAAGTTGGATGGGACATGAGGACTGTGCAAGCGTACCCGGAATATGCTCTTCAACTAATGAGAGTCGTTGCCCTGAAGATTACAGAAATAATAATTGCATAGATGGATTATATGCTGACTTTTATCCTTATATATGTGAAGATGGAGATTATAGGTGTTTCTGTGTATATGAATTGAAATATTATGAATGGGAATGCCCTTAGATTTTTTTGCTTGGCGGCTGAAGACAACCGGAACTTCTTATATTCTTCATCCAGTTGCAAACCGCGGCGAGAAAGAGCTCCTCATAACCCTTAAGGCCTCCCAAGCCTTTTCTACCGAACAGGAAGTTGATCTCCAAGAGGAGGGGGTGGCCGCCGGAGGCGGGGAACATAACGTCAAAAGCGGCTACATCTATATCCGCCTTTCTTGCGACCTCCAGTGCGAAGGCACAACCCGCTTGCTGCTGGTCGGGACGAAGATCAAAATCGATGCGAGCCCCTTTGGAGACATTGTTGTAGAATGATGACCCTCCAATCCTGAAATAGCTCTTTACAATGCCTCCCATACGAACTACGCGAAGGTCCCGGCCTGGGTTCCTGATCCATTCCTGGATAAGTACGGGCTGATCCTCGGGCAGCCTTTCCAGGGCATCGGCAAAATCGCTGTGTGATCGGATGGGAAAGACCGCCGAGCCGCCTCCGCCCGAATCACCCTTGAGTACGAACGGCAGGCGCATGGGCGGGCCGCTTCGATTCCGATCGGCTCCAGCATCCGCAGGAGACGGGTAGAGGGCGGTCAGGGGGTGAGGTATGCCTGATGCTCGGAAAAACTGTATTTGCCTGGCCTTGCCCCTGAGTGCAAAGCGGGCCGAGAGATTGGGGAAGTGAGCGCTTGCAAGCCTGGCCAGCTCCCTGTAGCGTGTAGGGGAGGTGTACTTGGGCATGAGGACCCCTGCAGCGCCCGAGATAAGACGCACCTCCTCCCGGTCCAAGGGACCGAGGGGCGGGAGGTTCTCGTCCAGCCTTATCCTGTGGTGGAGGGAAACGAAATAGTCTCTTCTCATGTACTGGAAGATACCACATGGGACCCTGGACCGCCAGGGAGTCCCCTACCCGGCCCTCTGCTGCAGGCCGAGGGCACTGGGATGAGAGGCAATGGATCGATTCAATCGGAAGACGCCGGAGATCCTGACCTTCGAAGACCCGGATACCTACCCCGAATCGGCCGCCGGATGGATCGCTGATCGACTCAGGGAGCTCGCCTCCCGGAAAGAGGGGGTGTCAATCGGGCTCTCGGGGGGCTCCACCCCGGCTTCAATATACCGGGCCCTATCCAGGAATACTCCCGGGGCCGGCATCCCTTGGAGGCGAATCACGTTTTTCTTCGGCGATGAGCGGTGCGTCCCGCCCGAGCACGAGCAAAGCAACTACCGTATGGCAAAGGAGGCGTTGTTCGATCACATACCGATTGACGGGTTCAGGGTAAGGCGCATCAGAGGGGAAGAGCCTGATCCAAGCCGGGCAGCGGCCCTCTATGAAGAACTCGCACCCGAGAGTTTTGACCTCCTTTTGCTGGGAATGGGTGGAGACGGGCATACAGCGTCGCTGTTTCCGGGCTCGCCGGCGCTGGAAGAGGACGAGCGAAAGTTCGTCGCAGTGACCGCGCCGGTATATCCCAGGATGCGGGTGACCCTCACACCTCCGGTGATTGCCGGAGCGGGTTTGGTCGCCGTGTTGATAAAGGGCCGGGAAAAGGCCAGGGCCGTATATGAAGCCCTGAGCGGGGAGTACAACCCCGTGAAAACCCCCATCCAACTCGCTCTCAATGGAACATGGATACTGGACGGCGAAGCGGCTGCCATGGTGGGCGAGATTTGCTGTGAGCGAACAGAGGACCCTCTTGAGATATGAGGTGCTGGAGGAACCGCTGATATGAGAATCCTCGATGATATCATCTCGACCCTTGATTTTGACGCCCGGGTGAAGGACATCCGGCAGGGGTTCTTCCATACGGCCGTCCTGACAAGACATTGCGGCCTGGCGGCGTCGCTCCCGCGAGACGCCCTCAAGCAGAGCCCTCCCCTGGTCAAGGAAGCAGGGACCCTTCTTGATAAACCGGCCGGGACTTTGGTGCGGATGGCCTATTCGAAGAGCATCCTGGAGGCGGCGATTGGATTGGCTGCGATCAACTCGCTGCTGGAGGTGGACCTCGAGGCGTGCATGGAGCTCAACGCCGCCGAACTGATCTTGAGGCATGGGGAAGGGAGGAGAGTGGCAATAGTGGGGCACTTCCCCTTTATACCCCGAATCCGAGAAAAGGCGGGGGACCTGTGGGTAATCGAGAAGAATCCGGGTAAAGGCGACTTCGGCGAAGAAGAGGCGGAACGATTGATTCCGAGAGCCGATGTGGTGGCCGTAACAGGGACGGCCCTGACCAATCATACCCTTCCGCACCTGCTGGACCGGTGCTCACCTGAGGCCTATGTCGTGCTGTTGGGAGACACGGCCCCTCTTTCTCCTGTTCTCTTTGACTACGGTGTGGACGCCCTTTGCGGGACCAGGGTCTCGGACGTGGACTCGGCCCTCGCTTGCGTAAGCCAGGGCGCCAATTTCCGCCAAATAAAGGGCGTAAAGCGTCTGGCGATGGTCAAGCCGCGCCGCTACTTGCCTATGAGCTCCACATAGGCCTTCCTGGAGCGGGGACCGTCGAACTCGCAAAAAAAGACCCTCTGCCACGTGCCGAGTACCGGGCGGCCCTTCTCCACGAGGACAGACACCGAGCTCCCCATCAGGGAAGCCTTGATGTGGCTGTCGGCGTTGCCTTCCATATGGCGATAGCCCCTCCCGCGCGGGACCAGTTCGTTGAGCTTGGCGATGATGTCCTCGCATACGGCCGGATCCGCCCCCTCGTTGATGGTGACTCCCGCCGTTGTATGGGGTACGTAGACCGTACAAATTCCTTTCGATAGTCCGCTCTTGGTGACTAACTCCCCCAATTGAGGGGTGATGTCAACCATCTCTGTCCTCGATGTGGTCCTTATGCTGATGGTCTCTGGCATGATCTTTCCCTCCGCAACCCTGATCTGATCCTTGCTCAATCCCTCCTTTTACAGGCACGGAGAGGCCTTTACCTGTAATAGCTTTCGCCCATGGTGAAAATCCGTTTCAATCAAACCGCATCACTCGAGGGATCAAGACAATGAAAACCTCGACCCTACGCTGTTCAACTCAAAGGCTTGGGGGAACTCCTCGGAAAACCGCTGAATGGCCTTCCATCCCGTGCAATGCATGGGCGCCAACACCCGGGGGTCCATATCCTTGAAAGCCTTGATCGTCTCCTCGATAATCGGTTCAAAGACCGGCCCTGATAGGTGAAACCCCCCGATCACCGTGTGAACCGACTCCAAACCGGTGAGCCTTCTCGCCTGGAGGACCGTATTGACTATCCCGGCATGCGCGCACCCTGACACCACCACGAGTCGGTCGCCTTGGAGCCGGAGAACCAGTGCCTGGTCATCCCGGATGGGATCCTTTTCCTCCTTGCCGTCCCTCTCCAGGAATGCGTTGGGAAGTCCCTTTTCAAAGGATGTCACCCGCTCCACCTCCCCGGTGACCAATACGGTGTCTCCTGCCAGGAGAACGGGTTCTTGAGAATCCACGAGCTCGGCCCCTCGATCCTTCAGCCCCTCCCTGGTGATGCTCTCGGGGAAGAGGAGCCTGCGCCCGTCATCCAACCCGAAGTAACGGGGACTGAGAAAGGCCTCCGGGTGAAGCACTACGGGTACGGAGCGTTCCAGACCCTCCAGTATGGGATAAAGCGAGCCGGTATGATCCATATGACCGTGGCTCAGGACGACCGCCTGAATATCCTTGAGATCCAACCCGAGCTGTTCCAGGTTGTTCAAGACACCTATCCTGCTGTAGCCCGTGTCAAAGAGCAGTTCATATATCTCGCCGCCCTTATAGACCGTTATCAGCAGGGAAAGGCCGTGCTCGGCCAGAAGGGTATCGGTCGGTATCTCCATTCCCTTTGAAACAGGGGGGCGGGTCACAATGTCTGTACTCCTCAGGAGCACATCCACGTAGTTGTCCATCAAAGTCACTATCTCTACTCGATCCGCAGGTTTAAGCGAAAACAAACTCTTCTCGACCATATCAGTCCCTCGTCTGATCATCCCTGCTTGGCGGCGGGCCGTCCGGTTGTCCGCCTTCGAGGCCTAATCCCGAACGGGCATACCTTGATGCATATGCCGCATATGGGGTGTCCTATGTCCGGCATAGGGGCGAATTCTTTGGTCAATTTCTCCACACAGCTCTCGAAGTGAAGGGCGTGGTTTCTGGTCCGATAGTGATCAGCCGTCCCTGTGCCCTTGATCGCTCCCACCGGGCAGGCGTCCCTGCACGCAGTACAAGAGCCGCAGCGGTTCGGTTTGGGAGCATCCACTGCAAGGGGCGCATCGGTCAGCACGGTGGCGAGCCGCACCCTGGGCCCGTATTCCGGGGTTACCAGGAGCAGGCTCTTTCCCTGCCACCCGAGACCGGCCACTCGCGCAACGGCCTTGTGGCTTATTGCTGCATGCCACGAGTCTCTATCCAGGACCTGGGAGGCCGGTATGGGGAGGGCCGGATATCCTTGCCCCTGCAGTCGTTTTGAGGCCTTGAAGCCGATCTCGTCCAGGAGCCGGTTGGCAGTCTGGTAGACCGATGAGTAAAGGGGGGTCGGACGATCCCCGACGGTCTCGAAAACGGCCAGGGGCACATGGACCCCGAACGAGACCGCCCTGGAGAAAGGATCGAGTAGGCCCCCGGGAATGGTCCTGGCCTCTCTCAATTGCTGTAGATCGGCAACGCCCACCAAGTCGGCGCCAAATTCCTTGACCGCGGTTTTCAAGTCCTCAGAGAAAGCTCCTTCCATTGCTCCCCCTCCAGCCTTTTGTGTGAACGACATCCCGCGGGCCCCGTCGGCATTGAAGCCCTTGCAACAATCCCCAGACCCTGGTACCACATAGCGGATACAAAATCCAGCCCGGTGCTCGTTGAAGGGAGCGGATGATGATTTGCCCGGCTGAAGGCCTCGAGGAAGGAAGGGAACCCATGAAGAGCCTGAAAGAACTGATCCGAGATGATCCCGTCCACCAGAGACACCTGGAGTTTCGGTGCTATCCGTTGGAGGATGAGCGGCTGATCGTAGAGGGAAGGCTCAGGGACGACCGCCTGGTTCAGGGATACCATTGGGACGGCACATACATACCACCCGGTGTGGTTCACAACATGTGCGTGAGGATCCTGGTCGGAGGAATGCCCCCTTCCATCCTGGACGCTGAGGCCGAGATGCTCGACGTGCCCCACGAGCTCTGCCCCACCACCCTGGACTCAGTCAAGAAGATCATAGGCCTCTCCATTGTCCACGGTTACAGTGAAGAGGTTCACAAGCGCCTGGGCGGGGTCAAAGGGTGCGCCCACCTCACGCACCTCATCGTGACCATGGGGACCGCCGCCATCCACGGGCGTTTCGCCCAACACACCAGAAAGCGCCGCCCGATTCCCCGGTCGCTGGACGAACTCCCCGGGCTCTCCACAGTGATCAGGAGCTGCAAGCTCTGGGACGAAGACGGCCCGCTTCTGAGGCAGATAAAGGAGACAATGGAGCGGCTGGACACCACCGAGGAAAAATGATCGCTCCAGACCCCTAGTAGCTCCTGTCCAGCATTTTGGTGCAGGTGTGGTTGGCCACAGCTTGCCCCATCTCCCGGGCGTCTGTCACTGTTTCAAGCTTTCCGAAAGCAAAATCAGTCATGGAACGCCAGGAATCCACTTTCTTCCCTGTGCTCCCGTCATTGATGTAAATGTAGGCATCAACGTCCTTCCGCCATCCTGCAAGAGTGAGATTCTTCCGCACGGAAACCACCCCATGGATAGTATACCGCACCCCGAGCTTTTCGGCCAATGCCTTGTATTCATGATCTTTCAACCCAAAGGTCTTGCCAAGATCGTATCCGCTCTGTTCCACGGCCTGTTGAACATCCTCTTTCGGTACAAAATCAAGCACATTTCTTTCTTCAAGGCACTGGACCAGACTCGCCGAGATTTGTTTTGCCACTGCAGGTTCATTGGTATTCAGGATGGGCAACATCGCTGCCTTGGGCGCCTTTCCTTCCCGTTTTTCCATGGCCGGAGGCGCCTGTCGAGGAGTAGTGGCGAAACAACCTGCCACCATCAGACAGGATACCAACAGCAAGCTCTTTGTCATCCATCCGCAAATATCATCTCTCTTCAATGCTTTCTCCTTGGCTATTCCTATTATTACGGGCAATATACACATACCGGGAGCCGCCCCCACTGGAACAGGAGGGTCTTGGGAAACAGTGCCCCACCAGCCCCCGGGATGATTGAAAGCGCCCTTACTACCAGGGTCTTGCTACGTTTGCAATCCCTACATGCGATGAGTTCAAGAATCGAGCCGACTCAGGGGATAGGAAGCCATGCATCGGAGCATCAGGTTTCATAAATAGAAATGCCTTGACAGCTGCGGTATGCCGAGTATTATTGAGAATTGTTACTAATATGCTTTCAGGCTCAACACCTTTGGACCGAAGAGGCGGACTGCAGAATCCGGTCTCATGTACCTTTGGTTCGGCTCTTTACCGCAACGAGAGACACACACTGGGAATCGGAGGAAACCCGCTATGACGGCGAACCAAAGAACGGTTACCATGAAGGGAAATCCACTGACTCTCACCGGGAACCCGGTGGCGGAGGGAGATAAGGCCCCGGATTTCCAGGTCCTGGACAATGATATGAACCCTGTTTCGTTTTCCGGTTTCCGCGGGAGAGTGTGCGTGCTCGCCTCGGTTCCCTCATTGGATACGCCTGTGTGCGATATGGAGACCCGCAGGTTCAACGAAGAAGCCGGGGCCCTTGGTGAAGATGTGGCTATCCTCACGATCAGCATGGACCTGCCCTTTGCTCAAAAGCGGTGGTGCGGGGCGGCAGGGGTAGACCGGGTGACCACCCTGTCGGACCACAGGGATGCATCGTTCGGCAATGCATACGGCGTACTGATCAAGGAGCTGCGACTACTGGCCAGGGCGGTCTTCGTAGTGGACAAAGAAGGAATACTGCGCCACGTGCAGATCGTGCCGGAAGTCACCGACGAGCCGGACTACGGCTCTGTCCTGGATTCGGTGAGGGGCTTGGTCTAGACTTACTTTCCCGGATGGACTCTGGGGAAAAATGCCGAAAAGGCGGACCCTCCTGAATCCAGGCAGTCCTTGACCCCCTGGCATTCTGGGCAGCTCTCGACACTTCCCGGGCAGGTCGCTCCTTCCCGCTCAAGAAAACGGCAACGAGTGGTCGTCATGCTCAACTGAAAGCCGTAACGTTCTGCAAAAACCTTCATGCGCAACAGATCCGATCCCTTTCCGCCGGCGTTGAAATCAAAGGGACGCTTCGACGAATAATCCATGGTATCCTGGGTGGCAAAGAAGCCCTCGAATATCCTCTTGCTGTTCTCCTCCGTGATCCCCACCCCGAAATCTCTCACCACCAGCTCCAAACCTTTGCCTCTCTCCCTGACCAGGACCTCGATCCGGCCGCCGTCGGGCGTGTTCTCGACCGCGTTCTTGACCAAACCGTCCACGACCTTTTCCAGCACGTCCCGAGGCGCCTCCACGCTCCAATCCGAGTCCAGATGCTCGACGATCTCTACTCGCCGGTGCGCGTGCATCCGCTCAAGAGACTTCAGCCGCTCCCCTACGAATTCACCCAAGGGCATCCTTTCCACCTTGTCTTCCTTGAGACCGAATTCCTCCTCGAGCCTGTCACGCAGCCATTGGACGACTTCGCCCTCCCCCACTCTTTCCGCGAGCAAGGCCTCCAGCTCTTCGGCGCATTGCTCGAGCATGGAGGAAATCATCGGATAGACCTTATACTCGCGATCCATCATGATGTCCTCCACCTGGGCCTGTATATCCAGAATGCGTCGAAGATTCCTGTGGGCCCTTTCCACAGTCGCCGACCATTCCTGTTTGGGAATCTGCTCCAGTTTTTTTGCCAGAAGGCTCAGGGAGGCCATTAGGATGGATACGGGTGTTTTCAACTCATGGGAAAGGTGGTTGATGATCTTATCCTTTGCCCGGTTTAGGCTTGCGACCTCTTGATAGGCCTCCTTCAGTTCCTTGGAAAACCTGGCGTTCGCGATGGACAAGGCGACCGTGCCGGCGATCATGCCCAGCAGCTTCCGGTCCTTGTGATCGAACTGCTCCCCTTTCTTGTTTATTGCGATCAGAACCCCTATCAGCCTGCCTCCGGCATCCAAGGGGACGATGACGATACTCCTGGTCGGGAAACCAACGGCCTCATCGAATCCACGATAAAACTCCGGATCCTTGTTGGTATCCGCCAAGACCGCCGGCTCGCCCGTTTTCAAGACGCGCCCCAAGACCCCCTTGTCAGCCGGATGGCGTGCCTGCTTGACTCGATCCCCGATCGAGGGGTCCTCGTAAGACGCCCCGAGAAAATAGATGCTCTTTTGATCCTCATCAAGAAGCCCCACGACCGCCCCCTCGGTGTTGAGAAGCCGCTTCACCTCCCCGCTGACAAAGTCCAGGAGGTCCTCCAGGACGGGATACCTTGGCAAGGCGCTGCTGATTTGGAAAAGGGTCTCGTTGATCCGCTCATTCCTGCGCTCTTCGGTTATGTCCCGCAGGATGAATAGCTGCTCAGAGGTGACCGGAGAACCCTGCGATGAGAGCTGCGCGCGAATGCTCACATCCAGGACACGACCATCCTTGGTCAGCCTTTTGGTTTCGATCGTGGTATCCGGGTCTTCCTTGAAGCGCCTCAGGTTTTCCCGGGCCTCCTCTTCGAGCCCTGGCGGTATGTAGGGTATCCTGCGGCCTATCAGCTCCTCGAGAGTCCAACCGAAGACCTTGGTGAACGCAGGATTGATGTGGCTGACTTTGCCGTAGGCCGTGAACACGACCATGGGATAGGGGACAAAGTCGAAGAGGTTTTTCATTTTACTCGTTGCTTTTCGCTTGGCTTCAAACTCCTTTTCATACCGCTCTTGGGCTTCCTTAAGGGCGCTCATTGTCTTGAATTTATCCGTCACATCGCGTGCAATGCCCCGAAATCCGAGCTTCCTTCCCTGGTGATTCTTGACCAAGTGCGCCGAGAGCTCTATCACCCTTCTGTTGCCCGACTTGTCCTTTGTCTCCCATATCAGATTGGAAAAACTCTGATGGCTGATCCAGACCTTGTTGAATGCCTCGCGGAATTTTCTTGCATGTTCGTAATCCATCAACTTCTCGAGGCTTCGGTTCTTGAGATCTTCCTTGGCATAACCAAGGACTCTACAGAGCGAGTCACTGAAATCTATGAGATTGCCATTGTTATCCATCTCATAGAAGGCATCTCCGGTCTCGTCGATCAGGTCGCGCAACTGCCTATCAGTTCCATCTATTGCTCCACGAGAATATAATGACTCAATCCCGTTTTCTTCGATGTGCACCTGATCATCCATTTCCATTGAAAATACTCTCCCTTAATATATTGCTCTTTCAAACTAACACTGAAACTTGTTTCTCACTATATCACACTTTTATTGCTGGTTCTTGTCATACTTATGATCGGTATCCAAAGTACTCACGCAGTGTGTCAGGCAAGACCTCCGGAAAGCCCTTGATGCCCAACGCCCTCTCTGCGCGGCCTTGTTGAGACTTCTTAGATTAACCAGTGTTCCTTGTTTTATCAAGCCGTTCAAAATGAAGCGCACGGAGGCCTCCTCTCGATTTTCTAGCGTTCCATCCAATCCTGAAACCGGACCCAAATGACCGCGCCCAGTTCCACGTCCTTGGGCTCGCCCCCGCGGTCCATTTTTTCCTCTGATGCGCTCAGGGCGGCGAAACCCCACCAACCCGCCTTGGGTGCGGCATAGGTGAACACCCCGTTTTGATCGGCCTTGATGGTTTGAGTGATCATGTAGTCGGTGGGCGCCTCGGCTCTCAGGTCCTCGTTGTAGTACTCCACCTCCACCTCGGCATAAGGGACGGGCTCCCCTTGAAGCTTGACCACGCCCTGAAAGACATTCCCGGCGTAAAGGCCGAACGGCTTGGCCAGAGGAACGATCTCGGTCTCCAACCCGATCTCTCGGTCCCATCCCGCATCGTCTCCGAAGGCCGTCACCACCGTCTTGGTGTAGTGAACTATGTAGCAGTCCTCGGCAGGCTCCCAGTAGGGCTCGGGTTCCATGGAAAAGATATATACCCCGGGTCGCCTGACGGGAAAATCCAGGCCCCAGGCCTTGTGACCCATGACACTGCTCTCCCGGAGTCTCCCCCGCAAATCCGACGTATCCCCATCGAAGACCACCTCGAAGCGCCTGGGCCGAGCCATGTCCATACCAGGACCCTCAAAGGGGTGGGAGAACGAGACCTGGAGGGAAACCGTCCTCTCGTCCCCCGGCATGACCATGGAGTCCGACGGAATGATCATGCCGAAATGGGCGTACCCGGGTCCGCCGAAGAGCACCACCAGACAAAACAACAAAACCGCCGTCCAAAGGCTTCCTCTCTCGATCATTTTCAGCTCCTTGTTTTAGGTTGACATTGTGTAATTAGATGACAAAAAAGGGGCCGCAAAAGCCCACCACACGGATTCACCCGGCATGATCGGCCTTCATGGCCCTATTGATTCCCGAGACCCGGCCCTCTAGGGCTCCTGCGGCTGAGGCTTTTCCTCCCGCGCCCCTATGGGGAGGCGCGTGATTCATCCCTGCGGGGGTCACACCCCCGCTTTCGGGCCCGGGCATAGAGGTAGACCCCTGCAAGACCGAAGATATATCCCACCCCTCCCAGGATCTCGGTCATCCCCGGCCCTTTCTCGTGTTCCAGACGTGCGAGGGACCGGGCGATGGGCTTGAGCCTCCGGTCCAACGCCTCCTCCACAACGGCCCGGACCTCCTCCATTTCAATGGAGGTCTTGTTTGAAACCTCGTTACTGCCCCGGGCCTCACGGCTTTTCCCCTCCTCTCCCTCCACGGAGCTGGGCCCCCCTCCGACCGGGCTCTCGTGCCCGTCCAGCTCCTCGGCCGGCAGCACGAACTCAGCCTTGTGTCCTGTGGAGGCCTCCAGGACGATCCGTAGATCGGTCTTCCGGGGCACGGGGAACGAGAAGGCTCCCTGGTCGTCAGTCCGCCCGCTCAACAGCTCCTTGCCCGACGGGCCGTATACATGGATCTCGCCTCCCGCCACTTTTTTCTTTCCCCCGAAGTAGGACTCGGTGTAGACCGTGTCCCCCTCAACCCAGGCGAACAGGTAGACCTGGTGGGCCGAAGCGGGTTCACCGGCCCAAAGGGTCATCCCCGTAATCAGCCCGCAGAGCAGGGCCTTTGCAGCGATTCTCCTAACGCACATAGGCAACCTCCAGAATCTCGGGCTTCACGCGTCTGATGAAGGCAACGCAGAAGGCGGTAATCAGGCCCTCTATCACCATCACGGGCAGGTGGGCCGCCACCACCAATCGAGCCACCCCGAGGAAGGCCTCGCCGGTGAAAACCAGTGAGGCGGCGACCAGAAGGCTCCCCAGCAATACGGCGCCCGCCCCGCAAAGGAAGGAAGACCACCATGAAACCAGCCGGCTCCCGCTTGCGACCATGGCCCGAAACAGGTAATGGCATGCGACCGCGGGCGCGGCCATGATCACCGTGTTGACCCCCAGGGTGGTGAGCCCGCCGAACTGGAAAAGAACGGCCTGTAGCACCAGTCCCACTAGAATCGCCGGAAAAGCCAGCCATCCCAATATCAGCCCCACCAACCCGTTCATTATGAGATGAACGCTGGAAGGCCCGACCGGTACGTGCACCAGGGAAGCCACGAAAAAGGCCGAGGAGAGGATCGCTATCTGGGGGATTCGGTCCTCCTCGAGCCTCTTCAGGGCCGCTCCCGTTCCGGCTGCAGCGGCCACCGCGCCGGAGGCGAGGACGGGCCAGGCAAGGATTCCCTCGGAGATGTGCATGATCCACCGCGCCCTTTGTCTTGAGATCTCGCAGCGACGAAAAAAAGCCACGAAGCCGCGGCATGATTCGCCGCCGGAGGCCTTCGTGGCTCAGGATTCGGGTCGCTCCAAGAAAGTACTTGAGATCGGGAAAGGCTTCTTGCCTTACAATTCCCTTGCGGTTCATATCAGAGAGGCGTCCCCCGGGTCAACAAGAAATCTCCGGGCTACTCCTGCGAGGGTTTATCTGCGTACCCATCAGCCGGCTTGTGGGAGTGGGCCAACCTGCCGTGCGGGTGGGCGTGGACATGGGTGTGGACCACCCGTTCCTCCTCCAGTAGGATGCGGCCGTCTTCCATGCCGTGGATCCGATCCACCGTCCGCTCCAGGAAGTCCATGTTGTGCGAAATGAAGACGTAAGCTATGTCCACGCCGGCCAAGACCTCGATGATCCGGTCCGTGGTCTCGGCATCCAGCCCGTTGGTGGGCTCGTCCAAGAGCAAGGCCTCCGGCCTCATCGCCAGGACCGTGGCAAGGGAGACCAGCTTCTTCTCCCCGCTGCTCAACTTGTGGGTGATCCGCTCCTCGAAGCCGTCCAATCCCAGTGATTCCAGTGTGGCCTCGGCTATGGCCCGGGCCTCCCCTGCCGCCTTCCCTTGATTTAGAGGCCCGAAAGCCACATCTTCGAGCACCGTCGGGCTGAACAGCTGGTCGTCCGGGTCCTGAAACAAGAGCCCGATCCTCTGCCTCACCTCTCGGAAATCCTTCTCCTCCCTCCTCTCGCGGCCCAGTATCTCCACTCTGCCTGAATCCGCGGGCAAGAGCCCCATGACCAAGTGAAAGAGGGTGGTCTTTCCGCTCCCATTCGGCCCGATCAAACCGACCCGCTCCCCTTGCTCGAGCCGAAAGTCCAGGTTTTTCAGGACCTCGCGGCCGTCAGGGTAGGAAAAAGAGACTTTTTCCAGGGCGATCAGGGCCATGTGAATGCATCCACCGTCTTCATGAAATCCTTTTCTCCAGCACCAATGGAGGCAGTCCCTCGTCCCGGCGGGCACCTACGGCGACCACTGCAGCAGGACAAGACCGGCGATTCCCAGGCCCATGGCCCCGCCAAGGACCCAGTCTTTACCGCTCGACCTGAATTCGGTCAGGTCATGAAACCGGCCCTGAAAGCCCCGGCACAACATGGCTGAGCGCACCCGGTGAGCCCGCTCGTAGCTTCGCACGAGCAGCATGCCCAGGAGCACGGCATAGGTCCTATATGTGTGGAGATTGGTGCCCGGGCGAAACCCTCGAATCCTTGCAGCAGTGATGAGCCTCTGATACTCGCGGAAGATAACGTGTATATAGCGATAGGTAAAGACAAGCAGATGTATCAGCTTTTGGGGCACGCCGAAGACCCTCATGGCGCGCCCGGCCGTATACACCGGCATGGTGGAGACCAAAACGATCAGGATCAGGACTATGGCGTTTGACTTGAGTGTTATGCGGGCCGCATACAGCACACCCTCTTGAGTGGCGGCAAGCCCTCCCAGGTGGACCCAGGGCCGCCCGGGTGTGGTAAAGGGCAAAAACAGCCACAAGAGCGCCACCAGCCCGTTTATCACCAAGAGCCGCCGAGCCACCGCACCGGCCGGTAGCCCGGCGAGCCCGACAAGCGCCAGCGCCCCGGCCGAGGCTGGCACCAGAGATTGAAAACGGCTGAGTAATGCCACCACCAGTGAGAACGCCGCTGCCACCAACAACCTGGCCCTCGGATCCATCCGGTGGACGAACGAGTCCCCCTGCTCGAACGCGGTTTCCATTACACGCGCTGCATCCCTGGGCAGCCTTTGCTCATGTCACAGGGACGGTTGGAGCCCCTTCTCTTCTCAGGGTCCCTATCGGGTCGAATCCGCGGTTTAAACATTGAGCAGCTTGGCGGTCTCGGCCACCCTGGCCCCAAGCTTTGCTGCGTTCTCCTCGGTAGCCGCATCAGGTGCCCCCGCGCACGCCGTGCCGTAATGGCCTGTGGCGGACATGGGGTCGCCCACGATCACCATGCCGTAAATCAGGAGGCACTGGATAATGGACATCATGGTGGTCTCTTTGCCGCCGGTGGGGTCGCCGGAGGTGGCAAAGGCAGCCCCCACCTTTCCTTCCATCTTCTTGCGGGTCCCTATGAACTCGTCAAACACGCGCTTGAGGTCCGCCGCCATCACGCCGAAGTAGACCGGCGAGCCGGCTATCACCCCGGCGGAGTTCAGGAAATCGTCCTTGGTGACATCCGTGGTGGCCTTGACCAGGGCGCTTGCCCCCTCGACGGATTCCACCCCCTTGGCCACGGCCTGGGCCAACTTCTTGGTGTTACCGCCTTTAGAATAATAGAGCACTAGAATCTGCATGATCAGAAACTCCTTCGCTCGAAAATATGTGTTCCTCAAGTCAATCGGTGATTCTAATTTCTATTATATCCCCTCTAGCACAGGCCCTCAAGACCGAATATCCGCCCCTTTTTCAGAGCGAGATCCCAGGCCCTTATGGCTGTAGAAGTGACGGAGGCAGGCAAACACCCGGCCCCCTACTCCCTGGTCATGGGTGTTTCGCACTTCGGGCATTTTTGCTCATAGCAAGGCTGCCCGACCTGATGGGGAACCTTTTCACCGCAGGCGGGGCATACGCAATACCCCCCCGGGCCTGCTGCAAACCCTCCACCCCGGCCCTGTCCTCCGCGCCCTCGCCCGCCGCCTCCGGCTCCACCCTTGCCTCTGCCGGTCCTCGGCCCCTGGCCTTTTGGACCTGTCCCATCTCCTCTCGGCATTTTAATTACCTCCGACTGTCTATCTCTTACGAACCTGCTTCCTCATATAATCATCAAGGGCCTCTTGAAGGGCCTCGGCAGCCAGGAATGCGCAATGCCGGTCTTCTTCCGGCAATCCACCGAGGACGCCCAGGATCATATCCCCAGTGATCTCTGAAACCCCTTCAGGGCTCCTTTGGTGGGCCAGTTCGGCGGCGAATGAGCCGCACACCGTGCTTGAACCGCACCCGTCCGTTCTAAAGCCGGCCCTTTTCACCTTGTCATTCTCGAACTTCAGAAAGACCTCCATGGTATCGCCGCATTTCCCAGTGACTCGACCGAACCCGTCGGCATCATCCAGGGCGCCCATATAAAGAGGCTGCCGCCATCTCTGATACGCGGTCTCTCCATATGCTTCTTTAGTCTCTTCAAAGATCTGATCCTGTAACTCCTGAACGAATTGATCGAATTCGTCTCCCATCCTGCGCACCCCTTTCATACCTATACTTGACCGACGGAGCCCCCGGGAGGCCCGGAAGGATGCCGCCGCCTTGATGGTCCCGCAAATTGCGTGCCGCAGGACATGGATCCGCTCCATGGATAAAACAATCTGCTTTCAATATGTTGGTAGGCTTGTGCGCCTTCCCTTTAAGGCGTTTGATAGTGGATCTGCGACACAAGTGCCTCATTGGGTCGCGGCCACGCGACTCAATGGCAGCGCACTCCTGACAGGGCACCACGTATGCAAGTGCACCCATATCCTGCGTAGACGGAGATAATCAAAACCCGTGGCGTGAAGCTCGGAGGCCTCGGGATTCCGCACCAACCATATCGTTTTAGTAGAGAATCCTTGGCAACATTGGAAATACTGTGTAAGCTTACCTGATGGACACGAAAACAGCCGATGGCGTGTCTTCAAGCCTACCGGAGCAAGACCGCCGCAGATGAGCGGCAAGGATCTCGCCGGGCAGGTGAAAGCCCTCAAACCCGATATCCGCGTCCTCTACATGTCCGGCTATACCGCCAACGTGATCGCCCATCACGGCGTCCTGGACAAGGGCGTTCACTTCGTCCAGAAACCGTTTTCCATGAGGGAGCTGGCAGGGAAGATAAGGAAGGCCCTGCTCGAGGCGGGTGCGTCCGGGTCCATCCCTTAGGCCACCCCGGATCCCCGGGCCCCGTCGACTTTGAAACGGCCGCCCAGCCGGTAGCGAGAACCGGGGTACACCAGCCGGCTCTTGGTCGCCACCATGTTGAAGGACCAGGTACGGCGGTAGAGAATCAGGCAGGGCTCGCCCTGGGATATGCGGAGGTGCCTCCTGCTCTCTCGATCGGGCAAGGCGGCTTCGATCACATGCTCCACTTCCTGGACCGGAGCCACCGAGACCAAATACTCGCTGGGGGTGGTGCGGGTGAAGTCCTGGGCAAGGTACTCGGGAGCCACGGCCGGGTTGACGTATCGATCGCTGTAGAGCACGGGCATGCCCCGGTCCTTGTGGACCAAGACCGAGCGGAAGACGGCGGCCCCGGGTGAAAGCCCCAGTTGATCGGCTAAACCGGCCCCGGCCGTTTCCTCGCGGAGCACAATTACCTCTGCGCTGTGCTCACCGCCCCACCTCTCGATCTCGTCCGCCACGCTCCGTATCTCCAGCAAGGCCCCTTGAGGCTTCTGCTCGGAGACGAAAGTGCCCACTCCCTGGAGGCGCACCAGATGCCCTTCGGCGGCAAGCTCCCGCACCGCCCGATTGACGGTCATGCGGGAGACCCCCACCGCCCGGGTCAACTCGTTCTCCGAGGGCACCCGGGTCCCGGGCGTCCACTCCCCTGTCCGGAGCCGCTCCAGGATGTAATCCTTGACCTGCTGGTACAACGGAAGGGCGGTATCACGCGAGACCCCTGAGTCATGGACCAGGTCGATCCTCGGCTCCCTTTTCTCCTCGATTCTGACTTTCCGCTCCATAACATTCGTCCGGTGCGATACTGGAGGGTTTATAGCAGCGGCCCCGGGTCTTTGCAACTCAGTGAGGCTTGACAACCAGTTCTTACTTGTATATATAAGTATATATATGTAGGGTCCGGCGTCAAGCCGAAACAAGAGAAGCCCCGGCAAGCGCAAGGGGCTTCAGGAGGACGGGACATGGCGGAATCTACGAAAGAAGATCTCATAAGGAACCTCCGGATAGGCAGCGGCAAGCCCAGGTCGGTCAAGGCCCCGCAAGGGACCCGGCTCCACTGCAAGGGCTGGTACCAGGAGGCGGCGCTCCGAATGCTCCTCAACAACCTCGACCCGGAAAACGGGGAAAAGCCCGATGAGCTCATAGTATACGGCGGGAGCGGCAAGGCGGCAAGGAACTGGGAGTGCTTCGACGCCCTGGTCCTGAGCCTCTTGGAGTTGGAAAACCATGAGACCCTGCTGGTGGGCTCGGGCAAGCCGGTGGGTGTCATACGCACCCATGAGCACGCGCCCAGGGTGCTGATCGCCAATGCCAACATAGTACCCCACTGGGCCACCTGGGACCACTTCCACGAGCTGGATAAAAAGGGCCTGATCATGTACGGCCAGATGACCGCCGGCTCCTGGATATACATCGGCACCCAGGGCATACTCCAGGGGACCTACGAGACCTTTGCGGCCCTGGCTGAAAAACATTGGCGGAGCTCCCTGGCCGGCCGGATCGTGGTCACCGGCGGGCTGGGAGGAATGGGCGGAGCCCAGCCCCTGGCGGTTACCATGAACGAGGGTGTGGCCCTCTGCGTTGAGGTGGACCGGGCCCGAATAGAGCGCCGGCTCAAGACGGGATATCTCCACGAAACCACCGACGACCTGGACGAAGCCATCCGGCGGGCACGCCGCGCTGCGGAGGAGAGGAGGCCCCTTTCCATAGGCCTCCTGGGCAATACCGCTGAAGCACTCCCGGCCATGATCGAGCGGGGCTTCATCCCGGACGTGGTAACGGACCAGACCAGCGCCCACGACGAGCTCAACGGCTATGTGCCGGCGGGCATCCCCTACGAAGAAGCCCTGGATCTCAGAAAGAGCGCCCCCAAGAAGTACGCGGAAATGGCCCTGGACTCCATGGCGGTCCACTGCAGGGCCATCCTGGAGATGCAGGAAAAGGGGGCGGTGGCTTTTGACTACGGCAACAACCTGCGTGGGCAAGCCATGAGGCGGGGTGTTGACAACGCCATGGATTACCCCGGGTTCGTGCCGGCCTACATCAGGCATCTCTTCTGCGAAGGCGAAGGCCCTTTTAGATGGGCCGCCCTTTCCGGAGACCCGGCGGACATCGAGGCCACGGACCAGGCCCTGATGGAAGCCTTTCCGGAAAAGGATCGCATGGTCCGCTGGCTCAGGATGGCGGGCAGGCAGGTGAAGCACATGGGCCTCCCGGCCCGTATCTGCTGGCTGGGTTACGGCGAGCGGGACAAGGCGGGCAGGATCTTCAACGACCTGGTGGCCTCAGGAAAGGTCAAGGCACCAATCGTCATAGGCCGCGATCACCTGGACTGCGGCTCAGTTGCCTCCCCCTACCGGGAGACAGAAGCCATGAAGGACGGCTCTGATGCAGTCGCGGACTGGGCGCTGCTAAACTGCATGACCAACGTGGCCTCGGGCGCTGCCTGGGTCTCGTTTCATGACGGGGGAGGGGTGGGGATCGGCTACGCCCTCCACGCAGGCCAGGTATCGGTGGCCGACGGAACGCCCGAGGCCGGGAGAAGGGTGGAGACCGTCCTCCGAAACGATCCGGCCACCGGCATCATGCGGCATGCCGATGCGGGATACGATAAGGCCGCCGTAGTGGCGTCGGAAAGAGGCGTAAAGATACCCATGATAAACATGTTCGGGCAGACTGGGGCTTCAACGGACCCCGGCGCGTGAGGCATTGAAAGGAGAGCCATGAAGAACGCTCTGATAGAATGCGTACCCAATTTCTCGGAAGGAAGGGACAAGGAGCGGATCGAGAGAATCGTGGAGCCGTTCAAGAAGACCCGGGGTTGCGGGCTGCTGGACTACCGGGCGGACCAGGACCACAACCGGTTGGTGGTCAGCTTGGTCGGACCGCCCCAACCCATTCAGGACGCCCTGATAGAAGCGGCCCGGACCGCCGTGGCGGAGATCGACTTGGAGAAGCACCAGGGCGGCCACCCCCGAATCGGGGCGGTGGACGTAATCCCGTTCGTTCCCCTCAGGGGGATCACCATGGAAGAGTGCGTCGAGCTGGCCCATGAGTTCGGCCGCCGATTCAACCAAGAGACGGGGGTCCCTGTCTACTTTTACGAGGAGGCGGCCTTGAGGCCTGAGCGCAGGCGGCTTGAGGTCATACGCAGAGGCCAATACGAAGCGCTCAAGAATGAGGTGAACGACCCCGAGCGCCGCCCGGACGTGGGCGAGCCCCGCCTGCATCCCTCGGCCGGGGCCACGGTGATCGGAGCCCGCAAGTTCCTGATAGCATTCAACGTGAACCTGGATACCCCGGACAGGGAGATCGCTCAGAGAATAGCGACCGCGGTCAGGGCCTCCTCGGGAGGCCTCTGCCACGTCAAGGGCATAGGGCTCTCCCTGGAGGAACGCGGAATGACCCAGGTCAGCATGAACATCGTGGACTACGAGAAGAACGCCTTGTACCGGGTGGTGGAGATGATCCGCATGGAGGCCAGGCGCTGGGGCGTGAACATAGTGGAGACCGAAGTCTACGGCATGGTGCCGGTGGCCGCACTCCTGGACAGTGCGGCCTATTACATGCAGCTCGCAGGCTTCGACTCCTCTCAGGTGGTGGAGCTCCGCCTCCTGGAGATGATGGGAGAGGAGCAATGAGCCCTGCAAAGCTCTCCGAGAAGCCGCTGGCGGCCTTCACCAGGGAGTTGGCCGGGGACTCCCCGGCCCCGGGGGGAGGAAGCGCAGCCGCCCTGGCAGGCTGCCTGGCAGGGGCCCTTTGCGCCATGGTATCCCGCCTGACCCTGGGAAGAGACAAGTACGAGGACGCGGCCGAAGAGATGCAAACGGTGAGGGGCAGGGCGGATGAGCTCTGGGCGAGGCTGCTCGAGCTGGTGGATGAGGACGCCGCTGCGTATAACAAGGTAGCGGCCGCCTTCCGGCTGCCCAAAGACACCGGCGAGGAAAAGGCCGCAAGGGCCCGGGCCGTTCAGGACGCCTTCAAGACCGCGGCAGCGGCACCCCTGGAGACCCTGAAGGCCACGGCGGAGCTCTGCGACCTCTGCCGGCTGGTGGTGGAAAAGGGAAACCCGAACTGCATCACGGATGCAGGGGTCTCCGCGCAGCTCATAAGGGCCGCGGCCAAGGGAGCTGCATACAACGTGAGAATAAACCTGTCCTCGATCAAGGACGAAGAGTTCCGCGGGAGCCTGGCAGCCCGGACCGATGAGCTGTTGACCCGGACCCTGGCCGAGGTGAGCGACCTGGAGAAAACGGTCGAGCGCTCCCTTGCCTGAGCGCTGCAGGCGCCCGGGCGGAGATGGAGGACTACGATCGAATCCGGGGAATTCCAAAGCCACTTAAGTATAAGGCCTTGAACAGGTGAGCGGAGAGGTATGCGCGAGAAGGCATACGACCTTTATGTGAACGCCCACTTGGCCACCATGACCGAGGGTGAGCCCTACGGCCGCATCCCCGAGGGGGCCCTCGCCGTTGAGGGCGGGCGTATCGCATGGGTGGGCAGGGAGCAGGATCTGCCGAATCGGATCGCCCGTACCGCCCGTAACAGGCACGACGCCGGCGGGGCCTGGATCACTCCCGGGCTGATCGACTGCCACACGCACCTGGTCCATGGCGGCAGTCGAGCCCGAGAGTTCGAGCTGCGGCTCCAGGGTGCAACATACGAGGAGCTGGCCCGAAAAGGCGGCGGGATCATATCCACGGTAAGGGCGACCAGGGAGGCAAGCGAGGAATCTCTTCTCCGGCAAAGCGCCCCTCGCCTCCGCTCACTGCTTGCCGAGGGAGTCACCACCATAGAGATAAAGTCCGGCTACGGCCTGGACATGGAAACCGAGCTTCGCATGCTAAGGACGGCCCGATCCCTGGGCGAGCGTTTCCCTGTCCGCATTCTTACAACATACCTGGGAGCCCATACCCTTCCCCCGGAATACCGGGACCGCCCGGACGACTACATAGAGTTCGTCTGCCGAGAGGTCATGCCCCGAGCGGCCGCAGAGGATCTTGCCGACATGGTGGATGTATTCTGCGAGCGCATCGCCTTCTCCCCGGCCCAGAGCGAACGCGTATTTCAGGCCGCCCGCGAGCTCGGCCTCCCGGTTAAGATCCACGCCGAGCAGCTCTCCGATCAAGGCGGGGCCGCCTTGGGCGCCCGGTACGGGGCCCTGTCCGCCGATCACCTGGAGCATCTCTCCGACGAGGGCGCGGCGGCCATGGCAGATGCAGGCACTATGGCGGTTATGCTGCCCGGGGCGTTCTACTTCCTCAAGGATGAAAAGAAGCCACCCGTGGACCTTCTTCGAGACCACGGGATCCCCATGGCGGTGGCAACGGACATGAATCCGGGATCGTCCCCGGCCTGCTCGCTCCTGCTGATGCTCAACATGGCCTGCGTCCTTTTCTCACTGACCCCCGAGGAGGCCCTGGCCGGGGTCACCAGGAATGCGGCCAAGGCCCTGGGATCGGCCGGGGAGGCGGGTACGCTCGAGGCGGGCAAGGCCGCTGATTTTGTGCTCTGGGATATAGCCGAACCTGCCGAGCTGGCATACCGGTTCGGCTTCAACCCCTGCGCCGGCGTTGTCAAGGACGGCGTGCGGGTGCGGTGATCCCGCAGGGATCCATAGGGATTAGCCCATGAACCCTGGGGGGCCTTGGAAGGTCACAAGGAACGAGAACTCAAACAAGGAGGTGCCAGGTCATGATCAAAAGGATGCTCATTATTGCGCTGGCCGCTGGCGTTGCCGCTTTTGCAGCAGGCCCGGCCCAGGCGCAGGACACCATCAAAATCGGGTTCCACGCCCCTCAGACCGGTTTCGCCGCGTCTGACGGCAAATCCGCCACTCTGGGTGCGGAGCTGGCCGTGGAGCAGATAAACGAGGAAGGCGGTGTGATGGGGAAGAAGCTGGAACTGATCGTCTACGACGATCAGGCCGAACCCAAGCAGGCCATCCCCATCGCCAACAAGCTCATAGGCCAGGACAAGGTCGTTCTGGGGATCTCAGGCTCCTACTCCGCGCCCACCCGCTCGGCCGCCGGTGTGTTCCAGGAAGCAGGGCTTCCCTATATCTCGGCCTATGCCATACACCCGGACATCACTCGAGCGGGCGACTATGTGTTCCGTACATCCTTTCTGGGGGAGATCCAGGGAAAGGCCGGGGCCAAGCTCATCGGCGAAACCCTGGGCCTGAAGAAGGTGGTGATGATCACCCTTCAGAACGACTTCGGCAAGTCCCTGGCGGCGGGATTCAGATCCGTTGCTGCGGATTTCGGCATCGAGATCATCAACGAGTATGAATACTCCATAAAGGACCGCCAGTTCGGCTCCCTGGTGGCCAAGGTAAAGAACGACAACCCCGAGGCCATTTACGCCTCAGGGTACTACTTCACGGCCGGGCCGCTGGTGAGCCAGCTCAGGGCGGCCGGCATAACCGCACAGATCGTGGGACAGGAAGGCTACGACTCTGAGAAGTTCATCGAGATCGCCGGCAAGGCGGCCGAGGGGGTGATAATCACCACCAATCTCAACCGCGACGGCAAGGCCGAAGAGACGCAGGAGTTCATCCGCGAGTTCGAAAAGAAGGCCGGATTCCCGGCGGACATGGTCGCGGCTTCGGCCCATACAGCGGTCAAGGTGGCGGCCGGCGCCCTCAAGCGTGCAGGATCCACAGATCCCAAGGCGATCCGAGACGCGATCGCCGCCACCAACCTCAGGACCGCCACCGGCACCATCTCCTTCAACAAGCTGGGCGAGGTGCTCAAGGACGTCCAGAATCAGGTGGTAAGGAACGGCGAGTGGCACGAGCATTCTGTGATCTCCGATCCCGGGCTGCTCTCGCCGCCCTCGGAGTAACTCCGGGATTCAGGAACAGCGCCCGCCGGCCCGGGACCGGCGGGCGCTCGTATCCCGACTGAACGTGATCGGGGAAATGCACCACCACGACCCGGGTGCCGCCGCTCTAATGCCCTCCGGAGGAGGCGGAAAGGAGAGGCCTCTTGCTTCACGTGGAATTGTTTGTTCAAGGCCTGATCCAAGGCAGCATGTACGCGATCATAGCAGTGGGCCTGACCCTGGTCTACGGGCTGCTCAGGATCCTTCACGTGGCCCACGCCGGGCTCTTCGCCCTGGGAGGCTACCTGGGCCTGGTGATTACAAACACCACCGGGAGTCTGGCCCTGGCGATGGTCGCCACGGCCCTGGTGGTTGGCCTGGGCGGCATGCTCATGTATCGACTATGCTACCAGCCGATCCTCAACCAGCCGCCCTACGTTCCATTGATCGCCTCGATCGGCCTTTACATAGCAATGGAGGAAGTCTTCCGCCTGGTCTTCGGCCCCTACGGGCTTACATACGGGAACCCGCCGCTCCAGGATACATTCACACTGGCGGGCATGTTCCTTCGTGAGGCCCAGATAGGCATGGTGGCCGCAGCAGTGGTTCTCCTGGGAGGACTGAGCTATCTCGCCCAGAACACCCGTCTGGGGGTGGCCTGGAGGGCGACTGTGGACGATCCGGAAATCGCCAAGAGCTTCGGCATCGACACGGTCCGGGTGCGGTACCTGAACTTCTTCATAGGGTCCGCTCTGGCCGCCGTGGGAGGCATCTTCGTCTCCCTCTTGAACAATCTTGTGGAGCCCACCATGGGCGCCGTGCCCGCTTACAAGGCCCTGGCCATCATCGTGCTCGGGGGCCTCGGAAACGTCAAGGGCACCCTGATCGCATCGCTCGTCCTGGGAGTGGTGGAGGCCTTCGGCACCATCTACCTGGGCGACTATCTGGACCGGGACGCCATAGCCTTCGCCTTTCTCATCGTGGTGCTCATGGTGCGGCCCCGCGGTCTTTTCGGAGCTGGTTGAGCCATGGGACTATATGAAGTCAGCCTGGCGACCATAGTGGGCATCAACATCATCCTGGCCCTCGGCCTGAACGTGATCTCGGGATTCTGCGGGCAGATCAGCCTGGGGCACGCGGCCTTCTACGGGATCGGGGCCTACACCGCGGCCCTCCTGGCCAAGGCCGGCTGGCCCGTGGCCCCCTCACTCACGGCCGCCATGGTAATGGCCGGCGTTTTCGGCCTGGTGGTGGGATTGGCCAGCCTGCGGGTGCGGGAGGACTTCCTGGCCATCACCACCATGGGCGTGGGGTTCCTATTCCTGGGGATAGTACGCCAGCAGGAGAGCTTACTGGGCGGGGAGCTCGGCCTCTCGGGCATCCCGGCCACCGGCCTGGGCAAACCGGGCTTCCTGGCCCTGGTCGCTGCGCTGGCGCTCTTCTTCGCTGCATTCAATCTATGGATCAAGAAGTCATGGATGGGCTTTGCATTCGACGCGGTGGCGGACGACGAGGATGCAGCCCGAGTGGTCTCGGTGGACGTGCCCGCCTACAAGCTCGCCGCCTTTGCCCTAGGAACGGCCATGGCCGGTTTGGCCGGAGGGCTCTACACCTATTTTTCCAGGTTCATCATGCCGGACGATTTCGGCTTCATCACCTCCATCACTGTCCTTTCCATGGTGGCCGTGGGTGGAATCGGGTCGGTCTACGGCGTCATAGTCTCCACGGTCATACTGACGCTGGTACCCGAGTTCTTCAGGTTCATCTCGGACTACAAGCTTTTGGTTTACGGCGCCCTGCTCTTCGCGGTCATGAGATTCGCACCAGGAGGCCTGGCCGGCTTTGCCCGCGATGTACTGGAATTCGCCCGCAGCAGGCGCCGGGGTCTAAGGGAGGCGGCTTCATGACCCCTCTTCTGGATGTAAGGAACGTAACCGTCCGTTTCGGAGGAGTGACCGCGGTGGAGGATATGTCCTTCCAGGTCAGTGAGGGAGACATGCTTTGTCTCATAGGACCCAACGGCGCCGGCAAGACCACACTGCTACGAGCAGTGATCGGGGTCGTGCTCCCGCAGGAAGCCAGGGTGATACTCGCCGGCCGGGATATCTCCCGCCTGCCCACCTATAAGCGGGCCCGGCTCGGCCTGGCCATGACCCACCAGATCGTTCGACCCTTCCGGTCCATGACCGTGCTGGACAATGTGGCCCTGGCTGCCGGGCACCACAAGATAAGGCGCATCGGCATGGCTTTGGCCATGCTGGACCGAAAGGAGGAAAGAAAAAAGGCCCTGGAGTATTTGCAGAGAGTGGGCATTGCCGATGCGGCAGGCAAGAGCGTAATCGGTCAGCCCCTGGGGGTGAGGAAGCGCCTTGAGGTGGCCAGGGCC
The DNA here is from genome assembly GCA_964647905.1 of uncultured Desulfobacterales bacterium. Classification (GTDB taxonomy): domain Bacteria; phylum Desulfobacterota; class DSM-4660; order Desulfatiglandales; family HGW-15; genus CAZYJR01. The sequence goes on along the minus strand of CAZYJR010000007.1, from coordinate 18,003 downwards.
CTCGCCTTGGAGCCCCGGGTCCTCCTCTTGGACGAACCGCTGGCGGGACTCAACAGTGCGGAGGCCGCCCGCCTGGCAGACACCATCTCCGAGATCAACCGCGAAGGCACCACTGTGGTCATGATCGAGCACAACCTGGGGGAAGTGATGCGTGTGAGCAGGCGGCTGGTGGTGATGGACAACGGGCGCAAGATCGGCGAGGGAGCCCCGGACGAGGTCATGCGCGACCCGGGCGTACGCGCCGCCTACGTGGGAAAGGAGCGGGAAGATGTTGCGGCTTGAATCCCTATCCTGCGGATACGGTGACATGACCGCAGTCGACAGACTCACCCTGGAAGTCCCGCGCGGCCGGACCCTGGCCCTTCTCGGGGCGAACGGCGCCGGCAAATCGTCCACCATAATGTGTATAGCGGGCCACGTGGAGGTCCACGGCGGCAGCATCCTCTACGACAACGAAGACATTACCCGGGACTTGCCCATGGAGCGAGTCAGGAAGCGGATCGCCGTGGTGCCGGAAGGGAGAAGGCTCTTCCCCAGCCTGAGCGTACGGGAAAACTTGGTGGTGGGCGGTTACACCCTCCCCAAAGACAGGACCCCAGCCGGCATAGAGCGGGTGATGGCGCTTTTCCCCCGCCTGGGCGAGCGCCTCCACCAAACCGCCGGCTCCCTGTCCGGGGGTGAGCAGCAGATGCTGTCCGTAGGCCGCGCCCTTATGTCCGAGCCCAGACTCCTCCTTGTAGACGAGCTCTCCCTGGGCCTCATGCCCAAGATGATAGACATATGCTACGAGGCAATAGCCGCGCTAAAAAAGGACGGCCTTACCATCCTACTGATCGAGCAGTCCACCCAACGAGCCCTTGAGACGGCCGATTACGTCCTCGTGCTGGAGTCCGGCAGGAAAGTCTGGGAAGGCACGGCTGAAGAGGCTCGGGAGAACAATGAAATGATAGACGCCCTGCTCGGCCTCAGGGAAGAGAGGCCGAGCCGCTCTTAGGCGCCCTGATGAATTAAATCAATCGTTCCAGGTTTATCGTCTTGGACGGGCTGAACCGGTTTGCGCTAAAGAAATGCAGAAGCATGGAATCGTTCCAGTTGACCAAAGTGTTTATCTTCTTGACGCCTACCTTCCTCAAGTGATCTATGAACTCATTAATCAACTGCTCACCTATACCCTTGTGCTGGTAATCCGGATCCACTCCTATGGTATCCAGAGTCGCTTCTTCCTGGAAAATACCATACTCCCCCATATAGAGCTCTCCCATCACAAACCCTACGACAGTCCCGTCTTCAGTCTCCGCTACAAGTGATACAGGCAGATAATCCTTGGATTTAAAAAGCTTTTCAAACTTCACCTCATAGTAGTCCGTTCGGGAAGCCTTGACTATCTTCTCATCAATCTTGAGCACGGCGTCAAAGTCTTCACCCTTCATGAGTCTAATGCGAATGTTGCTCTGTTTCATGGGGCCTCCTTTCTGAGAGATCGGACAAAAAGACCCTGACTTGCGAGTCCATTCTACCCCCGCCACGCCGCCGGTTCAAGCGCTCTTGAGTTGATCGGCCCCTTGCTTTTCTTCAATCGAACGATACTTGTACACACCGCCCGGTCTCTGAGGCTTGAAAGGAGCAAAGAATTGATGAATCGCCCAGCGACGAAGCATGCCCTCCCAGATTCGGGGATCACCGGGTTCAAACCATGTGTCTTCTTCAGCTTCCTCTAAAGTGGAGTATTTTCTTACCGGCATATCAATCCTTCAAGTCGAATCTCTTTTTTAGTTTTTCTGCATCCGCCCTATCCTGCAGTCGAGTCGTATCTTTTTTAAGAGCGTAAAGAGTACTCGGAGTTGCTACTTTTACTTTTACATCCCCATAAATATATTCGGAATACTTCAGGTCTTCATAAGAAAAAGCCTCGCCCAGCCGTGCCAAAATATCCACCCTGAACCCATCCGGTGCCACGTATTGAATCACCGGATATTCGCCCGCCAAACCCTCAAACTTGATCTCGTCGATGGAAGAATCTTGCCATACAGTGCACAAAGCCTTCTTCAAGCGTTCTATGTTGTGATACTCAGAGTGCACAAAAATATCGACAGCTTCGGTAAATCTGCCGATTCCAAGGACGTCCAATGCAACTGCTCCAACCAGGATATAGTCAACACTCCATTGCTGTAATGCAAGAAAAAGCTCTCTGACCTTCTCGGGCGTCATGGGCTCCCGGACCTAATCGATGCTTCCTATGAATTTGGGCCGTATTCTATCTCTTCCGACCTCGATATTAATCGATACATTCATCAAATTCAATGCCTCGTAGTATGGATCCTGCCACCAAACTGACGCCTATATCCAAGCCGGGACACGTTCGAATCATTTCCCCCGGCTCGGCTCTTGGCCACACTGATGACAGCCGGCCCATAAGGCGATGCAAGGCTGGGAACGGCTTTGCAAGACTCCACCTTCTACTCTGTAGCCGAGGGCCCGCAGTATTTCCGACTCTTCGGGGTCCGGCTCTTCTATCATGCGCACCGGCTTTCTGAAATCTACCGGTTGACTATAGGCGTTGACCATAGTAATCTATCAGAAAATTCAGGAGCAAGAAATGGAAGAGATAGCAATTTCCAAATTCAAAGCGACTTGCCTGCGCCTGATGGATGAGGTCAAAAAGACCGGGAAAACAATTATTGTAACCCGCAAGGGGGAACCGGTGGCACAGGTTTCACCACCTCCGCCTCCAGCCAAAACGGAATCCTGGATGGGATCATTGAAGGACACGGTTGAGATAAAAGGTGACATCATATCACCGGCAAGCAATGAACAAGATTGGGAGGTGCTTGGAAATTGAGGCTGCTGCTTGATACCCATGCCATTATTTGGGCCGCTGCAGAACCCGAGAAGATCGCCCGTGAAGCAAGAGAAGAGTTGGAAGGTGAAGAAAATGACCTATGGTTTTCTCCCATAAGCATCTGGGAGATCCTGCTGCTAAACGAGAAAAATAAATTGAGATTGAAGCCGGATCCTGAGACTGGAGTGCGTAATCTTATTCGTAAGCTACCAATGAGAGAGGCGGCCCTTAATAAAGAAGTGGCTATTGTGAGCCGCCAAATAAACCTTCCCCATCAAGATCCAGCCGACAGATTTCTGGCGGCTACGGCCATTGTTTATGAATTAACTCTTGCCACGGCTGATAGAAGATTGCAAGGCTCAAATCAATACCCTGTCTTGGCGCTGTAAACATGATAGGGGCTTCCTTTTTTCCTCTGCAAACATTGCTGTAATAGCCGTAATAGCGAACCATCCGCTCGCCTTTCTCGGGGAACCTTCAGGGGCATGTTCTTGCACGGCATTGCATCCATGGCGGGGTTGAAGGAAGGGATGCCCCCTGGTTCACGGGTTCAGTACGCCTGCAGGAATTCCAGAAAATGGGCGGCTCTCTCTCGGTTGTAAGGGGCCGCGTCGTTCTCCGCGGCATACTCCAGCGCCCCCATCCCGCGTTTTCCCAACTCCCCCATATGCAGGATAGAGCTCATGGCATTCATCCGAACCTTCCGGTCCGTGTCCTGCCGCACGGCCAGGACCAGCCACCAGAACCGCTCGCATTCGCAGGTGGTGCCATCCTTCAGATAGACCGGCTGGCCGGACCGCTTGAGGACCTGGTCCTCGAGGGAAAGGCCGTAGGAGAAGGTTGCCGTTGTGCCGAGAAGAACGAACAGGGCGACCAAGATCCGAACGGCTCGTCTGCTCTACATAAAATGCCTCCTTACAGACAGGAAGGCGACAGGGGGGTCAAAGCCGAGGCCTCCTTTCGTTGTCTGTGTCGATAAGCCAAATCCGCGGTCCTTGAACCCGATCAAGGGCCGCCCCTTATGTGTACAAAGATTTTTTGTAGAAAATAACTATCGATAATCAGTTATTGCAAACAGCGGCGGTATCCGTTCCACCGGCTTGCGGATCGTGTTCATTTTTTCATTGACACCCTTTTCCCTTTTGGCTATTCTTAACAGAAAATAATTATCATTTTAAAACGGTTATCAGGGGATACAGGATGCTTAACAACGAATCGCGCTTGCAGAAGTTGATCGCCATATTAAAGACCCATAGGTTTCGGATCACTCCGCAGCGCATAGCGGTGCTTAAGATCCTTGCCCGGAGCAACGGGCACCCCAGCGTCGAGGAGATCTATGCCAAGGTAAAAGAGGATTTCCCCACCACCAGCCTTGCAACGGTTTACAAGACCGTGACCCTGCTGAAAGAGCTGAACGAGGTACTGGAATTGGGGTTTCCCGAGGGAGGGAACCGGTATGACGGGGCCAAGCCCTTTCCCCATCCTCACCTCATCTGCACCAAATGCCACAGGATCACCGATACCGACCTGGATAGCCTCGAGGGGGTGACAGAAGAGCTGGCTGCGGAAACAGGTTTTCAGATCACCAGCCATCGTCTGGACTTTTTCGGAATCTGTCCCGAGTGCCAACAGGAGAAAAAGTGAGGGATGTCGTATTGCGATATTAACCAGATGCAACCCAAGAAAGGAGGATGTCTATGCCTGAAGAATTCAAGGCGGGGTGTGCGCGGCCTACCGGGGGCCCCGTAGGCGAACCAGAGGCAAGGGACCCGGAACAAACCGTTACGCAAGAGAAGAAGGAGGAAAGATCCATGGTCATGATCGGAAGGAAGGCGCCGGACTTTGTGGCACCGGCATATCTGCAGGGAAAATTCGTGAATGTGAAGCTGTCCGAATACCTGGGGCAGTGGGTGGTCCTCTGCTTCTATCCGGGCGATTTCACCTTTGTCTGAGCCACGGAGATCTCGGCAGTTGCTGAGAAATATCCCGAGTTCGAGAAGCTGGGCGCAGAGGTGCTGTCCATGAGCATCGACAGCGTGTTTGTGCACAAGATGTGGAATGACAACGAGTTGTCCAAGATGGTCCAGGGCGGGGTGCCTTTTCCCATGCTCTCGGACGCCGGCGGCAGGGTAGGGACCACCTACGGTGTGTATGACGACGAGGCCGGCGTGGAGACGCGGGGACGGTTCATTATCGATCCGGACGGGGTCATCCAGGGGTATGAGGTCCTCACCCCCCCGGTGGGGAGAAATGTGGCCGAGTCCCTGCGACAGATCCAGGCCTTCCAGGTGGTGCGCAACAGCAAGGGCGCCGAGGCGACGCCGTCGGGCTGGAAGCCGGGGAAAATGACCCTGAACCCTGGGCCGGATCTGGTGGGGAAGGTGTGGGAGGTCTGGAAGACGGATATGGCCTTTGACTAGCCCCCGCCTCTGATCGCCGGAACGATCAGCGTTCCTTGGGGCGGGCCGCCCAACAGGCCCAGGGGCGGCAGCCCTCTAATACCCGGTTGAATGATGAACCACGCGATATGAATGGGCCACAAACCAGACACCCGATATAAGAGAAAGGATACATGAAAATGAAAGACAACGACCCTAAGCCCACAACCACTGATGCAGGCATCCCGGTATCCAGCGACGAGTTTTCCCTTACCGTTGGGCCCGACGGGCCGATCCTGCTGCATGATCATTATTTGATCGAGCAGATGGCTGCCTTCAACCGGGAGATGATCCCGGACCGCCAGCCCCACGCAAAGGGCTCGGGGGCCTTCGGATACTTCCAGGTGACCCGGGACATGAGCGCCTACACCAAGGCGGCCGTGTTTCAACCGGGCACCAAGACCGACGTGCTGGCCCGGTTCTCCACCGTGGCGGGCGAGAGCGGGAGTCCCGACACCTGGCGGGATGTGCGCGGATTTGCGCTCAAGTTCTATACCACCGCGGGCAACTACGACATGGTAGGGAACAACACGCCGGTGTTCTTCGTCCGCGACCCCATGAAATTTCAGCACTTCATCCATTCCCAGAAGCGCCGTGCTGACTGCGGTCTGCGCGACAATGACATGCAGTGGGACTTCTGGACCCTGTCCCCTGAGACCGCCCATCAGGTCACCATCCTCATGAGCGATCGCGGGGTCCCCAAGAGCTATCGGCACATGAACGGCTACTCGAGCCACACCTACATGTGGGTCAATGCCGAAGGGGAGCGGTTCTGGGTGAAATACCACTTCAAGACCGACCAGGGCATCGCCTATCTCACCCAGGAAGAGGCAGACCGGATCGCGGGCCAGGATGCCGACTACCACCGCCGCGACCTGTTCGAGGCCATCAAGCGGGGGGATCACCCCAGTTGGACGCTGCAGGTGCAGATCATGCCCTTCAAGGAGGCCGAGACCTACCGGTTCAACCCGTTTGATCTGACCAAGGTCTGGCCTCACAAGGACTACCCCGTCCACGAGGTGGGTCGGCTCACCCTGGACCGCAATCCAAGCGATTTTCATGCGGAGATCGAGCAGGCGGCCTTCGAACCGAACAACCTGGTCCCGGGAATCGGTCCGAGCCCGGACAGGATGCTGCTCGCCCGCCTGGTTTCTTACGCCGACGCCCACCGGGCGCGCCTGGGGGTCAACTACAAGCAGATCCCGGTCAATCGGCCCAGGGTCCCGGTTCACAGTTACAGTAAGGGCGGCGCTATGCGGATCGAGAACGTTTCCGATCCGGTCTATGCGCCCAACTCAACGGGCGGCCCCAAGGCCGACCCCGAGCGGTATCCCGAGAGCGCCGTCTGGAGTGCCAGCGGCGAGTTCGTCCGCGCGGCCTATACCAGGCGCAAAGATGATGACGACTTCGGTCAGCCCGGTACCCTGGTGCGGGAGGTCATGGACGATGCCCAGCGGGACCGCCTGGTGGCCAACGTGGTGGGGCATCTGAAAGCCGGCGTTTCCGAACCCGTGTTGAAGCGTGCGTTTGCATACTGGCGCAGCATCGATGAAAAGATCGGCGATCGCATCGCCCAGGGCGTACAACAAGGCTGATCACTCCGTACGCGTGCGTCTCTTACCGGATCGGAGGCCCCGAGGCCCCGATCCGGTAACATCACATCTGGGGTGCGTGATGTGCGGTGTGGACCAGAACCCGGCACCTAGTGCCCAGTAACCAGCAACCGCTATACAGTTACCCAGGCCGGATGGTCTCCCGGGTCTGCATCGGGTCTCGCCAGTACCCGCTCATCATGTCGGCGCCGCGGACCGCAATTCCCCCCACCTCTCCGGCGGCAACCGCGCGGACTTGGTGGTCCATGAGCCTGAGCTCGGCATGGAAGACCGGCCTTCCCACGGCGCCCGGCTTTGCGGCGCAGGCCTCCTCAGATGTATTGAAGAAAAAGCGAGGTGAGGTGGTTGGGATCTTGGAGGCGCCCGATGGTCCCGGGACGATCAAAGCGGCGGTCAAGGTTCCTTGACCGCCCATGCCAGGGTCAGACGGCAATGGTTGAATAGAGAGTTGCGAACTACTGCGGTTAAGAGGTCTTTTCAAGCGGATGGGGCATGATCAGATGGCGCCAGTTGCGCGTCGTGTGACAGCGCCAACAATCTTTGCGTTCCACGCCCCGCCATTCCCTCCCATGCGTCATCTCAATTTTTTTCCAGAATCCTTCGTCTTCATGTGAAGAAGGAACGGCATGGCAGAGGCTGCATTGCCGCTCTTCCTGAGGCGGATGCCGAAAGCCCGGGATGCTCCAGGTTTTGATCCCGTGGCATTCCCTGCAGTCGCTGCCGAAGAACCCACTGTGAACGTCCGTATGACATCGCGTGCACATCAGGCGACCGCTCAGCAATGTGTGGTCCATCTTCGAGACATCTCCAGGGACTCCTCGGTGCTCTACGTGGCACTTCAGGCAATGCATCTCGGCCTCGTGAAACCGAATCTCCGGTGTCAGGAAGGAGACGTCGCTGAACGAGTGGCACTGCAGGCACATGTCATCGGATACCCCCCGCCACGGCCTGTGGCAAAGGTTGCATTGATCGATCTCCTCATGGAAGACGCTCAGATCCCCCGGCACCGCCGCCTCTTGGTACAGAAAGAGCCAAACGCAAAGGGCCACGGACACTGCGATGGCCATGACATAAGCGATCTTCATGGGACCCACCTCAGACCGTAGTACAGGACGGTCAGGATGTGGAGGATGACAAAGGAGAAGAGGAACAGCGTCAGAACGTGATGCACCTTCATCCACTTGGAAAACATGGACTTGGTGGAATCGAAGAGGGACGTGGCGTACTCCAGCTCGCTGATGGACCGGGCGAGCTCGTTGAGCCGAGCGCAGCGATCCTGCTGCTCCTCGTCGATCGCTTCGGTCTCTTCTTCCGCGCGGTCCGGGTGAAAGAAGGTCTCATAGGCCGCGATCTCTTGCCTGCACTTCTGAAACGTGCTCCTGAGGGTCTCGAGCTCTTTTTTCTGCTCCTTCAGGGTCCGGTTTACGCTGCGAAAGAGGTATCTCCCCACGATGCCGCTCAACACCACGATCAGCATGGACAGAAAGGTCAGCTGGCCTATCGGGCTGTCCAGCTTGTGGGCGGAGTGTATGACCACCAGGGAAGGGCCTGCAAGACCGTACAGGATGTGTGTTGCCAGGGGGTTCTTTCTGCCTCGCCTGCCCAGCACCCGCTTCTTGAAGGGATAGACGAGGGTCATGAACATCATGACCGTCCCGGCGATCCCGATGAGGTGACCGGCCAGGCTGCCGGCAAAGGTCGCGCTCCGGTGAAACAAGAAGCCCGCCGTCAGAATGACGAAGAAGACCGCGAGAAGGGCGTTGATGTTTTTTTCCGTCATCATGCTCAGGCGTCGATCACGATGTTCGTGGTGGGAACGGCTACGCAGGGCAGGATCATGTTCTGATCCTCGTCCTCCAGGCCGTCCGTGGTCTCCATGTCCACCTCTCCCTCGAGCAGGGCGGTCTTGCAGGTCCCGCAGAATCCTTGCATGCATTCACTGTCGATCTCGACGCCGTGCTCGTGGGCGAGTTCCAGGATGCTGTCGAACCGGTCCTCCCAGTCCACGGTCCTTTGGGACTTCTTGAACTTAACGGTCAGGGCCATGGCTTTCCTCCTTCAACAGGGTGTTCACAAGCTGCTTGGTCCTCCGGTGCCGCATCACCAGGGCGGTCATCGCGGCAATGAAGAAGAGGATCAGGAACAGCATGGTGAAAAAGTGGGTCCACGACATCATGATCCCTTCATCCTTTTCCAGGTACTTGGGGGAGATCCCCATCTTCTCCCGAAACCATTGGATCTTCTCTGGATCCGGCTCCTCAGCCTCTCCGGAGACCGCTCGCGCAAGGGGCGGGCCTTCCGATCCCGCGCTTGAAGCGGGGGGCTCGCCCGCCGGGATGAGCCCGCTCGCGAAGAGCGCCAAGAAAATGCAAATCCCGAGTCTCTTTCCTCGGCCGTGTCCTCGTCCTCGCATCTGATCCCCCCGCCTTCCAGGTCAAGCAGCTTCGTCTCGGGCGGCCGCATCGCCCCCCATGGTCCCCTTGTTTGCAGGCTGCCTCACCGAAAAGGTGACGCCCCCTTCCGGGTTGGCCCGCCATAAAACCCTTCCCCCGTGGGCCTCGACGATCTTTTTCACGATGGGCAGCCCCAGGCCGGTCCCCCCCTTCTTGGTGGAGACAAAGGGCTCGAACACCTTGTCCCGGTCCTCCTCCCGGATGCCTCGACCGTGATCGCGCAGATCCAGCACGGCCTCATCCCCTTCCCTCCGCGTCCGCGCCAGAACGGTCTCCCCGGAGGCTGAGGCCTGAACGGCGTTCGTGATCAGGTTCATGACGACCTGATTGAACCGGTTCCGGTCGAGGGCAAGCGGGGGCAGATCTGGACCCAGCTCCGTCCGGATCTCCACGCCCTGCTTGTCGGCAATGGGACGGCATGCTTCCACGCAGTCCTCCACCAGCCGGTTGAGGTCCTCGGCGCTTTTCCGGAGCTCGAGCGGGCGCCCGAAATCCAGCATCTCTCTCACCATGGACTCAAGCCTGGAGGTCTCGCGCACCACGAGATCGAGCTTTTTCCTGCCGGGGTCGTCGGACGGCAGCTTTCGCGAGACCTGGGTGACAAAGCCGCCGATGGCCATCAAGGGGGATTTCATGTCGTGGGCGATCTCGGCCACGGCCCTTCCGATCCCCGCAAGCCGCTCCGCTTCGACTCTCGCGGCCTGCTCCCTTCGCTCCTTCTCCGACAGGTGGCCCAGCACCAGGGCGATGAACACGTAGAGTGCGCCCTCCAGCAGGATGCTGAAGTCGCGGTCGATCCCTCGCCACTGTTGGTAAACAAAGGGGAGGTAGAAAAGGGCGACAGCCGCGGAAACCCCCGCCGCCCCTCTCAGGCCGAACCAGAAGCTCCCCAGGACGAGCGGCAGGTAAAACAGCATCCGGTACACCGCGTGGTGGAGCGCCTTCTCGTGGAGGGTGAGGTAGTGGAGGGCCAGAATCCCGCCGATGAGGACGGCAAGCACGACCAGCTTCAAGTTCCTGTTATGGTTGTCCGTCGATCCCATGGTCATCGGCTCGAGCTGGAGATCCTGTGCAGGTGTTGTCTGCTTACCGGCAGTCCTACTTCTCGACCCTCAGAAATCGGGCATTGACGGCCACAATCACCGTGCTGAGCGACATCAAGACGGCGCCCATGGCCGGTGACAAAAGAATGCCGTACCCATAGAGGACGCCTGCGGCCAGGGGAATGGCGAAGGCGTTGTAGCCCGTGGCCCACACCAGGTTCTGCACCATCTTGCGGAAAGTCGCCCGGGACAGGTCCAGGATCGCCACGGCGTCCATCGGGTTGCTTCGGACCAGGATGATGTCCGCGGTTTGAACGGCCACGTCGGTCCCGGCGCCGATGGCGATGCCCACATCGGCCTGCGCCAGGGCCGGCGCGTCGTTGACCCCGTCCCCGGTCATGGCCGTGATCAGGCCTCTGGATTGGACCTCCTTGACCTTCTCCGCCTTGTCCTTGGGCAGGACCTCTGCGAAGTACTCGTCCAGTCCGATCTCCTCGGAGACCCACTTGGCCACCAGCTCGTTGTCGCCCGTGAGCATCATGCAGCGGATGCCCATCTCCCTGAGCTTGCCGACGGCCCCACGGGACTCGTCCCGGATGATGTCCGCGAGGGCGAGGGCGCCCTGGACCTCCCCGTCGACGGTCACGAACACGACGGTCTTCCCCTGGGAGTTGAACGTCTCGATCCGCTCGTCCTCGATGGAAAGATCGTTCTCCCTGAGATAGCCGGGGTTTACCACCTTGACCTCCCGGCCTTCCACCCTTCCCTGGGCCCCTTTCCCGGGAATCGACTTGAACTCCTCTACCTTGGGGGGGCTCTCGACCGCGGCTGCGATGCCCTTGGCGATCGGGTGCTCCGAGTGGGTTTCGATCGCGGCCGCCTGTGCGAGCAGCGTCTCCTCATCCGCATCGTCCGAGAAGACCACCGTGTCGGTCACGCCGAACTCCCCCTTGGTCAGGGTCCCGGTCTTGTCGAAGATGATCGCCTGGATGTTCCTCCCCCTTTCGAAGGCCGCCCGGTCCCGGATCAGGAGCCCGTTCTTGGCCGACAGGGCCGTGGACACCGCCACCACCAGGGGCACGGCGAGCCCCAGGGCGTGCGGACAGGTGATGACCATCACCGTGACGGTCCGCTCCAGGGAGAAAGCGAAGTCCCGATCGACGAAAACCAGCCAGACCAAGAGCGTGACGGCCCCGCAGGACAACGCGATGATCGTCAACCAGAGGGCCGCCCGGTTGGCCAGATCCTGGCTTCGGGACTTGCTCTGCTGGGCCTCTTCCACGAGGCCGATCATCTGGGAGAGAAACGAGTCCTTGCCGGTCTTCTGCACCTCGGCTGTGAGGGAGCCCTCCCCGTTGATGGCCCCTCCGATGATCTTGGAACCCACGGTCTTCGAGACCGGCTTGGACTCGCCGGTGAGCATGGCCTCGTTGACCGCGCTCTCGCCTTCGACCACCTCACCGTCCACGGGGACCTTCTCTCCGGGCTTGACGAGGACCTTGTCCCCCGGCTGGATCTCCTCGATGCCGACCTCCCGGGTGCGCCCGTCCGGCATGACCTTGTGTGCATTGGACGGCATGAGCTTGGCGAGCTCCTCCAGGGCGCGGGAGGCCCCCATCACGGACTTCATCTCGATCCAGTGGCCCAGCAGCATGATGTCGATCAGCGTGGCCAGCTCCCAGAAGAAGACCTTGCCGCTCAAACCGAAGACGACCACGCTGCTGTATGCGTAGGCGGTGGTGATGGCGATGGCGATCAGCGTCATCATCCCGGGCTGCTTCTTGCCCAGCTCGTCGAACAGCCCCTTGAGAAACGGCCAGCCTCCGTAGAAGAAGACGAAGGAGGAGAGCGCCCACAGAAGATAGGCATCCCCCGAGAACCCGAACGTCTCCCGGAAGCCCAAAAAGGCCTGAATCATGGGGCTCAGGGCCAGGATGGGGAGCGTCGAGCCCAGGGAGATCCAGAAGCGCTTTCGGAAGTCCGCCACCATGTGGGCGTGATGGTCGCCCCCCCACCTACCTTGCCGTCCTCGTTCGGATCCCGTTCGAGGTGTAGGCCCGCGGGGCAAAGCCCTGCACCGACCCGCAAGGCAGGGGCAGATCCACAGGCAGTGGATAATGACGGCCGCGAAAACCGCACGATGAACAGAGCTCATAGCAAACCTCCCTGTGAACTTGCGGGAGCGGAGAGACGGAGCATCGCTCGAACAGGCAGACGCCGGGGGGAAGATTTCGAAATCCGGCGACACACCTTGGCCTCAAAGGCTCCCCACCGACTCTCGTGCCCTCCGCCGAGCGCACAGCCTTTTTCCTGCCCTCTACATATCGTAATGCTTCCCTCGTTGACACCCAACAACGTTTTCGCCTATCATGCTAATCATAAATTTACTATCCTGTTCTGACACATGACTTCGCGGTCCTTACCGCCCTCTTGAAACCACTATAACATAACTTAAAAGGTGATAAAGAGGCATGATAATGTATAAAACAGTTTATGTTTTTATGGTGACGCTTTTTTTGGTGCTCTTAATGCATGCGTCTGTGACCATGGCTTGTGCGGATTGTGGATCAGAAGGCCATGTCGGTGTGATTGTAGTAGATGTTCAGGGAGATTTTACTACTTGGAAAAAGGGAGCCCTTGCTGTCGAGGGCGCTGATGAGTCCTATGTGAGAAAAGTGGAAGAGGCCACCAAGGTCTTGCGTGAGGAGGGCTTTCTGATCTTCGGCACCCAGGACTGGCACCCAGGGGATCATATCTCCTTCTTCACGAACCATGACGGCAAGGACCCCTTCGAGGTCATTGAGGTCGATGGCCGGACCCAGGTGCTGTGGCCGCCCCACTGCATTCAGGGAACGGAAAACGCCCGGGTCCTGGTGGATAACAACCTCTTCCTCGCGATTGTGAAGAAGGGACAGGATTCCCGTTATGACAGCTATTCGGGCTTTCAGGATGACGGTGGCGCCGAGACCGAAATGAACAAGATTCTCAGGAGGAACATGGTCCGCAAAGTCGTCGTGTACGGGCTTGCCACCGACTACTGTGTGAAGGCAACGGCGATCGACGCCGCCAGGGCAGGGTACAAGGTGGTTGTTATCGAGGACCTTTGCAGGGGGGTGGCCCCTGACACGAGCCGGAAGGCCGTGGAGGAAATGAAAGAGGAAGGTGTATTTGTTATCCCGTCAATGGACCTTCAGAAAATCAAGGACCTGTGAGTGATTGTTGGCCCGATATGGCATACAGTAGGTGTTTTGGAGATAGAGATCTAGCTTGTTTCCGTCCAGAAATGGCCCTTTCTCTTAATTTCGGCTTCGATCTGTGGGGCCGGTGCCCCCGGCAGTAGGACGACTCTGGGAGAAACCCGGTATCATATAGGAATCTCTAATAACGATGGCCTCGGTATTATAGGATGCGGAAATCCCTTTGTTTATCCAGCGGGCGGGGGCGGCCGATTACATTTCCACAGGGCCGCCATGTGTCGAGCTTGGAAGGAAGCCTCTGTTCCCCGGTTTTCCTCAACTCCATCTAAGGAGATCGAATCATGCTTCAGTTCGAGGAAAAGGTCCGATTATCCTTCGCTGTCATCCTGAGGAAGTATATTGTGTACTACGCCTTTCCCTCGCTGGTTTTCCTGCCCGTGGCCATGGCTGGGGTGGCGAAGCTCATCCCTGGTGTACCGGAGTTTTCTGGGGGTTGGCCGGACCTCTATTGGCGCTGTTACACGGGTGCAATCTGGGTTCTTGCCGTCCCTGTGCTGGGACTTCTTGGAATCGTAGCATATAGCAACAATGTCAAGAAGGTATTGGTGAAAGGCGGATACCTAATACTCCCCATATCGACCGAGAAAGGTAACCCGAACGTGGTAACGAGGATACCCCTTGAGGATATTGCTTCAATCGAAACGAAGAGTCGACCTGAGGGGACATCCCCGGGCCGGTTTGTCCGGAAAACTTACCGGATCTCCCTGCCTGGGTATTCGGGGAACTGGGTGGTCGTGGAGTATTCTAGGCCGAAAACAATGCTTTCCCGCACGCTGGCAAGGCTGGGAAAGGATAGGAAGGCGCGCGAAAGCGAGCGAATCCGCATAGAATTTCCCTCGGAAAGAGGTGATGAACTGAAGCGTATTGTTGCTTCTCACACTAACTGATTCTGATTATTTCAAATTCCTATCCTGCAGAATCCCACCACTTGGTTCCAACGGAGGGTGCGGAATCCCGAGATCTCTGCTTCGAAAGGAGGGTGAGCGATGATCCCAACGGATGGCGAGCAAACCCCCAGATCCGGCGTGGGCCGTCGTGAGCAGGACCGGCGTCTCCAAAAGCAGCTGTCCCGATATCAGAAGGCCTTCAATGTGGGGCGGGTCATTACCTCCGTACTGAACAGAGAAACCCTGTTCGAAGTGATCATACATCAGGTGAACGAAGCCATGGAGTCGGAGCGGAGCACGGTCTTCGTATATGACGAGCCCACCGAGGACCTTTGGTCCCTGGTGGCTGTCGGTCTCCGAAGCAAGGAGATCCGCATCCCTTCGGACTACGGTGTGGCCGGATGGGTCTTCAAACACCGGACCCCGGTCCTCGTCAACAATGCTTACGAAGATCCGAGATTCTATCCGGATGTGGACAAAAAGACGGGATTCAAGACCCGAAATATCCTTTGCATTCCCCTGATTGACTGGCGCGGCAACTGCGTTGGATCACTGCAATCACTGAACAAGATAGCCGGGGATTTCACCCGGGACGATGAAGAGCTGCTCTTTTCCATATCCCACTATGTCACTGTGGCCCTTGAGAACATGACCCTTTATGAAGAGCTGGTCAATCTCAACAAGGCCAAAGAACGAATGATAAACCACCTTGCTCACGAGCTTCGAACGCCCCTGGCCATTTTGAAAGGCGTACTAGAGCGGTTTGAACGGGAGTTCCCGGAGGTGAGAAGGGATAAGCTGCCCGGACGGCTCGCCCGCGCCCGGCGTAACTTGGCGCGCCTGAATGATATCGCGGAGAAGGTTGAGGACGTTTTCCACTATCGTAAGGTGGAGGACAAGAAGTTGATCTGGGGCCTGGTCGAGGAGCTGGAGGATGCGTTGCGCCTGGTGGTGGATGCGGGGCAGGAAGCACCGGAGCGCTACCGGGAGTCTATCGAGTGGATCAGGGAGATAGTGCGATCCGTATATCATGTAGAGAAGATCAGCCTCGAGCCAATCAGCCTTTCCTCCTTTTTGGGTGAGATCTGTCGGGATGCGGCTTTAAACCTGGGAGACCGGGACCTTGTAATCGTGCAAAATCTTGAAAAAGACCTGACACTGAACATGGACAAGGAGGTCTTGCGCAAGGTTGTGGGCGGAATTCTAAAGAACGCCATTGAAAATACCCCTGATGAAGGGACCATCGAGGTCAAACTCCAAGAGAATGAAAATGGGCTGGAGATCAGAGTGACCGACACGGGCGTAGGCATCTCCGAACAAAACCAGAAGCTGATCCTGGGAGGCTTCTTCCATACTCAGGAAACCCTGCAATACTCCTCGAAGCACCCCTACTCGTTCAATGCGGGAGGAGCGGCCCTGGATCTGATGAGAGCAAAGGCCTTTTCCGAGCGATTCGGATTCACATTGGATTTCGAAAGCAAGCGGTGTGGTTTTGTCCCTGAGGATACCGACGTATGCCCGGGAAGAATCTCTGCCTGCCCCAACATAAAGACCCCCGGCGACTGCCTCGGGTACGGAGGAACGAGTTTTAGGGTGCTGTTCCCCACCGGATAGCCCGTGATCGGGGTATCCGAAAAATAAAATGGGGGTATGCACTTGACTCCCGACACCACAACATATTGTGATGGCTCAAAAGCGCATTTCTCCCGGGTCATCGGTCAAAATTTCATGTTTGCTGGCAGCGAGGATCTGGCGTCCGGGAACAGGGGCGGTTTCCACTGCCTGCTGGACCAAACGATAGAACAACTTCCCTCTGCTGGCAGAACTCCGGCGATTGAAACGAAAGGTGAACTCATCCAGGTAGTAGCCCAGGTGCTGAGCTTTCACGGCTCCTTGATAGGTGCCAAGAAGCCACCTCTGCAGTAGAGAGGCAATCCGATGTGCGATTGTCAGTTCGCGAGCGCCGACAACGATATGCTGATACCCTTTTTCGCCCAGTGTCGCGTACCCCGTCCACCCGTCCGTGCGCACGCAACTTCCAGGCGTGATGTTGGTTTGCACAAAGCCGCAGAGATTTTGAGCCGAGGCATCGGGCACACACTGGAGACGGATTCGGCCGATTCCCCTTCCTGTCTTGCTTTGATCCCCTTTATCCTCAACCCCGATAACAACCAGAGTCTTACCCTCGGCCCCTCGTCCACGTTTTCCGGATTGCACGCCACCGATGTATGTCTCATCCACCTCGACCACACCGGACAGGGTATCCCGTCCAGGCCGCACCATGGCCCTGCGCAGTCGGTGCAACCATCGCCAGGCCGTGTGGTAGCTACCCAACCCCAGAACACGTTGGAGGTCCAGAGCGTTCGCGCCGAACTTCTGGTTGGTGATGTGCCACATGGCCTCAAACCACATTTTCAGCGGCTTTCGAGTGTCGTGAAACAATGTGCCCGCCGTAACAGAGACTTGGCGTCGGCACTTCCGGCACTCAAACAAGCCCCGACCGGTCTTACGAGCATCGCCGTAGCCGCAGGCGGGGCACGAAAAACCATCAGGCCAACGAAGGCCTGCGAGGTATTCCAGGCATGCCTCTTCGTCTCTGAAGCGTTCCCGAAACTCGAGAAGGGTGGTCGGGAAGTCTTCCATGCCCTACACTACATATTGGGGTGTCAGGAGTCAAGTGCATAGCCCCATTTAACAAATTGAATGTTCGCTCACAATTTTTTCGAATGTCGTTTGCTGCCTTAACAGTTTCTTCATTGTATAGAAGGCAATTTTTGTGGATCGCTTCAATACCCTTTAACGGTAAATGCGGTCCGCTGTGGTGCAGGCTGCGTGAATGGCGTGACCTATGATGTCCTGCACTATCTTTACCCGGGGCTGTTTTAGGGCATAGCGCTTGATTTCACTTTCTTCAACCGGTTCATACATGTAGGTGTCCATGGTCACCTCAAGTTGAATCACATGGATATGATTATCAGGATCTTTGTGCTTTCGAGTGATATAGCCGCCTGCGTAGGGCTCGTTTTTTGCAGTAGACAAACCAAGGGCATGTGCCTCGGTACCACTTTTCAGAGCCTCCACAAAGTTATTGATGATCTCGGCATCAGCGGATTGGTCTTCCAGAGTCCCCACCACGAAGTTGCTCCTTTCCCGGCCTTCGTCATAAACCCTCCCCCATCCCACCGAAGACATGGTATGGCCGTCAAGGATGAGGGCGTAGCCGCGCTCACTGACCATTCGCTTTGCCAAATAATCCAGGATGCCGTGATACAAATCGTAATAACGCAGGATATTGTCCTTTTCTTCTTGGCTATAGGGCTTTTTCAGCAGCAATTCGTTTTCTATGGTGTAATATTCAGTGGCCGAATTCGTGAGATGGGAAGGCACGTTTTCGTCTTTGCGCCCATTCCGGGTTCTGTTGTAGAGTAGGGAGGGGGGTGAACCCCTCCCCCTCGTCAAACCGGACAGGCAGA
>CAZYJR010000006.1:0-137303 GCA_964647905.1 uncultured Desulfobacterales bacterium | reverse complement strand
AGCGACCAACCGGATGAGCAATGATTCCTTATGAATCATGGCAAATAGCAACACTGCAGTATCACCCTACTATCATTCACCTTCACCTTTTGCCATTCAGCTTCCTCTTCAGCACCCCGGACGGCCTGAAGGTCACCACCCTTCTTGCCTCCAGAGTGAGACCGGCCCCGGTTTGAGGATTCCGTCCCTTCCTTGTGCTCTTATTGTTGACGCAGAACTTCCCGAACCCGCTGATCAGGATCTCCTCACCTGACGCCAAGGTGGACTTCATCAGCTCCAGGATCGTTTCCATCGCACCCCGGGACTCGTTTCTCGGGATTCCTACTCGTTCGTAGATGCTATCGGTGAGCTCTTTCTTGGTGAGGGTCATGTGAAGGCCTCCTGCCAATAGGAAGGCACTCTCAGAGGTGAGGCGAGAAACAAGACCACCTGCGACCGCGGGCCCAGTACCGGGGGCATTATTGGGGCCGGTAGCCACGATAGGAAGAGATCCTAATCGAAATCCCCGATCAAGTCAAGTCAATGGCACGATCAATATCCTGAGCGGACATGCAATGCGATACTCCCATCACCGAGACGATGCCGGGAGCGGCAGCTGAAGGGAGTCATGAGAGGGCCGGTACCAGATATAGAGAGGCCCTGGAAGCGCAAGCACGCAGACATATCCGCCTGGGAGGCCTTTACACAAACACCGCGGCGCGCAGAGAGGCACTCTCAAGCTTCAGGCCGTCCTTCCTCTCGGGAGACGGGAGTGCCGCCCGCCCTGCGCCGAGCAAGAAAACCCTCCAGGCCCCTGAAGGACATCGGGACCATCAGGGAGATCCCAAAGCACGGAATCCCCCCGGGCCTTGATGCTCTTGAGCCTGGAGCTAACGTAAAGAACAGCTGCGACCTGGAAATCCGGTCTGTATGGGCTTGGAAGTCATGGCCTGAGGGTGAGGCCGAGAACCAAAGGGCACAAGAGCTCTTTCTTCTTCGGCATTGACCCCGAAATGGCCTGTTTTCGGCCCCTGGAGGCCTTCCTGGCATCGCACCCATACCCAAGTAGGATCAAGCGTGGAAAAGCGATTCTGGTGCCGTTTTGGGCCCCGCCATCTCCGGGATCTGGATAGGCAAGCCCTTGTACGCGCGTGGAGGTCCTATCCCTTCTCTTCTATGGGCACAAGAGGCCTACGGTACCGTAACCGGGGTACCGGAGCGGCCATCCAGAGCGGAGAGCCTCCCTTGTGAGCCGATTACTGGGGCCCTGCAGGCGGAACCTCCACGCACGGCACACTGGGGGCCAGAGGGATCAGGTTTGCGGTGCTTCACCTCTCGCACCCATACTGCGGGCGGCATGCAACGCGGCCATCACAAGTCCCACGGGCGCACAGCAGCCAAGCTAGGTGCCGGATCGCCTGAACTCGCAGCCGGAGAGAACCGGGAGTGTGCGTACGAACGAACCTAAGAGGAATCCGGGCACGGCAGTGCTGGCCTACAGCTCTACTGGGCTGCGGTCCATATGCCCCAAGACCAAAAGGACCTCAGAGGCAAGGGCACATCTCAAACCGGAAAGCGCACCCCTCCACTCTGCGGCAACCGGGGGCGGCAGGGCGGCGGCGGTTGGAGTGATGGGGCCCAGCCGGCAACCCAGCCAGAGAGAGGGGATCCTTACCAGTCATATCCCTTCGGGAACCCAAGAGCTTTGCCGATTGTTAGCCTCGAAAATGCATTCCGCGCCAAGTACAATACACAGCATAATCAAACTTGCGTCTGCCTTGCCTTTGCGTAGAATAGGCCATGCATTGCTCTTACGCTGTCTCAAAAAGCCTTTTCGCCCGCGCTCGGCCACTGCAGTGCATTGTGGGTGCCAGGCTGTCTATGTTCAGCTAGAACTACCTCTCCATCGCTACAGAGTATCGATAAAGTATAGCGTATGAACCGACCCCTTGTCAAGGGAAATCCGGTGTGGTCTTCTTGGCTTTCTGCTCGCACCTCAAAGGTCCCTAGTATAATATATTATTTGACTAATACCCTCATGAACTCCTGAACCATTATGAACCTCCTTAACGCAATTTCTCAGGACTACCTTTTATATTTAAGCCACTCGATTTTAGGTCAGTCTGTGGCAAGTAGACGTGTGACAGTGTGACAACTGCTCTCAAAATTGCTAAGCAACTTCTGGAATTGATAAGCAACCCCCCAGGGATTCCTCACTCGTGTCGCACTTCCTACGGGTTGCTCATTACAATCTGCAATTCTAAGCATTGCTCACGCCCGCGCTGGCTTTTGAGGGTTTGGAGCGCCTTTTCGAGGATGCGTTCTAGGGCTCGGCTACCCGAACCCTGAGGACATCGTACTCCTCCTTGGGAACGATATCGAATTTCCCCTTAGGAATGATTTCGAAACCGGTATCGGCCTCGGGATCTATACCGAGACTGCGGGCGAGCATGAAGACGTCTCGGGCAGTGGGCCCGTCCAGGTGCTCATTCGGTGGTCCTCATTAAGCCCTCGAGGAGGAAGCAGCGGGGACGGCGACTTGTGCAGCCTCCTCCCTTGTTAGCATATCCCGATCAGGCCATGGCTCGATTAGGGCCATCAACAACTGGCCTGATTAGGGCGATCACCACCTGGCTCCATTAAGGCGATTCTGCAATGGCTCCATAAAGGCGGTCAACGGCAGAGAGCCGTTGAAAGAAGGAAGACCTCAGATATCCCCCCGGGGCCTTCAGATGGTGTTCTTGAGGTTCGCCCGGGGCTGGGAGCGAGGTCCCCATAAGGGGCTGCAGACAGACGCCTAGACCACTCCTGTGTGTGTTATCTCGCCTTTTGCAGCAGCAAAATTGACTTTACCTTCGGATTATTCGATAATCCCGCCCGACTACCGTCACGAAGGCTTGCCCATCTCAGGAGGCCTACCTATGCCTGTTGCCGGGAAAGGGATCAACATCAACATAAGGGGCGAAGGAGCACAGCGGGATTCGGCACCGGATACCGGGGACCATGAGGTGTACATCAAGCAGGGGCATGTTGTTCGTACCCGCTGGAGGAGACAGCGAAATGGCTGAGACTGTTACGCCGGATGTGATAGGGGAGCTACGTGAGGCCCTTGCCGGTCTTAAGAGCTCGGCAATCTACAAAGAGGTTGTTGAACCACGAGATGCTGTCCTGGCCAGGTACCAGCCGGTCTTTTCCCCCGAACACATACCAGAGATTACAGCCGAAGAGTTCCGCAGCTTCCTGCTCTTTGAAAACAACCACCACTGGACCGGACTCCAACGTCAAGGCCCCCGCATGTGTGCTGACATGGACAACCTGCGACAGGCCCTATCAATGCTAGCTGACGAGACCCAGTCGGTGGCTGACCGCCTGGATCAGGGTACAGCAATGGTCCCTGGCATGGGAAAGAACGTGGCAAGCGGTATCCTCCTGGTCATACATCCTGAGCGTTACGGAGTGTGGAATAACCGCTCCGAGGCGAACATGAAACAGCTCGGCATTTGGCCGCACTTCGACCGGGGAGAGTCGTTCGGGAGCCGGTATGTCAAGGTAAACCAGATCCTGCTTCAGCTTCGGGACGCCCTCAAGATCGACCTCTGGACCCTGGATGCACTGTGGTGGTACTTGGACCAGAGGGATTCGTTGCCCCCTGGCGACAGTGACCCGATCCCCGGCGACGTGTGGGCGGAATCCGAACAGCGGTTCGGGCTGGAGCGCCACCTTCACGAGTTCCTCAGAGACAACTGGCAGCATATTGAGCTCGGCCGGGACTGGGCTATATATCAGGAGCCGGGGGACGAAGAGGCAGGATATGAGTACCCATGTGACGTGGGGCGCATAGATCTCCTTGCCAAACACCGCCGAGAGCCGCGCTGGCTAGTGGTGGAGCTCAAGCGCAATCAAAGCAGCGACCAGACCGTCGGCCAGCTCCTGCGATACATGGGATGGGTGAAGAGGCACCTGGCTGAAGCCGGGGATCAGGTCCACGGCATGATCATATGCCGAAAGGCGGATGACGCACTCCGGTATGCACTCAGCACCCTCGAAAATGTCGAGCTGCGCCGCTACGAGGTAAAGTTCCATCTGGGAGCACCGGATACTCTCGCGGCATCCACCTGAGTGCCCGCTAGCAGGAGCACACTGAGGTGGCCTCATCCCTCTATCTCAAGCCCCCCTACGGCTCCGGGCTCGCATCAATCCCGTTCTTCTTGATCCAGTTATAGAGGTTCACCTTGGAGGTCCCATAGCGCTTGGCAACGAAGGCCTTTGTGGCACCGTTCTTGAGGAGCGCCACGATCTCCTCCCTGTGCTCGTCCAGCTTGCTCTTGCCCGGGCCCTTGGGCCGGCCCAGCCTGACGCCGGCGGCCTTCCTCGCCTTCAGCGCCTCCTTGGTCCGTTGCGAGATGAAGTCCCTCTCGAGCTCTGCAAATAGGGCGAGCATGGTGGTCATGATCTTGGCCTGCATGCCGTCCCCATTGAGGGAGAGACCCTCCTTGACGCTGTAGACATCGACGCCCTTGTCCTTGGCCTCCTTGAGGATCTCCAGGACCTCCAGGGTGGATCTCCCCAGCCGGGATAGCTCGGGCACGATGAGCCTATCCCCCTCTCCGAGGCCGTCAAGAACCTCCTTGATCTTGCGCTCCCTCCAGGGCGTCTTCCCGGAGACCTTCTCCTCTACGAAATCGACCTTGCCGAAGTCCTTCGTATTAGCGAAATCGAGCACCGCAGCCTTGTTATTGGCCGTGTCCTGGGCGTCCGTGCTGACTCGAAGGTAGGATACGGTTTTCACGGGATGGGCTCTCCTTGCAGGTGTTGTTAAGCGAAAACCCGAAATTCGGCTAAAAACATACCTTTGCGTCAGACGAATGTCAATCAATTTCGTTACACATCCGAGGCCAGCTTAAACCATCGTTTTTACAGTTCCAAATAAGTTGGAAAATACCAATATGCTACACAAAATTATGCTGATTTAGAACTACTTGACACATTTTACTGAAATCTATAGGATACTTTAATGCGTCCTGATGGGTACTTATCAGGGCATTTAATAGCATATTTTAGGACAGAAAGGAGGTGACTATTTGTTTTGGGGTCTTTGATTGGAATTTATTGAACCATTTTGGAGTATTACAGGAGGAAGATCGATGAAAGACAGAGATCCAAAAAAGCCAGGGATGGCCCTCAAGTTCTCCATTTTTGAGGCCGGTTTGACTCAAAGGGCCCTTGCCCGTGAGGCCCAGGTGGCTGAATCCTTGGTCAGCATGGCCACCCGTGGCCGTTACAACCTGGACCGGGACCAAAAAACCAGAATCCGCGAGGCCTTAATCAAGCGTGGGGCCTCTGACCCGTTTCCTGATTTACTAAACTTAAGCTAAAGGGCATGGAAGGAGTATAAAAATGCGAAAACCAAATCCTGTTTCTTTATCTCCCGAAGACGCGACGAGCTCCGATGATTTCGTCCTTGAAGAGGCGATTAGAAGAGGTATTCGAGATGGTAACACCCCCGCCGCTAACCCTGACGAGGTGAAAGGGCTCATGGTGCACAGGTGCTCTCCCGCCTTGCGGTGGTCCGTGGGTTACTTGGCTGAGCGGCTCTCTAAGACTCAGTCCGGGGTCGTCCAGGCGGCACTACACAAGGGCGTCACGAAGCTCTTGGAGCAGCCATTCGTGTCAAGAATCGAGAAGGCGGCTGCGCAGGTTTTTGCGCTCTCTGTGGACCCGGAAGATCGGGGCTGGTTTGAGGCTGGTTATTTCAGCCTCGACATTGCTGGTGAGCGCTCTTACCACACCTACGCGAATCGGCACGACATCGAGCTTTGCGGCCGTCTTGGATCCATTTTGGGCCTCAAGGCTTATGTGGTGCGGCAGCTTGCACTTGCAGCCGGGCTTTTGTTTAGCTCCACTCTCCCCAGGCACCACATGGCGTCATTCGGGGTCCAGGTTGAGAAATTCTTGGAGTGGGGTCAACAGAGGGCCGTCAAGGCGGAACGAGAACTCCGTCGAGTCGAAGCCGAGACGGCGTCCAAGTCCTGCCTCTCATCGGCGGGGAAGGATTGGCGCGAGATATTCGACCGCTGATACCGCCGAATGGTTCAGGAGTTCATGAGGGCATTAGTCACATATAATATTATGAGTGCAGGTCGCTTTAGAAAAGAAAGGATGTCGAAGAAGGAGCATGTGCTGCTCTCATTCCCGGAGCGGGATCTCCCCTGGCGGAAGGCTATGCAATAATCGCCCAAGGGAGGTCCTGCTCCGGAAACACGCCGGAAACGGAAAAACAATTATGATATTTATGACCTAGACCCGAATCCCTGTGCCGTGTTTCCGATTCTCGGAAACTTTGGCCAGATCAGCTTCCGAGTTTCCCATTTCCCGGAAACGTTTCCATGGAGGTTTCCAATGGGCAGGACAAGGATTGACCGCACCACTGTGAAGGCGATGTATGACGAAGGGGGCACCGTAACGGAGATTGCCAAGAAGCTCGGCTGCACCAAGGGGGCGGTCTCCAAGGTGCTAAAGGAGATGGGCATACATGTGAGCAAGGCAGCCGTTGCTCACGCCCCCAAGTACGCTGATCGCCGGGATGCCGCCTCGGAGCACCTGATGGAGCTGGTGAGGCGGGCGAAGTATGAACTCGACTGGATAGAGGACTCCGTTCCCCCTACCACGGGGGCCGAGTACCGAGAGTGGCAGAACCAGAAGCTCAAGTTCGCCGCCGAGATGAGAAAGCTCATCGGCTCGATGGCCGACATTGGCTACAAGCTCTTCCAGGCCACCGAGGTCGCCGAAGTGATAAAGATCATAGACGAGGAGATAGGCAATGAGTCGCCGGGGTGCCAGCAGAGGATTAGAGAGAGACTTCAGGCCAGAAGAGATTATCGATTCCCTCTGCAGGTCGATAACTGAGAGGGTCGGAGACCGGACGCCCGGAGAGGCCTACGAGTGCCAGACGATTGCCGAGTTCGAGCGAATGGTCTGGCAGGGCCGCCGGAAAGTCACGTGCAAGAAGGTCGCCTCGATCGAGGAGTGGGAACGGCAGGTGGCAGAAGCAATAGAGCAGAGGGAGAAATGGGAGAACAAAGCGTGGGATGAGAGTGAGGCAGCCGGAGGGCTCTAGTCCTCGTGAGGTGCCTATCCCGAGCGCTAGTCCCAGCTCAAGATCCTCCTCTTCCGGCAGGAGATGGAAGGCCACGAACCCTGGCCTTACAAGCGAGGGCTAGAGAGGCTGGGCTCTCCACCCGCGAGCCCGGGGCTTGGGTGCATGGGAAGAGACCAAGAAAGAGCGAGTCCCAGAGACTCCCGCCTGCCCCGTCTCGGGAGGGCCTGGGCGATCATCTCCATCCCCCCGAAGTGAGCCCTTGGCCTTTGGAGGGCCGAGAGCAGCGGTCGGTGGGTGGATTGTAAGGAGGGTATTGACGTGACCAGAGGAGAAGTCTTGATAGAAAGGATACCGGGCCCCTTTGCCTCGCTCTACGAAAAGGCGACCCGGATGGTCCGAGAGACCTACTACGCCCCTATCGCCTCTGAGGTGGCGGCCTCGCTGGGGGAAGGGAGGATCCTGGACCTCGGTACCGGCCCAGGGTACCTTCCCATCGAGATCGCCAAGAGGTCCCCGAGGATCACGGTTGACGGGATCGATCTCAGTCAGAGGCTCATCAAGATGGCCCAGGAAAACGCCGCCAGGGCCGGGGTGAGTGAGAGGGTCAGGTTCGAGAAGGGGGATGCCTCGAGGCTCCGATTTGAAGACCAGGCCTATGACATGGTGATCAGCACGGGCATGCTCCATAGCCTCAAGGATCCGGTCCGGGTGCTCAGGGAATGCCGGAGGGTATTGAAACCGGGCGGCGAGGCATGGGTATACGACCCCGCAAGGGTGTCCTCCCAGATCGATGTGCGGGAATGGAAGACCTCCCTTACAATTGCTGAAAAGGCACTATACCTACTGTTTCTGCTCTTTTCAAAGGTGAACCCGGGCCGGGTCTATGGCCGCGAAGATGTAGCTTCCATGATCGAGCAGGCTGGGTTTCGGGAATACGAGATCAAAGTGCAGGGGGAGGAGATACAGGCGAAGATAAGCAAATTGCAGGATTCCGGGAGAAGGACAAGTTGAGCGGGGGCAGCAGAACCCTTCGTTCAAGGTGCTGGCGAAAATCGCCGGGGCCCTGGAGGTCGAACTCCCCGAGCTCTTCCGTTTTGAAGGCGAGATCTCAGATCGAAAGGAGATTGAAAAGCGGGTGACAGAGATCATCAAGGCGATTTCAGACGAGAACCTCCGGCAAGTGTTTCTGCTGCTCCGGGTACTATACCCAGTCCGCTGACGGCCTGGGGCAATTGTCAGAGTCGATAGCGATTCAGCTCTTGCCGTAATCCTCTTACTGCTTCCCCAGGGGAGAGACCGCCCACCGGGCCGAGTGTGACCGCGTTCTGAAAGCCCTCCGGTCCGATACACCTCCCGATCCACCACCCAAGTCCCCGCCCGAGCCCGAGTACCCGCCGTTTCCTTAAGAGTGCCGCGGCCTCACCTGAGGGGTGCGCATGAGACCGGCAACCTCGAGTGGCAAAACCTGATCAGGGGCGGGAGCACGGCCTCGTGTCGTTACTGGGTGGACTGCTGGCGCACTGATGCCGCGAGTATTGATCTCTCATATCAGGCTCCGGATAGTGACCGGATGATGCTCATGATCCACCTTACAACCACTCGGCCGAACCATGGCGGGGTGCGATGGTGGTTCCAGTGCCCAGTCAAGGACCCCACAGGTCCACCCCACAGGCCGCCGGTGTGGGCGCCGGGTTGGTAAGCTCTACCTGCCGCCTGGAGAGGCGTACTTCGCGTGCCGTGAGTGCCACCAGCTCACGTACCAGAGCCAGCAGGAGCATAGGTGCGGCCTGGGGATGCTGGGGCCTGTTGCCGAGCACACGGGGAGGGAGGTGGGGGATGTGAGGAGGATAATGAAGCCCCAGATACTGCTGCAGCGGGCATGATGAACAATGAGGTGCCCGCCGGGTGCTACTTATCGAAATACGGACTTCCTGTAGGATCTGGAATTACAGGCATTCCAGCGCAATCCTTGGCCCCTTGAAAAACCACTACTTCTCACCCAGCAATTCCCGAACCTTGGCGGCAAGCCCATGTACGGTAAACGGCTTCTGGATAAACTGAACCCCCTCGTCGAACACCCCTCGATGCGTGATCACATTGCCGGTATACCCCGACATGTAGAGGACTTTGAGAGAAGGTCGCATTGCAAGGGCTTCCTCGTAAAGCTCCTTGCCGTTCATCCCTGGAAGGACCACATCGCTCAGCAGCAAATGTACCGGGCCGTTGTGCGACGCCATTGCCTCCAGGGCCTCGGCACCGTCTTTTACAGTCAGAACCTGGTAACCGGTTCGTTTCAGCCCAGAATCGCTTCCATCAGGGCGGTACCATCAGGTTGAAAAGCTCATCGGCGCTCTGCGGGTCGAGCCTTCGCAATTCTTGGACGGCATCTAGGGCGGCTCCCCGGTTGCCGGAGAGGGCGCAGAATAGCGCCAGGCTATTCCAAGCGCTGGCATACTCCGGGTCCATGCGGATGGCCTGGCGATAGGCCTCGATAGCCTCGTTGTAACGAATTCATCGTAGGCGTAACCGAGAGATAACCAGGTGCTAGCATCGTTAGGGTCGCTTTCCGTCACCTGCAAGTCCTTGGCCATCAACATCAAGAGGTACATCGAACCGGAGCGGGACAAGGCCGCCAAGGCCAAGGCTGGCCGTGCTCAAGGGCTCCGTATTGCGATTTTGAGCGTGCTGGCAAGAATCCACGGATTATTTCACGGCCAACCCCTCGCCCACGCCGCGTGACCCCGGGCGGGCGAAATCGGAATTTCGCGATTCGGGGTTCTTACGACGGAATCTTTTTTGGGTTGAATGCGGGCGGGGGGCCTCAGGCCACACCTCTTCTTCTGGCGAAGAGCGCACCGAGGGCGATAACGCCTAGGCCGGTCGTGACAAGCGCCGCGGAGGAGGGCTCCGGGATCGGAGCAAGCGTTGTTTGGGATGTATCGAATCCGAACGCGTCAGTCCCAATACCTGAAGAACTGGTGTTCTCCCACGAAATGGTGTACCCGCTCGATGCGGGCCCTTCCACAGTCCAAGTCGCAGAAGAATTGGTTAGTCTACTGGAGATGGAGAACGTTGCGGTCCCGTCGCCCGTCGACTTGTTGTCCAGCTGATTATCCGGGTCGAGAATCCTGGTATCCCCGGGATCATCCCAATTGATCGTCCATTCTGACCAATGCTCGTTCGCCCACCCGCTCCCTCCGTTTTGGGAGAAGATTGCGTTAATCGGTCTCGTAAAGTTGAATTGGACTTCCCAGCTAGCGCCACCGTCTCCCCAGGAGAGCCCCGCGGATGTTGATCGATCCTCCCCGTTCCATGAGACATAAGAATCGTAAGAAGAGTCACCAAGATCTGCACTGATCAGCTCAAGATCGTAGCCGACATACGTCCCATCTACCTGGAACTGACCCGAAATGGTCTGTCCCGCTGTTTGCAACGCCCCTTCCCCCGTGACATCTATTATGCTGGCTTCAGCGCGGCCCAGGAGAAAGCAGATAAGTGAAAGGCAGAAGGCAAGGAACAAGCGACGGAAAGGTCTTGTTGTCTTTGACATGGTTACTTCTCCTTTCCATTTGTCAATTTATGTGTTTTGTTATTCTCTATTAAGCATCTCGTGCCTAACTTTTCATTACGATCCCATCAGCAGCACCAAGGGCCACTTTGAGATGCACATCACCGCGCTCCTTCCATTTCATGATCCTCACGTTTGGGATATGACATCGTTCAGTATCTTCGCAATAGCAATGCCAAAAACTGGTAAAGGGGAGAAATAAAATATTTTCAGAGGCTTATGTATGACACAAACGTTCAGGGGGCAGCAGATGTGTAACGAGTTACCACTTTCGGATGTAATGCCATACCAAAGAGCAGAAGCAGTAGAGGATTACCCTACTACGTAACATCAGCCCCGCCCATTCAGCTTCCTTCTCAGCACCCCCGATGGCTTGAACGTCACCAATCGCCGCGACTCCAATGTGAGTTCCTCCCCTGTCTGGGGGTTCCGGCCCCGCCTTGTGGGCTTATCCCTCACGTAGAACTTCCCGAAGCCAGATATCAGGATGTCCTCTCCGGATTCGAGTTCCGACTTGATCAGCTCCAGCAAGGCCTCGACGGCAGCTGCAGCTTCCCGCATGCGAAAGCCACATCGATCATATACACATTCGGTGAGTTGTCTCTTTGGAACCGCCATGGTGGGCCTTGAGGCTGAAGGTGTAGCTGCTTCTAACACAGGGGCCAGGTGCTGGAGCGGCTGCGGAGCCGTTTCGGCCGCTCACTCTACCACTTACTCTACCACAACATGCTGGGTATCTCCAGAACCGACCGGACGAGTAAATCGGGCCGTTCGGGTGCGCAGCTTTCCAGAACGGCGGCCGCGGCGGCGCGATGAACTTCTGCCATTCCACGTCCTTCTCATACCGTTCGAAGCCGTTCCGGCGGAGGGCGGCACCAGCCTCCTCGCGCGAAGTGAAATCCATCTGGTCGAATACGCCCGATCCATCGTGTATGAAATACACCGTGACGCCGCCTTCGGGATCCTCCTCGATCAGTGCCCAGTTCTGCTGGAGCATCTCGACGACCTTGAACCAGAAATCCCGGCTCTGGATGTCAACCGTTTCCTGTTCGATCATGCTGTACCCCCTCTGGCTCTCACCTACCTGACTACCTGTTCCTCAGCGTCCCCCGGCTTGATGCCTTTTTTTGTCTTCTGTCGCCCTAATCCTTGCGGCGGCGTTCTTGCCAGCCACCTCCTAGATCGCCATCTCCCGCGACGGTGCGAGCCCCGACACTCCCTAATCCCTTAGGCCCTTGCACATCTTGGGTTTCAGGTGCGTGTCGAACATGAGGTGACAGCTTGGGCACAGCATCATCAAGTTCGCTCCCTTCTTCGGCCCTTAACGATATGCGCCTTCTGCTGAATCGCAACGTGGTGTCCACACATGTCGCAGAGCTCAGGTGAATCCTTCATGACGGCTCCCCGGGTAGATCAGATCGAGAGCTGATCTCGCCAACTTTAGTGCATAATATTCGATAAACTCAACATTTTCACCGGGAGGAATTGCCGTACCCAAAGGCAACCCCAACCACCCGCCCAAAGGCTCCCGCATCAAGGTCGAGCCCATCCGGTCCACGAGGGACATCGCGACCATCCGCCGGCTACTGAAGGACAAGCCCCGTGACCTGGCCCTATTCACACTGGGGATCAACACCAACCTCCGCGCGAGCGACCTCCTCAACATCCGCGCCGGCCAGGTACTCAACCTCAAGCCCATGGACGAGATCGAGATCCATGAGCGCAAGACCGGCAAGACACGCCGCATCACCCTCAACAAGGCCTGCGTGGAGGCCGTGAGAGCGCTCTTGGCCTCCGGGGCATACCAGGACCTCCTCTTCCGGAGCCAGCGTGGTGCCGTTCTGACCGCGCCGAGTGTGAACAGGCTCGTGAAGTCGTGGTGCCGGGCGATTAACCTCAAGGGCAACTACGGCTCCCACACGCTCCGGAAGACCTGGGGGTATCACCAATGAGTCACTTTCGGGGTCGGGCTGCCTGAGCTCATGGTGTGCTTCAATCACAGTACGCAGCGGCAAACGCTAGACTACCTATGTGTGCAGCCGGAGGAGATCCGGAGCGTGTATGCGAATGAGCTGTAGGAGTCGAAGGCTACCATGCCCTCCCGGCCGGCTAGTAGCTCCAGTCCTCATGCGATAGGGGCGTCTGGTTCAGCTTGTCACGATGGAGCCGCCACTGCGGCATGAGCTTGTTCATGAGTTCTCGGAATCGCTCGTTGTGGTGACGCTCGAGCAAGTGGAGCATCTCATGGACCAGGATGTATTCGAGGCACTCCGGCGGCTTCTTGGCCAGCTCCAGATTCACCCAAACCCTTCTCGCCCTGGTATTACAGCTGCCCCAGAGCGTCTTCATCTTCTTGATGCCCCAATCGGCGACTTCGACCCCGATCACAGGTTGCCATTGGGGGATCAATTCCCGGATCCGTTTCCGGAGCATCTGGCGATACCACTGCTGAAGTACCGCCTCCCGCTTGCCCCTCCCAGTTCCAGGGCGCACGATCAACTGGAGGGTCGTGTTATCGACTATGCGGACTGATGGCGGCCCGAGATGCTCAATCACCTGAAGCCTATATCCACGCCCTTGGAAATGGTGGATCTCGCCCGTATCCATCGTGTATCCGGGTTGGGGCTCCTTGCTCAACTTCTCCCGGTGCCTCAGGATCCACTCCGAGCGGGACACGATTGCCGAGCGGATTTCTTCATCACTGAGGCCAACAGGCACGGTTGCACGCACTCTTCCCTCCGGCGGGTAGATGCGCACGTAGAGGTTCTTGATGCGCTTCCTGACTACCTCCACCTGGATGCCGCTCACCTCGATCTGGTCTCGCTTAGTATTCACGATAATCCTTCATGATCCCAAGAACGGTGTCCGCGGGCGGTTCGTCTTCACCAAGCAGTGTCTTGATGGCGAAAGGCGATCTCGATCTGGATTGCCAACTGCTCCTCCTATAGGCTCTCACAACCTGCTCGGGGGATTTAGAAATCCCGAGGGATGCGGGCTCATTGTTTCCTGCTGCCGGCATACCGGCCCAGTTCAAGAATCTTGGCCTAACACCATGAGAAATCTCTCCCGATTGACATTCTCGTCTGTGCCTTCTTCAGCCACGTCGGGAAACAGGGGGGATCCGGGGGACCACAGCTCCACGCTGTCTGCGTGCTGCTCGTAGAAGTCGGCGGCTGTTGTGACCCGTACCGGTGCGTCCATGCCCGGGGCGAGATAGGCGTGATCCTTGGTACCGGCAGGGCTGACTTCGCATCCGGGCGGCATCAAGTCCGGCCGGGTCAGTATGCGGCCCAACTCGGTAAGGCCGTAGAGTGCGGGGGGCCGGGGGCGCTCCTCCACCTCGCCCTCGGTAACCGCGTCTATGTCGAAGCTCGCCTGCTCGGCCTCCTTCGCCTCTCTGGCCAAGTCGTCCACCAGGGCGGCTTTCTCGCGTTCCCTCTCGTCGCGGCCGGTAAATGCCACGTCTCTTATGGCCCTTGGGAGCCGGCTCAGGATGGGCTGGAGCGCGCCCACAAAGGTCTCGAACAAGTTGATGCGCTCGCGAAGGGCCAGGTAGACATCGGTCTCCACCGTGTTTTCATAGTGCAGATTCACGATCCTGACCTTGTCGTGCTTCTGGCCCATACGGTCGATTCGGCCGATGCGTTGCTCCACCTTCATGGGGTTCCAGGGCATGTCGTAGTTGACCAGTGCGCCGCAGAACTGGAAGTTCAGGCCCTCGGCGGCTGCATCGGTACAGACCAGGATATCGGCCCACCTCTCCTGGAAGCGCCGCTTGATCTCGTCGCGGGTGACCGGATTCCAGCGTCTGTCGCTGCCAAGTACCTCCCCGCCCCTCCCGGAGAAACACATGACCCGCAAGGAAGAATGCTTCACCAGGAACTCCCGCAGGAAGTCCATGGTGTCTGTGTACTGGGTGAAGACCATGACCTGGCTGTAGCCGTCTGCGCGCACCTCGTTGACGGCCTCCAGGAGGGCGGTGGCCTTGGTATCGGTGGGCAGGCGGCGCACCGATTCCAGAAGGCCCTGGAGATCGCCTATCTCCTCAGCGGTGAGGGCCTCGGCCTCCAGTTCCTGAGCTGTCTCGACGTCCATGATCTCGGGCTGGACCTCGTCATCGGAGAGATCTTCCTCGATCCGGGCAGGGTCCATTAGGGAAGCGGGACCGGGCTTGAGGGCCGCAAGACGCTTATTGAGCGTGTTGGCCAGGGAGTAAAAGCTGCTGGCCAGGCGGCGGCGGTAAACGGTCATGACAAAGCCCACCGCAGTGCGGCGTTCCTGGGAGGCGTTGTTATAGGTGCTGCTGATGTAATCCTCCATAGCCGCATAGACCTGGGCCTCCTGTTCGGAGAGCGATACAAAGCGGTCAGCCACCTCCCGGGCCGGGATAGGGGTCGATATCTTGCCGGCCTCATAATAGCGGCGCAGGAGCCTTCGGGTATGGCGGGAGATGAGCCTCCGGACAGGAGTGTTGGCCTTGAGAAGCCTCAAGACGGCCTTTCGCTCTTCGCTGCTCAGTTGTTTTATTGGTATGGAGGACTCGTCATGGAGCGCCCCGATCAGCTTTTTCACCTTGAGGTTGCTCTCGATTCCGGTAACGAGCTTTGCCTCCTCGGGCGCGACCGCACCGAAGGAGGCCTCAACAGAACGAAAGAGACCTGCAAGGTACCGCATCTCTTCATGAGAAGGGCTGGGCTTGGCCGCTGTCTCGAAATACTTAAGGAAGGCCTCCTTTTCCCATGCCGGGGGGAGTCCCAAGAGGTCGAGGAGATCCCAGACCTCCACCGGGCTTACCTGCATGGGGGTGGCGGTGAGGAGGATCAGCCCTTGGGTACAGTCCCGCAGCTCCCGCATCAGGCGCAGGAGCTGGTTGGGCCGGTCGTCCTGGCCCAGGCCTCCCGCGCGTCTGCGGGCGTGGTGGGCCTCATCCAGCGCCACCAGGTCCCAGGGCTCGGCTCCATGGAGAAGCTCTTGGGCGCGGTCTCGTCGGCGCATCAACTGACTCGAGGTGATGACAAAGGGCTCATGGTGCCAGGCTTCGCTGGTTACAGTGCGGGAGATGGGACCACGAAGGCCGGGGGCCTGGCACCAGGTCAGGCGGTTGCCGTCGTAGATCGGCCAGTTGAGATTGAATTTTTCCCTGAGCTCTATCTGCCACTGGCCCAGAAGGGCCTTGGGAGCCAGGATAAGCACCCGCTTTGCCCGCCCGGCCAGCCAGGCCTGCCTGAGGAGCATGCCCGCCTGGATGGTTTTTCCTAGACCCACCTCATCGGCTATAAGGAGCCGCGGGGGCCATTTCCGGTACATCCGCTCAAAGGCTCGCACCTGGTGGGGCCAGGGAGTGACGGCCGAAGTAGCCTCTCCCACGCGCTCACCGCCCTCGGGCAATCGGGGAGCAATGCGCAGGAACGACCACACCACCCGTCGGGGATTTGCCTCAGAGACTGGAGGCTCTGGATCAGGCTGCTCTTCCTCCGGAGGAGACGAAAGCATATTGTCCTTGGCAGACTCCTCCAACCGCTTGATGCGGGCGGGCTTGTCGTCCTTGGGCATGAACTGGAGCAGCTGGTCCCGCTTGGCCGCCGGAACGTCAATAACCACAACATGCTTGGATTTATCCGCCCACAGGGCCTGAAACTCGCGCTCTTCTGCATCTACATGCTTCTCGCCGCCCTCCCAGCTGGTGAAAACATGAAAGGCCTCGTAATTGTGCAGCCACCCGGAGACGGTCTCGTTTATGCTGCCGCTGAAGACCAGCCTCTCGCCCACCTTGTCTTCAATGATCCCGGCCTTTGCGTGGAATATCCCCACCGAAGGCAAAGGCCGCCGGGACGAGTCGCAGGGCACCGCCACCTTGACCTCCAGGTATCCCTTGGCGACCATCCAGGCAAGGAGCTCCAGGGCCTCGTAGGCGGCCTGGTCCGGCGCCTCCAGGGGTATCTCAAGCAGGTGGGCTTCCACCGTATCTCTCAGGGTATAGCCCTTCTCTATCGCCTCGACCTCGGCCTGATCCAGGGTGCAGCCCACCAGCAGCCGCATATGGCCCTGGTTGGCAATGAGGCCCTCCAGCCCGCGCATGGCCAAGGCCAGAGCCGGGGCGTTGAAGTAGCCCGTGGAGCGGTCATAGCGAACAGCGCAGGCGAGGGCGGGCTCGTAGAAGTCACGGACCAGGTCGGCATAACCAGGTGCGTAGTAGGTCTCCCATTTCCGGTCGGCCAAGCAGGCCACGATCACTCCTCCCCGGAAATCATTAGGCTCTCCCTTCTTCCCTCAAGAAGGAGAGCTGCTGTGGCTCATCCACCTCCTCACTGAAGGCCAGGCGGCGCAGGCTCTCCAAGGCCTCGAAGTCGCTCGCGGCCGGCTCGGCGGCCCTGGCAGGGTCCAGGCCTGTATAGGCCCGAGAAGGCGGCAGCACCTCCAGAACCGCCTCCAGCGCCGTGAGAAAGCGGGGCTCGGCCGCCAATCCGGTCTGGTCGATCAGATCTTTGGCTGCATTCAAGGTGCGGGTCCGGGCCATATGAGCCGCGTGGTGAAGGGCGTCCAGCATGGAGCGGCTGCCGTCTGCCGGCCCCAGGGCGCCCTTTGCCGCACGGGTCGAGGCGTCCCACATAATTACAGAGCTCGTCTTCTTCCCTGCCAGGGTCTTTATGACCTGCGTGTCCATATCCACCCCTACGGCCCGGGCCAGGCGCAGGGCTTCATCATATGGGAACTGAGGGGCCTTGAAGGCGTCCCAGGCCAGCACAAACCACTCCGTAAGGGGATCAAGCTCTCCCCGGCGCTGGACGTTGGTCAACTGCTCGAGCCGCCAGCGTTTGACCTCACGCCGGGCTGCGTCCAGGGCGTCCTCCGGGGTGGCGACATAGGGGTCGAACTCCTCTTCGAGAAACTCAAGCTGTCTCTTGCGCTGAAGATCGGCAGGACGCTCCCTTGGAGTACCCCTCTTGACGGGCCAGTGCCGAGAGAACTCCTGGAGAGCGGGACCGAATGCCGAGAGATATAGATCCACACCCCGGATGCCGGCCCCCTGAAAGTCCTTGATGCGCCCGCGTACGGCTGTTCTCACTCTGGGCTCCAGGTCTTCCCAGTAGGGGACATCGACGTCATCGGCCCGCTCCGGGCGCGGGCGGCAGACCAGGAAGACCGTGCTGTTTGCAGCAGACTTGTCCTTGATGTGCATGGACCCTTCAGCCTCTGTGTTTACAGGCCAACTGGCGGTTATCACAAAGCCCGCCTCCATGAGTCCGGTGGTAAGGGCGTCCCATGCGCCGGTCGCCTTGTGGGTGAACATAAGGGTCATGACACCGGCGGGCTTGAGCACCCGCCTGCTCTCGGAGAAGATCGCGGCCATGCGGTCGCGGTACTCCTTGTAAGCGAGCATCTTGGCCCCCTTTTGCCCCCTGAAGTGGGCCGGGTTGGCCACGGCCTCCTGTTCCTTGTCGGTCAGCGGCCTCCGGAAGAACTCGGGGTAAACATATCCGGCGGTGCGCTTGAGCCATACGTAGAAAAAATCGGACAGCTCGGCGTACATCACGTTGTCGTAGTAAGGGGGGTCCATGACCACCACGTCCACCGAGGCATCACCAAGGTGGTCCAGGCCGTCGGCTGACTTGCACGTCACGGTGACGTGAGGGGGTGAGAAGTTGCCGTTGGGCATGGAGACCTGGTCGGGGTGCTTGAGGGCCTTCTTTACGTCTATATCAGGACGGGCCAGTTCCACCAGCTCGGCTATACACTTGGCCGTCTGCTCCAGGGCCCAGTCATAGCCCAAGCCTACTATGAGGGGAGCCATCTCGGCGTAAGACCACTTGAATGAGAAATCATGCCTGTCGAAAGTGTTCACCATCACCTGTCGGGAGCTGTGCCAGCGAGTCATACGGGAGTTGTAGTCTCTGAGCTTATCCAACCCCAAAGCCAAATACCCTAAGGCGGCCTTGGTCGCTTCTGGTAGCTCGCCCCCGGCCTCGGCCGTGGCCTTCTCCAGGAGTTCGCGGTAGACCTCCACACTGGTGCAGTGGCCCAGGAGCTGGCGGGGGGAAAAGAGGTCGCGCCAAAAATCCACTCCATACACCTTGGAGCGGTCAGAGTACATATAGTTGTATGTCTCAGTTGGCACCATATCCAGGGCCTCCCACTCGGGCAGCTTCTGGGCCAGGACCTTCCTAATCGCATCTGAGTTGTCGTCCTCCTCCCGAGGGGCCCGGTAGCCCCGCACCCACTTCTCGCGGACCTTTCCGTTCTTGGTACGGGTCTCCACCCGCTTCTTGTAGACGACGGCATAGAGCTGCTCGCCCATACCCCCGGCCTGGGCTTGCCGCTTGACCTCGGAGCCGTCCACCACACGGCCGCAATCGGGGAAGGGGCATGTGGCATTGCCGCCGGTGACGGTCCCCTCCGACTGCTCTTCGGCCTTCTTGACGATCTCGAAGGAGCAACGCCGCTCGCCAGGACCGGTGCTCGGGTGCAAGCGCACGCCGGTGCCGTCCGGAGCAAGACGCCAGTTGGGAGAAAGCGGGATAAGGCCGTCGCAGTAAGGACAGGTTATTGTGCGGCTCCAGAGGTAGCCAAGCACTTGGGCATCTTCGGGCTCTGGCGGAAATACACCCCGGAATCTAGGCTCAGCCAATTCTAAGAAGCGCTTAGAAAGGCGATTGAACTGGTAGAGCACATCAAGGCCATGGCGCATGGGCGCTTCGATAGTTGCCCTTAAAACAAGCCCGGCCACCGGGTTGAGGTCGTTGGCCAAGCTGGCGATTCCTAAGCGCGTTGATTCGAAAGGAATACTGCCCCCACCGGCAGTGGGATCAAGCACTAGGAGGTCCTGGAGACCTAGTCGCCCTGTCTCGTACTTGATCCACTCCTTCTCATCCTTGTCTGGATGGTATTGGAAGGCACGTTTGTAACCATACGGGTTGAGGCCAAGGTTTTCTCCAGTCCTCTTGGCGTGTTCAAGCTGTCGCTTGGTCTTGATCGGATCCCCATGAATCCCCAGAGCGTGCATAAACCTGTCCTGGTCGGCATCGGCCGGCAGCACCGAGGCCAAGACCGCCGCGCGCGAGGCCACCAGGGGCCGTCGCGCCCACCATACGTGGAGGTAGTAAGTAGGTGGGAGGGCTGTCATCGAGCGACGCTCCCGTATGCTCTCTTCACCCAACTCAGCAATGGGCAGCCACTTCTCTATAAGGCGCTCGGTCATCTCAAGTCCGTTTCTTCTGTTTGGGGTCGATCAGCAGGAACCTAAGGGCCATCAGTACTCGGCGCGGGTACTTGCGATGCATGGCCATCCCCAGCCAGTATGCGGCCTCCTCGCGGCCCATGGCCTCTATACCCTCGGCCACCATGCGCATGTTGTCGCGGCTCCGCATGGGGGCCAGGGCACGAAACATCAGCCCCAGGGAAAGGGCCAGATCTTCATCCAGGGGATAGGTGCGGCGATGGTTAAGCCGCAACCCGCCCAGGTCAACGCCGGCCTTGGAGAGCTGCCTGAGGACGCGATGCTCCACGAGAGAAAGGTTGCGCCCCTTGAGGCCCGCTATATAAAGAGGCTCTTTCAGTTGAGGGGAGTTGGGCGAGGGTCGCTGCCATATCTCCAAGCCCAGACCGACCGAGGGGTTCCGGCGCACCCTGAGCTCGTAGACAGGAGCGGTTCCAGGCTCCCGCTTTACCACCAGGCTCATGCCCCGCCTCCCTTGGCCGAGGCCGAGACATAGGCCGCCCCACTCCCGAATTTACCCAAGCGATCTGTGAGCTTCTCGGGCTCATCGCCGGAGAGGTCCAGGCCGTCGTTGAATTCGATAGAGATGGTCACCTTGAAATCCTTCTCCTTGGCGGCCCTGAGCTGGGGCTCCAGGAAGTCCTTTATGGGGTGGGCATCGTCAACAGGTCCTTTGAACTCGAGTGAGAGCTCACCCCCGGCAGTGGTCTCATACGCTCCCCTGATGGAGGCCACCTTGGCGGCACCGGGGATGCCGCTCGCCAGGACCATGACTTTGAAGCCGTCCGAGTGATCATAGAGCTGCAATGAGAGGAGCCCCACGTTCCCCATATTGGAGCTGCGCGCCTTTTCCCACAGGCTGGACAGGGCTTCCTTGAGCGGCCCTTCGGCCGAGACATCGCCCACTGGCGGGGGCTGAGGAGGGGGAAAAGGCCCACCGCCTCCCTCGGCTGCCTCCGGGGGTTTCACACCAGGCTTTTCCTCAGCACCAGGAGCTGGACCGGGCTCCGGAAAGGGGGGCGGGGGCTTAGGAGGCTCGGGCTTCGGCCAAATACCATGCTCCCTGGAGTACTCAGAGGTGTAGACCATGGAGTTCTCGTCAATCTTCATCTCTACAGGAGGCATCCCCTGTGCCCAGATCAGATCGCCGCTCTGGTAGACGTATGTGCCCTGTTCTATTCCCTGGCGCAATCCCCGCAAAAAGACATCATCTCCCACCAGCATGGGCAAGGCCGGGTCGCGGGAAAACTCCCGCCTGAGCCCGGCGGTGGTGAGGCCTCCCTTCTTCAAGGGGGTCTTGTCTCGCACGTAGCTCGGGCTGTCTGGGTCGTCTTCCGGCAGGCGCAGCTTCTTACTGTCGCGCAGCACCTGGATCACATGCTTCTGCCCGTCGCCCGGGGTCTGAGAGGCTGTGTGGACCTCTATGGCCGCATGGGCAAGATCCACCCTTGCACCCTCCACCCGGTTCTTGGAGGGGTAGAGGACGTGGCGGTAACACTGTTGGATGGCCAGGGCCAGCTCCTGCTCAGAGCGCTTCGCCAACTCGCGCATCTTGTTCTGCTGGTGCTCGGCCAGTTCCTCCAGGCGCTCTCGTCGCAGAAGGTCTTGTAGGGCCAGGTGGCGGCGCATCATCCGGCGCATTTGTTCCTTTCGGTCACTGTCGGCAAGGAGGAAGACCAGGTTGTTGCGGTTGATCCGTATGTCCCCGGCCGAGCCGTGGTGACGGTAGATGCGCTCCACCAGCTCTGGGATCTCCAGGGTCTGGCCCGATATGTCTGCTGCGTCATACCCGATCACCACCAGGGAAGGACGCCCCTGGGAGGTGTCATCGGGTACGTCATAGGGGCCGCCGGGGAAGGAAACAGGGTTGAAGGTGATCACCTTGCCGCAGTAGATATCCCGGATGCGGTCGTTTAGCTGGGCCCGGACCTCGGTCTTGTCCACGTTGTCTTCCTGGCGCTTGATGATCTGCGTCAGGTTGGCCTCGGCCTGGAAGCGCAAAGGGACATTGGGCCGGTCGTCAAGATAAGCGGACTGCTGTATGAAGCGGGTTGTGGCATCATCAATGAAGCTGATGTCGCGCTCCGGGCCGATTATGGAATATCGAATCTCCTCTCGCGAGGCCCCCTTGAGCTGGTCATTGAAAGCCAGCGTGTGAAAGAAGATGGTGCGGGCCGCCATGGAGGCATAAGGCATAAGGCCGCCGTAGTGGTCAGCATCAAGCTGCTCGGCCAGGGAGGGCTGCTCACCCTCGGCAGCTGCCACGTCGGCCCGCAGGGCAGGCAGGAGATGGCTCTGCCCCAGGCGGGTTACGATCTCCTGGCGGATAGGCTCGAACCCGGGATCAATGTGGTGAAGATGAATGGCAAAGGTATTGCCCGGGCGCTTAGCCCACAGGCGGCCCACCGTGCGCCCCAGGATCCGCAACATCCCTCGGACGCGCTGGAAATTGCTCAAGGTCGCGGTCTTGTTCCTGAGGGTGGCGATGAGCTCCGGGTGGAAGGGGAAGCCGTCTTTCATGTCCTCCATGCGCGTATCGGTCGCCCCGACAGAGGGCAGCAGGGGCTTGTTGTGGCCCCATATCCGCTTGAAGGCCTCCACCACCTGATCCACTCTGGTCTGATCCACTTGCTCGAAAAGACGGCGCTGGAGCACTCTCACCGTCTCGTCTTCCTCGGTGGGGTCAAGCAGGGTGGCCTTTCGGGCCGATACGCTTTCCGCCTCGGCCATTGCGTCGGCAATCTCCATGTTCTCCTGGCGGTAGGCATCCGTGGCCACCCCGCCCTTGCCGATGGCCAAGGTGTAAACCACCGCGGCCCTGGGAAAGCTTTCCACCGCCTTGAAGAGGCTTGTGAGGAAGGCGGTGAGCTGATCCCTCCTGATGTCGCTCGACTTGAGCTTCCGCAGGTAGACGGAGAGCTCATCCAAAAGAATCAGTGTGGGCTCGCTCCCGAAAAGCTCCTTGATGGTCCCCGCCCCGGGAGCACCCCTGGCCTCATCGCTCCTCCTGACCCTCTCATAGCCCTCTCGGCCGGCAAGCGCATAGGCAATCTCTCCCCAAGGAGTGTATGCCCTTAGGTCCCCCTCAAGCGGATTGCCGTTGTAAGGGTCGGCATTCTCGCCGTCAAAGGACGCCACCCGGACGGGCCCCGAAGGCAGCTTAGCCGGATCGATGAACTCTGAGGCGTTAGACACCCCCTGCATGCCTTTGGCAGCATGGGCAAGGGCGATCAAGGCGTGAGTCTTGCCGCCTCCGTAGTTTGTGTCCAGGCGGAAGATCGGCGCTATACTCTCTCCACCTCCGGTCAGCCGGGAGCAGACACTGCGAAGCAAGGTCTTGAGGCCCTCGGTAGGATAGGTGCGGGCGAAAAACTTGGCCGGGTCGCGATACTCCTCGGGGCCGTCTTCTCGCAGCACTGCCGCCAAGTCAGCGGCAAAGTCAGCCTCTGTGAAGGAATGGTCGAGGACGTCCTGTCGCGGCATGCATATATCAAATATCGTGGGAAGAGACATACCCCCCTCCTTATGGACCCGAAATATTCACATGCGGATGACACCTTAATGTCTCCAGAGCCTTCTTGTCCATCCCAAAGAGGCCATGAGACACTAAGCAGCCCCCCCACTTTGCTCCTTCCGGATCCTCCATGGGTGGGATTCTTCGAGTTCATAAGGTCAGTGAGTAGGATGGCCTGACTCCATTGCTTGCCACCTCTTCTGCCCCCTTAAGAGCACCAGGGCGACCTCCATCACGGTTTTCACCTTCTCGTATATCTGAGGGTCCTCGCTGGCCGTGGGTCCCGTGACATTGAGAACCGCTATCTTGTGGAGTTCTGTCCACACAGAGAGCACCTTTGCGGCTCCGGCAATCAGCTCCTTCTGGAGGTCGATATGAAGGAAGGGCCGCCTGAGTTCTGTGGCCATGTCCGCAGTGAGCTTTGATTGGCCCCCGAGTTCGCCGTGCGAGTAGATGACGGTACCATCGGAATCGAGGATGTTCTGCCTTGTGCAATCCGCATAGTCCTTCGTGGGCACCTCAGTCAGGTTGTATCGCTCCACCAGGGGCCCGGCTTCGGCGGGGTACCCTTTGGGGGTCCGGCCCTCGTGGGGGGTGACGAGTTCGATGGCTGCGTCAACGGCCGCTCGGGCGGCTCCCGGTTGGCCGTTGCTGATAATCTTGGTTAGTATATGGTATTGCCTTTGGAATCATGCGCGATGTCGACGGTGAAAAAACCAGCAGAGTTTTATGCAGAATCCTTATCGTAAGCTCGAAAATCGGCGGGGAACAAAATCAGAAGGATTGCAGAGCAATACCTCAACTCAGAGGCTAGAGGGCCGCGATGAAGGAGCGTCCGCTTGAGCCTCATGTTATCCGATACATTTCAGCTTGACAAACCAACGGGAAATGTGTATCAATACACACCATGGACAGCCGGACGATCATCAAAGCGCTCAAAATGCATGGATGGCAAGAAGTGGCTAAGTCCGGTAGCCACCTTCAATTCAGCCACGCTCAACGAAAAGGGCGGGTCACGGTCCCGCATCCGAAAAAGGATATCCCGGTTGGCACCCTCAAGAGCATAGAACGCCAATCTGGGATCGAGTTCAATTGAGGTATGCCATGGCGAATTTTATTGCAGTCGTCCACAAAGAGGACGCGACCGATTTCGGTGTCTCATTTCCCGACTTTCAGGGGTGCATCACGGCCGGGAAGGACATTGACGAAGCCAAGGATATGGCGCAAGATGCCTTGTCCCTTCATATTCAAGGTTTGCTGGAGGATGGAGAGCAATTGCCAACCCCCTCCCGCTTGGAAGATATCATGGCGGATTCAGATTATGCCGATGCGACCGCCTATCTAGTAGTTTCGGTCCCTGGTGCAAAGCCTAGGACGGTACGTGTGAATATTACGCTGCCTGAAATGACTCTGAAGCAGATCGATGCCGCGGCAAAAAAACACGGGATGTCCCGATCCTCATTTTTAGTGCAAGCAGCGAAAGAAGCACTTGAATCCAGCTTTCCTGGTCATTCTGGGTAGTGAACAGCCCGGATAACAAGTAAATATGTGGCTTCTTGATTACTCCGTTTGAAAGGAGATTACTCGGACAACCAATTCCCAAAGCCGACAAACTTGTTATTCGGGCAGAAACCCCCAAACCAATTTAGCAATGAGTCGTGATGAATGCCGGCAAGTCACCCTATTGCATATTCACCCTACAACCATTCACCTAATCGCCATGTCTTTATATAGGCCGCAAAAGCAAAAACCCCACCTCTCTCATGAGAAATGGGGCTTGGAGCGCGCCTCGGGACATGGCTCCCTCGCACAGACGGCAAAAAGCCTATTTGAATCCCAGAAAAAAGTGCAGTTTGGTGGCTATACTACCCTCCCAAAATCACAAAATCAAGCTACAAGTTGGCTGCGAGCCGGATTATTCAATCACAAGAGCAACCAGTATACTATGGAAACGTCCCTTGTCCCCCCGGCGAACGAGCCTGTTCCCAT
Source organism: uncultured Desulfobacterales bacterium (assembly GCA_964647905.1). Lineage (GTDB taxonomy): Bacteria > Desulfobacterota > DSM-4660 > Desulfatiglandales > HGW-15 > CAZYJR01. The sequence goes on along the minus strand of CAZYJR010000006.1, from coordinate 111,940 downwards.
GGAAGCGTCTGCCGAGAATCGCCTCTCATGCAGCTCTCACCCCTCCCGGGATGCAGCGGCCTCCCAGTGAAGGTTTGATGGCCACCCTGTAGGGGAAATCGCCCCGCTTGGATAGGAGAGGGCGTCCGCGTCCCCTACGCCAGGAGCAGTTGCGCCAAAGCACTCAGGGTCGTATTAGAGGATGCGGACACCCTCACGATCCCCATTATAGGCCGTCCAGATACTTCTTCAGATCCTCCTCGGAGAGGCCGGGGAAGGCCTGGCGGAGATCGCTCGCCAAGGTGTCGGTCAGACTGAAATGCCCCGTGATCGAGGCAATCCACTCGTCGTCATCAAGGGCCTCGGCCGGCGGGTCCTCTTCCTGATGCTCCTCGTCCGTATCCGAGTTTCCGGAAGGATAGGGAGGAGGATCCTCGTCGGATACACCCCCCGGAGATCGATCATCATTGCCGCCGAGCTCGGGAAAGCGCCTGATCAGGGCCTCGGCCGCCTTATTGGCCATCTTCTCGATCTCCTCGTCTGATGCCTGCTCGAGCCATTCGTTGTATTCCTCCTGGAGGACGTCGTCGCTCAGTCTGTCACAGGCAAAGCTCGTCTCTTCTTGATCCAGGTCTTCATCAAACATTTTTCCTTCTCCTTTTTGCGAGCGTTATCGGATTGGCGAGGGCTGGAGAGAGCATGCTCATTGCCTCCGGCCGGATTCCGGAGTCCATGCCCAGGGATTGGGCGGTGCCCTCGATTCAGCCCAGCGGTAACCGGGAATGCTGAGAAGGTCTATAAGGGGGGGGGCTCTACCCCAGAGACAGGAAAACCTCCCGCTATGGGGAGGTCTGTAGGCGCTTCCGTTTGCCATTTGCCGACCTCATGGATCCCTGAAGCAGGGCTGGCATTACCACCTTGCGGAGCAGGTTGGCGGGCGGTCATCGGGCCAGTTCCCTCGCGCCACTCTTCATGATTTTGAAGAGAGTCTACTGCGGTTGAGCCTGGGTGTCAATCCCTTTCCAGGGTTGGAAATAGGGTTGGAAATCGAAACGGGGTGGAATAAAAAAGGGGCTGCACATCGCGCAACTCCTTGAAATTATTTGGCGTCCCCAAGGGGATTTGAACCCCTGTCGCCGGCGTGAAAGGCCGGTGTCCTGGACCTGGCTAGACGATGGGGACGCAGTTGTAGGAAGGACTGCGGTTATGGCCATCGCCGGGAGGTCATCCCGTCAAAGTCCATATATGTCAAGTGCCGCTCGGGCGTCTGTCGAGGCCCGTTTGCTCTCTGGTGGGCCGTACAGGAATCGAACCTGTGGCCAACGGATTAAAAGTCCGCTGCTCTACCTGGCTGAGCTAACGGCCCCGTAAACTTTAATACATATCATGTCAAAATGATTCTGTCAAAGGGATTTTCTGGAGATCCATGATGTGCCGTTTGATCAGCTCGGTCTCCTCGTGGTTCGGCAGGTAGGGGTAGTTCCACTGGCGGACGTCCGGGAGGCAGTTGCCGAACGGGCGGTTGCACGCCACCTCTCCGTCCGGGCCCAGGCAGCCGGTGGTCATGAACGGGGTGCTGAGGCCTATTATCTCCGTGAGCTCTTCCCGGGGCAGCCCGAAGTCCCTGATGCGGCCCCTGGGGTCGAAGGTCATGTCCCCGGTGCCTGCGATTCCTTCTTCTATAAGGTATCGGGCGAGTTGAACCCTCAGGTATACGGGCCAAGGGGGCTGAGGGCGGTCGGCCAGGGCGGAGTCCTCCTCGGCCAGGAAGGAGAAGAGGTGATTGGCCGCACCCATGCCCCAAAGCCTCTCCATTAGTGTAACCATCTGCTCCTCTGTCTCTCCCATCCCGACCATGAGGTGCGCCCCCACGTTTGTGGGGCCGAAGATTTCAAGACCCTGCTCCAGGATCCGCCAGTATTTGTCCCAGCGGTGGGGGCCGGAGACGCCTGTTCCCCGGTACCGGTCGAAGAGCTCCGGCGTAGCGAGGTCCAATGCGACTCCTATCTTGTCCGCTCCGGCATCCCTCAGGGCCTTGAGGTCGTCCTTTTCCAGCAGCGTGGGGCTGATCAGGACGGAAAGGGGCGGGTCTGTCTCCCGGGTCAGCCGCTCGGCCATGTAGATTGTGTCCTTGCGGCATCTTCCGTTGGTGATCATGGATATGCAGGTGCGCTTTACATAGCCCGGTGCGGCCTGGATCGCCTCCACGATTTCGTCCATATGAAAGACCGGCCATGCCACGTGGATGAAGCTCTTGTCCCGGTACCTGCCCGGGCGCTTGTCGGCCAGACCGCAGTAGGCGCAATTGGCCGAGCACCCTTCGGGGTAGTGGACCAGGAGGTTCACGCAGCGGTTGACCGCGCCCCTGTACATTCGGCCCCGGGCCAGGCCCAGGGAGATGGCCGAGGCGAGGCTTATCTTGACCGCCTCCGGGCTCCGCGCCTCTGCGGCGGGCCTCACCCTTTCGGCATCCGTCCTTTGCAAAATAGAAACGCCCGGCATTTCAATCCAGTCCTCAGAGCCGCACCTGGTTTTCCTTGGCCAGGAGCACGGCCTTTGTCAAGGTGGGGACGTCCACCCCGTATATCATGTCCTCCCGCCACACCCGGCTCAGGTTCTCCGAGATCCTTTGCTCCTGGGCGGTGGTCCACCTGAGGGCGCTCTCCAGTAGATTGACGTCCCCGGTGGTGGAGAAGAAGTCCCCTGTTATAACCACGTTCTCTATGGAGGCCCCGGCCAGGGAGAGATATATCTCCAGGAGCCCTCCCGGGGTCTTTAGCCTTCCCACGCCCATTCGCGAGCGCGGGTGCTTGTAGGAAAAGACCCACTCCCGGTTGGTGTATCTCTCCTCCATCAACCCGCAGATGGTCCTTCTCTCCCATGTGTCCGGCCCGTCCGGCCGGAACCGGATCCCGAAGTGCTCCTCAAAGGCCACGGCCACGGCCTCTATCACTTCGTCCACCTCCACGTCCCGGCCCGCTTCCTCCCTCACCGTGGTCATACGCCTGCTGAAGCAGTTGTAGCCCTTGTCGCTCAGCTTGGCAGCCGGCGTCCGCATGATATCGGACATGAGTTCGAGATCGAAATCCACCAGCAGGGAGGTGTGGAAGAGGAGGCTCTTGCCGGCCTCGGAGGCGGCCGAGAGCCCCGCAATCTTTCGGCCTTCCACCTCAAGATCGTTCTTGGGCCGAAAGGCCGCCCTGATTCCGAACTGCTCCAAGGCACCGGCCAGGGCCTTGCTGAGGGATGCAAAGACCCCGGCTACGCCGCCGCCTCCCAGTCCGGGGTGGTCCATGTTGATGCCCAGGCCCAGCGAGACCACGTCGGGCCCCATTATCACCGTGCCCCCGCCGGTGCTCCGGCGGTTGTACTCGATCCCCCGGGCCTCGCACCGCTCCAGGTCCAGGGCCGCTTCAATGTCCTGGTACTTGCCCGCTATGGCCGAGGGGACGAAGCTGTAGAGGTGAAGGACGGGCGGTGAGCCTTGCTCCTCCACCGATCGGGGCAGGGTGTCGTCCACGGCCAGCCCCTCCGCGGTGGAAAGCGGACGGCCCCAATCCCTGAAAAAACGCCACGTCTCGCTCATGATCCGGCTAACCCTTGGCCTTTTCCTCCTCGGCCCGCCGTATCTCCTTTTCCAGGAAATCGGCCAGCGCCTGTCCCTGCATCAGGTTCTCCAGCTCGGATTCCAGGTCCTCTGCCTCTATCACCAGGATCCAGCCCTTGCCGTAGGGGTCTGAGTTGATCAGGCTGGTGTCCTCCTCGAGGTCCTCGTTCACCTCCACTATCTCGCCGGATACCGGGGCCACCAGCTTCCCGATCCACTTCCTGGATTGAATCTTCCCGCAGACCTCGCCCTGGCTCACCTCTTCCTCCTCCTCAGGGAGGTCCACGAACACGATGTCCCCGGCTTCCTTCTGGAAGAAGTCGTTCATGCCCACCGTGACTCTGTTTCCGTCCACCCGGGCCCAGCTATGCTCCTCGTGGTAGTAGAGCTCGTCCGGCATGTTGTAGCCTTTGATCTCCGCCATAAGCCTTGCCCTCCTTTTCTTGGTTGAGAAGCGAACGACGACCCTGGAAAGCTCCTTGCGAGGTCGTCTTTAGCATGGATGGTCACACAGTTCAAGGCCGTTGGGCCCCTGCTTCGATCGTCACGAGAACCTGGCCCTGACCGCGCGGGCGTGGAGCAACAAGCCCTCGGCCTCGGCCAGGGTGGTGACCGTTCCTTGGATGCTCCTCAGGCCCTCGCGGCTCAGGTACTGGAAAGTGGGCCGCTTGAGAAAGTCGTCCACCGAGAGGCCGGAGAACATGCGCGCGGCCCGGCCGGTGGGGAGCACGTGGTTGGTGCCCGAGGCATAGTCGCCGGCCGGCACCGGGGCGTAAGGCCCCAGGAATATGGAGCCCGCGTGTCTGATCCGGTTGAGGACGATAAAGGGGTCCCTGCAGACCAGCTGGAGGTGCTCCGGCGCGTACTCATTGGCGAAATCCACGGCCTCATCCATATCACTTGCCAGGAGGACGCGGCAGTGGGAGGACAAGGACCGCTCCACTATCTCCCGCCTGGGAAGGGAGCCCAGCGCCTTGTTGATCCACTCGCACACCCCGAGCGCCAGGTCCTCGGACGTGGTCGCCAGGATCGCCGCGGAATCCGGGTCGTGCTCGGTCTGGCTGAGGAAGTCCAGTGATACCCACTCGCACTCCGCGGTATCGTCCGCCAGTATCAGGGACTCGCTCGGCCCGGCCGGGGAGTCGATCCCCACCTCCCCGAAGACCGCCATCTTGGCGGCGGTAACGTATTTGTTGCCGGGTCCTACGATCTTGTCCACCCCGGGTACGGACTCGGTCCCGTAAGCCAGGGCGGCCACAGCCCACGGACCGCCCATGCGAAAGATCCGGTCGCACCCGGCTATGTCCAGAGCGACAAGCGTCTCCGTGGCCACCGCTCCCCCGCGGTCCGGGGGGGTGGCCGCCGAGACCAGGTCCACCCCGGCCGCCCTGGCGGGGAGGACGGTCATCAGGGTGGTGCTGGGGTAGGCCGCCCGCCCGCCCGGGATATAGCAGCCCACGCTCTCAATGGGCCTGGTGACCCTGCCGGCCAGAATGCCCGGTGCGACTTCCACCGACCACATGGATCTTTCCAGTTGAGCCCGGTGGAACGCGGTGATGTTGCGGGCGGCGGCCCTGAGGGCTTCCACCACGTCGCTCTCCACCCTCTTGTAGGCGTCCTTGATCTCGTCTCCTGTTATCTCCAGGGTTTGCAGGGAAAGCGCCTGGTCCATCCCCAGATGGCCCTCGATCACCGCCCGGTCGCCCCTCTCTCTTACGTCCCTTACCAGATCCCGCACATAATCGTAGATCGAGGATATGTCCTCCATGGACCGTCTGATCAGCGACCGCCGCTCCTCGGCCCCCAGATCGGCTATTCTCTCCGGTCTCAGCTCCATTGCTGACCCTTTTCCTCCAAGTATGTAACCAAGGCATCCCTGGTGCTTGGGAATGCAAGGGCCTCCCAGGGGATGTCCTCGGGCTTGTATATGCGGGATTCCAGGGTCTCGTCCCCGGCCACCAGCTCCCCCGCCGCCCTGGCCGCCCTGAAGGCCACCACCACCACCGGCTCCCCCGGATAGGAGTACACCCCCAGCAGGCCGGATATCCTGATCTCCAGCCCGCACTCCTCCCTGGTCTCCCTGATCGCGGCCCCTTCCACTGTCTCGCCTCTGTCCACGAAGCCACCCGGCATGACCCAAAGGCCGGCACCGGGCCGGATCCCCCGCCTCAGGAGCACTATCCCGCCGCCGGTCTCCACTATGGAGCAGGAGACGAGCTTGGGGTCCAGGTAGTGAGGGCTCCGGCAGGCGGTACAGACCAGCCTGTCGGGCTCGCCTTCCTTGAGGGACCTGACCTCCAGCCCGCCCCCGCACAAGGGGCAGAACTTGAACGAGTCACTTTCTTTCATGGTCGGATCCGGAACTCGGCGCAAGAGTGTCCTTTGCGCTTTCCTTCCCCTCCGGTCTGCCGCGGTTGCAGGGAGGGGTCAGCCACAGGAAATGCGCCGCCCCGCTGTCAACGGCGATATCCTCCCCCAGGGGGTAGGGCAGGACTATGACCGCTGAGACCGGCGTGCGCCTGGTGACGCGGTCCGGGATCCCCCTCCGGATCAGGTGTCCGTTCCCGGCAAAGGCCGCCACCTTGGCCCGGTGCCGCCCCTCCTCCTCGAAGTACCGCGCCAGCCGCTCGGCCATGGCCTCGTCGTAAACGCACTGGGCTTCGTAGAAGAAATCGAAGTCCGGGATCCCGGCCCGGTCGTGCATGAGGTAGGCCTCCCGAACGTACCTGCGGTGCTCCCGGTCGGTCAGGTCTATGTCCCTCGGGAGCCGGGCCCGCTCCCGGTCAGTGAGGCCCTTGAGGCCCGCCCTGGCCACCTTGCTCACCAGCTCCCGGGGGACGTTCATGGCCAGGACCCGGGCTCGGTTCTCCCTTGCCAGGGATACCAGCGGGCGGTAGAAGCGGTATGGGAATCCCCAACCGGAGTCCCAATCCACCTGTTCCAGGAATGCCTCTTCAGGCAGGGCCCCGCTCAGGTGGCGGTCCACCGCGTTCTGCTGGTGGCTGCGGAAGCACTCCATGGCCACCACCACCGGGCGGCCCTGCTCCATGAGCCCCTGGAGGAGCTGTACCTGTATCAGGTGGTGCTCGGCCTGGTCGTGGACCTCGCCCACGAACACCAAGTCGTGGGGGGCGAGCCTTTCGAGCAGTGTGGGGAAAGAGATCGCCTCTCCCCGGTGCAGATCCACTATGTCGCCGGCCCGGAAGCTTCCCTGCACTCCAGGGACCCTGGCCTCAGGGATGCGTGGCCTGCCCGGCGCGGCGCAGGAGAGGAGTACGGCCGCGGCCGGGATGAGAACCGCAAGGCGAATGAGGTATAATGTATTCAATCCACCTCTCCCCCCGCCCGAGGCCGGGCGGGGACAATTGGCTTGACTGGGTTCTTACGTATCACTTACCCTGAAGCCGCGCAAGCATGGATTTGACTGTCCCTACGCAAACGGGAGGCATGGCGGCGGTGGAGTGCCCTCTGATACACGTGGCAAAGGACTATCCCAAGGAGGTTATCCTGAGGGATGGAAGAGGGGTGACCCTCAGGCCGCTCGGTTCATCGGACGGGCCCATGCTCGAGAGGATGCTCGAGCGTCTGACCGAGGAAGACCGATGGTTCCTCGGCCTGGGCGGGCCCGTGGCAGGGTTCGTGGAGAGGTGGGTGGGGGCCACGGGCCGGGACAGGGTGTTCACGGTCTCGGCCTTGCTGGAGAGGGAGATGATAGCCGCGGCCGCCCTGATCAGGGAGCGGCCGGGGGCCGAGGGGCACGTGGGGAGGATACAGACCTCGGTGATACCGGCCTATCGGGAGAAGAGGCTGGGGACCTGGATGCTCCTGGACCTGATAAACGCCGCCATGTCCATGGGCCTGGAGCGACTCCTGATGCGCTTGGTGGAGGGAAGAGACGCCTCCTTGATGCGCGGGGTGGAAACGCTCGGCTTCCTGAGGGAGGCGGTGCTGAGGGATTTCGTCAAGGATAGGGACGGCGGCTACCGGGACTTGGCGCTGATGGTAAAGAGGCTCCCCTTTGCATGAATTTTTTGGCCCGGGTGGTCGTGTTCCCGGGTATCAGCGTGATACCGGTCTAGTCGAGCAAGAAGACAAGTGACAGCCCCCCAAGATTCATCCGCATCCCAATACGGCCTGGACCCTGATCGGCTCCGGGAGACCCTGCCCGGCGAGCCCGGGGTCTATCTTTTCAAGGACCGCGACGGGCGCATCATCTACGTGGGCAAGGCCAAGGATTTGCGGAAGCGGGTGCTGAGCTACTTCAAGCCCCCGGGCGAGCACCCGGTGAAGACCCGCCTGATGATGGAAAGGGCGGCCGGGCTGGAGACCATCCTGACCGCCACGGAGAACGAGGCCTTCATCCTCGAGGATACCCTGGTCAAGAGGCATCAGCCCCGGTACAACGTGATCCTGAGGGACGACAAGAGGTATCCTTGGGTGCGCCTGGACCCCAAGGAGACCTACCCCGGGCTCAGAGTGGTCCGCCGCATAAGGAAGGACGGGGCCCTGTACTTCGGGCCGTTTTCTTCCGCGGGCGCGGTGCACTCCACCCTCAGGCTGATCGAGACCGTCTTCCCCTTGCGCAAATGCAAGGGGAGCAATCCGCCCAAGCGCTCGCGGCCCTGCCTGAACCACCAACTGGGGCGCTGCCCGGCCCCCTGCACCAGGGACGTCCCGCCCGAGGCCTACCGGGAGTATGTGGAAGAGGTGCGGCTCTTCCTGGAGGGCAGGAACAGGGAGCTGGTGGCCAAGCTGAGAGAGCGGATGAAGTCGGCCTCCGAGGCCCTGGAATTCGAGAAGGCCGCCCGCATGAGGGATCGGATTCGGGCTGTGGAGAGGACCATCGAACGCCAGCACGTGGTATCCCATTCCATGGAGGACCGGGACGCAGTCGCGGTGGAGGGAGGAAACGGCTCCTTACGGGTGGTGGTGCTACACGTCAGGAAGGGGGCGTTGGCCGGGACGCGGGACTACTCCTTCAAGGCCCCTGGCGCCTCCCGGGCCGAGATAATGGAGGCCTTTGTCAAGCAGTACTATGCCCGCGGGGCCTTTGTGCCCAAGAGGGTGCTGGTTAACCGTGAGATGGGCGACATGGACTCGATCCAGGCATGGCTGACGGATCTGGCCGGCCGCCGGGTCCTCATACACCGGCCCCGGAGGGGGGAGAAGCTCGAGCTGGTGAAGATGGCCGAGGCCAACGCCAGGAATCTATTGAGGGCGTCCGCGGGAGGGGAAGGGGCTGAGCTCATGGAGCGGGTCAAAGAGGCCCTCCGCCTGGAAGAGGTCCCTGAGAGGATAGAGGGCATGGATATCTCCAATATCCAGGGGCGGACAGCGGTGGGCGCCGTGGTATCCTTCAGGGGCGGCAGGCCTTATAAGCCCGGATACCGGAGCTACCGGATCAAGGGACTGGGCGGTATAGACGACTACGGGATGATGGCCGAGGTGGCGGCCAGGCGTCTGGACAAGGGAGATCCCCCGGATCTCCTCCTGGTGGACGGGGGCCGTGGGCACCTGGCTGCGGTGGCCAGGGTGGTGGAAGAAGTCATGGGGCCGGGCGGGCCCGCTGTGGCCGCCATTGCCAAGCGGGACGAAAGCCTGGGCGAGCGCGCCGACAAGGTCTTCATCCCGGGCAGGAAGAACCCGCTCTCCCTGGGCCCTGAGAGCCCGGTGCTCCGATTCCTGATGCGGGTCAGGGACGAGGCGCACCGGCGGGCCGTGGGGCACCACCGCAAGCTGAGGGGGAAGGACATGAAGTCCTCCAGGCTGGATTCCGTGCCCGGGATAGGCCCCAGGAAAAAGAGCCTCCTCTTGAGCCGATTCGGTGATGTGGAAACCCTCGCGTCAAGCGCGCCCGAGGACATTTCGGCCTTACCCGGGGTTAGCCTCCGCATGGCAAGGGACATCTTGCAGGCCCTGGCCGAGGATGGCGATAGGGTTGACAATGGCCTGGGGGTGTGATAAACCCCTCCAACAATTTTGCTTCTCCGCCCTTTTTTGCCCTTTGATCCCCGTTTATCGGGACTCTCAAGAGAGGTCATCGACCGTGAAAAAGATCACCATCATGTTCCTCTCCGACGGAGCGCGGACGGTACGCCAGATAAAGCTCCCCCGTTTCATGATAACCTTCTCCATCCTCTTGGCCCTTTGCTCGGCCGCCCTCCTCGCCTGGGTGCTGACGGACTACCAGGCGGTAAAGGGCGAGATCCCCCAGCTCAGCAGGCTGCGGAAAGAGAACCGGCAGCAAAAGGTCCAGCTCCTGGCCCTCTCGCAGAAGATACAGGATATAGCACAGCAGGTGGGGGAGATGCGCGCCTTTGACGAGAAGTTGAAGGTCATGGTCAACAAGGATCAGAGTGAAGGCGGAAGGCAATTTGTGGGCATAGGGGGATCGGATCCGGATATATTCGATGCAAGCGAAGCCCAGGATAGGGCCCATAGGAGCCTTGTAAGGCTCATGCATCAGAGCCTGGACAGTCTCAAGGAAGAGGTGGAGGTTCAAATAGGGGAGAAAAAAGAGCTCTACGACTACCTCGAGGACCAAAAGGCCATGCTCAGGTCCACCCCTTCCATCTGGCCCACCAAGGGGTGGGTGAGCTCGGGGTTCGGTCCCAGGACATCGCCCTTCACCGAGAAGGAGGAGTTTCACCAGGGGCTGGACATCTGCGCGCCCATGAAGACCCCGATCGTGGCCCCGGCCGACGGGATGATAGGGAGAGTCGGGTCGAACTACGGCTACGGAAAGACCCTCACCATGGTCCACGGCAACGGCCTCAAGACCAAATACGCCCATTTGAGCGAGGTCCTGGTGAAGAAGGGCGAGTACGTGAAGCGCGGCCAAGAGATAGCCCTGGTGGGGGCGACGGGGCGCACTACGGGGCCGCATCTCCATTACGAGGTCCACCTCAACGGCGTCCCGGTGGACCCCCGCAGGTACATCCTCAACTAGTTTCCATTTTTATCCCTTCACTTTTTGTGTATACTGGTATGTTATGGGCGGGGCCGGAGTCCGGAGCGTTTTCCGGACCGATGCCGGCAGCCCATGCTACGGGATTCGCAGTACGCCAAATCCGAGATCCAAGGGGAGCCTTGGGTTGAGAGAAGAGTCATGTTTGGAAAAATCGTAAAGGGGATTTTCGGAAGCAAGAACGAGCGCGAGCTCAAGCGCATGAGGCCCTTGGTGGAGCGCATAAACGCCCTGGAGCCCGAGTACAGGGAGATGTCCGACCGGGACCTGCGGGCCAAGACGGACGAGTTCAGGGAGCGGCTGGACCGGGGGGAGACCCTGGAGGAAATTCTCGCGGAGGCCTTTGCCGCGGTAAGGGAGGCCTCGGTCCGGACCCTGGGCATGCGTCATTTCGATGTGCAGTTGTTGGGCGGCATCGTGCTTCATCAAGGCAAGATAGCCGAGATGAAGACGGGCGAGGGAAAGACCTTGGCTGCCACCCTTCCCTTGTACCTGAACGCCCTCACCGGAAAGGGCTGTCATCTGGTTACGGTCAATGACTATCTCGCCCGCCGCGACGCAGAATGGATGGGGGGGATCTACAACTTCCTGGGGCTCTCCGTGGGGGTGATCGTCCACGGGATGGACGACTCGGAGAGAAAAGAGGCATACGCCTGCGACATCACCTATGGGACGAACAACGAGTTCGGGTTCGACTACCTCCGGGACAACATGAAGTACGACGTCTCCGACCTGGTCCAGCGCGGATATAACTACGCCATAGTGGACGAGGTGGACAGCATCCTGATCGACGAGGCGCGCACCCCTCTTATCATCAGCGGCGCCGTTGAAAAGAGCGGGAACGAGACCTTCGTGGAGGTCAAGCCCCTGGTGATCGAGCTCAAGAAAAAGCAGGGGGGGGTGGTCCGCTCCATCCTGGACGAGATCAGCTCCCGCCTCGAGAGCGGGGAGTACGGCGACGGGACCATAGAGAAGCTGGTCCAGGTAAAGCGCGGCGACCCCAAGAACCCGGTCTTTCTGGACCTGGTGGCCCAAAATCCCGCCCTGAAGAAGCAGATCGACCGCACCGAGAGCATGCTGAGCGCCCAGAAGATGCTCCCGGACCTCGACCAGGACCTCTACTGCGTGATCGACGAGCGCGGCAACTCGGTGGATCTGACCGAGAAGGGCATCCGGCTGCTCTCCGGCGGGGGGCTGGGGGAGTTCGTGCTCCCGGACCTCGATCTCGAAGGGCACGAAATAAGGGAGAGCGAGGACCTGGACGACTCGGAGAAGGCCGAGCGCCTCAGGGAGCTCGAGGGCCGCTACATGAGGGCCTCGGAGCTCCTTCATGCCACCCAGCAGCTTATCAAGGCCTACTGGCTCTTTGAAAAGGACGTTCACTACGTGATCAAGGACGACCAGATCGTGATAGTGGACGAGTTCACCGGCCGCATGATGCCGGGCCGGAGATGGAGCGACGGCCTGCACCAGGCCGTGGAAGCCAAGGAGGGAGTGAGTGTGGCCGGCGAGAACCAGACCCTGGCCACCATCACGTTCCAGAACTTCTTCCGAATGTACGACAAGCTGGCCGGCATGACCGGGACCGCGGACACCGAGGCGGTGGAGTTCAGCAACATCTACAACCTCGAGGTGATGGTGGTCCCGACCAACAAGCCCATGATCCGGGTGGACCATCCCGATGTGATCTACAAGACCACGAGGGAGAAGTTCGATGCGGTGGTGGGCGAGATCAAGGCCCTTTACGAGAAGGGCCAGCCCGCTCTGGTGGGAACCATCTCCATAGAGAAATCCGAGCTGCTGAGCAAGCTCCTAAAGCGCGCGGGCATCCCTCACTCGGTCCTCAATGCCAAACACCACGAGCGGGAGGCCGAGATAATAGCACAGGCCGGGCAGAAGCATACCGTGACCATTTCGACGAACATGGCCGGCCGCGGGACCGACATCGTCCTCGGAGAGGGGGTGGTGGATCTCGGCGGTCTCCACATCATAGGGACCGAGCGCCACGAGAGCCGCCGCATCGACAACCAGCTCCGGGGGCGCGCAGGCAGGCAGGGGGACCCGGGGTCCTCCCGGTTCTATCTCTCGCTGGAGGACGACCTCCTGCGGATCTTCGGCTCGGACCGGATCTCCTCCATCATGGAGCGCTTCGGCATGGAGGAAGGCCAGCCCATCGAGGCCGGCATGATATCCAAGGCCATCGAGAACGCCCAGAAGAAGGTGGAGGCCCACAACTTCGACATCCGCAAGCACCTCCTGGAATACGACGACGTCATGAACAAGCACAGGGAGATCATCTACTCCCTGCGGAGGGATGTCCTGCTGGGGGAAGGGCTCGAGGCCATAATGCTGGACATGATCGAGGCCAAGGTCCATGACCTGGTCCACCGCTTCACCGATCCCAAGTCGGTGCCCGAGGACTGGGACATAAGGGGGATCAAGGAAGGGGCGTCCAGGCTGTTCGGGTTCATTCCCAGGATAGGCCCGGAGGACCTGGGGGAGGATGAGTTCAACGACCTCGACCAGGATGAGCTGATACGGATACTCGGGGAGGGCGCCGGGCAGGCCTACGAGGAGAGGAAGGACGAGTTCGGGGAGGAGGACCTCGCCCGGATAGAGCGGATCATATTGCTCCAGATAATAGACAAGCAGTGGGTGACCCATCTCCAGGACATGGAGCACATGAAGGAGGGGATAGGGCTCAGGGGCTACGGCCAACTCGACCCCTTGAGGGAGTACAAGAAGGAGGGTTACGCCCTTTTCGAGGAGCTGATGGACAGGATCCGCGAAGAGGCGCTCTCCACCCTGAGCCGGATAAGGGTCCTGAAGCAGAAGCCCGAGGAGGTCTCCAGGCCCATGCAAAGGTCCATGCAGTTGAGCCGCGGGGGAGACGGGGACCAGGGCGGGGAGACCGTACGCCGCCGGGCTAAGAAGGTGGGCAGGAACGCGCCGTGCCCCTGCGGGAGCGGCAAGAAATACAAGAAATGCTGCGGGGCCGGCGCTTAGATCCGCCGGCAGGGCAGAGACAAGGGGCGGCTATGGAGGATGCCGATTACCGGGTCAGGGGATTCCGGTCCTGGGCCGTTGAAGCGGGGCTCAAGAAGCACGGCGGGCTGGACTTGGGGCTTATTCATTCCGAGGTCCCTGCGGCCGCTGCCGGGGTCTTCACCACCAACAAGGTGAAGGCCGCGCCGATCCTGGTCTCCCAGGAGCACATAACCTCGGGCCGGGCCCGGGCGATTCTGGCCAATGCGGGCAATGCCAACGCCTGCACCGGACCCCGGGGCCTGGCCGATGCCCGGCGGTCGGCCGCGGCGATCGCAGGAGCCCTGGGGGCGGCCCCTGAGGAGGTGCTGGTGGCCTCGACCGGGGTGATAGGCCTTCCCCTGGATGTGGGTAGGATTGAGACCGCCGTGCCCGAGCTGGTCCGGGGCCTCTCGGATCGCGGCCTCCCGTGTTTCGCCGAGGCCGTCATGACAACGGACCGCTTTGCCAAGCTCAGCCGTTTCGAAGCCAACGGAGGTGGGGCGGACTACAGGATAGCGGGGACGGCTAAGGGCGCGGGCATGATCATGCCGGACATGGCCACCATGCTTTGCTTTGTCCTCACCGACATCGCCCTGCCCCGGGTCGAGCTCGAGAAGGCCCTTTACCGGGCCGCGGACCTGACCTTCAACCGCATAACGGTCGACGGCGATACCAGCACCAACGACACGGTGATGGTACTGGCGAACGGCCTAGCCGGAAACCGCCCCCTCTCGCCCCCGGAGCTCGAGGAGTTCCGGGAGGGGCTCCGCTCGGTCATGGAGTCCCTGGCCCTGATGATGGTCCGGGACGGCGAGGGGGCCACCAAGGTGGTATGCGTCAGGGTCAGGGGGGCCCTCGGGCGGGAGGACGCCCTGAAGGCGGCCCGGGCCGTGGCCAACTCGGCCCTGGTAAAGACCGCGTGCTACGGCCAGGATCCCAACTGGGGCCGCATCATGGCGGCCGTGGGGCGCTCGGGGGCGGACATGGCCGAGGACCTGGTCAGCATCAGCGTGGACGATGTAATGATAGTGGAGGCGGGAACGGGCAAGGGCGAGGAGGCGGAAAGGAGGGCCGCTTCCCGCATGCGGAACGACCGATTCACCCTGACCGTCGATCTTCACCTGGGAGAGGCCGAGGAAGAGGTCTTTACCTGCGATCTCACAGAGGACTATGTCCGCATAAACGCCGGTTACAGGACCTGACCCGGGAGGCCGATCCCGGGGGAAAACGAGGAGGACGGGACAAATGTACGCCGTAATCATGGCCGGGGGCTCGGGAACCCGGTTCTGGCCCGCAAGCCGCAGGCGCCGGCCCAAGCAGTTCCTTCCCGTGACCGGGGGAGAGCCCATGGTGGTGGAGACGTCCAACCGCCTGGGGCCGCTTTGCACGGACGAGGAGCAGATACTGGTCCTGGGCGCGGAGCACCTGGACGAGGCAGGGTCTCTTTTCCGGGGGCGCTCGGTTCACATGCTCGGGGAGCCCGTGGGCAGGAACACCGCACCGTGCATCGGGCTGGGGGCAGTCTACGCAGCCAGCCTGGGCTGCACGGGGCCTGTGGCGTTCATGCCCGCGGACCACTTCATCGCGGACCCCGGCGCCTTTCTGGAGGCGCTGGCCCGGGCGGCGGACATGGCCCGCGGGGGGGGCATAGCCACCCTGGGGATCGTACCCACCCGGCCGGAGACCGGGTACGGCTACATCCGCCGGGGGGATCCGCTCGCCGGGGACGGAGGGCCGGCCGCGTACCGGGTCTCGGCCTTTGTGGAGAAGCCTGACCCGGAGACCGCCCTGGGCTATATAAAGAGCGGTCTCTACTACTGGAACGCCGGGATCTTCGTAGCCACGCCCGATACCATAAAGGAGGAGATCAGGCGCTGCCTGCCGGATTTGGCGGGCGGCCTGGAGCGGCTGGAGCCGGCCATGGGCGGCCCGGGGTTCCGGCGGGAGATGGAGGCGGTCTACCCGGAGCTCCCTTCGGTCTCCTTCGACTACGGCGTTATGGAGAAGACCGAGGCCGAGGTCTTCGTGGTCTCCTGCGAGTGCGGGTGGAGCGACGTGGGCTCATGGGAGTCCCTGTACGAGCTCCTGGGGCCGGAGCACGACCCGGACGGAAACCTGGTGCGCGGGGACGCGCTCCTCGAGGAGTGCTCCGGGGTCTTAGCCTCTTCCGGGGGCGGGAGGCTGGTGGCCTGCCTCGGGATGAAGGACTGTCTGGTGGTGGATTCCCCTGACGCGGTCTTGGTGGCGGATCGCAAAAGGGGGCAGGACATCCGCCGGATCGTCCGGGCCCTGGAAAGGGAGGGCAGGGAGTCCCTGCTCTAGGCGGGCGGCAGGAGGACGGTGAAGGTCATACCCGGGGCCGGATCGGTCTCCACCCGGACGGCGCCGCCGTGCTGGTGCACAATGGACTCCACTATGGCCAGGCCGAGCCCGGTGCCCTTGCCCCCCTCCTTGGTGGTGAAGAAGGGGTCGAATATCCTGTCCCTGATCTCATCCGGAACGCCGGGGCCGTTGTCCCGGACGCTGACGCACGCCCTTCCCGATTGAGTGAAGGTCCGGATCTCTATGGCGCGACCATGCTTGCCCGATTCCTCCAGCGCGTCCATGGCGTTGATAAGGAGGTTGACCAGGACCTGCTGGAGGCTGTTCGCGTCCCCCCGCACCGGGGGCATGGCCTCCTCGGTCTCCACCGTGCATGATATACCCTTCATCTCGAGCTGATGCTCCACCAGCCTTTGCGCCTCCAGCACCAGGTCGTTCAGGGACACCTCTTCCCGCGCCCCGTCCGGTGCGCGGGAGAAGGCCTTGAACTTGATCACGATCCCTCTAAGCCTTTCGAGCTCCTGCTGCACGGTCTCCAGGTACTTGCGCTGCTCGGGGTCCGTGGGACCGTCCAGGGTGAGCTCGACCAGCCCCTGGAGCGAGGTCAGGGGCTGGCCTATCTCGTGGACCACGCCCGCTGCCATCTGGCCGAAAGCGCTCATCTTGGCGCTCCGGGCCAAGAGGAGCCTTCCCTCCTCGAGCCTGCGGCCCATTTCATTGAAGGATCGCCCCAGGGCCTCGAACTCGTCCCGGCTTCGTATATCCACCCGGGCGTCCAGTTCGCCCGCCGCTATTCGTTCGGTGGCGCTCCGCAGGCTCTCTATGGGGACCATGCTCTTTCGTATCAGGACCACGCTCAAGAGAAGCACCACCCAGAAGGTGAGCAGCACCACCGGGAAGAAGAACGCCTTGAAGCCTTTTACCGGCCGGAGAAAGGAGCCCTCTGATTCGGCCAGTACAATGGTCCAGCTCTTGGCGAAGAACCGGGGCTCCATGAAGAGCTCCCAGGAGGCGGCTATGTAATCCTTGCCCTCCGAGCCGAAGGCGAAGCTCCTCCGGGGTGGCTGTTCGGCCGCCCCGGCCGGGAGGCGGCCTCCCGACCTCACCGAGGGAAGGGACGAGAGCAGGATCCTCCCCCCGGCGTCGCTGACCATTATCTCCACGTTCGGCGGGAGGGATCCCTCGGTGCCTATCCCCCAAAGGTAGAGGGGGTTGACCTCGGCGGTCAGGATCGGCGATGAGCGGTCCCCGGGGCGGAGGAGTCGCATCATGCGGACCGAGGGCGGTCCGGAGCGGTGCCCGGCGGTGACCAGTGTCCCTCCGCGCTCCATGTGCCGGCGCTCCCCGGGCCCGGGCTCCGGGGGCCGGCCCGCCTCCCCGAACAAAGGGGTTACGGCCCCGTCTCCGGCGGCCAGATAGATGCGCCTGAATCTCCCTCCCGAGCCCTTGTCCGATGCATAGGGCACCGGGTCGATCCGCCGGGCGGTACCCTCCCTCAGGGCCTCCGCTGTCATGAGCATCTCGGTTTCCAGAAAAAGGAGGTGCTCGTAGATCTCCAGGCCCTTGGCCTTGCAGGTCCTCACCAGCCTGGCCGCTGTCTGCTCCTCCAGCTCCCCGCTGACAAAGAAGAACGTGAAACCGGCCAGGGCCAGGAGGGGCAGCAGGGCGCAGATGACGAACAGGCCGAAGACCCTTCGAGCCACCCGACTCTTTAAAAAGGAGGTCTCTATCCTCGAGATCCGCATTATCCGCCCGCAGGGCCGCTCGTTGTCACTTCGGGCCCAGCCATTGGATCATCACGAAGGCCCAGAGTATCGCGGCCATGGACAGGGCCAGTACTATCTTGAGGCCGGTAAAGCGCTTTATGCCGCGGGTTCCGCGATCCCGCTCGGGGGGAGTCAGGCCGGCCAGCAGCACCAACCGGTCCCTGTATCCGCCTATCAGCTCGTTCCCGGGATCGGCCGCGACCATGGCCTGGTACTTGGCGGCGGCGAAATCCAGGCACCTGCGCTCCCTGCAGTAGGCCAGAAACGCCTCGTGGCGGTCCGCCTCTTCCGGGGAGGCCTCCACCCCGCACCAGAGTTCCTCAGCGGCGGCGTCGGGCGGCGGAGTCTCCTTGGTCTCGGGCCTGCGGGCGGTCCCGTTTTCCCATAGGTCGAAGATCAAGCCGCACCCGGGGCAGGACTCGCTGCCCGCCCTGTAGGTGCGGAGGCACCTGGGGCAGGAGGGGCTGCCTTCCGGAAGGCCGGCCCTCTTCTCGTCCCGGCGGTTCAGGGTGTACCGCCCGCCGCAGCCGGAGCACGAAAACTCCACTCGGGCCCCGGCGGCGCGCAGGTCCCCGGCCGGCTGGAGCCGCCCGCACTCCGGGCAGTCCACCTTGAGAGACGCTCCCGGCCGCCCGGCGGGCTCTTTAAGGAAGAGCACCTTGCCCCGCGTTTTTTCCTTATGTTCGGCCTGCACGGGATTCGTCCTCCAGGGATTCCCTTTCACCCGGCCGCCGGCATGCTCCGAGCTCCCGCCGGGGCCTTCCGCCACGCTGTTCTCAATGCCGCCTCAAGGATATCAGGATCCGGCGGCTTTGTCATGTAGAGGACCAGACCGCATTCCCTGGAGCGGCGTTCGGCCTCCTCCGAGTAGTCCGAGGAAGTGACGATGGCGTGGAGGCCCCGGCGGATCGCCTTGAGGCGGGGCACCAGGAGATATCCCTTGCCGTCCCTGAGATCCAGGTCGACCACGGCTATCCTGACCTGGTTTTCTCCGGCCAGGCGGACGGCCTCCCGGCAGCCGCCCGCGGTGATGATCTTGTAGCCCAGACGGCTTCGGATCTCGCTCCCCAGGTAGGCCATGGCGGAGGGGTCCGAGTCCACCAGCATGACCGACGGCTCGGATGATATCATTTCCCGCCCGCGACCACGATTCGGATTACCACGGGGTGCCTGTTCCGGCCCTGAAGCCGAAAGGTGATCGTGGCCGAAAGCGGGGGCCTCAAGGCTTCCAGGGAGAGCCGGCCGCCCTCCCGGTCCAGGATCGGGGTGTCGGCCAGGACCCTGAAGGGCCTCTCGGAGACGTATATGAGATTGTACTCATGGGCCACTTCGCTGATGGTCACCCCGGCGGTCACCTGGGCCTTCTCCGGATCCGGGGCGGGCGGCGGGAATGCCGGGGCCGCCGCCGGACCCAGTATAAGGACTATGATGCATACGGCCGCCGCCCGGAGGGTCCGGCTCGCAACGCCGCCTCTTGATTCGCCTTTGTTCGAGCTCATGGTTCCCGTCCCCGTCTATTTTTCACGCCAGTTGACCAGGCCGCTCTTTATCTTGAACGCCGGGGTGATCATCTCCTCGACCACCGTACCCGTGCTCTGCTGAATGAAGGCCTTGGCCCCCTCCTCGCGCCCCACGTGCACCCCCAGTGAGGAGGACTTGCCCGATCCCAGGATGACGCGGCCCAGGAGCCGCTCGTACTCCACCTCCTCTCCCTCTTCCTCCACCACCAGTATCTCGGTGTCGTCCTCGAAAACGGATTTGTAGTAAGGGGTCCCGGTCTCGTAGTAGAGGCCGTAGAGATAGCTTTCCCCGCCGAAACCGCAGATGTCGCCGCTGGGTATGAAGGTGGGGGCGAAGGCTATTCCTCCCAGCACGGTGAACTTCTCCAGGGAGCGCTCCCCGCTCAGGCTAAGGGTCCTCCGCCACCCGTCCTTGGTCCTGGCCTCGTCCACCAGGTCGTCCCAGGTGCCGAAGTAGTTGTAGCTGGAATCGTACACCTTCCCGGCCGTGGTCACCAGGTAGGAGTCCGCGTTGAACAGGTCCGTGCTGAAGTCCAGGGTCTTTGACTTGTCGTAGTTGTGGTAGTAGTCGGTGGGCTCCTGGTCGTAGTAGGCGTTGAAGAACGGGTCCACCAGTCCGAAGAGGTACTGGGCGTCTGTATCGCTCTTGTCCTCTTCTGATAGGTAGCGCCCCGTGCCGAAGTACACCCAGACATTGTCGAAGTAGTCGATGCTGAGTGACATGGGTGCGGTGATCGGCCCGGGAGAGCTGAAAAGGTCGGAGAAGGTCCAGGGGCTGGTGGTGTCGTTGGGGTCGTCCGAGTAGGTGGAGGTGTCGGACCAGTCCCAGGGGATGGAGATCTTGTATACCTTTCCGCTCCATGGGCTTGACTGATACGCCTCCCCGAAGTAGACCGCGTCCACGTTGTAGTTGAGCTCCTTGTCCAGGGAGACCGGGGAGTTCATGAAGGCGTCCGACTCAGAGGTCTCGTAGAGCCACGCATCGGTCACCCCGGATCCGAACTCAGTGAGATTCGGGTAGGCCTCGCCGGTGGCGAGATCCACCACGTAGACGTGCCCCTTGTTGGTGGTGGTCCCCTGGTAGGTCTCGGGCCCGGACCCGAATACCGCGAACCACTCGTCGCCCACCTTGATCACCGCCGGGATGGACATGGTCATGCCCAGGTCCTGGTAGGTCCTCTCCCAGAGGAGCTCGGGATTCCTGGGATCCGTGACGTCCAGCGCCGCATAGCTCGGGCGGAAGGTCCTGGTCTCGTATACCGTGGTCCCGGTGCCGTCGTCGAACCAGTCCTCCGAGCAGATTTCCTTCCCGCCCATGTTGAGGCCCAGGAGGAGTATGGTGCCCCAGTTGGGGTCCGCGTCGCCGTCCGTATAATGGGTGTCGTCCGGGAATATCTTGGCGTCGAACACCTTGGGCTTGAGGTCCACGTAATACGTGTGCGTATAGTCGGTATACGGGAGCCACTTGAGGTGGGGGAGCACCCTCTGCGGGATGTAGGCCCATATCTCGTCGCCTATCCGCTCCCCTGCACCCGCCCCTGAGGGCGTTTCATACTGCTTGGACACGCCGCTGTATTGCCACGAGGTGAAGGCGTGGAGCATGCCGTCGTTGGCGCCCACGTACACGACGGTCTCCCGGTCCTTGTAGGCGTCGTAGTAGTCCTGGTAGGACTGGTCGCTGTAGATGGCGTGATAGTTCTCCGGCGGTTTTGATATGCTCACCGGGGTGGAGTGCACTATGTCGCCGAGCTTCCAGACCTTGCCGTCCAACACCCTGGAGCGCACCGCCATGGGGGTGGTCCCGGAGAACCCGCTTTCCTTCCCCCGTACGTATTCTATGAGGTTGTGCACCCGGTCGTCCTGCGTCGCTCCCAGGTAGTCCCAAGAATCATCGTCCCGTATGCCGAAGTAGGGCTTGAGCACCTCCGTGGCACCGGAGGCATGGAACCTGACAGCCTCGCCCAGGTCGTCGAACGGGTCTCCTCCGGGGTCGTCGACCACGCCGTCCCGGTCCATGTCCGCGTAGGTGAATATCTCTCTGTCATCCGCACTCCTGTCGGCCAGCAGGCTCCCGGCCTCCCACAAGGGCTCGGCCTCCTCCAACTCTATCACCTCGTAGGGTGCGGTATCCGTGTCCGGGTACGGGGATGCCCCGCTCACCTCGAACCTGCGGATCTTTGAGTCCCCGTCCTGGGAGTCGTGGAAGTACTTGATTATTCTGTCCGCGGTCACATCCAGGGCCAGGTCGCCGTCCGTGTCCTCGCGGAGGTTGCCGTACTGGTCCGCCCAGAGGCTCTGGAGGTATCCCACCCAGGTCACCTCGGTCACCCCGCTGGTGACGCTGGGCCTGAAGTAGGCCTGGACCAGGTTGCCTTCGCCTTCCCCCGAGGTGGCGAGCACCGAGACCGCGGTCCCGGATGCCGCGCGCTTGAGTATGTCGTTTATGGCCCTCAAGAGCTGGGACTCCAGTTGGTACCCGTCCGAGGCCTCGTAGTAGGTGTCGGGCACCCCGTCTCCGTCCGCGTCCCATTCCACGTCCAGGTCGGGCCTCCGGTCTCCGTCCTTGTCCTCGAATCCGCCGTTCTTGGCCGCGTCCTTGAGGAGGTTCCTGGCCGATGCGTCGCTCCCGAACGCGTATACGTCATAGAGAAGGAGGTTTTGGTCGCCGTAAAGGTCGTCCCTCAAGTCGTTTATCCTGGCGTAAAGGGCCAGGTCGTCCAGGTAGTCCGATCCCGCCGTGATCCCTCCTTCGCTGTTTGGCGCGGTCTGAACCACCTTCCACTGGAAATCGTAGGTATATGGGGAGGCCCCGCTCCTCCACTCGGGCGTCTCGGTGGTGCCGGAGACGACCATCTCGCTGGTCCCGGAAGTGGAGTCATAGTAGTTGACTGCGGTGATCTCGGCCGAGTAGATCTGATTGTCCTGGGAATCGAAGAGCACCAGGCGCTTTCCGATATACTCGTCGTTGAAAGGCGTGGTCCCCGAGGGGTAAGGGGTCACTCCGGCCGCGTAGCCTTCTATGTAGTTGAGGTAGAAGGTCTTGTCCGTGTCGCTCCCTGCCTGCGCCTCCAGGCGGCCGTCGTTGGTGGTCCCCGAGTCCACCGTGGTGATCCCGTCGTTTCCGTCCCCGTCATAGTCCTTGAGCTCGTCCGGGATATATAGGTCCTTGGTGGACGCGCCGTCGGTGAGGAGCAGCACGAAGCTCTTGGCGCAGTGGACCGGGTCCGGGTTGTTGTAAGGGTCTTCGGCCGCGGTGTTGTTGGGGATCACGTTGTTGGCGTAGTCCAGCTCAGACTCCACGTCCTCCTGCTTGAAGTATTTAATGGCCGTATAATAGGCCTCGGCAAGCGGCGTCCATGTGTCGCAGGCCATGTTCTGGATGTTGTTTATCATGTCGGTCATGCTCGAGCCTATGACCCTGGGGATCAGGCCCCCGTTCTGGAACTTCTTGTCGTCGCTCCCCGTGTTGAATACCTCCAGGCCGAACCTGGCCCGCTCCCAGAGCCTTTGCATGATGCCCGCCAGGTTGCCGTCCAGGAAGTTGTGGTCCTCGTCGGGAAGGTCGTTTCCATCGATATCTTCCCCCTTCTTGACCCGTATGTAATAGGAGGCCTCTCCCACGTCCCGCCAGGAGCTCCCGTCCCAGTACCTGAACCGGAAATTGCCCCCGCTCAAGTAGAAATAGAAGTACTTCCCCGCGGGGCAGGGCGAGACCGACGCCGGTACCTGGGCCGTGTCGGTCAACTGGCCGTAATACTGGTAATAGCTGTAGCTCGAGCCTGCGGACTCGCCGTAGTTGGTCTGGTTCCCCCCGCCGGTACGCGAGGTGGCCAGGCCTCCCATGAGGACCTTGCGGATCACGTCCACCCTGCGCATGGTGGCCCAGTTGAGGAAGTTCCCGTCCCAGTCCCCGTTCTCATCCCTGTAGAAGACATTGGAGCTGTAGGTGTATCGCTTGTATGGCTCGAAGTAACCGTAATACCTGGTGGAGTGATCATAGGCCTCGGTGTAGGCCGCGCCGTTCATGCTGCCCGAGTTGTCCAGGAGGATCAGGATGTTCGGCTCCACGGCGTTTGCCTGGAAAACCGGGTAGGTCGTGTAGTCGGCCATTACGGGCTCGGTGCACGCCCCGGCGGCCGCCCCTTCAAGGGCCTGGACCAGCCCGCCCGCAATCAGGATTACCATCGCCAGACGCTTCAATAGCTCCATGCTCAAAGACCTCCCGCCACTCCCAGTACCTTGCGGTAGACCCCCTCCAGGTTTGATCGGGCCGAGTTCGGTCCCTCGCCCAGGGAGTCGATGGTGTAGAGTACAGCCACGCCCCCGGAGGCCCCGGCGCCCACGCCCTCGGCGCCGCTTGCGAACTCCACGCCTCCGCCGGCCAGGCTCCGCTGTCCGGTTCGCTCCACGTCCATATCCACGTTGTGCCCCCCCAGGGCGAACCTCAGGTCCCGCTCCTCGTCATGGGCCTTGTAGCCCATGATCTCGCGATAAAAGTCGCTGGTGCCGCTGTCCAGGTAGGTCATTTGGGAGAGATCCGGCTGCTCGCCCTGGTCCACCGCCCGGGATATCACCTTGGGGGTGGAGTAGACCCCGCTGTCAGCGTTGTAAAAGGCCGTGTTGAAGGCCTTCTGGCTCCCGGCCACCTGTATCTCGATCTCCGAGGTGGTCGTGGCGGATATGCCGATCAGGGTGAGGAGGACCAGCATGATCAGCGCTATCACCATGACAGCGCCGCTCTCCCCGGTCCCGCCCGGGCCGTGATCAAAGGATTTTTGTCCTTGCCCGTTCATCAGACGATCTCCGGTATGACGCTTCGGGTGGTCACCGTCCTGGCCGTCCCGTGGTGGTCCCACGTCACTATGACCTGGACCGTCTTGGTCCCTTCCAGGAGATGATCCTCGGCCACGTTCCAGTAAACTTGGTACCTGCCGTGGGTCTCGGCGTGATCCGCATCCGCCTGGGAGTCGTGATCAAGGCCCGAGACCCCGTCGCCGTCCGAGTCCAGTAGGTCCGGGTCGTTGTAGTCCTGAAGGCCTTTTTGGAGGAGCTTCTCCGCGATATCCCCGGCCCAGGTCACCCCCTGGGTGACGTCCCCGGCAAAGGCGTTGCCTCGGATCCCTGAGACCTGCATGGTGGCGACGGCCAAGAGCCCGAAGCTCAATACGGCGATGGCCAGTATCACCTCCAGCAGGGTGAAGCCAGCCTGGCCGCCTGCCCGGTTGGTGGGGCTCATTGATTCGGGGTCGATCTTCATTCCTTGCTCCTTGCCCGCTTAACCGCTCCTTACTCCAGGCCCAGGTTTCGGCACTTGACCTGGGCGGTCAGGAGCCCGCGGCGGAAGCCGTCCCCGGGGGCCGTGTAGATCACGGTCCCCTGTTGATTCCGGTATGAATCCGAGTTCGTGTATCCAGGATCAGGCCTCCCGATCCTGGCAACCACGCTTACCTGGACCGACCTTATCTCGGCCGGGGTCGTGGTGACAGCCCCGTCCGAATCCAGGTACACGAAGTCCAGGGCGTCTAAGTTCTCCGCCGCCATCGCGACTCCTGCGGAGGTCTGCCTGCCTAGGTCCGAGCCGCCGTCGCCGTCCGCGTCATAGAGGTAGTATGTCACGTCTTCGCCCGCGTCGTCCGTGTCGCCGTCCGGCTCCCCTGTGCCGGCGTCGTCGGTGATATCCATGCTCACCCGGGCGGATGCGGTCGAAGCCGAGAGGATGCCCGCCCCGGCCGTCCCTTCCGGGTCATACCCCGCCATCCTGATGTCGTGCTCGAGCAGGTGCATGGCCGCTCTCAAGTTCTGCTGCATGGCGGCCACCGCGGTCTGGGTCACGTATGATTTCTGCTGGGAGTAGAACGTCATATAGATCCCCGCGCTCACCACCCCGGCAATGGCCAGGGAGACCAGGAGCTCCACGATGGTAAAGCCTTGGGACCCCTTCATCACTGCCATGCCCCTCCTTCCCACTTCTGCAGCCGCACCGCCCCCGTGCCGAGGGCCCCCACCCTGTAATAGGCGGTCTCCCCGGCGTTGGAAAGATACGCGTTCGCCCCGCTGCTGAACCCCCTGGGATCGAAGCTCAGATAGGCGGTGTCAAAGGTCTCGCCCGAAGGGCCGTCGAAGTTCACCCCGTAGCCGTAATCCGCGAGCGTCACGGTGCGGGTGACTCCGGAAAGGCTGAAGACGTAGCGGTCCGGCTCCGCATAAAAGCTTACGCCCGAGGTGACGCTCTCCTTTATGGCCCTCAGCTTGGCCGCCTGCATGTTGGAGTAGAGGTCCTGGGCCACGCTCTTGAGCTTGTAGCCGGGAAGCCATACCGAGAAAACCGGCACAGCCAGTACGGCCAGGAAGGCCACCACCGCCACCACCACGATCAGCTCGGTCAGGGTGAACCCGCGCATGGATCTTGTCGCCTTATAATCCTCTTCTTTCAATGCCGGTTGCCTCGATCTCCCCCGGTGCCGGCCAGGGGCGTGGGTTTTCCTACCAGACTAATCAAGATTTGTGCCTGACCGGGGCCGGAGGATTTAGCTCAGTTAAAACAGACTGTTATGTCAGTGGGGGTGTCGGTGCGGGAAAGCGCGCCCCCTGGGGGGGGCGCAAAATGCAACTCTCTCGAGTGCAAGGGCAAGAGATATCGGCGGGTTGGATGTGAGATGCATAATGCCATACAGTGGCGATTCGCCACTGTATGGGCTTCTCATCCCGGCCCCCCGGAGAGGCCGTAGCGGCGTAGCTTTCTGTGGAGGGTGGACTTGTCGATGCCCAAGAGCTCGGCTGCGCGCTTCTTGTTGCCCCCGGTCCTGGCCAGGGCCCGCTTGAGCGCCTCCAGCTCGAGCTCCGCCAGTTTCAGGGGTGCCTCGTCCCGGGGGCCCGGGCGGACCGAGTCCAGGGGCTCGGCGGGCAGATCCCGGGGCTCGATCCGTTCGCCCGGGGCGGTGGCCGCGCAGCGCTCCAGGAGGTTTTCCAGCTCCCGCACGTTGCCGGGCCAGTCGTATGACAGGAGCAGGTTCATCGCCCCGGGAGATACGGCCTGTATGCGGGACTTGCCCTCCCGGTGGAGCCGCCTGAGGATGTGTCCCACCAGCACGGGCACGTCCTCTTTGCGCTCCCTCAGGGGCGGTATCCGTATGGGAAGGACCCGGATCCTGTAGTAGAAATCCTCCCTCAGGTCCCCCTGCTCCACCGCCTGTTTGAGCGGCCTGTTGGTGGCGGTGATGATCCTTACATCGGCCGGGACCTCCCTCTTGCCGCCCACCGGTCTTACCACCTTGTCCTGGAACACCCGCAGGAGCTTGACCTGGAGCTCGGGGGCGATCTCGGCTATCTCGTCCAGGAAAAGCGTGCCCCCGTGGGCCGAGAGGATTATCCCCAGGTTGTCCCGGATGGCGCCGGTAAAGGCCCCCTTGACGTGGCCGAAGAGCTCGCTCCCCATGAGCTGGGGCACTATGGCCCCCAGGTTCACCTCCACGAAAGGCTCGGTCTTCCTGGGGCTGTACTTGTGTATGGTCCTTGCCAGGAGCCCCTTGCCGGTCCCGGACTCCCCCTCTATGGAGACCGGCGTGTCCCTGTGGCTGATCTTTTGTATGGTCTCGTATATCTCCTGCACCGGCCGGCTGATTCCCACGAACTCCCCCATGTAGCCCCGCTCCCTGAGCTCCCTCTTGAGCAGGAGGTTCTCCCGGAGAAGGGCCTTGCCCCGGGCGATCTTTCTTATCACCCGGTGGAGGTGCTGGAGCTCCAGGGGTTTGAGCAGGAAGTCGAAGGCATGGATCCTTACCGCCTGGATGGCCTCCTCCATGGACCCGAAGGCGGTGATCAGTACTATGCTCAATTCCGGGTGTATCGCCCTGGCCTCGGTGGCAAGGGAGATCCCGTCCAGCCGGGGCATCTTGATGTCGGTCACCAGGATGTCGAAGGGGTGCTCCCGGATGAGCTGGAGCGCGGCCAGGGGGTCGCCCGTGCAGGTCACGTCCAGGCCGCGGCGCTCCAGATAGATCCCGGCCGAGCGCAGAAACCCCTCCTCGTCGTCCACCAGCAGGATCCTTACCGCGCCTTCCGGATCCCCTGCATCCGGGCCCGGCTGCCTCGGCTCCTCATTCATCCCCGCCCCCGGCGAAGTAGCGCTCCAGGAAGGGGAGTATCTCGTCCTTGAACTTGAGGGGCTTCTCGAAGTACGGCTTGCCTCTCCTCAGGAGCTCCTTTGCTGTCTCGGCCTCCCAGAAAAACGACGTGAAAAAGACGCATCCGCCGAACCCGAAGTCCTCCTCGAGCGAGTCGGCGAGCTCGAAGCCGCTCTCGTGGCGGAGCTTGACATCGGTCATCAGGAGGCCTATCTCGCCGGGATGCAGCTGATAGAGCTCGAGCGCCCCCCCGATGTCGGCGGCGGTGAACACGGTGTAGCCGTACTTGCTCAGCCAGCCCGAGATCATGGAAAGGACCGTGCTGTCATCGTCCACCACCAGAATCCCTTTCGCCTTCATTGTCCTTGCCTCCCGTACGCGGAAAGTCCCCTCGGGGGGAGGAGGGCGGCCGCAAGTCAGTCCCCGGCCCGGTCGTCCGGCTTTCCCAAGGGGAGACGCACCTTGAACTCGGTCTCCCCTCCGGCGCTTTGCAGCTCCAGCCCGGCCCCGTAAGGGGCCAGTATGCGCTTTACCGTATAGAGCCCCAGCCCGCAACCGCTCATGCCGCCCCCGGCGGTATCCAGGCGCTTGGTGGAAAAGAAGGGCTCGAATATCCGCTCCCTGATCTCCGGGGGTATGCCGCCCCCGTTGTCCCGGATCAAGACCTCGATGCATCCTGGGCCGCGGCCGGTCTCCACGGTCAAGCGCGGTTTTTCCGCTCCCTTGAGGGCCTCCGAGGCGTTCTTGAGCAGGTTGTCAAAGCACTGGGAGATGTCGCTGTAGACCCCGTTGAACTCGGGCAGCCCGGGATCCATGCGTATCTCCTTTGCCACCCGGTGCTTGAAAAAGAGGTCGTTTTCCAGGATCCGCAGCTCGTTCTCCAGGATCCGGTTTATGTCCAGGGGCTGGTGGGCACTTACTTGGTCGCTCTTTATCCTGATCAGGATGGAGTCTATTATCTCCTTTATGTGGTCGGCGTTTTCAATGATCCGGCGCATGTTCTCCAGGAGCAGGGAGCGGATCTCATGCCCGGCCGCGGCCGCCGGGTCGGATTCCAGCAGCAGGGACTCGCTCAGCTCGGCGGTCCCCCTGATGGAGCTCAACGGGCCGCTCAGGTTGTGGGCCATGCCGGCCACCCGGGCGGCCACCGCCTCCATCTTCTGGAGCTCGGCGAGCCTGTTCTCCAGGTCATCCCGCAGTTCCGATTGATTCCGTGTCCGGCCGGTCGAATTGGTCATAAGCGATGGTGAAAGCCCCTTGTAATCAGTAGCGAAGATTAGCACGAGCTTCCCCGGAAAGCAAAGCCTCGGTGATTGAAATCCCGCCGCCCCTGTACTACAAGAGGGGCTTTGCACGATAATCGCGCCGGCCCGGGCCGGCGGGGGAGGTCGGACCATGAGCGTACTCAGACTGGAGGCAGTGGGCCCGAACGGGACCATCGATCGGCAGCGAAGGAGCGGCCCCGGTGAGAGGAGCCCCTTCCACACCGAGGCCTTCCAAGAGGCCAACCGCCTTATCCTGGATCTCACCTATGTGTTCGACGCACCGGGCGG
This sequence comes from uncultured Desulfobacterales bacterium, assembly GCA_964647905.1. Lineage (GTDB taxonomy): Bacteria > Desulfobacterota > DSM-4660 > Desulfatiglandales > HGW-15 > CAZYJR01. The sequence continues at coordinate 83,076 of CAZYJR010000006.1, read as the reverse complement.
CGCCCCCATAACGCGCGGGGACCTGGCCGAGCTGGCCCCGAGGGCCCTCGAGGTCAAGCGGGCCCTGGAGCGCGGGCAAGGGGACATCCGAGACCGGGGCGTGCCCATGACCGGGTGGCACGACATGCCCGAGAAGCTGGACCGGGAGCGGCTGGAGGGCATACGGGCCCTGGCGGGCGATCTCTCCTCCCGGATCGACGCGTTCGTCTCCATCGGTATCGGAGGGTCCTACCTGGGCCTGGAGGCAGCTTTCAAGGCCCTGACCCATACCCACTTCAACCGGCTGGACCGCGGCGACCGGGGCGGCGCGCCGGAGATCTACTTCCTGGGTCAGAACATGGACCCGGACTACTTCCGTGACACCCTGGACATGCTGGAAGGCAAGAGGGTCGGGGTTAACGTGATATCCAAGTCCGGGACCACCACGGAGACCGCCATAGCCTTCCGGATCATCAGGCGCATCCTGGAGAGGAGCGCCGGCGACAAGGCGGGCGACTGCATTGTGGTGACCACCGATCCCGAGCGCGGGGCCCTGAGGGAGACCGCCCTCGAGGAGGGCTACCGCACACTGGAGGTGCCGGCTGACATCGGGGGTCGGTTCAGCGTCCTCTCGGACGTGGGGCTCTTCGGCCTGGCAATGGCCGGGATCGACATCGAGGAGTTCACCGCCGGGTTCAGGAGGATGAGGCGAATCTGCCTCTCGGACGTGTTCTGGGAGAACCCGGCCCTGGCCCACGCTGCGGTCCGTTACGCGGCCTGGACCAAGGGCAAGAAGGTGGAGGTGGTGGCGGCGAACTCCCTGGCCCTCTACTATGTGGCCAGGTGGATGGAGCAGCTCTTCCCGGAGAGCGAGGGGCACCGGGGCAGGGGCCTTTGGGTCTCGCCCTCACTTTACTCGGAAAAGCTCCACGCAAACGGCCAGATGGTCCAGCAGGGGGAGAGGAACATCCTGGAGACCTTCCTGCTGCTTGCCGAGCACGACAGCCGCCTGGAGATCCCCCGGGACCCCGGGGACCTGGACGGGTTGAACTTCCTGGCCGAGAAGGGAATGGACCTTGCCGCGGTCAACCGCAAGGTGGTGGAGGGCCCGGCCTATGCCCATCACCTGGGCGGAGTCCCCAACATGATGCTTGAAGTGCCCCGGCGCAACGCCTACAACCTGGGCCAGGTCTACTACATGATGGAAAAATCCGTGGCAGTGAGCGGCCTCCTCCTGGGCCACAACCCCTTTCTGCAGCCCGGTGTGGAGGCCTACAAGGCGGCCATGTTCGCGCTGATCGGCAAACCGGGCTGGGAGGATGAGGCGGCCCGGATCAAGGAGAACCTGGACGGGATGGAAAGGATCAGGATCCATGCTTGAGAGAACCATCGTGCTGGCCACGCGCAATCCGGGAAAGATCCGGGAGTTCCGCGAGCTTGTTGGCGATTTCGGAGTGGAGCTGCGCAGCTTGAACGACTTCGGCCCCATCCCCGAGGTGGAGGAGGACGGGTCCACCTTTGAGGAGAACGCCTACAAGAAGGCCTCTTTTACGGCAAAGGCCCTGGGGCTGCCCGCGCTCGCGGACGACTCCGGCCTGGTGGTCTCGGCCCTGGGAGGGGCCCCGGGCATACGTTCGGCCCGCTACGCCGGCCCCGGGGCCGGGGACGAGGACAACATCCGGAAGCTCTTGGAGGAGCTGTCGGGCGTTGCCGACCGACGGGCGGAGTTCGTCTGCAACATAAGCATCGCTGTTCCCAGGGGGCCGGCCCTGACGTACGAGGCGCGCTGCGAAGGGGAGATAGCCCTCCGGCCCTCGGGGGATGAGGGGTTCGGGTATGACCCGGTCTTCTTTTACCCGCCCCTGGGAAGGACATTCGCCGAGCTCCCGGCCGGGGTAAAGAACCGCGTCAGCCACAGGGGAAAGGCCATGGCCGAGCTGCGCTCCGAGTTCCGAAAGGTCCTGGCGTGGCTGGAGCAGCGCATGAGCGAAGAGCCAGTCTTCGCTTGAAACCTGATGCGCGTTTCCGGCTCTATACAAGCATGACGGCGGAAAGGGATTGACAATCCACGGCCGATGTATAGATTAAAAGACTTAACCCTGCCCCGGCGGGGCAGAGAATAATCAGGAGGACAAAATGCTTCAAGTAACGGACAAGGCCGACGGCATGATCAAGGACTTCCTAAAGGACAAGGAGGAGGTCCCCGGCATAAGGATTTTTCTCGCCCAAGGCGGTTGAGCCGGGCCCTCGCTGGGCATGGCTCTGGACGAGCCTAAGGAAGACGACCAAGTATTCGAGAAGAACGAGATCACTTATGTGATCAACAGGGATCTATACGAGCAGGTAAAGCCCATCAACGTGGACTTCGTGGAGACCGCCATGGGATCGGGGTTCTCCATCCAGTCCAACCTCAACGCCGGAGGCGGTTGCGGCACCAGTTGCGGCACGGGCGGTTCCTGCAGCTGCTGATCCGTATACCCTCCTTCGCGGGGCCTCCCGTCCCTGGGATCGGGGCGGGAGGCCCTGTCTTTACCCGGACTTCAACCCCGCTCCTCCTCTGTTGTTGAAATCCCGCTCCACGGGGTAGTAGAGTGGTGTGTCAAGACGTTGAGCGGGCCGAGAGGCCCGAAAAGGAGCGGGCGATGATAAGAGAGAACGTCAGGCGCATCCTGGACGAGCTCCCGGCCGGGGTGGAGCTGGTGGCCGCGGCCAAGACGCGTTCGGCCGAGGAGATCCTTGAGGCCGTCGAAGGCGGCCTGAGGATAGTCGGGGAGAACTACCTCCAGGAGGCCGAGGCGGTATTCGAGCGGGTGGGCCGGCGGGTCAAGTGGCACATGATCGGGCACCTGCAGCGGAACAAGGTGAAAAAGGCGGTACGCATATTCGACATGATCGAGACCGTGGACTCCGTGCGCCTGGCCCGGGAGATAGACAAGGAGTGCGCCAAGGCCGGGATCAGGATGCCGGTGCTGGTGGAGGTCAACAGCGGCCGCGAGGAGAACAAGGCCGGGGTAAGGCCCGAGGAGACCGCCGGGCTGGTCCGGGAGATCTCCTCCATGGAAAGCGTGGAGGTCCGGGGCCTCATGACCATGGGCCCCTTTACCGGGGACCCTGAGGAATCCCGGCCGTACTTCCGCACCACAAGGGAGCTCTTCGAGGAGATCCGCTCAGTGGGAATCCCCGGGGTGGACATGCGCTGCCTCTCCATGGGCATGTCCAACTCCTACAAGGTTGCCCTGGAGGAGGGCGCGAACCTGGTGCGGATAGGGACCCTGATCTTCGGGGAGCGGGGCTGAGGGCGGCGCGGGTCTTGAGTTACGCGGCCAAAGAGATCAAGCGCCTGAGCGGGAAGGCCATCCACCGCTGGGGCATGATCTCGGGCGGGGACCGAATACTGGCGGCCGTATCCGGCGGGAAGGACAGCCTCGCTCTCCTCTGGCTCCTGAGGGAGCGCCTGGCCAGGATCCCGGTGGACTACGACATCATTGCGGTCCACGTGGACCCGGGCTTCGGCGCTGACTCGGCCGGCCGGATGGCGGCCTGGCTGGAGGAGCACGGGTTCCCCTTCAGCGTGATAAGGAGCGATTTTGGCCCCCGGGCGCACGGGCCTGAAAACCGGGAGAACCCCTGCTTTCTCTGCTCAAGGCTGCGGAGGAAGGCCCTTTTCGAGAAGGCTGCGGAGCTGGGGTGCAACAAGATCGCCTTCGGCCATCACAAGGACGACGTGATCGAGACCCTGTTCCTGAACATCTTCTACGGGGCCTCGATCAGCACCATGAAGCCCGTGCAGGAGTTCTTCGGAGGGGAGATGACCGTGATACGGCCCCTCTACCTGGTGGACGAAGCCGTTTTGGAGCGATACTCCAAGGCTATGGGATGGCCGGAGATCGATCTCGGCTGCCCCAGCGCCGGGTCGACCAAGAGGAGCGAGGTGAGCGGCATGCTCCGATCCCTCTACCGGAGCAACCGCAAGATCAAGGGGAACATCTTCCACGCACTTTCAAACGTGCGCCCGGACTACCTGCCCTGATCCGCCCCCAGCAGGGACAAGGCCGCCTCCGCCGCTCTTTCCGGGGTCAGCCCGAAACGTTCGTAGAGGACCTCATACGGGGCGGACGCGCCGAATCGGTCGATCCCCAGTACGATGCCCCTCTCGCCCGCATACCTGCACCACCCCTGGGTGGCCCCGGCCTCAATCACCACCCTCGCGGTGATCTCGGGCGGGAGCACCTCCTTGCGGTATTCCTCGGGCTGGGCCTCGAAGAGCTCCCAGGAAGGCATGCTAACCACCCTCGCGCTCGCCGCGGCCCTTTCCACTTGAACCGCCGCCTCCAGGGCGATGCCCACCTCGGAGCCCGTGCCGATCAGGATCACGTCCGGCCGGCCGCCCCGGGCCTCTCTCAGTATATAGGCCCCCTTGTGGACCCCGCCCGGACACCCGCCGCGGTCCAGTACCGGCACCCCCTGCCTGGTCAGGGACAGGGCCGTGGGCCCGTCCCGCCTGGTGAGTGCGTTCATCCAGGCCTCGGCTGTCTCGCCCGCATCAGCCGGCCGTATCAGGGTGAGCCCGGGGATGGCCCTGAGTGCGGCCAACTGCTCTATGGGCTGGTGTGTGGGGCCGTCCTCTCCCAGGCCGATGCTGTCGTGGGTGAGGATGTATATCACCCTGAGGCCCATCATGGCTGCCAAACGCATGGCCGGGCGCATGTAGTCGGCGAATATCAGGAAGGTCCCGCAGTATGGAATCAGGCCGCCGTGGAGCGCCATGCCGTTCATCATCCCGGCCATGGCGTGCTCCCGCACGCCGAAGTGGAAATTCCGCCCCTCGTAGGCCCCGGCCCGGAAGACCGGCGCCCCTTCCACCACGGTCTTGTTGGAAGGGGAGAGGTCGGCCGAGCCCCCGGCCAGGTTGGGTAGCCTCCGGGCCAGCGCGTTCAATACCTTTCCCGAGGCCGCGCGGGTGGCCACGGCCTTTGCACCGGGCTCGAACGCGGGTATGTCCCGCTCCAGGCCTGAGGGCATCTCCATGGAGATCCATCTCTCCCACTCCGCCGCGAGATCGGGGTGCTCGTCCTTGTAAGCGGCCATGCGCTCCAGCCATTCCCCGCGGCTTCGCCGCCCCTCTTCCAGGGCCCGCCCGAATCTCTTCAGGGCTTCCTGAGGGATGTGGAACCGGGGATCCTGCGGCCAGCCCAGACTCTCCTTGGTCAGCCGCAGCTCCTCCTCCCCCAAGGGTTCGCCGTGGGCCGAGGATTTGTCCTGCTTGTTCGGGCTCCCGAAGCCTATGCGGGTGCGGACCGATATCAGCGAGGGCCGTTCTTCCTCCTCCCGGGCCTCCCGTATGGCCCGGTCCAGGGCCTCCGGGTCGTTTCCGTCCTCCACCCGCAGGGTGTGCCATCCGTAGGCGGCGAACCTGGCCTCCCGGTCCTCGGTGAAGCTGAGCTCGGTCCCGCCGTCTATGGTTATGCGGTTGTCGTCGTAGAGGCAGATCAGCCTTCCCAACCTCAGGTGCCCTGCGAGGGATGCGGCCTCGTGGCTTATGCCCTCCATCAGGTCCCCGTCGCTTGCCAGGACATAGGTCCGGTGGTCCACGATCTCGTGGCCGGGGCGGTTGAATCGGGCCGCCAGGAAGCGCTCGGCCGCGGCCATACCCACGGCGTTCGCAAGGCCCTGTCCCAGCGGGCCGGTGGTGGTCTCCACACCCGGGGTCCTGCCGAACTCGGGGTGGCCCGGCGTGCGGCTCCCCCACTGCCTGAATTCCTTGAGGTCCTCGAGGGAGAGGTCATAGCCGGTCAGGTGGAGCAGGCTGTAGAGGAGCATGGATCCATGGCCGGCCGAGAGGACGAAGCGGTCCCTGTCCGGCCATTGGGGATCGGCCGGGTCGTGCTTGAGATGCCGGGTCCAGAGCACGTAGGCCATGGGCGCGCAGCCCATGGGAAGTCCGGGGTGTCCGGACTTGGCCCGCTCCACTCCGTCTGCTGAGAGCATGCGGATGGTGTTTATACAAATGGTATCCAGGTCGTTCTTCATGGGTCTTTGTCTCCTGCTGATTTTGCGGGGGCGCCCCCCGGGGCCGGGTGCGTACTCTATCGCATCCGGCCCGGGTGTCAAGGCCGTTTCCCCAGGGGAACGCCCGGCGGGGGCTCAGGCCTCCCCCCTATCCTTGATCATGGACGCCAGGCAGGATACCCCTGCGGGATCGGCGGGCTCCTCGTACGGCGGGGCTCCGGTCTCGAGGACGCCGCTTGCCTGGAGGGCTCCTTGGATAAGCGGGGCCGGCGATTTCAAGTAGGTTTCCCGCAGCGCGTGGAGGAATTGCCCCAGGTCCCAGATCCGCCTCAGGCGGTCGGTTCGTCCTCCGCCCTCGGGGCCGCCTTGAAGCGAGTAGGCCGCGACCTCCCGCCAGGCCGATGGAGCCAGGTTCGCGCCCTGGGAGACCACCCCGTGGCTGCTGGGGTGTGCCAGGAACTGATCCTCGTCACCGTCGTAGATCCGGAACTCGGCCCTGAACCCGGCGGCCTTGCGGTAGTTCCGGCATCGCTCCAGGGACCCCGTGAAGATCAGCCCCCGGATCTCTTCGAGGTGTGCAAGCTCCTTTAGCACGGCCGTGCGGATGTGGGACCTCTTGAGGGCCTTGCCGGACTCCTTGACCAGTTCCGGGTCGTTCCAGAGGATCACGGGCCTCCCGGCGACGGACAGAAGGTCCCTGTAATACGCGGGAAGCCCCCTGTTGCTGTGGTGGAAGAGGGGGGTGTCCACCCAGGAGATCGGCGTTTCGGCGCCGGCCTCCCGGACTCGGGCCTCCAGGGAGGCCAGGTTCCCGGCGGTCTCGTCCGGAGACCGCCCGGTGATCCATGCAAGCAGGGGTGTGTCGCCTCCCGCCCCGGCGGCCGCCGCCTCCAGGACCTCCGCCCTCCGGGCCGCGGTGAGGGAGAGCCCCCTGCCCGCCCAGGGCCCGCACAAGAGGATGCCATCCGCATGAACCCGGAGGCGCTCCAACTGAGCGGCCAGCCCGCGGCGGTCCACTGCGCCCTCCGAGTCCAGCGGGGTCAGCAGCTCAACTATCAGGCCGTGGGGTAACCTGGATTCCACCATTGATGCGGAACTCCTCCCTGCCCAGCAGGTCGTGGAGGTGGACCACGCCCTTCACCCTCCTTTTCTTGTCCAGTATGGCCAGATGGGTGATGGCGAACATCTCCATGAGGCCCAGGGCCTCGGCGGCAGTCTGATCCTCGTGCACCGTCTTGGGCGCGGGGGACATGGCGTCTTCGGCCCTGAGGCCGCCGATCCCACCCCGCCCGGCCAGCACCCTGCGAAGGTCGCCGTCCGTGATGATGCCTGCCAGGCGCTCGTCCCCGTCCACCACCAGGGCCGCGCCGAGGCTCTTTTCCTCGATCTCTCCGACCGCCTCTTCCAGGGTCACGCCCGAGCGGACCAGCGGGATCCTCTCCCCGGTGAGCATGACCTCTCCCACCCGGGTGGAGAGCCGCTCTCCCAGGGTCCCGCCCGGGTGGAACCTCCGGAAGTCCTTGCGGCTGAACCTCCGGCAGTGGATGAGGGCCACGGCCAGGGCGTCGCCCATGGCCAGGGCCGCGGTGGTGCTCGCGGTCGGCGCCAGTCCCATGGGGCAGGCCTCGCGCTCCACCGCCACGTCGATCACCACGTCGCTCTCTCTGGCCATGGGTGAGTCTAGCCGGCCGGTCATGGATATGATCCGCGCTTCCATCCCCTTGAGAATGGGAAGCAGTTGATTGATCTCCGCGGTCCTCCCGCTGTTGGATATGGCAAGGATTATGTCGTCGCCCGTGACCATCCCCAGGTCGCCGTGGATGGCCTCGGCCGGGTGCAGGAAAAGCGAGGGCGTGCCGGTGCTGTTCAGGGTGGCGGAAATCTTCCTGGCCACCAGACCGGACTTGCCCATCCCGGTCAGTATCACCCTTCCCCTGGCCTCCAGGATCATCCGGACCGCCTTTTCCAAATCCGGCCCCACCCGGTCCACCAGATCCAGGATGGCCTGGGCCTCGATCCTCAGGACCTCCTTGATATGCTCCGTAATCATCTCGAACCCCGTCCCCGGCCGGACGCCCCGCCCGCCGGTGCCGGTCTATGTATCACGATCCCGCCCTCCGCTCAAGGCCCAACGTGTTTGCCTTTGCAATCCGAAAGGGTTTATTGTAACCAGGACCCGAATTCCTGATTTTCAGCGAGAGAGAAAGGATGATTATGAAACTCCAAGACTTCCCTGAAGAGATACGCCCCGGGCTGGTGCCCGAGCCCCGGGGGGAGATGGTGTACCACTGCCTGGGGTGCGGCCGGGAGTCCGGCACGGAAAGGCTCCTCTACACCTGTCCCGAATGCGGGAGCGTCCTCATGCTCCGGGACCCCGGTTTCCCCGCGCTGGCCGAGACCCCGTCGGAGGACTGGAGGCGGATCCTGGACTACCGCCGCATGCTCAACATCCAGTCTCTGAAGGGGGTCTTCAGGTACTACGAGTTCATCGCGCCGGTGATACCCCTGGAGCGCATAGTCTATTTGGGCGAGGGACACACACCGGTGGTGAGGGCCAACCCACGCCTTAGGGGCGAGCTGGGCCGCGACTTCTACTTCAAGAACGACGGCCTCAACCCCAGCGCATCCTTCAAGGACAGGGGAATGGCGTGCGCCTTGAGCTTCCTCAACCATTACGCGGCCGAGCAGGGGGTGAAGAGCCTCCTTTCCATCTGCGCCTCCACCGGGGACACCTCGGCCTCTGCGGCCCTTTACGCCTCGTACCTGGAGGAGTTCCTCAAGTCGGCCGTGCTCCTGCCCCACGGGAAGGTGACCCCGCAGCAGTTGGGCCAACCCCTGGGAAGCGGGGCCCGCGTGCTGGAGATCCCGGGCGTGTTCGACGACTGCATGAAGGTGGTGGAGACCCTGGCGGACCGCTACCACGTGGCTCTCTTGAACTCCAAGAACAGTTGGCGCATCCTGGGGCAGGAGTCCTTCTCGTTCGAGACAGCCCAGGACTTCGACTATGAGGTGGAGGACAAGGTGGTGGTGCTCCCCATAGGCAACGCCGGGAACATCACCGCGGTCCTGGAGGGGTTCCTCAAGTTCCGGGAGCTTGGGATCATCTCCGGGCTCCCCAAGGTGGTGGGAGTCCAGTCCGAGCACGCCGACCCGGTCTTCAGGTATTACACGGAGGAGGAGCCCGGGAGGCGTGAGTTCAGGCCGGTGAGCGTCCGCCCCAGCGTGGCCCAGGCGGCCATGATCGGCAACCCGGTCTCCATGCCCAGGGTGGTGGACCTGGTCGGCCGCTACGAGCGGGTCGCGGGCGGCAGGCGCGTGTTCGTGGTCAGGGTCTCGGAGCAGGAGATCATGGACTCCATGATCATAGCCAACCGAAACGGCAACATAGCCTGCACCCAGGGCGGCGAGTCCATGGCCGGTTTCGCCCGGGCCGTGGAGCAGGGCCTGGTGGGGTGCGACGAGACCGGCGTCCTGGACTCCACCGCCCACATGCTCAAGTTCCTCGGGTTCCAGGACATGTACTTCGAGGACGCCTTTGACCCGGCCTTCGGGATCAGGCCCAGGCCCGAACTGAAGAACGCCCCCACCGTGGTGCGGCCCGCCTCTCTGGAGCGGGTCCCGGAGCCCGGGAGCCCCCTGGAGGGAGGGGACCTGGAGCGGTTCGTCAAGGAGACCGCGGCCGAGATCGCCCGCATCCTGGGGCTGGAAGAGGAGAAGGAGTGATCCCGGTCTGATGCTGCGGCTCAAGATCGTGGTGGTGGACAGGACCAGATCGGCGTTCCTGAGGCAGGGGGAGGCCTTTTACCTGGAGCGCCTCAGGCGGTATGCAAGGACCGAATGGGAGGAGGTAAAGCCCGTTCGGGTGAAAAAGGGGCGTTCGGAGGAAGAGGTGGTGCGCGAGGAGGGGGTCTCGCTGCTCAAGCGCCTGGGAAGGGACGACCACCCGGTGGCCCTGGACCGGGAGGGGAGGCAGTATGACTCTATGGAGTTGGCGGCCTGGCTGGGGCGCATGGCCTCGCGGCCGGGCGGCCGGGTCTGCTTCCTGATAGGAGGCCCGCTGGGACTCAGCCGGGAGGCGGTGGAGGGCTCGGCCGAGGTGCTCAGTCTCTCCCGGCTCACCCTCACCCATGAGATGACCAGGCTGGTGCTCCTGGAGCAGCTTTACCGGGCCTGCACCATCATGGCGGGAGAGGGCTACCACAAGTGAGCCCGGGCGGGCTCACGCAGGGGGCTTTTCAGGCTTGGGCCCCGCGTCCAGGGCCATGGAGATCTTGTTCTTGAGCTCGGTCAGGTCGAAGGACTTGATCACGTAAAAGTCCGCGGCTATGGACTTCATGTCCTCCTTGAACGTGTCGTAGGCCGTGCAGAGGACCACCGGCAGATCGTAGAACTTGTTCCTTATGTCCTGGAGCAGATCCAAGCCGTTGTAGTCCACCATCTTGATGTCCAGGACCACCAGGTCGGGCTTCTCCTCCTCGATCCTCTCCAGGAGCCTGTAGCCGCTGTCCGCGGTGATCACTTCGTATCCCGCCTCTGTGAGCTCTTCGGAGTAAAGGAACCGTATATGTTCTTCGTCGTCCACAATGAGTATCTTGGCCATGGCGTACTCCCGATTTAATCACTGGTTTGATCGATGGATGGTTTCCTGAAACCGATCACGGTGCGGGGCGACCGATTCGGCCTCCACGCCGAAATTAACACAGTTTCGAGCACCGGGCAAACAACAAATCCCTAGTAACCGTAGAACCCTTTGCCCGTCTTCCTGCCCAGCCAGCCCGCATCCACGTACTTGACCAGCAGGGGGCAGGGCCTGTACTTGTCGTCTCCCAGGCCCTGGTGGAGGACCCGCATTATGGCCAGGCAGGTGTCCAGCCCTATGAGGTCGGCCAGGGCCAGGGGGCCCATGGGGTGGTTCGCGCCGAGCTTCATGATCCGGTCGATGTCCTCGGCCTCGCCCACCCCCTCGAAGAGGGCGCACACCGCCTCGTTTATCATGGGCATGAGTATGCGGTTGATGGCGAATCCGGGGTAGTCGTTCGCCGGGACCGGGGTCTTCCCCAGCCTCTCGGCCAGTGCCTTCGTGGTCTCCATGGTCGCATCCGAGGTGGCCAGGCCTCTTATCACCTCCACCAGCTTCATCACCGGCACCGGGTTCATGAAGTGCATACCGATCACCGCGTCGGGCCTTTGGGTGACTCCGGCTATCTTGGTGATGGAAATGGACGAGGTGTTGGTGGCCAGGATCACGCCCGCGCGGCAGTATTGATCGAGGTCGCGGAAAATCCCCAGCTTGAGGGCCTGGTCCTCGGTGGCCGCCTCCACCACGAAGTCCGCCTTGGCCATGTCCTCCAGGCCGGTGGTGCCCTCGATCCTCCCCAGGATCGCGTCTTTCTCGTCCTCGGGCATCTTGCCCTTTTCCACCGCCCTTGTGAGGTTCTTTTCTATGACCGAGAATCCCCTCTCCAAGAATCTCTCCTCCACGTCCATCATAACCACGGCCATGCCCGCAGCGGCGGATACCTGGGCTATGCCCGAGCCCATCTGCCCGGCTCCCACCACGCCCATCGTGCTGATCTCCATGTTTCCTCCTCCTTCCGGGGTTTCACCCGCCCCGTTTCGCCCGGGGCTGCGGCTTTGCTGTTCTCATCCGCCCACTCTATAACCGGATCGGGCCTCCGGTTCAACGATAAAACAAATTCCGCTACAAAAAGAGCAGGGGCAGGCTGTCCGCCACCAGGAAACCGCGCCTGGTGGGGACCAGCCTCCCTCCTTCCAGCCGGGCCAGCCCCTGCTGCTCGAGCAGCCTTACCGAGTCTTTTCTCCGGGATGTCTCGGGCACGGACTCGAGCGCCACCCCTCGGCCGGTCCTAAGCCCCAGGAGCAGGGTCTCCACGGCCTCTTGCTCCGCGGTCAGCGTCTCCTCCCCTTCGACGGGCCGCGCGCCCAGGGAGAGGTCCTCCAGGTATTTCTCGATGGAGGCGTGGTTCCACCACCTCCGGGCCCCCAGCATGGAATGGGCGGACGGGCCCAGGCCCAGGTACGGGACCCGCCGCCAGTACTTGGAGTTGTGGCGTGATTCGTGCCCCGGAAGCGCGAAGTTCGAGACCTCGTAGTGCTCGTAGCCGGCCCTCCGGAGGAGTCTCGAGGTCCTCAGGAACAGGGCCTCCTTTTCCTCCTCCCCCGGCGGGACGAGAAGGCCTTCCCGCACCTCGCGGCCGAGCGGGGTGCCCTCCTCGAAGGTGAGCTCGTAGCAGGAGAGGTGGTGCGCTCCCATGCTGGCGACCGTTTCCAGGGATCGGGCCCACTCGTCTCTTTCCAGCCCGGGAACGGCGTAGATGAGATCCGCCGATACGCTCCCGAAGCCCGCATCCAGGGCCTGCTCCAGGGCGACTCGACCCCGGCGGGCCGTATGCCTCCTCCCCAGGAAGCGAAGGACCCGGTCGTCCAGCGACTGGAGGCCTATGCTGATACGGTTTATCCCCATGGACCGGTACGAGGCTAGGACCCTGGGGGTCAGGTGGTCCGGGTTGGCCTCTATGGTGATCTCCGCCCCGGCGGCCACGGGCAGCGCCTCGAGGAGCCCGGAGAGCAGCCGCCCGAGTGTGTCTTCAGGGAGCAGGGACGGGGTGCCGCCTCCCAGGTACACGGTGTCGAAGGAGCCGAACAGGTCCTTGTAGAGGTCCCGCTCCAGGCGCACGGCCCTGAGCCACTCGGGCATCCGGGCTTGGTCCGGGACCGAGTGGAAGGCGCAGTACCGGCACTTGGCCCGGCAGAAGGGCACGTGTACGTACAGCCCTGCAGGCTCAGTCATCGTCCGACTTGAGCGCGGCCACGAAGGCCCGCTGGGGGATGGTTACCGAGCCCACCACCTTCATCTTCTTTTTCCCCTTCTTTTGCTTTTCCAAAAGCTTTCGCTTCCTTGTTATGTCCCCGCCGTAGCACTTGGCCGTCACGTCCTTCCTGAAGGGGGGTATGGTGGAGCGCGCGATTATCTTTCCGCCCACCGCGCCCTGGATGGGTATCTTGAACTGGTGCCTGGGGATCTCCGCCTTGAGCCGCTCGCACATCCTGAGCGCGAGCTCCCTTGCCCGGTCCTTGTGGACGATCACCGAGAGGGCGTCCAGGCGCTCGCCGTTTACCAGGATGTCCAGCCGCACCACCTCGGTCGGCCTGTACTCCAGGAGCTCGTAGTCCAGGGACCCGAAGCCCTGGGTCACGGTCTTCAACCGGTCGTAGAAGTCGTAGATCACCTCGGCCAGCGGCATGTCCATGGTGAGCTCGAGCCTTCCCGGCGCCGGGTAGGTGGTCCTGGGCCTCTCCCCGCGGCGCTCCATGCACAGGTTCATCACCGCCCCGAGGTACCGCTCGGGCAGGAGGATGGAGGCCCTTATGTAAGGCTCGTAGGCCTGCTCCACCTCGGTGGGGTCGGGATAGGACTGGGGGTTGTCGACCGTGACCTCCTCCCCCGAGTGCAGCACGAACCTGTACTGGACGCTGGGCGCGGTCATCACTATGTAGAGGCCGTACTCCCTCTCCAGCCGCTCCTGGACTATCTCCAGGTGGAGGAGGCCGAGGAACCCGCACCTGAAGCCCTGCCCCAGGGCGGCCGAGGAGTCCTTCTCGAAGACCAGGGATGCATCGTTCAGGGTGTAGCGGTCAAGGGCCTCCTTGAGGTCCTCGTAGTCCTCCGAGTCCACCGGATATATGGAGGAGTAGACCATGGGCTTGACCTTGCGGAAGCCGGGCAGGGGGGCTGCGGCCGAGCGCTCCTCCAGGGTCATGGTGTCCCCGATGCGGGCGTCGCTTATGTTCTTTATCCCCGCGATGACGTACCCCACGTCCCCGGCCTCCAGGGTCCCCTGGGGCTCGCGATGGAGCCTGAAAAAGCCGGTCTCCTCCACCCTGTACCCGGAGCGGTTGGACATGAAGCGTATGGTCTCGCCCTTGGATACCGCCCCTTGAAAGATCCGGCAGCTCACTATGACCCCGCGGAAGGGGTCGTAGTGGGCGTCGAAGACCAGGGCGGCCAGGGGGGCCTCCACCGTCCCCCCAGGCGGGGGTATCCTGGTGACCAGGGCCTCCAGTATCCCGTCGATGCCCGTCCCCTCCTTGGCAGAGCAAAGGAGGACCCCTTCGGTGTCAAGCCCCAGTTCGGATTCTATCTGGTACCTGACCCGGTCCACGTCTGCCGAGGGGAGGTCTATCTTGTTTATCACCGGGATTATCTCGAGGTCGTGGTCCAGGGCCAGGTATGCATTGGCCACTGTCTGGGCCTCCACCCCCTGGGAGGCGTCCACTAGGAGGAGCACCCCCTCGCACGCGGCCAGTGCCCGGGACACCTCGTATGAGAAGTCCACGTGGCCCGGGGTGTCGATCAGGTTGAGCCTGTAAGCGGTCCCGTCCGCCCCGGCGTAGGGCAGGCTCACGGTCTGGCTCTTGATGGTGATGCCCCGCTCCCTCTCGATGTCCATGTCGTCCAGGATCTGGTCGCGCCAGTCCCGCTCGCTCACCAGCCCGGCCCTCTGGATCAGGCGGTCGGCCAAGGTGGACTTTCCGTGGTCTATGTGCGCTATGATGCTGAAGTTTCGTATATGGCTCTTTTTCATGTCCTGCAATTCTATTCCAAATGCTCGATCGAGCTCAGTATAGGTCGAATCTCGCCAGCCTGCCGTCCAGGCCGCCGTTCTTGAGCGCCTTCTTCCATGCGGGGCGCAGGCGCACCAACGGTATCAGGCCCGGGTCCCCGAAGTAGATGAATGCGCTGGAGCCCTTGCAGCGGCGCTTCAGAAAGTCCCCCAGGTCCCGGTAGAGCGCCCCCAGGTCAGTCCCCCGGCCCATTCTCACCCCGTAGGGCGGGTTGCAGAGGATGACCGCGTCTTCCATCCCGGGCAGGTCCCTGAAATCGCGGCACTCCACCCGGACGAGCCCGCCCCCGGGGAGCCGCCGCCGGTTGGCCTCGGCCGCCTCCACGGCCTCGGGCGAGTAGTCGCTCCCAGCTATAAGCCCTTGGGGCGGGAGCCGTATCCCGGAGTCGGCCTCCTCCTTTATCTCCCGCCACAGGGCCCGGTCAAAGTCCGGGAGGGACTCCAGGCCGGAGCGCTCCCTCAGGCGGCTCGCCGGGATGCGGGCGCAGCTCATCAGCGCCTCCAGGAGCAGGGTCCCGGAGCCGCACATGGGGTCGTAAAGGGGCCGCTCGCCCCGCCACCCGGAGAAGTGAACGATCGCCGCGGCCACGGTCTCCTGCATGGGGGCTTCCAGGCCCTCGGCCCTGTAACCCCTGCGGTGGAGGGACCCGCCCGATGTGTCCAGGCTGACGGTGGCGCGGTCGTTTTCCACGTGGAGGTGTATCCGGGCGTCCGGGCTCCTGCGGTCCACCGAGGGCCGCCTCCCCCTGAGCTCCGTGAACCGGTCCGCCACCGCATCCTTCAGCTTGAGCGCCGCGTAGCGGGAGTGGCGTATGCGGCTGTTTGCGACCGCCGAGGAGACCGCGAACGTCCGCTTCTCGGAGAATATCTCCTCCCATGGGATCTCCCGGGCCCGCTGGTAGAGGTACTTGGTGCTGTGGCACTTGAACCCGGCGAGCGGGGCCAGCACGCGCGATACCAAGCGGGACGAGTAGTTTATGCGGTAGAGGGACCCGGCGTCCGCGGCGAAGTGTATGCCTCTGTGCGCCTTGCGGATCTCACGCGCCCCCAGGGAAGCGAGCTCCCCGGCGGCCGCCTCTGTCAGCCCCCTGGGGGCCTGGGCGAAGAAGCGCCCCTCTGATTGGTACTCGAACATGCCCGATCCGGCTTGTAAGATCCCGTCACGGCGGCCGCATCTTCGCCTTCAAACCCGAACGCACAGTCTACCGGGACTTAGGGCCCCGGGGCAAGGTTAATATCGGGGGGCGAACGGGTGATTTGTTCTGGTATGGATCGAGTTGGCATGTAGAGACATGAGGTTTTGGTCATATTCTTCTTGACTTTAACAAACAACCTCGCATAAAATTGTTCAGCGAGGTGAACAATTCTAGATGAATTCTGAAATTCTGAAGAAAATCAATGCAGAATGGCTCCTGGAAAAGGTTTTGCCGTCTCCTGTGAGGCGGGATGCCCCGGAAATCTTCCTCGATCGGTCATCGGACATCATCGCAGTAGCCGGCCCGAGAAGAGCCGGCAAGACCTGGTACCTGTATCAACTGATTCAGGACCTCCTGGCATCGGGAAGAGTGCGCCGGGAAGATATTCTGTTCGTGGATTTTGAAGATTACCGCCTCACGGATTTCAAAGCAACCGATACTGACGCCCTGCTTGCCGCCTTCCAGCAGGTCGCCGGAAAGCCGCCTTCCTTCCTGTTTTTCGACGAGGTGCAGCAGCTTCCGGACTGGAGCCGCGTCCTTCGTACGCTTCACAATCAGAACCGATATCGCATTACCGTTTCCGGCAGCAATTCGCGCCTCCTTGAAAGGGAAATCTCGACGGAGCTGCGCGGCCGTTGCCGGAACATCCTGATCCTGCCTTTTTCCCTCCCTGAGCTCCTGCGTTACGGCGGCATCCCTTATGACGACCGCACGCTCCTCACACCCGCGCGAGGGAAGGTCATGCTGGCCTTTGATCATTATCTCAAGGAGGGCGGGTTTCCGGAGGTCCACAAGAGACATGGCACCGTCGAAAAAAGGGAGCTCCTGCAGACCTACTACCGGACGGTCTATTACCGTGACATCCTTGAGCGTTACAACATCAAGGCGAAATATGTCCTTGAGGCTGTTATGAGTTACAGCCTCAATACCTTCTCCGATCTGTTTTCGATCTCGACCTTCGAAAAGCATCTAAAGCGACACGGACTCCCCGGCAGCAAGCAGACGATCTCCAACTACCTCCGCTACATGCAGGAAGCCTTCTTCATAATCGCCCACAACAAATACAGTTATTCGGCCAGGAAGCGGATCATGAATCCCAAGAAGATCTATCTGCTGGATACGGGCTTTTCCTCTCTCGCTTCTGATTTTTCCGAGAACAGGGGTAAACTCCTGGAAAACTGCGTCGCCGTCGAGCTGTTCCGCCGCCGGGCGGAATGCTTTTATTACAAAGGGAGGGGGGAATGCGACTTCATTGTCATGGGGGCCGTAAAACCGCAAGCGGCCATCCAGGTATGCTGGAAAATGACCCCGAAAAACGAAAGGCGGGAAATCCGTGGCCTGCGGGAAGCCATGACCGCCCTTGCCGTCCCGGAGGGGCTGATCCTGACCTATGACCAAGAGGGAGAGCGGATCGTCCCTGAGCTCGGCAAGATTCCCGTCATGCCGGTGTGGAAATGGCTGCTCGGGAAAGAACCCGGGGACCGGAGTCCCCATCTCCAGTAAATTTTGAGGGCCATCGCGGAGCTTGATTTCCTTCCATGGACCCGGCATAACGGGGCGGGATGCGCGGCCCGGGAGGAGTTTTTTCCTATTTATTCTTGATTGTTTTCCTGGTATGAAATCATGTGAGAAGGCTCCCTTTTGCCCGGGCGGGGATTGCCCGGGGAAAGGGGAAACGCAGTGGAAAGGAGAGACGAAATGGCATCCAAGGCCAAGGAAGTCCGGCTGGAGCAGAGGAGTTACGTGGAGACCAAGTTGAACGAGCGCCTGTCCGCGCTCAGGGTAAGGGGGATGGACCCCAGGATGATCGCCAGGGACAGTGCGGTCCGCATGCTCAGGGCGCAGCTCAGGGAGGCGGACCAGCGCCTCCGCGCCATCGAGGAAAAGGAGAAGAAGGTCGAGGAGATGGCGCGGCGCAAGGCGGAGAAGGCGGCCGAGTCCAAGCGGGACAAGCGGAGCAGGAAGAAGACGGCCGAAGACCAGGATGAGGCGGCCATGAGCAAGCGCCAGATGAAGAAGCTGGATAAGCAAAAGGAGAAGCAGAAGAAGAAAGAGGTGCAGGAGGGTTGAGCCTATCCTAGTGCCCATCCATAAATGAGTTCTCGGCACTAGGGAGTTTCCAGGGCAGAAAATGAGCAATTTCTTCCAAGGTCAAGGAGATCAAGGGGTTGGGAGGAGGCGTACTGGAGTACGCCGCACGACCAGCCCCGCAGATCGACGCCGAGATTGGGAGAAAGGGCCATTTCTGGACGGAAACTATCCTGGAATCGAGCCCGCGAAAGGAGTGATCTCATGGAAGTGGCCAAGGAAAGCCCGCTCAAGGATAAGGTGGTCCTGGTGGTGGACGACGAGCCCGATGTCTTGGAGACCGTGGAGGAGGAGCTGGAAATGTGCCTTGTCCACAAGGCCTCGGACTATGAGACCGCCTTCCAGTATCTGGTGAGCTATACGTATGATATCGTGATCCTGGACATAATGGGCGTTAACGGCTTTGAGCTCCTGAAGCTCTCGGTCTCCAGGGGGTTTCCCACGGTGATGCTAACCGCACACGCCTTGTCACCGGAATCCCTGAAGAAATCAATCAAGCTGGGCGCGGTCTCCTTCCTGCCCAAGGAGCGGGTCTACGAGATCCAGACTTATCTCGAGGACGTGGTCATTGGACGGGGCAGGCCGGTCTGGAAAAAGCTCCTGGATCGCCTGGGCGACTACTTCAACAAGCGGTTCGGCCCGGACTGGAAGGAGAGGGACGAGTTCTTCAGGGAGTTCGAGGCCCAGTTGAAGGCCGAGCAGGACGAGGTCGAGGAGGAGTCCGGGTGAGCCGCGATGTGAAAAGGTCGCTCATCAGGCGTTTCATCCGCCCCTTGGGAACCGCGGTCCTTCTGGCCGCGGTGGCCGTCTCCGGGTGCGGGAGCGGGGGCGAGGATGCGCGCAAGGCCCCGGATTTCACCCTCGAAGACCTCCAGGGGCGGGAGATCAGCCTCTCGGATCACCTGGGCAAGGTGGTGCTGGTGGATTTTTGGGCCACCTGGTGCCCGCCCTGCCGCAAGTCCATCCCCGAGCTGGTGGAGCTCCAGGAGCGATACCGGGATGACGGCCTGGTGATCCTGGGGATATCGCTCGACGACCCGGGTATGGCCGATGATGAGTTCCTCAGGGAGTTCAAGGAGGCCAATCGAATGAACTATGCGGTGCTCAGGGGGAACGAGGGCCTGGTAAGGGAATACTTCGGCGATCAAAGGGTGGCTATCCCCACCATGTTCGTGGTCGACCGGGAGGGGCGCATAACGGCCAAGCACGTGGGGTTCACCCCCGGGGCGATCGAAAAGTCCCTGAAAAAGCTCCTCTGAGCGGCGTTCGGCATGATAATAGACGCCCACGCCCACGTCTTCCCCCGCGATTTCAGGGACTCCAGGGGAAGGCACTTCCAGGGGGAGCCGGCCTTCGAGCGCCTTTACAAGGACCCGGCATCGCCCATGGCCGGCAGGGATGAGCTCCTGAGGGACATGGACCGCGCCGGCGTGGAGCGCGCCGTGATCTTCGGCTTTCCCTGGGAGAGCGAGGAGCGCTTCCGCAGGCACAACGACTATGTCCTGGAATCCGTGGAGAGTGCGCCGCAGAGGCTCACCGGGCTCTGCTGCGCCTCGCTTTCCTCCCCGGGCTGCCTCGGGGAGGTGCAAAGGTGCCTGGAGGCCGGTCTATCGGGCGTGGGCGAGCTGGCCCTCTACCACTCCGGTGCCGCCTTCCGCTCCCTGCCCGTACTGGGCGAGGTCATGGCCCTGTGTGAAGATCGTGACGCCCCGGTGCTGCTCCACACCAATGAGCCCGTCGGCCACCGCTACCCCGGAAAGACCCCCATGGACCTCGCGGACCTCTACGGCTTTCTCCGCGACCACCCGCGAAACCGCATCATACTGGCCCACTGGGGTGGGGGGCTTGTATTCTACGCCCTCCTCAAGCGGGAGGTGGGGGACGTCCTCGGGAACGTGTGGTTCGACACCGCCGCCTCCCCTTTTCTCTACCGCCCGGACATCTACAGGATAGCGGGCGAGATCGCCGGGTTCGACCGCATCCTCTTCGGCTCGGACTACCCCCTGATCAAGGCGGAGCGCTACCTCTCCGAGCTCGTTCAGGCCGGGCTCCCCCCGGGGGCCGTGGAAATGGTGACGGGCGGCAACGCCGCCTCGGTCTACGGCCTCCCTTGACCCCCGGGATCAGCCCTCGGCCGGGGCCACGGTTATCTCGGCCGCATCCATCACTCCCTTGAAAAGCTCCGGGTCCCCGTGGACTCTCCCTATGATGTTCACCGCGCTCGCCGGGACTATCTTCCCGGGCGAGCTCATCGGCGTCTGCCCGAAGAAGATGCAGAAGGCCCGGCCGTCCGGCCAGTAGCCCAGGTCGCCCGGCTCCACCACCTCCCGCGCCGTATGGTCCAACCCGGAGTCCACCGGCACCGAGAAGTAGATCTCCTCGCCCCAGGTGTTGAATGGGGTCGTGATGGGAAGCGCGCCGGCTATCTCCCGGGCCGTGGGCGTCTCGTCCAGCTCGCCGGTCATTGTGAGGTCTCCCGCTGTTATCCTGATCTCCATGGTTTTTCTTGCCCCCCTTTTGTGGTTGCGAGTCCCTGCAATCATTCCCGTTATCGGACTCAATGATTAATCAACCATGCAATGCCTGTCAACCGGCACCCGGGGCGGGGCGGGTGGCATGCTTGTTGCTTGTTGACTAAGCAGGGAATCCCGGCTCGTGCAAGCGCCGGCCCTGCGTTCCAGGGCTCGTCCCCGCCCCGGCCCGGGCGCGTTGAAGCGGGGGGTGTATCCGTCCGATTGACGCATGGGGCGGGAAAATTGACGCCTTTCCCCGACCTCCGGAGGCTCCGGACCAAGTGGGTTTGATCAAGAAGAACAACAAGAGGGAAATCCCGAGCACGAATACGTGGATGACCACGTACACGGATCTTACCACGCTTCTTCTTACCTTTTTCGTGCTTCTTTTGAGCATCGCCACGGTGAACGAGAAGAACAAGCGCCTGGCGCTCAACTCCCTGGTGGGCGCCTTCGGGTTCAAGCCGGGGGCTCAGTCCATCATAGGGAGCCCTGACGGGACCAACATCACCCTCAGCTCCGCGCCTCTGAAGAAGGAGGACATCACTCTGGAGAAGCTCCAGAACGTGGTGCTGAAAAACGCGCTCGAGGAGGACGTCGAGGTGGTCAAGGAGGCGGACAGGGTGGTCCTCACCCTGGGGAACAAGCTCCTCTTCCAAGAGAGCTCGAGCGAGTTGAGGCCGGGCTCGGCCGACTTCCTGAGAGAGCTGGGCCGCATCCTCGCCCGGGACGAGCCCTCGCTGGTGGAGCTCAGGGGCTATACGGCCCACTCCGAGACGGTGTTCGAGCAGGACCCCTCGCGCGCCGCCATGCTCCTTTCCTCCAGGCGGGCCCTCGCGGTCCTCAGGCGATTCATGGAGGAGAGCTCTCTTTCGAGCGGCAGGATGGTGGCCCACGGCTTCGGGACCAACCCCAAGCGCAACAGGGACGCTCTGAGAAAGGCGGTGCTCAACCGGCAGGTTCAAGTGATATTGGACTTCGACGAGGAGGTCCCCTACAGGCTGAGGGAGGAGGGCCGCGGGGAGCCGGTCCTGGACTTCAAGGGGTTCCTCTTCCGCATGCCCGGAGGCATGAATGAGTGAAGCGACCGAAGAGTTGAAGCCAAGGACCGAGGAGGAGCGCCGCTCGGGGCCGGCCGGGTGGATGGTGACCTTCTCGGATCTCTCCACTCTGCTGCTCACGTTCTTCGTGCTCCTGCTCTCCATGTCCTCCATGGACGACCGCAAGCTCAAGAGCATGTTCTCCAACTTCACCAGCAGTTGCGGGATACTGCTTTTCAAGGAGTACGGCGAGATATACCAGCCCAGGGAGGTCCTGATCCAGGGGATCACCCAGAAGCTCAAGGACGCCCTGGTGGTGCGAAAGGCCGAGGACCCGATGGAGGACTTGACCGCGGATATGGAGCAGGAGCTCCTCAAGACCGTCGGGGGGCGGCTGGAGGTCGAGTACTTCAAGGAGGGCTTCAAGCTGGTCTTCGGCCACGAGCTCCTCTTCGAGACCGGAAGCGCCGAGCTCCGCGAGGACATGGAGCCGGTCTTGGAGAAGCTCGCCAGGTTCATGGAGTATACGGATTACCAGATCTACATAGACGGGCACACGGATGAAAGGCCCGTTCGCGGCGGCCCCTACGGCTCCAACAGAGAGCTCTCCCTGGCAAGGGCCGCGGCGGTGATGGACTACCTGGTAAAGGAGAAGGGCCTGGAGGGCGCGGCGATCGCTCTCGGCGGGTACGGGCCGCTCAAGCCGAGGGCCGAGGGGGACTCGCCCGAGGCCCTTGCCGCCAACCGCAGGGTGGAGGTTATATTCAAGAACAAGAAGTACTTCTGACCCCCGGCCCCTAGCCCTTCCTGCTCTCCCGGCGCCTGAAGCGGATCCGCACCGGGACTCTTTCCAGGCCGAAGCTCTCCTTGATCCGGTTGGCAAGGAACCGCCTGTAGGACTCATGGAGAGACTCGGGGCGGTTCACAAAGACCACGAACGTGGGCGGGCGGGTGGAGGTCTGGGTCGCGTAGTAGAGCTTCACCCGGCCCCCGCCGCCCCTGGGCGGCGGCTTCTCCGAGAGGATTTCCCCCACGGCCCGGTTGAGCTCCCCGGTCCCCACCCTCCGGGAAAAGGGCTCCCAGATCTCCTCGATGCATTGGAACACCTTTTCCACCCCCTCCCCGGTGAGCGCCGATAGGCGGACCCTGGGGGCGAACGAGGCGAACCCGAGCCTGGAGTCCATGGAGCCGGCCAGCTCCCTCCGGCGCCCCGGATCGCCCTTGACCAGGTCCCACTTGTTGACGACCAGGACCAGTGCGCGGCCTCTCTCCAGAGCAAAGCCGCATATGCGCGCGTCCTGCTCCGTGACCCCCTCGGCGGCGTCCACGAGCACGAGGGCGGCGTGGGAGCGGTCCAGGCTCCTCAGGGTCTTTATCATGCTGAACTTGTCCAGCTTGTCCCTGACCTTGGACCTCCTCCTGAGCCCTGCCGTGTCGATCAGCAGATAGTCCCTGCCCCGGAGGCTCAAGGCGGTGTCCACCGAGTCCCTGGTGGTCCCGGGCTGGTCGCTCACCAGGAGCCTCTCCATTCCCAGTATGCGGTTTATGAGGGAGGACTTGCCCGCGTTGGGCTTCCCGAGCACCGCGACCCGTATCCTTTGGGGCTCGCTCTCCTTTTCCTCGACCGGGAGGCCCTTGACCACCTCGTCCATCAGGCCCCTCACGCCGTAGCCGTGCTCGGCGGACAGGGGATGGGCCTCGCCCAGACCCAGCTCGAAGAACTCAAGGGCCAGGTCGTCGTGCTCCGGTCCGTCCAGCTTGTTCACCGCCAGGAAAACGCTTTTCCGCGCCTTTCTCAGGATGTGTGCGATCTCGCGGTCCTCGGGCACCAATCCTCTGCGGCCGTCGACCATGAAGACGATCCGGTCGGCCTGGTCCACGGCCTCCATTACCTGGCCCCTCACCCGCTCGGTCAGCGCGCCTCTCTCCATCAGGGCAAGCCCGCCGGTGTCCACCAGTTGAAGGGGGATCCCGTTCCACCGGATCTCGGCGTAGAGCCGGTCCCGGGTCACTCCCGGCCGGTCGTCCACCAGGGCGTCCCTGGACCTGGTGAGGCGGTTGAAGAAGGTGGATTTGCCCACGTTGGGGCGCCCTACTATGGCGATCACTGGAGTGGTCATTCGGGGGGCTTCTCGGGGTCTTTCAATCCCGGACTGCGCGCGCCGGGCCGCCGGGCTAGACCGCCGGGCTCAGGTTCGGGGCGCAGGTGATCGGGATGAGCCCGGGCGGTGAGGGCCGAGCCGCGTGTTTGCGGACGATCCGGCCGAGGTCCTTCAACCGCAGCGGTTTCCGGAAGAGCGCTTCGGCCAGGCCTTCCGAGAGTATCCTCCGGGCCCTGGGATCTCCCGGGTTGCCGGTCAGCACGACGATGCGTGCGTCCGGGTCCATGGACTTTATCTCGAGGGATGCCTGGTAGCCGTCCATTACGGGCATGGCAAGGTCCATTATGACCAGGTGGGGGGAGAAGTTCCGGTATTTCTCCACCGCCTCCCGCCCCTCCGCGGCCTTGTCCACCCGGGCCAGGCCCTGTATCCTGAGCCCTTCCACTATCAGCTCGGTGACCGCGGGATCGTCGTCGACCACCAAGACCCTGAGACTTTCTTCCATCGGTTTCCTCCCGGTTTGTATGAGCCGTCAATGTACACGCATGCCTTGCTCGATGTCAAGATATATTGTATGTGAAGGCGGCCTGGTTGCATATATTGTGTTTACGGCCGGGCTGCGCCGGTCTTCCGGGCGGGCCGGCCCCTTGTTTCGGCTTGACTGGTCCGGTCGGATGGCTTTACATTCTGGGACCGATACAGGAACTCGACTCACCCCTGCGGCACACCCCCATGGTGTGCGGAGAGCGAATTGACCAAGACCCCGACCCAATTCGTCATAGTCACAGGAGGCGTCCTCTCGGGCCTAGGAAAGGGTATAGCCGCGGCCTCCATCGGCCACCTCCTTTCCTCCCGCCTGAAGGTGGTTCTGATCAAGTGCGACGGGTACCTCAACGTGGACCCGGGCACCATGAACCCTTACGAGCACGGCGAGGTCTTCGTGCTAGACGACGGCGGAGAGGTGGACATGGACTTCGGTCACTACGAGCGCTTCGTGGGCGTGACCTGCAAGTCCAAGTGGAACCTGACCATGGGCAAGGTCTTCGACATGGTCAGGCAGAAGGAGAGGCGGGGCGACTACCTGGGCAAGACCGTCCAGTACATCCCGCACGTGACCGACATCATCAAGGAGCACATATTCGAGATAGCCCGGGAGGAGTCGGCCGGCCTGGTCATCGTGGAGATCGGCGGGACGGTGGGGGACATAGAAAACGAGCTCTTCCTGGAGGCCATGCGCCAGATGAAGGAGGACGTGGGCCGGGAGAACATAGTCTACGTCCATCTCACCTATGTACCCATCCCCCACGGGGTGAACGAGCAGAAGTCAAAGCCCACCCAGCAGAGCGTGAATCTCCTCAAGCAGAGGGGCATATTCCCGGACATCATCATCGGCCGCTGCCGGGACTACCTGACCCCGGAGATCAAGCGAAAGATCGCCAACTTCTGCGACGTGGCACCGGAGGCGGTGATCACCGGCCTGGACGTGGAGGACATCTACGAGATACCCCTGATTTTCGAAGGGGAGGGGCTCTCGGAGATCCTCCACAAGAAGCTCAACATCTATAGCCCCCCGGTCCTGGGCAGGTGGCGGGAGTATATCGAGAACCTCAGGCACCCGGACCGGGAGATAACCGTGGCCATGTGCGGGAAGTACACCAGGCTGGAGGACTCGTACGCATCCATCATAGAGGCCTTCAACCACTGCGCCGCGCACCTCCGCGCCAGGATCGACCTCAGATGGGTGGAGACATCGGAGCTCAAGGACACCGGGTGCCTCCGGGGAGTGGACGGCGTGGTGGTGCCGGGCGGCTTCGGGACCAGGGGCACCGAGGGCAAGATAGACGTGATCAGGGCCGTGAGAGAGAGGGACATACCTTTCCTGGGCCTGTGCCTGGGCCTGCAATTGGCGGTCATCGAGTACGCGCGGAACGTCTGCGGGCTGGAAGGGGCGAACTCCACCGAGTTCGACTCCGCCACCCCCCACCCGGTGATCGATATCCTGCCGGAGCAGAGAGGGATAACCGAGAAGGGCGGGACCATGCGCCTCGGTGCATACCGTGCCATCCTCAGGGAGGGGACGGTGATAAGGGCCCTCTACGATGCGGCCGAGGCCTCGGAGCGCCACCGCCACCGCTATGAAGTGAACCCGGAGTATCACCGGCTCCTCCAGGAAAAGGGATTGGTCTTCTCCGGCCTGTCGGACGACGGGCGACTGGTGGAGTTCATCGAGCTCCCGGACCGACGGTTCTTCGTGGCCACCCAGTCCCACCCGGAGCTCAAATCCAGGATGGAGGAGCCCGCCCCCCTCTTCTACGGCTTCGTCAAGGCCTGCCTGGCTCAGAAGTCCCCTTGAAACGGAAAGCTGCAATGAAGAGAGCCGACTATCCGATAACGGCCGTCTTACTGCTTTGTCTTCTGCTCCAGGGGACGTCTGCGGCGCAGGATCAAGGACCGCCGCGGGCCGAGCCGGTACGCACGGCCATTGTCATAAGGAAGGCGGTCCGGCCGCACGTGACCCTGGTGGGGGACGCCACGGCGTCCAGGAGGAGCCTGGTCGCCGCCGAGGTGGGGGGCAAGGTGGTGGAGATGAAGGCCCGGGCCGGCCGGGCGGTGGAGAGAAATCAGGTCCTGGTCGGGATCGACAGGAGCAGGCTCGCTCTGGACCTGGAGCAGGCCAGGGCCCGGCTGCTGGAGGCGCAGGCGGAGTACGGGAACGCCGAGCTGGAGCTGGAGCGTACCGAGGCCTTGTTCGAGGAGAAGAGCATATCCAGCAAGGCGTATGACGAAGCCAGGTTCCGGGTGATGGCCCTGGAGGCCAGGATAGGGGCGATCCGGAATGACCTCGAGGGGTGCACGGTCAGGGCCCCGTTCGGGGGTATCGTCTAGGAGGAGCATACCGAGGTGGGCCAGTGGGTCGGGGAGGGCGGCCCTGTGGCCGAGCTGGTGGACATGGACCCCATGGTGGTGAGGGTGCCGGTGCCGGAGAGATACGTCCGGTTCGTGGAGCCGGGAAAGGAGGCGGCCTTGCGCTTCCCCGGAACGGCCGAGGGTGAAGAGTTCAGCGGGACGGTGCGGGCCGTGATCCCGCAGGGAGACAGGCGCTCCCGCACCTTCCCGGTGGAGGTGGCCGTACCCAACCCGGAGGGCTCCGTCCTCGCGGGCATGGCGTGCGAGGTGGAGTTCCCTGCGGCTCGGGCCGAGGAGCGGCTCCTGGTGCCCAAGGACGCACTGGTCCTGGGCTCGGGCGGGGCCGTGGTCTTTGTGGTGAAGGAGCTGACCCATGCGCCCCAAGGGGGGCTTGTGCCCCTCAACTCGGTGAGCAGCCTGGAGCTTGTGGCGGGCCCCAGCCGAATCAAACACTTGGAGCAGCAGCGGGCCATCGTGGTGCGCATCATACCGCCTTCGGAGATCTCCATGGAGCGGGCCATGGCCGAGGTGCAAGGCGGGATCCTCGAGCCCATGCGGGGGCGCAGGGACCTGGGGACCGCCTACGACGTACGGCTCACGGGCACCGCGGACGACCTCACGCGCACCAGGGAGGCCCTGGCCTGGAACTTCGTCCTGGCGGTGGTGATCACTTATCTCCTGATGGCGGCCCTATTTGAGAACTTCTTCTACCCCCTGGTGATACGCTTCAGCGTGCCCCTGGCGGCGGCCGGGGGGTTCGTGGGGCTCTGGGCGGTCAACTGCTTTCTCGCGGAGCAGCCCATGGACATCCTCACAATGCTGGGCTTCGTGATCCTGGTGGGTATCGTGGTGAACAACGCCATTCTCATAGTGCACCAGTCCCTGGGTTTTATCCGGCAAAGCGGCCTGGACGCGGCGGCCGCTGTGCGGGAGGCCGTGAGGATCAGGGTGCGGCCCATCTTCATGAGCACCGCCACCAGCGCTCTGGGCATGTCGCCGCTGGTCTTCTTCCCGGGAGCGGGCTCGGAGCTCTATCGCGGCCTGGGATCCGTGGTCATAGGCGCGTTTGTGCTATCCGCGGTCTTCACCCTGGTCTTGATCCCGGCGCTTTTCACGCTGGTCCATTCGCTGGGGCGGTTTATACAGGGGCTGTTCAGGCGTGAGGCGGGGAGCAATGCCTCCTAAGACCTACCGGGTTGTGCTGTTGGGGCTGCTTGAGCCGGAGCACGTGTTCCGCGGCCGCATGAAGGCCTTGGGCGCGGCCCCCGAGGTCCTGGACAGGATGCTCTCATCCGAGCTACCATTCGTCATGAAGCGGAGCATGAATCTGGGCTACGCGCGACGGTACGCCGAAGCGGTCCAGCAGGCCGGGGGCAGGGTTGCCATACAGGAGGACGGGGTGGCCGGAGAAGACGCTATACGCCGGAATCCACCTCGGATCCAGCCCCTGGAGCGCTTCACAATGTGCTCGCAGTGCGGGTTCAAGCAGCTCAAGGCCCGGTTTTGCGAGAGATGCGGCCATCCCCTTTAGGAGTTTTTCAATGGCCGATGTGGTGGATCTGGATCACGCGAGGCTCAGGTCGGCCGCGAAACGGGCCTTCCGCAACTGGCGGGGCCGCTTCGAGGAGGAGTTCGACCCCTTCACCAGGGCCTCGGACCTCTCTGACTCGACGCTCATCTTTCTGGCCCGGGGCAAGGAGGACGCCTCGTTTTACCTCCACGACCTGATCACCAACCTGCTCAATATGGGGTCCGGGTTGGAGGTTCGGGAGCTTTCGCCCGGCGGGAAGCTGGCCGTAATGGACCGCTACCTCCTGGTCCTGGACCGGCTCCGCTTCGAGGTGATGAAGCGCCTGGGATGGCTCGAGCATTACCCGGGGGAGGGCCGGAGCCTGGTGGAGCTGGTGACCGAGTTCGAGGCCATAGCCCCGGGCATCCAGGCCGGGGTCCCGGCGCTCAGCCCCTGCCACCCGGACTACGAGGAGTTCGCCTCGGTGAGCGCCTTTGAAAAGGAGTCCGTCATCCGCCGCCTCATCCCCCCGGCCCTGGAGACCTTTCAACCGCCGCGCTGAGCTCCCGCCATGGCCGTTGTTTGACACCCGGCCCTTGCTCTGGTAGTAGCATGGTTTTGTGGACGCATTCGGGGCCTTTGATGGAACCCTACAAGCAACGACTATCCAAGACGCTGGCCGAGTCCGGGGCCCTTTTCTTCGACCAAGGGCTCAGGCTGAAGGACGGCAGGCCCACCCCCTACTTCGTCAACATGGGCATGTTCAGGACCGGGCGGCTGGCCATGGATCTCGGCGGCTACTTCGCCGACATGATGGTGGAAAAGGGGCTCGCAGGGTCCACGGACATCATCATCGGCCCTTCCTACAAGGGTAGCGCCATAGCCCTGTCGACCGCAGTCGCCCTCTACCGCGGCCACGGCGTGGACCTCCTTTTCGACTACGACAGGAAAGAGGCCAAGACCCACGGTGAAGGGAGCCTGGGGCGGAGCGTCCTGGTGAACAGGACCCTTTTCCACGGCTGCAGGCTCTTCATGGTGGATGACGTTGCCACCTCCATGGGTACCAAGGTGGAGCTCATGGAGCGCGTGCGGGCCGAGGCGGAGGTCCGGGGCATGGAGATCCGCTGGACCGGCGTGGGGATCGGTGTGGACCGGGAGCAGACGACCGCGGTCTACGACGATCAGGGAAGGCCCCTCGAGCGGGCGGGGGAAGAGGACGCCATCGGGTCCTTCTCGGCCAGGACCGGAGTCCCGGTCTTCTGCGTGGCCGGCATCCGTGATATAGTGGAGTATATTTACGAGCAAGGCATACCGGTCCTGATCGGCGGGGAGAAGCGCCCCCTGGACCGGGAGACCAAGGCGCGCTTCGACTCCTACCTGGAGGTATACGGGGTCTCATGAGCGGACAAGAGAATAAGAAGGTCAAGGCCAAAGAGGCAAAGGGCGGCAAGAAGGAGCAATCGGCCAACCGGCAGGCCAAGGCGCCCGAGGCGGCCAAGAGCGAAAGAGTGGATCCGGCCAAGTGGACCAACCTGGTCATACGCCAGGCCATCCACATGGCCAAGAAGATAGAGGCCGACGCGCTCCTCTTCTACATGGACAGCACCAGGGACCTGACCCCGTTTTCAAAGCTCCAGGAGGACATCCGCCTGATCGTCCTCACCAAGCGCAAGGAGTGCGTGGAAAAGGCGGCCGAGCATTCCATAACCTCGGTGCTCATACCGGATGTCAAGCTCACCCGCGTGGGCTACATGAAGATAGGCTTCCTGGCCGCCATCTCCAAGGGCATCCTCAAGAACGACGACGTGATCGTGTGCGTGGGCGGCGTGCCCGAGCAGGGCTACATGGACACCATAATGCTGGTGGAGACCGCCCAGGAGTCCGAGCTCTTCGGCGGGGGCGAGCCCATCGCATTCCCGCCCGGGATTCTGCCCGAGGTCTTCGAGACCCTGCTCGACTTCGTCCTGGAGCTGGCGAACGAGGGCAGGGAGGGGAAGCCGGTGGGCTCCATATTCGTCCTGGGGGACCACGAGAAGGTCCTGGAGTACTCCTACCAGCTCGTGTTCAACCCCTTTGCCGGACACCCCGAGGAGAACCTGAGCATCCACAGCATCGAGGTCCAGGAGAGCATCAAGGAGTTCTCCTCCATAGACGGGGCCTTCGTGATCCGGCACGACGGGGTGGTGCTCTCGGCCGGCCGCTACCTCAACGTGGTCTACCAGGGCGATCCGCTCCCCCAGGGCCTCGGGGCCCGCCACGCGGCAGCAGCCGCCATCACCCAGTCCACCGAGTCCCTGGCCCTGGTGATCTCCGAGTCGACCGGCAAGGTCACCATCTTCAGGAGCGGCCGCATCTTGAGCGAGATCGAACGCGGCGCCAGCGCCCGACCCTAACGCCTCAGGGTCGGGTCTTAATTATTAACTGTTGCTGAGGGACCCCGCTTGACTTTCTGTTGAGTATTGCTTTAGTTGTATAACAGGAGACTGGAATATGCTGGCCGTCAGACTTCCGGAAGAAATCGAAAAAAGGCTTGAAGCCCTGGCCGCAAAGACCGGGAGAACCAAGTCATTCTATGCTCGGGAAGCGATTGTGGAACATCTGGAAGATTTGGAGGATTACTATCTAGCAGTCCATCGGATTGAAAACCCTTCGGAAAGAACCTGGTCGCTGGACGAGCTGGAGCAAGGATGTGACTTGGAAGGTTGAATTCGATGAACGGGCCAGAAAGGAACTGCGCAAGCTGGATCAACAGGCTCAAGCAAGCATACTTCGATATCTGAGAGAGCGCACCTCAACGGATGAAGACCCCCGCCGTTTCGGAGATCCCTTGCGCAAGAATCTATCCGGCTTCTGGAAATACCGAATAGGGCCTTACCGAGTTATTTGCGATATCAGCGAAGACACCGTTACTGTCCGTATCATACGACTCGGTCACAGAAAGCGTGTGCACTAGCCCGTGCCACGAGGCGGCTCCCGGGCCGGAAAAGGGGTTGCGTAGCGCAGGCGTATGCGTTATAGGAAAAGGAGTCGGGACGTGGCTCAGTCTGGTAGAGCACCGCGTTCGGGACGCGGGGGTCGGAGGTTCAAATCCTCTCGTCCCGACCATGCAGCAAATCCGGGGTCGTGTCTTGATTATTAATTATTCGAGGCGAATAATTAATAATTAAGACACGACCCCTTCTTCTTGGGGGCTGAATGTACCAAACCGAGCTGCCCTGGAAGCCGGTGGCCGTCATGGTCTGCCTCGCCACCGTCTGGGGGGCGAACATGGCGGCCATCAAGATCGCCTCGCCCGAGATGACCCCCCTGTTCATGGCGGGCCTTCGCTCCTTGGTGGCCAGCATGTGCCTCCTGGTATGGCTCAGGCTCAAGGGAATCCCGCTATTCCCGTCGAGGGCCGTAATGCTCCACGGGGCCATGACCGGCTTCCTCTTCGGGGCGGAGTTCGGGTTCATCTATGTGGGGCTCCAGTACACCCTGGCCTCCCGCACCTACATCCTCCTCCACACGGCGCCTTTTTTCGTGGCCCTGGAGGCCCATTTCTTCCTCCACGGGGACCGGCTCAACTCTTGGAAAGCGGTAGGGCTGGTGCTGGCCTTTGCAGGAGTGGTCTCCCTGTTCGTGCGCGACATCGGAACGCTCTCCCTGGCGGCCCTTCCCGGCGACTTGATGGCCCTTGCCGCCGGGTTCTTTTGGGGCACCACCACGGTATACATAAAGAGGTACCTGGCCCACCGAACCGTTCCTCTCCAGACCCTTTTCTATCAGGTGCTCTTCTCGGCGCCCATGCTCTTTGCTCTTAGCGCCTTTCTCGAACCGGCCCCCGTGAAGGGCCTTTCAGCTGCCACGATAGGCGCGGTCTTTTACCAGTGCGTAATAGTGGCCTTCCTCAGCTACCTGGTCTGGTTCGAGCTGATACACCGCTACCGAGTGAGCCTGCTCCACAGCTTCACCTTCATGACCCCGGTCTTGGGCGTCCTTATCAGCGGGGCCGTGCTCCTCGGAGAGATGATCAGGCCCGGCCTGATCGCCGCCCTTGTGCTGGTGAGCATCGGCCTTGTGGTGGTAAACAAGAAACACTAGGCCTGGCCGGCCTGCACCAGACGGACGAAGTGCTCGAAGGACCGGTCGTAGGTCTTCTCGGCCTTCCCCGGGAAGCAGCAGGCCGGTAGCTGGCGCATCTTCAGGTGGTACGAGATGCACTCGCAGCAGTTTCCCTTGCGGCTGCACGGCTCATAGGTGCAGTTGCATTTCTCCAGGTTTTTCTCCTGGTTGCACTCCATAAATCCCTCCTTATATTTTTCGTAAGGTCCTTGTAAGTCGAGGCCCGATTCTACAGGATCCTCCGGCCCAGTCAAGGCCGCGCGGTTCGGACGAGCCCGGAGGGCGCACTTGTTCGAGCGCATACTCGGCGGCTTCATCCTCGCGGACCGGAGGCCGGGAGGATTATTCGGAGGTGGAGCAGCATGCTTATCGATCGCGGAGAACTGGAAGAGCTGGTTCGCTACACGAACGAGGAAAACCGGGTGGTGAGCGTCTACCTCAATGTGGCGCCGCCCCGCAGCTACTTATCCGAGCTCAACTCCATGATTCACACCACGCTCCGGGGGCTTTCCGGGCGCCTGGAGGCCGACCGCTTGAGAAGGGTGGAAAAGGTCCTCGAGAGGATCGAGCGGCACGTCGGCAACAACCTCAAGCGCTCCCCGGAGCGCATCCGCCTGGCCGCCATTTTCGCCGACCCGGACGGCCTGTGGCAGGAGTATCTCCTTCCCGTGGCCCTTCCCAGCCGGATGGTGGTGGAGCCGGACCCCTACACCCGGCCCCTCACCATGCTCCTGGACGAGTTCGACCGCTACTGCGTCCTGGTCTGCGATGCGCGTAAGGCCAGGATCTTCTCCCTCTACCTCGGGGAGTTCGAGGAGGACCCGGACGTCTTCGTGGAGCACGACGTGCCCGGCCGGGTAAAGGTGGCCGGGTCGCGCACTATCGGGGGCCCGGTTCAGGCCGGCATGGGCGACGAAAACATCCAGCGAAACATAGAGGACCGCATCCACCGGCACCTGAAGGACGTGGCCGTAAGGACCTTCCACCTCTTCGAGGAAAAGGATTTCGACCGGCTGCTCCTGGGCGGCCCGGAGCACAAGGTGCGCTACTGGCTCAGGGACCACCTGCACAGCTACCTCAAGAAGCGCCTGGCCGGGGAGTTCAACGCGGCCCCGGACGACTCTGACGAGGAGCTCCGGCAAAAGGCCCTCCAGGCGGTCCAAGGCTGGGAGCGCGAGCAGGAGGAGGCCCTGATAGCCGAGCTCATGGAAAAGAGCGGGCCCGGAGGCATGGCCGTCCTGGGGGCGGAGCCCGTGATCGAGGCTCTTACCATCGGCCAGGTCCACACCCTGGTGATCGACAGCGGCTTCAAGATGGAAGGCCGCCTCTGTCCCAAGGAGCACATCCTCTCCACCTACCTGGAGACGTGCCCGGTATGCGGAGGCCCGATGGAGACCGTGGAGGACCTGGGCGACGAGATGGTGGAGGAGGCCATGAATCAAAACTCCGAGATAGAGCACGTCTTCGCGGAGCACGATACGTTCAAGGAGCACGGGGTAGGGGCCTTGCTGAGATTCACCCTGGCCTGAGTTCCTCGATACTTTCCAATATCTCCCTTTTCCCGGCCGGTTGGGGCGACCCGATCCCTCCGGCTTGACCGGCGTGGAGGTTTCTCCTATAGTCTCTCTATGAAAAAGCGCGTCCTGATCACCACCTCACTGAAAACCCCTCTTACCCCACTCGAGGAGGCGAGCTCATGAAAAAGGCGCTCTTGTCACTCACCGCATTCATGGCGGTCCTTCTGGCTGTCTCATCAACGGCCATCGTCATTCCGGCAGCCGCCGCCGAGGCGGAAGCGCGGAAAGGCCCTGTCACGGTAGGCTCCAAGATCGACACGGAAGGGGCCCTTCTCTCCCACATGATCATCTTGATGCTCGAGCACAACGGTTTCGAAGTGGTGGACAGGTCCCAGTTCGGAACGACGCCCATAGTCAAGTCCGCGCTCGAGAGCGGCGAGCTCGATATCTACCCGGAGTATACCGGCAACGGGGCGTTCTTCTTCGACGAGACCGGCTCCGATGTGTGGCATGATGCGGAGGCGGGCTATGAGCGGGTCAAGGAGCTCGATCTCAAGGAGAACAACATCGTCTGGCTCTCCCCGGCTCCGGCCAACAACACCTGGGCCATAGCCGTACCCGAGACCCTGGCGAAGGAGCACGGACTGGCCACACTTGAGGACTTCGCCGGGTATGTAAACGACGGCGGCTATGTAAAGCTTATCGGCTCCGAGGAGTTCGTCACCTCGCCCGTAGCCCTGCCGCGGTTCATGGAGGTCTACGGCTTTACCTTGTCCGGCGATCAGTTGCTCACCGTCTCGAGCGGCAATACGGCGCAGACGGAAAAGGCCGCCGCCGAGGGGACCGACGGGGTCAACGCGGCCATGGCCTACGGCACGGACGGCTCGCTCAAGGCCTTCGGGCTCGTTATCCTGGAAGACCCGCTGGGCGCTCAGCCGGTCTACCAGCCGGCCCCGAGAGTGCGCGGGGAGATCGTGGAGGCCTACCCGGAGATCGCCGGCATCCTCGATCCCGTGTTCGAGTCGTTGACCCTGGAGACCCTCCAGGAGCTTAACGGCAGGATAGCGGTCGAGGGCTTCAGCGCGGCGGATGTCGCCCGGGAATACCTGAGAACGAAGGGCTTTCTGGAGTAAGGGGCCGGCTCCACCCGGCTCGCATGCATCTATGATCGACCGATTAAGGAACGTCGACCGCGTGGCCCTTACCGGCGTCATACTCGGCGCTCCCTCCTCGCTCATAACCTGGTGGACCCTCAGAGAGAACCGGATCGTCAGCGGCGAGGGCCTCCATCTGCACGACGCCTTGGGCTGGCCCGTCCAGGCCGCCGTTCTCCTCCTGTGGCTCGGCTGCCTCGCAGCCGCGTTTTTCGGTAAGAAGCGGGGTGCGGCGCTTTTCTACGGCGCGACTACGAACGTGGTCCTGTTCCTGGCCTTCTTTCTGAGCGGGCTCGCGGCTCGGCTCCTGCTCAGCCACGAGCCCCCTGCGGCCCGGCTCTCGCCGGGCGCCGGCTTCTGGCTGACCATCGCTGCGAGCTACATAACCATCTTCGCCGCCAAGGAGCGGCTCAAGGCCTCCCGCCTTCTGTTGCACTGCGTTTCTTGGTCCGGTGCGGCGGCCTGCATCCTGCTGCTTGCAACCGGCTGGCTGCGGGATATCTCCGTGCTGGTCGAGTTCGCCGGAAGAGAAGAAAGGTTCATACGGGAGTTCTTCCATCACGTCTTTCTGGTAGGCCTCAGCGTGGGGATAGGCGCATTGCTCGGCGTCTCCCTGGGGGTGTGGGCGGCGCGCAGCCGGGCCGTGGAAAGACCGGTCTTCCTCTTCGCCAATACCGCCCAGACCGTCCCGAGCCTGGCGCTCTTCGGCCTGCTGATCGCGCCGCTCTCCGCGCTCTCCTTTGCGTACCCGTTCCTCCGGGAGCTGGGAGTCAGGGGCGTGGGTGACGCCCCTGCGGTCATCGCCCTTGTGATTTACTCTCTGCTCCCCATTGTGCGAAACACTTACGCCGGCCTCAAAAACGTCGAAACGGGCGTCGTCGATGCCGGAAGGGGCATGGGTATGAGCCGGCTCCAGGTGCTTTGCAGGATCGAGGCCCCGCTTGCCGCCCCCCTGGTCCTGGAAGGCATCCGCACCGCCTCGGTGCAATCCGTGGGTCTCACGGCCGTGGCGGCGCTGATCGGAGCCGGGGGCCTGGGGTGGTTCATCTTCCAGGGTCTGGGCCAGGCGGCGGCCGACCTGATCATCCTGGGCACGATTCCGATCATGTTCCTGGCGCTTGTCGTGGACACGCTGATGCGGTGGTGCGTGACCCTGGCCACACCAAAAGGGCTTTCTTGACCATGGAAAGTGCATTTCCTCCTATGGGCGGAGGCGGGGCGTGAAGAAGAATTCTCGGGCCGCCGACTGGATAACGCTTGGTTTCCTCACGGCCGCGTTCTTCGTGCTGGCGGCCAATACGCCGTGGTGGGAGACGGCGCTCCGGGTCCTGTTTCCGTCCGAGTCGCAGGTAGTCCACCCGCGCTCCGACATCCTGACCCTGGTCTTGGAGCACCTCTGGTTGGTCGGTGTCTCCAGCGGACTCACCATCATGCTCTCCGTTCCGCTGGGCGTATGGGTGACGCGACCCGGGGGCCGTGAGTTCCTTCCCATCGTGGCCGCGGTCACCTCTTTCGGCCAGACCTTCCCGCCCGTGGCGGTCCTGGCCTTGGCCGTGCCGCTAATGGGTTTCGGGTTCCTTCCCACGGTGATGGCCCTTTTCCTCTATGGCATCCTGCCGGTGGTGCGGAACACCATAGCGGGCCTCGACGCGGTTTCGCCCGAGATCCTCAATGCCGCCTACGGCATGGGTATGAGCCGCCGCCAGGCGCTTTTCATGGTCGAGATACCCCTTGCGGCCCGGCTCATCATCGCCGGCATCCGGATATCCGTAATCATCAACATCGGAACCGCCATGGTGGGAGCGGTAATCGGCGCAGGCGGCCTCGGCTCGCCCATCGTGGCCGGTCTGGTCCAGGGCAATACGGCCTTCATCCTCGAGGGCGCCGTGCCGGCGGCCCTTCTGGCCCTATTGGCCGACCGGTTCCTTGCACAGGTGGAGCGGCTGTACGTAGCGGTCTGAAAACCCCTTTACCGCACATCCGCTCCTTCGGCGACCACCTCCTGGTGGAGACAGGCCCCCCGCGATTACCCTTGACCCGCCCAACCAATGACATATGCTGAAGATATCCCACACCAAACCGGAGCCCCTAATGGAGCCTCGGTATCAATGGTCGAGCGGGTATTTGCGGGATCCCCGGCTCTCCTGCACGGCAACCGGGCAATATTTACCTTATTTCCGCCGGTCGGCGGGGCCCGACCCCGAGAAGAAGAGCGGCACCTGCTCGAACCGAACGGCGTCAAAGAGCCCGAGGTCGGTGAGCCTGAGCTCAGGGATCACGGGGAGGGCCAGGAAGGAGAGGGTCATGAACGGATCGGCGAGCCTCGAGCCCAGCTCGGCCGCCGCCCGGTTGAGCTCCTCGATCCTTCGGGCCGCCTCCCGGAGCGAAAGATCGCTCATCAGCCCGGCTATGGGAAGGGGAAGGGCGGCGGCCGCCTCCCCGCCCGATACCACCGCCAGTCCGCCGCCCATGCGGATCACCGCCTCCACCGCCGCCCTTATCTCCTCGTCCGATACACCCACCGCGATGATATTGTGAGAGTCGTGGGCCACGCTCCCGGCCAGGGCCCCTGATCTCAGCCCGAAGCCGGATACGAATCCCACCCCGACGTTCCCGGTGGCCTTGTGCCTCTCCACCACGGCGAGCTTGAGGATGTCCCGATCCACGTCCGGGACCGCCTCGCCCCCCTCCGCCTTGGCCCTCTCCGCGCGCGCCCTGGTTATGATCTGACCGGGCACCACCTCTATGACCCTCAACGATCCGCCTGCGGCCTTCACCCGGAAGTCCGGCCCCCCTCCGCCCACGTTCATGGCAGGCGGGCACGTCGCTCCTCCCGCCCCCCTTAAAAGCTCCGGCACGGCCTCTCCGTCCTTTGCGGCCAAACGCCCAGCGCAGTAGACCTCCCTCGCCCGGAAGCGCTCCAGGTCCTTCATCACCACCAGGTCGGCCCTTCTCCCCGGAGCTAGCACCCCCAGCTCCCGCAGGCCGAAATACCCGGCCGGGTTGATGGTCCCCATCCTCACCGCGGTGACCGGGTCCAGGCCGGCCCTCACCGCCTCTCTCATGATGAAGTCGAGATGCCCCTGCCCGAGGATGTCTGCCGGGTGCCGGTCGTCCGTGCACCACATCATCCTCCCGGCGGTCCTCTCATTGAGGGCCGGTAGGAGCGCCTCCAGATTCTTCGCGCCCGTGGCCTCCCTGATCATTACATGCATCCCGGCCCCGAGCTTTTCCATGGCCTCCCGGGCCGTTACGCACTCGTGGTCGCTCCCGATTCCGGCCGCCGCGTAGGCGGCCAGACCCTTCCCCGAGAGCCCCGGTGCGTGCCCGTCAACAGGCATCCCCCGCTCCACGGCGGCACGGATCTTATCCAGCACCCCGGGTGCCCCGGCCAGCACCCCGGGGAAGTTCATCATCTCGCCCAGGCCGAGCACGCGCTCGTTCGCCCAGAAAGGCTCGAGCGTCCCGGCGTCCAACACCGCCCCCGCCGTCTCCCTATCCGTGGCCGGCACGCACGAGGGCAGCATGAAGAATACGTTCATCGGCTGCCCCTCGGCCTCGGCCAGCATGTAGGATATGCCCTCTGATCCCAGCACGTTCGCGATCTCATGGGGATCGGCCACCACGGTCGTGGTGCCCCTCGGGACCAGCTCCCTCGCCAGTGCCGAGACTTTCACCATGGAGCTCTCGATGTGGATATGGGCGTCGATGAACCCCGGCGCAACATAGCAGCCCCCCGCCGATACGGTCTCCACCGCCTCGTAGTCCCCGATCCCCGCGATCCGCCCCTCGAAGACCGCCACATGGCCCTTGACGATCTCCCCGGAGAATACATCCACCAC
Source organism: uncultured Desulfobacterales bacterium (assembly GCA_964647905.1). Classification (GTDB taxonomy): domain Bacteria; phylum Desulfobacterota; class DSM-4660; order Desulfatiglandales; family HGW-15; genus CAZYJR01. The sequence continues at coordinate 44,470 of CAZYJR010000006.1, read as the reverse complement.
CCTGGCGTCTGTGATTAGGAGATCCACGGGCCTCCTCCCGCCTGCCGCCTCGATCAACCCTGCAACGAACATCACAGAACCTCCTTCCCCCTGATCAAGTGCCTCTTGGACGCTCTCAGTGCTCCTTTTCAGGGCCGCCATACCTGATTCACCCCCCTTCCCCCGATGAGGGCCTTTCGGCCCCTGAAAAGAGCCGTATAGGTCGAAAATAAGGGGTCGAAACAGTCAATATTCACCTCATTCCGGCCTGTTGGCGCGGCCCGACCCCAACCCCGTATAAGTTTTTCTTGACAGAGGAGGCCCATTAGAATAAAAATGGTCATACCATTCAACATATGGCATCTCATATGAAAAATCAGGAACTTTTCACTCCTTATGTTCCAACTCGAGCCTTTGATGAAGTGGCTGATCGCATCAAATCAGTCATTCTGACCAGAAGGCTGAAACCCGGAGAGCGACTTCCCTCCGAGCGCCGGTTGGCGGAGCAGTTCAATGTCGGTAGGCTGACCATCCGGGAGGCCCTGCGCACCTTGGAAAGCAAAGGACTCATTAGCATCAAAAAGGGCAGCGGAGGAGGTTCCTTCGTAGGATCCAAAAGTTGGGGGGCCGTCGCTTCCATCATCAAGGACAGTTTCATCCTTGAAGGACTCACCAGTGAGCAGATTACCGAGGCGAGAATCGCCCTGGAGTGTGCAACCATTGAATCCGCGATCATTCACTGCGATGATGAAGACCTCGAGCGCATTAACAGCCATGTCTCCGGGCTTGAAAAGAATGTCGGCCAAGGTCGACTCGATCCCGAATTTGTTTCCAAAATGCTGCGTTTTCACCTCCTTATCGCAGAAGCCTCCCATAATCCCGCTTTCCTGATGTTCATGAGAGCCATTTTTGAATGGGCCCTGAGCCGCCCCCTCCTCAAGACCTGGACTCCTCCCGAAGATGTCCGGAAAAGAGCTGTACGATCCTTTAGGAATATCCATCAAGCGATTAGGGAGAAGGATATCCGCCTAGCCCAAACCTTAATACGGGAATATATTGACTATATAGGGATGGCGATTCAAGCTCGGAATCCGAAATGTTCTTCTTTGGTCTGTCAGCAGTAACTAAATTCATCGTAAACCGTAACATTTTACACTTGTGCTCGATCCGAGGTCTTTGACCGCAGTAGGTCCCATGGGTTCCCACCAGGACTACACGCGGTTTGAAAATGCCGTTCGAGAAGTGTGTTTTGGCCGGCCGCCATCCCCGGTAAGACGGCCGGTCGATCCGGTGAAAACCTTAAAATAAGGAGGAGGGCCAATGAAATCAAAAGAAAGATCGCTTCCATTGCTTTGTCTGTGTGTTTTAGCTCTATTTGGCGCTTCAGTCTTTATGGGAACGCTTCCGGACAGGGTTGAAGCCCAAGAGCCCTATGAAATTTCCATCTCTACACTCCCTACAGGCTTTGCCTCTTACATTATGGGTGTAGCCTTGGCGGAACAGATCAATAAGAACAGCGATTGGTTGAAGGCTATTGCGATGGAGGGCAGGGGTCCTGCTGAGCATATGAAGCTGCTGGTCACCAAACCGGAAAAGAGGACCAACTACCTTTTCTTTAATAGCACCTGGGATATCTGGGAGGCGAAACAGCAGATAGGTCCGTACAAAGGTTTTCCGTTCAACTATGACGAATTCCGTTTTGTCTCTCTCCTTGGTATTGCCGGAAACGGCCTCTGCACACTGGATCCGGAGATCGACACTCTCAAAGAACTGGAAGGGAAAAGGGTGATTTTTGATTCCAGCAAGGGAAAGGGCCGTCAAATAACCTATAACGGTATTCTCAAGGAGGCGGGCGTCAATATAGACAGCCTCAGATTCCAATACGCCTCAGGCAAGGCTTCAGCGGATGCCCTGAGAGACGGCTTGGTCGATGTCATCTATACGGGTCATGTCCTGAAGGACCTGCCCAATGTCTTCGTGAACAGTCCATTTCAAGCGGAATTGGTGGCCACCAAGGATACTTACTTTCTCTCCATGGACCCGGATGCGGTCAATGCATTCAAGGGGAAGACAGGCCATCCCTTGGCAATGGTCGAACTGCCACCGAAAATGTTGGGGCCCAAACAGGAGGATCCCTGTAACATCCTTATCAAACCACTGGGGTTTGCAGCTCACGTGAGCATGCCCGACCGAGTGGTTACAGAGATCCTGCGGGTTGCTTATGAGAACGCGGAAAAATTCAAGGAATACACCCCCATGGGAGCGGTCTTTACCAAGGAATCCATGGCTTCCTTGAGCATCCCCCCGGAGGGATACCATCCGGCGGCTGTAGAATTCTACAAGGAAAAAGGAGTCAAGATTACCGGATTCGACAAATAGAGGCAAAAGACACTGAGGGTTCAGGTGGACAACCGGAAGAGCCTCCGAGTCGGCATCTCGGAGCCGGTACTTGGGATGCCCACGTCCCCTGCCCTCAGGACCAAGAGCTCGGAACAAGTGGGGCATGTACACTATGGGCGCACTTCTAAATGAGATACGGAAGAACCCATGCTATTTGGCTGTTGTCATTTCAGGAGTGGCCATGTCGGTTTATCACATGGCTGCCACCCAGGTCTATCTGCAACCCGTCAAAGCCCATCTGAACACGCATCTTGGCTTTTGTTTACTCCTTGTGTACTTGGGAGATTTCGCTGCCTCAAAAAATAGATCCTCAAAGCTGTTTGCTTTTGTGCTGGCCTCTTTGTCACTTTTTGTTGCTCTTTATATACAGATATTATGGGAACAATTAGAAAATAGAGCCTATTTTAATACTGAATTGGATCTAATAGTAGGTGTTATATTGGTTTTCCTTGCCTTGGAAGCGACCCGAAGGGATTTTGGGTGGGTTCTGCCCGTGCTCACCTTGCTCGTGGTCTTATACCCCTATGTGGGGCGGCATTTTCCTGAGCCTTTTACCTGCCAGAGCATGGATTTTGACCAGACCATCGCCAATTTGGGAATCGGCTTGCAAAACGGGATCTTCGGGGTGGTCCTCCCGACATCGGCAAATTACATCTTTCTCTTTGTTCTGTTCGGGGCTCTGCTCCAGGCACTTGGAGGAACCAAGTTCTTTATGCTTCTGGCCCGGCTGGTGGCCGGGAGGGTGCAGGGCGGGCCCGGCATGATGTCCGTTGTGAGCAGCTCCCTTGTTGGTTCCATTACAGGAAGTGCCGCCGCAAATGTGGCCATCACCGGATCCTTTACAATCCCGCTTATGAAGAAAGTGGGTTACAGACCTCACCATGCAGCGGCAATCGAGGCGGCGGCTTCGAACGGTGGGCAGATCATGCCACCCATCATGGGGATAGTGGCCTTCGGCATGGCGGGCATTACCGGTATCCCCTATATTACTATCATTACTATGGCGCTCATCCCGGCCCTGCTCTATTTCTGGGCCGCCGGGCTTTATGTCTATTTCAGGGCGTGCCAGCTTCAAATAAAAGGAATTGAGGAAGAAAAGATCAACAAAAAGGATCTTCTTTTCTCATTGCCCTCCTTTATAACGCCTTTTATTGTAATTTTAGTGCTACTAATAAAAGGCTATAGTGTAATGTTTGTGGCTTTTTGGGCCATTATCAGCACAATTATGGTCTCTTTTCTGGGCAAAGAACGCCCCTCAATTGGTCAAATCATCCTTGGAATGGCCAGGGGAGCGCGTGCCGGTGCAGGAATCGGGGCGTCTGCCGCCTGTGTCGGGCTCATCATGGCCACGGTCACCATGAGTGGACTCGGGGTAAAGCTTTCCTCGGGTATTGAGGCTTGGAGCGGCGGGTACCTCTTCCTGGGTCTGGTCATCATCGCGGTCATCTGTGTTGTCATGGGGTGCGGGGGCCCTTCTTTAACGGCCTATTTCATCGTCTCTATGTTCGCTGCCCCTGCACTTATGGAAATAGGGGTCACCTTCGAGCAGGCTCATTTTTTTACTATGTATTTTGCAGTGTTTGCCTTTTTGACACCTCCAGTGGCTGTTGTCGCCCTTATCGCGGCTCGGCTGGCTGAAGCCCCGTATATTCTTTCGGCCATTGAGGCGACAAAAGCGGCTATAGGTGGGTTTCTTATTCCATTTATGTTTATTTATTGTCCGTTTCTTATCTTGCAGCCCAAGGACCCTATCACGGCTATCCAAGGTCTTGTCGCGGCTGTTTTCTGTCTTTTCATCCTCGAGGTGGCATTTGTCGGCTATTTCAAGGACCAGTTGAGATATTGGGAAAGGCTACTGGCCATTTTCGCAGGACTTGATTTGTTTTTATATTTTATTCTGGGCAGTCAGGTTCTCTTTTTTCTAGGCCTCATCTTGACCGCCTTGATCACAACCTTACAGTGGAAGAAAAAACAAGCCGCTTCGGAAACAGTAGCGGTAACATACGAAAATGTTTAAGGAAAGACAGTTGCTGCACTTTTTTCGAAATAAGATCTCTTTGAAACAAGGAGAACAATAAATGGGTTTTTGTCATGTCTATTTTGATGAGAATGTGTGTGACGGGTGCAATACCTGCGTCGAGATATGCATGAGCGATGTCTTTGCCCGCAATCCTGAAAATGGAAAACCACCTGTGGTCAAATTCCCCGAAGAATGCTGGTTCTGTGGCTGCTGCGTCACCGATTGCCCGCATTCCAGCGAAGGAGCAATCAAAATTGTCACCCCTTTTCCTATGCGGGGGTCTTTTAGAAGGACCTAACTGGTGCTCCATGGAGAAATGAAGCATTCTTGCTCTGCTGATAGAGGAGGAAGCAAGGAGGAAAGGCGTGCCGAAACTGAATACGGTCCCGGTTGAGACGGATGTGTTGGTCATAGGGGGAGGACTTGCCGGATGCATGGCGGCCATCAAGGCCGCCGAGGAGCAAGGAGTGCGTACTACTTTGGTGGAAAAGTCCAACACCCGCAGAAGCGGGTGCGCCGCCTCGGGCATTGACCATGTGTGGGCCTATATCCCGCCGATTCACGAGGAAATGGGGTACACACTCGATCACATGGCCGAGGACCATAGGATAGGGACGGCTTACCGGTTTTTCAGGAGGGACCTCTTCGATCTTGTGGCGGCGAATATGTACGACCGCATGCTGGATCTGGAGAAATTCGGTATCAAGTTCCGCTATCCGGACAGCAAAGTGCCGGGCGGGTTTCGAATCGTCCCTCAATTTCACAGTGTTCCGAGTTCCTTCAATTTTGACGGGGGCCCCTTAAAGCCGGTCCTGACAAAGGAGGCAAGAAAGCGAGGAGTAAAGATCGTTAACCGAGTCCAGATGACCGACTTGCTTGTTCAGGAGGGCCGGATTTCAGGCGCTGTGGGTGTGGATGTGCGAAACGCAGAGTTATATCTCTTCAAATGCAAGGCCTGTGTGATGTCGAGCGGAAGGTCGAACCGGCTGAGCAGGAACATCAATGGGTGCGATTTCAATACCCGCATGCCGGGGCCTTTTAGCGGCGATGGGACTTCCATGGCGGTGCGTGCGGGGCTACCCATTATCAATATTGAATTTCTCAGCAACATCCTCGGGCTTGGACCTTGCGGTTTTTACAACCCCAATTACGGAGACCCCAGGAACACCGTGCAGCCTGCAGCGCGAATCACGGACTGGAAGGGCAATGTGATCGTTCCGAGAACGCGGTTTTACGATTGGGAAAACCTCGGAAAAGAAAAATGGAGCGAAGAGGTGCGGGAGCAATGGCTGGAAGACAGAAAAATGTGGCGGTCGGGGCGCGCCGGTCTAGTCAAACGCCATGCGGCCGGAGAGGGGCCATTTTATCTTGATTTCAGCGAAGGAACGGATGAGGAAATCGACTACATAGAATGGTCCATCTCCCATGAAGGAAAAGGAACTCAATTTCTGCGATATTTCAAGGGCGAAGAGGGGCTCGACCTGAAGAAAAACAGTCAGGAGTACGGGGGCTTGTGGCCCCGGGAGATTTCAGGCACGGCGGCCAAGGGGCTGTGGGTCGACAGGGATTTGGAGACCGAAATTTCGAATCTCTTCGGCGCCGGAGACGAGGTCGGAGGGTTGCCTTGGCAGGCCTCGGCCGGGGCCTTCACCCAGGGGTGGCATGCCGGTGGTATGGCTGCCAGGCGGGCTGCAAAACAGGATAACTTTTTGGAAATGCGAAAGGATGAGGTCGAGGCCAGGGCGCGGATGTGCCAAGAGATCCTGGATCGAAAAGAGGGCTTTCACTGGAAGGAAGTCGAAACCGGAGTGCAAAACCTGATGGACTTCTATTGCGGGGACGTTCGCAGTGAAGGGTTGCTGCTCCGGGGAATCGAACGGCTGGAAGATGCCAAAAAAGCCCCGCTCAAGGCGGACAACCCCCATGAATTGGGGAGGTGTCTGGATGTTAAATCCATTATCGACAATGCGGAACTCGTGCTGAGGTCGTCTTTGGAGAGGACAGAGAGCCGGCGGGGCCCACTGGGCTTTGTCAGGGCGGACTACCCCGACCAAGATGATGAAAACTGGTTGGCTTTTCTGGCCGTCCGTAAACTGAAAGAAGACTCGTTCGAATTTACAAGATTTCCGGTTGACCAGTGATTGTGTTCAGGGAGGTGGGCAAGAGAAGATGAATTGGACTCAATACGTCAACGAGCATGGGCTTATCGAGTGGCCCTATCCTGTCAGATACGGCGAGGAGACAAAGATAATTTCTGATCTGCTCATACTGGGCGGCGGGATCGCGGGCTGTTGGGCGGCTATCGGCGCCGCGCGTGAGGGGCTTAAGACCGTGCTGGTGGAAAAGGGGGCCGTTAAGAGAAGCGGGTCCGGGGGGTCCGGCTGTGATCACTGGTTGAATACGCCCCATCCGGGATCGCCGGTAACGGCCGAGGAGGTCGTCGAGTGGGAACTCGAGATGACCCGGGGCTATACCAATGCCCTTTCGCGCTATATTGCGGCCCGCGAGAGCTTCCAGACCCTCCTGGAGCTCGAGAAGATGGGAGGGAAGATCAGGGACGACGAGGATGTGTTCAAGGGGGCTCCTTTCAGGGATCAAGACACCAAATTCCTTTTTGCATATGACTATGAAAGCAAGATCCACTTCCGCGTATTTGGAAGCACTTTCAAGCCTGCCCTCCACAATGAGTGCAAGCGTCTGGGAGTCCGGATCGTGGACAGGGTCATGGTGACGGCGTTGCTCACCGAAAACGGGGAAGCGGGCGGCAGGGCCGTGGGTGCAACCGGTCTCCACGGCCGTACCGGAGAGTTCTATGTATTCGAAGCAAAGGCCGTGGTGAACGCCCTTTCCAGGCATCAGCGCAACTGGTGCTTCTCTACTGAAACAAGGGGCATGGCGAATTTCAGGCCCACTCAGATTGTCGGGGATGGCCATGCCCTGTCCTGGAGGGCGGGCGCGGAGTTCACCATGATGGAAAAATCCCTGCCGACCTCTTTTGCCAGCGGCAATGTGTTTCAGCCTTACAGCCATGGGAACGCTCTCAATACATGGGTCCCCGCCACCATGGTCGATGCAGAAGGGAGAGAAATTCCCTGGGTGGACCGGGATGGAAGAATCCTTGAAGGCGAGCTGGCCCGATGCCGGCCTGCACCGGGCCAGAAGTTCATGGGTGAGAGGACTCCGGCATACAACTTCAAACGTCCTGAAATCACACCGGACCTTGAAGACCGGGTCAGGAAGGGAGAGTACGCACTTCCGCTCTATGCGGATCTCACGAAGATGTCCGAACACGAGCGGAAGGCGATTTGGGGCGTAATGGTTGGAGAAGAAGGAAGGACCCGGGTCCCTGTCTATAGATACTACACGGAGGCCGGTTTTGATCCTTCAAAGGATCTGCTCCAAAGCTATCTCTTTCTCGGGAGCGATCCCATGCGGGGGAATGTGCGTCCCCAGGACAGGACAGGAGGCGAAATCGGAGATGCAGGAGGCCTTGTCACCGACTGGAATCTAATGACCAACCTGGAAGGTTACTTTGCTGCAGGGGACGCTCTTTTCGCCGCCAATTACCATTACCATGCTGCGGCCACGGGACGATATGCGGGTCGAAAGGCGGCTGAGTATGCGTCAAGGACAAAACTCTCCCCCCCGCACCGAGAACAGGTGGACCGGGAAAAGGGCCGTGTCTATTTACCCTTGAAGAACAGGGAAGAAATCGAGTGGAAAGAGCTCAATGCGGCCACCTGCCGAGTCATGCAGAATTATTGCGGTGAACTCAAGAACGCTGAACTCTTGAAGCTGGGGCTCCTCTGGCTCGAAGACCTCCGGGAAAACGAGGCTCCCCGAATCTGCGCCGACAACCCCCATAAGCTGATGCGGACCCTGGAAGTGCACAATATCCTGACCTGCGATGAGATGATCATCCATGCTTCCCTGGCACGAAAGGCGAGCAGTCCTGTTATGGGCTTCATGCGTTTGGATTACCCCGCTGCGGATCCGCCGGAGTGGAAAAAATGGATCGTGCTTTGTCGGCAGGGAGGTGTTGTTCGAACGCGGGACATGTCTTTGGATTTCTGGAAACCTCTTGCCCGCAATTACGAAAAATCCCAAGCATAGGGAGACGTATATGGAAAAGGTATATGCCTTCCCCAACTGCTGTACGCCGAGCTATCCCGTCTCTTTTGATCCGGAGATCTGCAACGGCTGCAATCAGTGCGTGGATGTGTGCCAGGTTGATATCTTGATCCCGAATCCAAGAAAAGGGGCTCCTCCCATTGTCCTTTTTCCTGAGGAATGCTGGTACGCCGGGTGCTGCGAAAGCGTGTGCCCCAGGCCCGGAGCCATTAAACTGCATCTGCCCCTGGCTCAGCGTGTCAGATACAAAAGAAAGGAAACAGGAGAACACTTCAGGATCAAGAGATAGAGATGGAGATCCGACCTTCAGTATAGTGTGCTACGAAGAGGGGGCACCGAAGTGGCGTCTGCATCCTGCACACTCGTCTCAGAGCTTATCCGCACCATCAGGCTGTCCAACCAATGGGGTCCATCTCAGAGACCTCCTCCTTGTTCCCCTTGACCCGCTCTACCAATGACATATACTGGAGATATACGAAAACAAATTGAAGCCCATAATGGACCCTCGGCTTCAACAATCGAGCGGGTATTTGCGGGATTGCCGGAACCTCGACTCGATATTCGGGCGGCATCGAGGTCGTCATGAGCGGATTGGTCGGGGCGGTTAAAAGAGCCACAGGCCTGCTTGACAAGATGAACGTCCCCTACATGATCTTCGGCGGGATCGCCAACAGCATTTACGGAAACCCCAGGCTGACTTTCGACGTGGACATCAAGTTCCTGCTGGAGCGGGAAGGGGAGATGGAGCGTTTCCTCGCCGGGATCGCTTCAATAGGTGTAATCCTGCCTGAGGACCCAAAGGGGTTCATGGAAGAGACCAACGTCTTGCCCGTCGATATAGACGGAGTGCGAACGGACCTGGTCAAGGCCGAGCTTCCGTTTGAAAAAGAGGCGATAGCAAGGAGCCGAACCATCGATTTCCATGGTACGACAATAAAAGTATGTACTGCTGAAGACCTGATTATACAGAAGGCCGTTTCAACCAGAGAAAAGGATTGGCTTGATATCAAGTGCATCATTGAAAACCGGCATGACAGGATGAATCGGCGCTATCTCTTGAAGCATTGTGAAGAGCTCTCTCGATTCCTCGCCCGTAAGGGGATTTACGACAGAATCAAGGGGTGGTTGGATGAAGAACCCTTATAAGAGGATGCTCAGTAAGTTGGAGTCATTCAACCAATGGGAAAAAGGCTACAGCAGGAGTCTTTCGCCTGAGAGGCGTCTGGAGCAGTTCAGGGTGCTCTTTGATCTCGGTCTGACATATCAACAAGAAATTATTAAGAAAATGCATAAGGAGCACCTGTCGGCATTAGTAAATTCAGCAAAAGCGGTAAAGAGACTGAAAGGCCGTTTTGGCCCACCGAAAACGCCCGTATAGGCCGGAAATCAAGGGCCGAAATAAACAATTCTTACCTTATTCCGGCTGGTTGGCCTGCCCCGGCCCCCGATCCTCTCTCACACAAGCAGGACGCTTTCGAGCCCAAGCAAAATGGCGGTGTTTTCCACCAGGGCCGCCTGAGACTCGTCTATCTCCTTCATCCGGGTCCAGCGGGCGATGGCGGATGCCATTTCCACCCGGGTGAGTTCGCTCAGCAAAGCCGCCGGCTGTATTTCGAGCAGTAGGTCCTCCCCCTGCCGGCTGGACTTCTCCGCCCGGTAATACGGCAGCAGTACGCTGGTATCCAGGTAAATATTATCCCCGTTCATCTCGCATGTCCCGGATCAGCGAAGCGCTGTCTGTTTTCATGGGAGGCAACTTGTTGCGCAATAGACTGCGGTTCGGGAACCGAACAGGTCTTCTCTCTTGCCCCTCAACCTTCGACATCAGCGCAACCGGCTTGCCGCGCCTGAGTATGACGATTTCTTCCCCCGCATTCACCCGGTCCAGCAGATGGCTGATATTGCGGCGGGCTTCTTTTGCGTTGACTTTTTGCATTGGTTCTCCTGCCTGTCTGTTAAAGCCGCCCCATAAGTGCACATATCAATTGAAGATCGTCTGCCCGGATCGGAAAGGGCGGTTCGCCCAGCCTCGGAGAGTTCCCTGCTGTCATCAAGCCGTGCTGCTCCGCTTCCCCGACAACTCCCCCAGAAGAGACAGGATGCCGGGTAGCCTCTCGGACAAATCATCGGAGAAGACGTGCTTGAGGGCCAGGAACGCGACCTTGGAAAGCACCACACCCTTGATATCGTCATCGCTGTACCGCCGCAGGTCGCAGAGCTGGTACCGGAAAAAAGGCACCACATCGCGAAACTCATCCCCGGCCTCGAAAAGCTCATCAAAGCTCGAACGCGCCTTCCAGCGGCCTCTGCCGTGATAGATCACCACCGGGATGATCACCGGCAACGCCCTTGCCTCGCGCTTCCTCAGGGACCGCTCCCATATCCGAACCATGTAGCGCAGAAGTTGAAACCCTACAAGGGGATCATAATAACTCTTGTGGTCAAACAGCACATAGACATACGCCGGCTCCCCTCCGATCAACTCAACCTTGTACAAAAGGTCGGAATAGTACTCGCTCAGCTCACCGTCAATGAACGTGTCCTTGACCACCTCCAGGGTGTCCAAGACCAAGAGGTCCGCCAAGTCAAACCAATTTTCACCGCCTCGCCCCACTCCAGGATCGCTTCACCCCGACTCATTCCAAAGGGGTGTCGCAATCCCCCGTCCCCTTCCTCACTTCTTCAGATTCGGTTGTCAAGTTTTTCGGAATTTGCACGGAGCCAGGCAACCAGGGCATCCAGTATGCGCTCAATGTCGTGCAAATCTTGAGTGCAGAGATCATAGAGTTCCTTGTCGGTTACCTCGTTTCCGTCCAGCAATGGCCCTTTCTCCCAATCTCGGCGTCGATCTGCGGGGCTGGTCGTGCGGCGTACTCCAGTACGCCTCCTCCCAACCCCTTGATCTCCTAGACCTTGGAAGAAATTGCTCATTTCTGCCCTGGAAACTCCCTAGTGCGGAGAACTCATTTATGGATGGGCACTACCTCGTGGTAAAAATGGACCATCCGGTTTCGATAGCCGGCGATCATACGAAACAGCTCCGCCTGGTCCTCCGTGAGCACACCCTCGGCGTGAAGGCGCGCCCCGATCTCCTTGTACTCGGTGACAGCCACCGCGAATCCTCTGGCCAGGATGTGCCTTCCCAGATCGAGCAGAGCCTCGATCCCCCTCCGGAGAAATGACTCGGCCGAGGCGATGTTTCGCTTGTCGCTCGCAAACTCGCCGTAGGTCGAGAGCGGCAAGGATCGGACGGAACGGAACATTTCTCTAACCCAGGAAATACGCTCCAGGACGATGCTCGAGCGAATGCGGGCAGGCGTCATCGCGCGCCCTCTTCCAGGATCATTCGCATTCGTTCCTTCTTGAAGGGAAGGAGGTCGCCGGCCCTTCTGAGTACAAAGAGCTCGTATCGTGCTTGCCGGTCGGCGTCTTCGGTGTACAACAAGGCTCCCCGAATTATGTCCAATGCAAGGTAGGGCTCAGCTTCGGGCAGGAGCACCAGGTCCACCCTATCGACTCGGAGCAGGTCCTCCAGCTCCATGGTAAGCGTTACCCGCTTTTCAGGGCCCCATTCGGTGCGCTCCGCCGGGAGCACCCCGATATCCACATCCGAGGAGGAGCGCTCCGGTGAGGCCCGCTTTCCGCTTACCAGGTCCTCGATCTCTCCGGCTCGGCTTCCGAATACGTAGAGGTCGGCCACATTGTACCGCCGGCAGATCTCGGTCAGTCTATTTCCGGTCTTCTCAGTGTCCATATGATGCGGCTTCTCCGGGCGGCCGATCGAGGATCTCTCTTACTCACAAGAGGGAGAAAAATTCTAAGCGTGCCCGATCCCTTTAATGAATGCTGTCACGGCAGCGAAGGTCCTTTCAGGATCGGGCGGGGGAGCCCTGCTCCTCCATCTCGCGTGTCAGCTCCTCGATCTCCTGCTCCAGTGCCTCGTACTCGCGGATCCTCCTCTGGAGGAAGTGGTATGTGACCCGGGCCTTCTCTTCGATTCCCTTGGGGGTGAGCATGTAGAGGTACCCGCGCTTGTTTCGGCTGCTCTTGAAGCTGCGGGCCTTGACCAGGCCCTTTGCCGCCAGGCCCCGGAGGCGGTAGTTGACCTTTCCCAGGTTATGCCCAACTCCCGGGCCAGCTCGCGCTGGTTCATGCCGGGGTCCGAATGGAGCCGGCGGAGGATCTTGAAATCGACTTCCTTCATGCTGGCGATGATTACGGGTGTTCAATCTTGAACGATTTTATGAAACGGTCTGATCAGTGTCAAGCGGTTTTGCTTGGAGACCTCGAAGCGGTGCTCCGCTTCTAGTCCCCTTTTGTTTCGGTCCCCACGTTGTACTCCTTGCAGAGGGCGAAAAGGGCCTCGCCCCAGCGGAGCGCCTCGTCCCTGCCGGCCTCGATCCTTTGGTTGCCGGCGACGACAAGGCGCTCGTCCCCCTTCTCCAGGCCCAGGGCCTTGGTCTTGAACCCCTCGAGGAGGAGGGAGGCTGAGCGGACATAGTGGTTGTGGAGCCTCCCTATCTCCCTATCCTGGATGGGGACCCGGCGGAGGGAGCGGTAAAACTCCTCGTAGGTGGGGATGACCTCCTGCTCCAGGGTGTCCAGGACCTCCTGCTCGCTCTTGAAGTTCTCGCCGGTGACCGAGGCGTAGGCGGCCAGGGCCTTTTCCTCCAGGGGCGAGATGGAGAGGATCTCCTGGTTGACATAGTCGACCAGGGCGGTCGCGGTCCCGTGCCTGCCCGTGGCGCACGCCGCGATCAGCACCACCGGGAGCAGGAAAAGGACAAAGCGGGCTCGTAGAATCATGAGTCTACCTCCATACCGTATAGTGGATCCTTGCTATAAGGAAATGCGGGGGCAGCGAGTTCGGTGGTTGCCTACGGGGCCCCGCTCTGGTATTCAGCTTTGAACACTCGAGGAATACAACATGGTGCGGGGATCTTCAACGGAAAATCGAGCAAAGGGGCCGGGCCGGGCTGCGAGGGCCGGGCTGGCGGCTTTGTTGGGCCTGCTGATCGGCCTTTGGGGGCCGCCGGCCGCCCGGGCCGGGGACCCCCCCTTCAACCGCTCGACCAACTGGGGCGGGACCGGGCTGATGGAGATCCCCAACGCGAGGGTCCTGGACGACGGGGAGATAAGGGCCGGGGTGGCCCAGGCCCTTCCCTACAGGTGGTACACCGGGGGGATGGGGGTGCTGCCGGGATTGGAGTTTACCGGGCGGTTCACCCAGATGACGAACATTCCCACCGGGATGAAGGGGTATGGGTCCTACAAGGACAAGGCATTTGACCTGAAGTACCAGATACTGCCCGAGTCCAGGAGGTTCCCGGCGCTGGCCGTGGGTCTCAACGACTTCCACGGGACCCGGTTGTTTCCCTCCGAGTACGTGGCGATCAGCAGGCAGATATACCCCTTTGATTTCACCCTGGGGCTGGGGAGCGGGAGGCTGGAGGGGATCGAGGTGCCCTGGCTGGACAGGCTCCCGCTGGTGGATGATGTGGGCCTGTTCGCCGGGGTGGCCGTGGACCTGGGCTACAGGACGCAGTTCATGGCTGAGTACAACCCCATAGACTACGAGGAGGACAGGAGGGCGGCGGGGAGGGCGGTTCCCGAGGGGGCGGAGTGGCCGGTCAACCTGGGGGTGAGGTTCGAGGTGCTGCCCGGGATCGACTTGGGGGTATCGTACCAGAGGGGGGACACCCTGGGGATGAGCGTCAACCTGCAGGCCCTCTTGGGAAAGCCCATGCTGGGCAAGGGGCCGGATCCGCCCCAGAGGGTGAGCGTGGACAGGAGGCCCTTCAGCGAGCGGGGCATGAAGGAGATGGTGATCGAGATCTCCGAGGCGGTGAGCGGTGCCGGTTTTTCCAACGTCTCGGTCATGACCGACGGCTCGGTCCTGCGGGCGGGGTTCGAGAACAACAAGTACCTCTCCGAGCGGAAGGCGGTGGGGAGGGTCCTGAGGATTCTTCTCTACCACTCGCCCGAGGACACCTCCATGCTGGAGGTGATAGCCAGGAAGAGGGACCTGCCGGTGCTCAAGGTCTCGGTGGAGCCCGAGCACTTCAGGAAGTATATAACAGGGGAGATGCCCGAGAGGATATTCAGGAAGCTCGTCCGGGTGGAGACGGCCGGCGGGGAGGAGGAGCTCGAGTGGGCGGCCGAGGAGGGCGGCATCGACTATGAGGTCAATGTGAAGCCCGATCTCGAGACCTTCCTCAACGACCCCTCAGGGGTCTTCAAGTACAGGGTGGGTCTCAAGCCATTCGGGACGCTTTCCCCGTGGAAGGGGGCGGTGCTCCACGGAAGGGTGGACATACCCTTCTACTCCGATATAAGCTCAAGCAACATACCCCCGCCGGATGCGGTGAGAAGCGACTCGTGGTACTACTCGGGCACCGAGCGCACACTGGAGCGGCTCCTGGTGGACCAGGCGGTGCCGATCGGGGCGAGGTCCTACGGGAGGGTGAGCGCCGGGCTCTGGGAGCGGATGTATGGCGGGGTCGGCGGCGAATTTTTGACGTTCCTGGGGGACGGTCGGTTCGCAGTGGGCGTGGAGTCGGACTGGGTGAGGAAGCGGACGCCGGGGACCAGCCTGGAGTTCGAGGACTTTTCGGCACACACCTTGCTAGGGAGTGTCTTCTACCGCCACCCTGACCCGGACATCACTCTCAGGGCGCGGGTGGGGAGGTTCTTGGGCGAGGACGAGGGCGTGCTCCTGGAGGCCTCGAGGCGCTTTCCCACCGGGGCGGTGGTGGGAGGATGGTACAGCTTTACGGATACGGATCACATGAAGGGCTTTTTCAACAGGGGTTACAACGACAAGGGGGTGTTCCTGAGCCTGCCGGTGAGGATGTTCACCAGGGGCGAGACCGCATCATACTACAGCTACGCCCTGTCGCCG
This sequence comes from uncultured Desulfobacterales bacterium, assembly GCA_964647905.1. Lineage (GTDB taxonomy): Bacteria > Desulfobacterota > DSM-4660 > Desulfatiglandales > HGW-15 > CAZYJR01. The sequence goes on along the minus strand of CAZYJR010000006.1, from coordinate 29,039 downwards.
TGGACAAGGGACGTGGCCGCGCTGCCCGCGCACTGGCAGGAGCTCTACGGGATTACGGGGGACCTGACAGAGAGGATGTTCAAGGAAAATCTCAGTGAAATCAAAGAATAAGAGGGGGGGCACAAAACCGGCAAGAGGTGATTAAAAAGGGCTTGACAAGGCGGAGGGGTCCAGAGTAATGTGCAGCGAAATCATTATACAAGAAACTCGATTCGAGGGGGAGGGTCATGAGCAGAAGTAAAGGCAAATTAACGTTGGTAGTCATTTTCTCCCTGATTTTATCGGTAGGGCTTATGCCTCTTTATCCCTCGGTGGCTATGGCACAGGGCGGTGCAGGTGCGGGTGCGGGCGCCGGAGCGGGTTCAGGCGCCGGCGCGGGCGCCGGTGCGGGAGCCGGTGCCGCCGGAGCAGGTGCGGCGGCCGGCCTGAGCGCGGTGGCCATCGGAGGCATCGTGGCCGGTATAGCGGCGGCCATAGCAGTGGTGGCGGCGGCTGCCGGCGGCGACGATGCGCGGCCCGCGGCGCATCACGGAACCCCCGCCCATCACTAAGCCCGGCCGGCCCTGCAAGGGCGCGTAATCCGAATCAAAAAGCCCGGTACAAGGTGTAAACCCGTACCGGGCTTCCATTTGGGCTCGGGCTGCGCCAAGCTGTTGATTAGTCTAAAATTTCCTCTCAAAAAGAGCTGCTTCCAAGGGCTGTATCGCCTTTTTGAGCCCCAAGAAGGGCCGCAAGGGATTATCGGGGGGAGGCGGCCTCCTGCAGGGCAAAGACCGCTTCGGCCAGGCCGGTCCTTGAATCCCCGTCCACATCGGATTCCGCAGGGATGAACAGGGACTCGCCGAGTCCGGCCAAGACCTTCATGGCCAGGATGACATCCGCGAGATCGATCCGGCCGTCGCCGGAGAGGTCGCCCGCGGGGCTCCAGCCCTCGAGCACGTCGAGCAGGATGCTTACGGAGCCCGCCTTGCGGGTCCTTGTCACGCTCCCCTCGAGGGAGCCGCCCGAGAAGGTGATCTCATGGACGCCTTCCTCGGTAATCGGGACCGCATAACCCCCGCTGGGCGGGGTCACCGCGTAATAGGTCCCCTTGTCGGGGGTCACCCTGACCCCTCCCATCCCTTCCCCGGGGTCGTAGAGGCCGTTGCCGTTGTCGTCCGCCCACACCGTGCCCACGAAGAAGCGGTTGTAGTGATCCGGCTCGGGGAGGGACCAGGCGCCGCCGGTGTAGGCCATGCAGTAGTTGCCGGTCATCACCAGGGGCCCGGCTTCGGGGTAGGAGCCGTCGTTGGGGACAAAGGCGATGCCCACGTTGTAATAGCTCCGGTCTATGGACATGATCGCCACCCTGTGGCCGCGGCCCGGCTGCATGCCGGTGCCGTCGTCGCTGTTTCCGTAATCGATGTTGAGCGCACCATGGGCGTGAGTGGCCGAGCGGGCATAGGAAAAGACGTTCCCGCGGCAGTTGGTGGCCTTGAACCCGGATTCCCGGACCAGGGTATCCTGGCCCAGGTGGCTCTGGCAGTTGCAGTCGATAAGGTACAAGGAGTGCTCGTAAGCGGCGTTATACAGGCGCGCGTCAAAGGCCGCCGGCGGCATCGGGGTGACTAGGTCGAACTCGTCCCTGAGCACCTCCAGGTCCACTTCGAAATAGTCGATCCCCTCCAGTACATCAGGGTCCTCCAGCGAGGCCAGCCATGCGCCCTCCGCCGGGGGATCGGACCTTGCACGGTTCATCAGCCACACCATCTGCTGCTCATGGCCGTCCGGGTGGGCCAGGTCGTCGGTCCTGTGAAGGGTCCATTCAACGCTCGGGGCCTCGGTCAAGGGGCGCCTGGGGGCGGAGGAAGGCGCTTCAGGGGGTGGGAATACGAACTCCGGTGGATCCGGTCCCGGTGAGGGCGCCCTCTCCGCTGCGAAAAGGAGGGAAGGTGCGAGCAAGAGGAGCAGGACCATGAATCTCCGTGGCCGGGCCGCGCCGGCATGCTGATCATTCATGTGTCGCCTCCCAAAGACAGGTGCTCTCAGGGGCTGTATCGCTCTTTTTGTCTCAAAGAAACCTTTATTTACCTTCCATGGGGGGCAGTATAGCCTATAGGATGACGGATGCCAAGACATCCTTCCGGCCGGGACAAAAAGGCCTTGACAGGCCCGGGTCGTTCAACTAATGAACACTCTCAGTGTTCAAAGAGTGAACGTAGAGGTCCGCGGGGGGCCATGGAAAAGGAAGATCTGCAGATCCTCCGGCTGATGACCGAGATAGACCGGAACGGCCACTACAGCCAGCGGGAGCTCTCCCGCCGGCTGAACATATCACTCGGTCTCGTGAACACTTTTCTCAAGCGCCTGGTCAACAAGGGCTACTTCAAGGTCAAGACCATGCCCAGGAACAGGGTCAAGTACTTCCTTACCCCGGAGGGTCTGGCCAGGAAGAGCCGCCTGACCGTGGAGTACCTCCGCTTTTCCATGAATTTTTACAAGGACGTAAAGAAGCTCCTCCTTCGCAAGTACGAGGACATGGAGCGCAGAAACGTCCGCAGGGTGCTCTTCTACGGGGCGGGCGAGGTGGCCGAGCTGGCCTATCTCTACCTCCAGTTGACCGGGCTCGACCTGGTCGGGGTGGTCGACGAGGACCGAGAGGGGGAGAGTTTCTTCGGGCTGACCGTGGGGGACCCGGGGCGCCTGGACCGGAACGACTGGGACATGGTGCTCCTGACCAGGCTGGACCGCACCGAGGAGGACATGGAGAGCCTCATCGGGAGGAACGTAAAACTGGATCGCATTGCGACCATTTGAGGCGGCGGTATGCAGGAAAAGGACCTTGTGATCACGGCCCCGGGCGGGGCCCCCTCGGAGGGCGGGATCAACCAGGCGGGCTTCCCCGCCGGCCCCCGCTGGTACGCACTCCACACCAAGAGCAGATTCGAGCAGAAGGTCCAGGAGATGCTCCTGGGTAAGGACCTGGAGGCCTTCCTGCCCAGGATCCAGGTGATGAGCCGCAGGAAGGACCGGCGGAAGAAGATCCTGGTCCCCTTGATCCCGGGATACGTATTCGTGCGGTCCGACCTGGATCCGTACAAGTACTGGGAGATCATAAAGACCGTGGGCGTGGTCCGCATGGTGGGGTTCAAGGGGAGGCCGGTCCCTGCGGACGACGAAGAGGTGGACTCCCTGATGATCCTGGACGGCACGGACAGGACCGTGGAGAACCGGACCTTCATGAAGCGCGGGGACCGGGTGATGATCATGGAAGGCCCGCTAAAGGGGCTAATAGGCTACTACCTCAAGCACAAGAACAAGTCGGACAAGGTGGTGGTCAGCATAGAGCTCCTGAAACGCTCCATGGCCGTGGAGATCGGGGCCTGGGCCCTGGAAAAGATAGCTTGATTTAATGGCCGGACGCGTTTTATAAACCGCGGCCTGCCCGGTGAAAAGCTCCTTCCTCGAGCGGCCGGAGCCCGGCGGCTCGAGATAAGATAGAGTGAAGACAGGCACTTGGCCTCTTCGATGCCGTGTAATCGAAGGAGCGGAGCTGTGTCCAAGGCCGTAGCCTCTGCCGAAGAAGACCAGCCATAGAGGAGACCTATACAGTGAATGCGCTAATAACCGGCGGAGCCGGGTTCATCGGCAGCCACCTGGCCGAGAAGCTGTTGGAAATGGGCCACGAGGTCTTCGTCATCGACAACCTCTGGACCGGGAAGCTCTCCAACATAGAAAAGATCCAGACGAACCAGCGGTTCCACCTGGTGGTGGACACCATCCTGAACGAGTCAGTGATGAACGAGCTGGTCTTCAAGGCGGACCACATATATCACCTGGCCGCGGCCGTGGGCGTGAGAAACGTAATGGACCACCCGGTGGAGACCATCGAGGTGAACATAAAAGGCACCGAGACCGTGCTCCGCCTGGCAAACCGCTTCAAGAAGAAGGTCCTGATCGCCTCCACCTCGGAGATCTACGGAAAGCACCTGGACCACACCCTGAGGGAAGACGACAACCGGGTGATGGGCTCGGTCAAGAAGCGCCGCTGGGCCTATGCCTGCTCCAAGACCCTGGACGAGTTCCTGGCCTTGGCCTACCACGACGAGAAGAAGCTCCCCGTGGTGATAACCCGCCTGTTCAACACGGTGGGACCGCGCCAGACCGGCCGCTACGGCATGGTGCTGCCCAACTTCGTCCAGTGCGCCCTGTTCGGCAAGCCCATACCGGTCTACGGCGACGGCACCCAGAGCCGTAGCTTCACCCACGTAAGGGACGTGGTCTGGGCGCTCACCCGGATCATGGAGGAGCCCCGAGCCGAGGGAGACATATTCAACATCGGAAACGACCACGAGGTCGCGATCATCGATCTCGCCCGCAGGGTCAAGGAGATGACCGGGAGCGACTCCGAGATCGAGTTCATCCCATACGAAAAGGCCTACGGCCCGGGCTTCGAGGACATGGAGAGGCGCTGCCCGAACATCGACAAGATTTCCGGGCTTATAGGCTACAAGCCCGTCCATGATCTGGACGCCATCATCCAGAGCGTCATCGACTACTTCAAGGAGTAACGGAAAACGCCTGATGGAGCACTACGGTGCGATAAGGTCCTTTATGGAAACGGAGGGAAAAACGATCGGTCCGCTTGATACGCTGATTGCGGCCCACGCATTGAGCCTGAGCCTGACGGTTATCTCAACCAATACCCGGGAGTTTTCGCGGGTCCCGGACCTCGAGTGCGAAGACTGGACATGAGCAGCCCGGGCAAGGGTATCTTGATCCCATACGGCAGACAATCCATCAATGAAGACGACATCCGTGCGGTAACGGCCGTCCTTCGCTCGGACCGCCTGACCCAGGGCCCCCGGGTCAGGGCCTTCGAGCAGGCCCTGTGCGAGCTCACGGGCGCTGAGCACGCCATGGCGGTCACCAACGGCACCACCGCGCTACACCTGGCCTGCCTGGCACTTGGCATAGGCCCGGGCGATACGGGCGTCACCTCACCGATCTCCTTCATAGCCTCGGCCAACTGCATCGCCTATTGCGGCGGCGCCCCGGCCTTTGCCGACATCGACCAAACCCACTGCCTCTCCCCGGACCGCGTGGAGGAGATCTGCGGGCAGGGCCCGCCCCCCAAGGTGGTGATCCCGGTTGACTTTGCGGGCGTCCCGGCAGATCTCCCGCGCTTCCGGGCGCTCTCCAAACGCTACGGCTTCTCCCTGATAGAAGATGCGGCCCATGCCGTGGGCTCCACCTACACCCATCAAGGCACCACCTATGCCTGCGCCTCCTGCGCGCACACGGACCTGGCGGTCTTTTCCTTTCACCCGGTAAAGACCGTCACCACCGGGGAGGGCGGCGCGGTGCTCACAAACGACCCCGAGCTTGCCCGCAGGCTCCGCCTCCTCGCCGACCACGGCATAGAGCGCGACCCCTCCCGCTTCGTCCGATCAGCGCCCGCCGCCTACCACCACGAGATGCAGGCCCTGGGCTTCAACGCCCGCTTGACCGACATCCAGTGCGCCCTCGGCCTCTCCCAACTGGCGAGACTGAGTACCTTCAAGGCCCGGCGGCAGGAGATCGTGCGGCAATACAACAACGCATTCAAGCCCCTGGGGCAGGAGCGAAAGCTCCTACTCCCCCCGTGGCCGGATCAAACAGACCCCTGCTTCCACCTCTACACCCTCGGGCTGGGACCCGAAGCGGGCCTCACCCGGGACGAGCTCTTTTCCCTCCTCCATGAGAAGGGCATCCTATGCCAGGTCCACTACATCCCGATCTACAGGCAGCCCTTCTACCGGGAGCGCCACCCCCACGATCCCGGGTCCTTCCCCCGGGCCGAGCGCTACTACGAGACATGCCTCAGCCTGCCCCTCTTCCCCGGCCTGGGGCGGGAGGAAGTGCGTTTTGTCATTGAGACCGTGCTTTCCCTGCTATGAAAATTAAACCACAGCAACACGGAAAACGAAGAACGAAGAACGAGGAACGAATAACGAAAGAGTTGCAATCCTGCTCTTGCAAGGAACAACAATGGCTACAGCATTGGAAATGAAGCCTGAGGAATGGCGAAAGTTCAATCCCGCAAGAAGAGCAGCATCGCTTGCGCAGGGAGCTTGCCGTACGCTTATATGAAAAGGGTGTTTTGAGTTTTGGAAAGGCGCGTGAACTGGCACAGATGCCAAGATGGGCATTTCATGAGCAATGCCTCCGTCCTCATAGGGCTTAGTTCGATCAACATGCTCTAGTTGCTTCGCGAGCGATTCCCAGGGGGGATCCTACAACTCAAGGGAAAATTTTGGATAAGTGAATACCTATATAATAAGGCACTGAGAGAAGTAGGTGAATGAAAATGAGTTCAAAAGTTTAAATTGGATAAATTATGCTCAACAACAAAACCATACTGATAACAGGCGGCACGGGCTCCTTCGGCCAGAAGTGCACCGAGATAATCCTCAAGCGCTACAAGCCCAAGAAGCTCATCATCTTCAGCCGCGACGAGCTCAAGCAGTGGGAGATGGCAGGGCGATTTCCGGATTCCACCTATGATTGCATGAGGTATTTCATAGGCGATGTGCGCGACAAGGAAAGGCTCAACCGGGCCTTCAAGGGCGTGGATTACGTCATCCATGCGGCGGCGCTCAAGCAGGTTCCGGTTTTGGAGTACAACCCCTTCGAGGCGGTCAAGACCAACATCATCGGGGCTGAAAATGTGATCAATGCGGCCATTGACCGGGGAGTGAAGAAGGTCGTGGCCCTGAGCACCGATAAGGCGGCCAACCCGATCAATCTCTACGGGGCGACCAAGCTCTGCTCGGACAAACTGTTCATAGCCGGGAATTCTTATACGAAGAGAGACGAGACGATCTTCAGTGTGGTGCGCTACGGAAACGTACTCGGCAGCAGGGGAAGCGTCGTTCCCCTCTTCCTCAAACAGCGTGAAACCGGGACCCTGACGGTGACCGATACCAGGATGACGCGGTTCTGGATCACCCTGGAGCAGGGCGTTGATTTCGTGCTCCGATGCCTGGAGATCATGGTCGGCGGCGAGCTCTTCGTCCCGAAGATTCCGAGCATGAAGCTCCTCGATTTGGCCAAGGCCGTGGCGCCTGAATGCCGTATTGAAGTCACCGGCATCAGACCGGGCGAAAAACTCCACGAGGTGATGATAAGCAGGGATGATGCCAGAAGGACCATCGATGCGGAGACCTTCTATATCATCCAGCCGGTTTTCAATTTTTGGGGCCGGAGGTCCAATTGGAAGGATGCCGAACGCGTGCCCGAGGGCTTTGAATACAATTCCGGTGAGAATCCCAGATTCTTGACCGTGGAAGAGATGCGGCGGCTGCTCGCGGCCGTGTAATCCGGACCGGGTTTTCCCTCCATGGGGACGGGACGTATGGTGAAACAGGATAGAGGCATGTTCGAACTCGCCGGCAAACCGATAGGAGGCGGCTGCCCGACCTATGTCGTTTTCGAGGCGGGCCCGACCCATGACGGATTCGAGACCGCCGGGAGGCTCGTGAAGGAGGCGGCGGGCGCCGGGGCGGATGCGGTGAAGTTCCAACTGCTGGACCCTGATCGGCTTGTCTCGGACAGGAAGCAGTTGTTTTCTTATCAGGTTCTCAAGGAAAGAGGCTCGAACGAGTTCGAGACCGTATCGGAGCCGCTCTACGACATACTGAGCAGGCGATGCATGAGCCGGGATGAATGGCATGCGATCAAACTCCTTTGTGACGACCTGGGGGTCACCTTTTTTGCCACGGCCACCTTTGAGGACGAGGTCGAGTTCCTCTCGGAGTTGAATGTCGACACCATCAAGATCTGTTCAGGAGACGTCGACTGCTTTCCTATTATCAGGACCTGCGCGAAGAGGGGGTTCTGCCTGCAGATCGACACGGGAAACGCGACCATCGGAGAAGTGGAGCGGGCCGTGGACGCGGCGCTTGAAGAGGGCTGCGACAGGCTGGTCATTCATAACTGCCCTTCGGGGTATCCGGCGCGGTTGGAGAGCATCAATCTACGAATAATACCCACCCTGAAATCGATGTTCGGCTTTCCGGTGGCCTTTTCCGACCATACGCCCGGATGGGAGATGGATATTGCGGCCGTGGCCCTGGGCGCGGATATGGTCGAGAAGACCATCACCCTGGATCGGACGATCCGCAGCCCGGAGCACAGCTTTTCCCTGGAGCCGGGGGACATGCGCAATTTCGTGGAATCCATAAGGAACCTGGAAAAGGCCCTTGGGTCCGCCAGACGAATCATGCCGCCCGAGGAGCGTAAGAGGGCGAAGGCGGTGCGCCGCAGCATCGTCCTTTCAAGAGATGTGGAGAGCGGGGAATCGGTTACCGAGGATGTCTTGACGTATGCCCGGCCAGGGGACGGCCTGCGCCCGGAGCTGGCCGGGCTGATTCTGGGTTTCAGATTCAACAAGGCCTTGAAGAAAGGCCACATGCTGAGTCTTCGCGACATTCTGTGATTCATGAACGGCGTTATCACCGATCGGAGGGGGATTGCAATGAGAAGATGCAATAACTGCTGCCTGCCCGAGACACAGGACAGCATAAGATTCGATGACAACGGGGTGTGCAGCGTATGCAACCAAATCAAGGTGAAGAAGGAGAAGATAGACTGGGAGGAGCGCAAGCAGTGGCTCCACAGGCTTTGCGACCGCTTTCGAGGCAAACATGCCTATGACTGCATCGTGCCCTTCTCCGGAGGCAAAGACTCCACATATACCCTGTGGTACCTGGTGGACCAGCTCAAGATGAAGCCGTTGGTCGTTTCCTTTGATCACGGTTTTTACAGGCCGCAGCACCTCCAGAACCGGGAGCGCACTCTCAAGCAGCTCCACTGCGACTTCATAAGCTTCAAGGCCAGTTGGAAGATCGTGCGCGAGCTGATGCTGGAATCTCTCAGGCGCAAGGGCGACTTCTGCTGGCATTGCCATTGCGGCGTGTACGCCGGCTCTATGCGCGTGGCCGTGGAAAAGAAGATCCCCTTGATCTTCTGGGGGCAGCCGGACGCGGAATACGGCAGCTACGGCTACTCGTACGACGAGATCCAGGAAGTGAACGAGGAGCAGTTCAACCGGTTCATCAACCTCGGCATCACCGCCGAGGACATGGCCGGCATGCTCCCGGATTGGGTGGAGCTCCGCGACCTCGAGATGTTCCGCTACCCTTCCCTGGAGGAGATTCGAGAGGCCGGCATAGTCTCGGTTCACCTCGGGAGCTTCATTCCCTGGGACCCGAGAAACATGGCCGGGATCATCCGGGACGAACTCGGGTGGAAGTGGGACCGGGTGGAGGGAATTCCCGAGGAGTACGGCTGGGAAAAGGTGGAGTGTATGTTCACCGGCATCAGGGACTACTGCAAGTACATCAAGCGCGGATTCGGCAGGACCACGCATCTGATTTCGATCGACATAAGGGAGGGCCGGAAGAGCCGTGACGAGGCGATGAAGCTCATCGAGCGATACGATGGAAAGCGCCCGGCCAGTCTGGATCTCTTTCTGGATCTGTTGGGCATCTCGGAGCGCGAGTTCGAGGAGATCCTGATGAAGCAGTGCGTGGCGCCCTACAAGCACGACCCCTCCAAGGTGCATCATGCCGGGCCGCTCTGGGACCAGCACCTCTGGGGCGGGATGCTCGGGAAGGACCTCCCGGGCGATGAAGTGGAAGAAAGCCCCTCGAGCCTGCTCCGGGAGAGCGCCTGTTGATCATGATCGTGGACCACGGGCTGGGCAACCTGCTCTCGGTTAGAAAGGCGCTGGAGGCGGTCGCCGGAGGCGTACCGGTAAATGTCAGCGACGATCCTGCGCTGCTCGAGCAGGCCAGCCGCGTGATACTGCCCGGGGTGGGCAATTTTCACAGGGGCATGGAAAACCTGGCGTCCCTGGGCTTTATCGAGCCTCTCCGCGAGGCGGTTATCGAGCGGAAGACGCCTCTTCTCGGGATCTGCCTCGGGATGCAGCTGCTTGCTGAGGAAGGCGACGAATACGGGGTATGCAAAGGGCTCTGCTGTATTCCGGGCCGCGTGAGGCGGCTCGATCCGAGCGGCTTTGAACTGCCCCATCTCGGCTGGGACGATATCGAGATCAAGGACTCCTCGATCCTGTTTCCGCCGCGGGCCGAGGATCACGACTACTACTTCGTGCACGGCTATATCCTGGACTGCCCCGGGGAGTATGTCCTTGCCTGGTGCGATTACGGCGAGAGATTTCCCGCGGCGGTTCAAAAGGGCAATATATACGGGGTGCAGTTTCATCCGGAAAAGAGCCGCTCCGGGGGGCTGGACATATTGAAGGGCTTCGTGAAGGGTAAGGCATGCTCAAGGTCCGAGTGGTTCCTGTCCTCCTTCTGAGGGAGGGCCGGATGATCAAGACAAGGGGCTTCAAGTTTTACAAGGATACCGGCGATCCCTTGAAGACCGTCAAGGTGTATGATGCACAAGGGGCCGACGAGCTCATACTGCTCGACATTTCCGCCACCTTGGAGGGCAGGACCCAATGGCTTGATCTGATCACCGAGAGCGCCAAGCAGTGCTTCATACCCATAACCGTAGGCGGGGGCCTGACCAGCGTCGCCAGGGCCCGCAGGGCGTTCTCGGCGGGCGCGGACAGGGTGGGCATCTCGACGCGCGCAGTGGAGAGGCCCGAATTCATCGAAGAGCTCGCCGAGAGCTTCGGCAGGGCGAACATCGTCGTTTGCATCGACGCCAAGAAGGACCCCGCAGGCGACTACAAGGTGACGACCCACAGCGCGACCCGCATGACCGATAAGGCCGTGGTACCCTGGGCCCGTGAAGCGGCCCGTAGGGGCGCGGGCGAGATCCTGCTCCATTTCGTTGACCGCGACGGCATGATGTGCGGCTACGACCTGGGACTGCTCGAGGCGGTCGCGGGTGCCGTGGATGTGCCCGTGATGGCGCTCGGCGGCGTGGGCACGCTCCAGGATCTCGTCGACGGGGTAATACACGGGAACGCATCCGCGGTCGCCGCCGCGAGCATCTTCCATTTCACGGATCAGAGCCCGATAAAGGCCCACACCTACATGCACTCCAAAGGGATTCCGGTATGCCTGGCGTAGGAGGAGCGGATCCGGTCAGGCTGGAGGGGGACAAGGTACTGCTAAGGCCGGTCGAGCCGGAAGACGTGACCGAAGACTATGTCGCCTGGATGAACGACCCCGAGGTCAACAGGTTCATGGAAACCCGGTTCAGGACGCACACCCCGGAGAGCGTAGCCGATTTCGTGAGCCGCATGCAAGCCGACGCCAACATTTATTTTTTTGCAATCATCCTCAAGGACGACGACCGGCATGTCGGAAACATCAAACTGGCCGTAAGCCCCGAGCATTCGCGGGGCGAGATTTCCCTGTTCATCGGGGACAAGGGCCGGTGGGGCCGGGGCCTGGCCACCGAGGCGATTTCTCTGATCAAGGAGTTCGGACTCGAAGGTCTGGGGTTGGCCAAGCTCACCGCCGGGTGCTATGCCAACAACCCGGGGTCGGCCAAGGCCTTTGAGAAGAGCGGCTTTGAGCGCGACGCCGTGCTCCGGGCCGAGTATGTGTGTGAAGGGAGGCGGGTCGACGGGATCCGCTTCGCGTGTTTCGCGGAAGGCAAGGGTTGAAAAGGGACACGGCCGGGGCCGTCGCCGTGATTCCGGCGCGCGGCGGATCAAAGCGGCTTCCCCGGAAGAACATCCTTCCATTCCGGGGGCGGCCCATCATCGCCTACACCATTGAGGCGGCCATGGGCTCGGGGCGCTTCAATCGGGTATTGGTCTCGACCGAGGACGAGGAGATCGCCGAGGCGGCGGCGGGCTTCGGCGCCGAAATCGACGAGCGCCCCGAGGTCCTGGCCCGGGATGATGCGGGGGTGGTCGATGTGTGCATTGATCTTCTGGATAGGGAAGGACGAGCGGGCAGGCGGTACGAGGTGATGTGCTGCCTTTACGCCACGGCCCCCCTCAGGGACGCAAACGATGTCCGATGCGTGATCGACCTGCTCGGTCCGGGTTGTGATTTTGCGATGGCCGTGACACATTACGATCTGCCTCCCTGGCAGGCCCTCAAGTCCACGGAAGACGGCGGCCTCGAGCCCATGTGGCCTGAGCTGGTTGCCAGGCGAAGCCAGGAAATCCCGAGCTTGTTCGTGGACAACGGCAGCACGTACGGCGTCAGGGTGGAGGCCTTTATGCGTAGGCGGTCGTTCTACGGCCCCGGTCTCCGCGGGCACCTGATGCCCAGGCGGCGTTCCGTGGACATAGACACGGCCGAGGATATGGCCCTTGCGGAATATTACGCCGGGAGCATGGAGAGGGCATGAAGCTCCTTGTGGCCGGTCTCGGCTCCATCGGATCCAGGCATGCCCGGAACGCACGTGCCTTGAGCGGTGTGGAGGCGGCGCTCTTCGATCCCTCGCCCGGTCTTGCCGGGAGGGAGGGCGGGCGGTTGGGCCTGCCGTATTTCTCCGACCGGAGGGCGGCGCTGGAATGGCGCCCCGAAGCCGCCGTCGTGGCGGCACCCACCGACCTGCATATCGAAACCGCGCAGGCCCTGGTTCGGGCCGGGGCGCACGTGCTGGTGGAAAAGCCGATCGCCGCGGGCCTGGAGGGGGTGGACGAGTTCCTGGATGCCGCGGAAGAGCTCTCCCGCAAGGTGTACGTGGTCTGCAACATGCGCTTTCACCCGGCGGTAAGGGCCGTTCGGGAGGCGCTTCCCGGGATCGGGAGGCCCCTTTTTGCAAGGGCCCACTACGGCAACTACCTGCCGGACATGAGACCGGGTGCGGACTACCACACCTTGTACTGCGCGCATAAGGAAACGGGCGGCGGCGTGATATTCGACGCCGTCCACGAGGTGGATTATCTTTCGTGGCTGTTCGGACCGGTGGAGGCCTTGGCCTGCGAGGCTTCGAGGCTGTCGGATCTGGATATCGAGACCGAGGACTACGCGTGCCTGCTCATGCGGCACGCCGGCGGGGTCCGCACGGAGGTCCATCTGGACTACCTGCGCCGCTTCAAGCGGAGGGGGCTGGAGGTCGCCGGTAGCGAGGGGAGCGTGGTGTGGTCGAGCGAGGGCAAGGCGCCGGAGAGCTGCAGCGTCAGGCTCCACAGCACCAAGGGGGGCTGGACGAGCGTTTTCCAAGACCCGGCCCTGGACGCCTCGGGCATGTATTCGGAGCTCCTCGAGGCGTTCCTGGAGGCCGCCCGCGGCGGAGACGAACGGGGGCTGCTCGGCGGCAGGGAGGCGCGGGATGAATTGGCCGTGCTCCTCTCGGCGCACCGCTCGGCAAAGGAAGAGCGGCTCATACGGGTGAGGGACGGTGGATTGAAATGAAGGACAGGTACGCCAAGAGCACCGCAATGCTGGCGCGGGCCGAGAGGGTAATCCCCCTCGGAACCCAGACCTTCAGCAAGAGCAAGGTTCAGTTCCCCGAGGGGCGGGCGCCCATGTTCCTTTCCCGGGGAAAGGGCGGTCGGGTTTGGGATGTGGACGGAAACGAGTATGTGGATCTGGTCTGCGGCCTGTTGCCGGTGGTCCTGGGCTACTGCGATCCGGATGTAGACAGGGCGGTCGGGGAGCAGTTGGGCAGGGGAATGATCTTCAGCCTGGCCACGGAATTGGAGATCGAGGTGGCCGAGCGGCTGATCGAGCTGATCCCCTGCGCCGAGATGGTCCGCTTCGGCAAGAACGGCTCTGACGCCACATCCGGCGCCGTCAGGCTCGCCCGTGCGGCCACCGGGCGGGACCGCATAGCGGCGGGCGGCTACCACGGCTGGCATGACTGGTATATCGGCGCCACCACGAGGAACCGCGGCGTGCCCGACGCCGTGGGAAGACTCACGCACAGGTTCCCTTACGGCGACATCGGGGCGTTGTACGAGACCCTGCGCCGTCACCCCGGGGAATTCGCCGCGGTCATCATGGAGCCGGTGGGTTCGGCCGAGCCTGCTGTCGATTATGTGGAGGAGGCAGCCGAGCTGACGCGCGCCGAAGGGGCTCTTTTCATCCTGGACGAGATCATCACCGGCTTCCGCTTCGCCCTCGGCGGGGCCCAGGAGCTCTTCGGCGTGACCCCCGACCTGGCCTGCTTCGGCAAGTCCATGGCCAACGGGATGCCTATTTCAGCGCTGGTAGGCAAGGCCGAGTACATGCGCCTGCTCGATGAACTGTTCTTTTCGTTCACATTCGGAGGAGAGGCCCTGTCGCTCGCCGCGGCAAGGGCGGTCATCGACAAGATGCGTATCGAACCGGTTATCGATAAACTATGGGATACCGGACGCGAATTATCATACAGGGCCGAAAGGGCCATTGAAAAACATGGCTTGAGCTATTATATTCGGCTTAAAGGGATGAGCCCGTGGCGTTTTATCCAATTCATGCCTCATAAGACCGCTGATGAATATGAGATCAAGACATTTTTCATGATGGGAATGATGCGCGAAGGCGTGCTGATAAACGCCTCCCACAACGTTTGCCACGCCCACGACGACGAAGATTTGGAGCACGTATCCGCGGCCTACGACCGGGTTCTGGGCGAGCTGGGGTCGGCCTTGGATGCCGGGGATCTCTCTGAGCGGCTGGCCGGGCCGGCGGTCCGCCCCGTGTTTTCGGTTCGCTAGCGGGGGCGGTGTGAGTACTACGGTGGGGATAGTCGACTACGGGCTTGCCAATATCCGCTCCGTTGTAAACGCCCTGGAGTGCTTTGCAGTGAAAATCCTCATCGCTGAGTGCGGCGGGGATTTGAGGAAGGCGGACAAGATCGTGCTCCCGGGGGTGGGCTCCTTTGATGCCGGGATGCGCGGAATTCGAGAGCGCGGGCACGAAGACGCGCTCCGGGAGATGGTTCTCGAAAAGGGCTCGCCTTTCTTGGGCATCTGCCTGGGCTTGCAGTTCCTGTTCGAGGGAAGCCGAGAGGGGCGGGAGAGGGGATTGGGCTGGATCCCGGGCCGCTGCGCCCGCTTCCCCTCTGGCCCCGGCCGCCCGAAGGTGCCCCACATGGGGTGGAGCGACGTCGAGGTGGTAAGGCCTGAGAGCCGGCTTTTCGCCCAGCTCGTCCCGCCCATGACCTTCTACTTCGTGCACAGCTATCACGCGCCCTATGACCGGAGCACGGAAGAGTGGAGCGTTGCGGTGTGCGACCACGGCCTTCGGTTCACCGCGGCGGTGGAGCGGGGGAACGTGTTCGCCACCCAATTCCACCCGGAGAAGTCTCAACTGGCCGGCATGAAGCTCTTGGAGACGTTCCTGGAGAGGGTATGACCAAGAGGAGGCTGATCGCATCACTGCTCGTTTACAACGGCAACGTCGTCCAGACGCGCCGATTCAAACGCACCAACATGGTGGGAAGCGCGTTCACGGCCGTGGATTTCTTCAACGCATGGGCGGTGGACGAGATAATGGTGCTCGAAATCTCCTATTCCGACGCCTTCATGGAGCGGTTCGTGGACATTGTGCACAACCTCTCGCGGCGGTGCTTCGTCCCGCTCACCGTGGGCGGCAAGATTCGGGACCTGGAGATGGTGAACCGTTACACCCGGGCCGGTGCGGACAAGGTCATACTGAACACCGGGGCGGTTCGGATGCCGTCCCTGGTGACCAGGATAGCCGAAAACTACGGCACCCAATGCGTCCTGGTGTCCATTGACGGCGGGCCGAATCCCGAGATGCCCTCGGGCTATGAAGTCCATATCGACAACGGAAGGGAGCCCGCGGGCAAGGACGTACTGGAATGGGCCGAGGAGTGCGTGGAACTCGGGGCCGGGGAGATCATGATCAACTCCCTGGCGCATGACGGAAACAAGCAGGGATACGACTTGGAGCTTACCCGCATGGTTTCCGACGCTGTCGGTGTCCCGGTCATCGCCTTCGGCGGCGCCGGGCGGTGGGAGGACTTTGTAGCCGGGATCGAACAGGGCCATGCGGATGCGGTCGCAGCGGGGAATATTTTTCACTATACGGAGCACAGCACGAAGAAGGCCAAGGAGTTCATGGAGAAATCCGGAATTCCAGTGCGCAGCAGCACGTTCTATAAGGTCGATATGCCCAGGAGGCCTGCATACGAGCCGTACTTGCATGATAATGTCAATACGAAAACAATCAATAGATGATCAGGAAAGAGGTTTGTTATGGAATATTGCCAGAGATGTGTTTATCCGGCCAATGCCAGACCGGGCATAATATTGGACGAGGATGGAGTCTGCTCGGGGTGCCGGCTCGTAGAGAGCCGCCCCGGAATAGATTGGAAAGAGCGAGAGAAATGGCTGCTAGAGATACTGGAAGAGCATAAGGCCGCTCAAAGGGAAAAAGGCAATCCGTACGACTGCATCATTCCGGTCTCCGGGGGCAAGGACAGCCACTTCCAGACGTGGCTGCTGCGGGAGCGTTACGGCATGAACCCGCTGCTCGTGTGTTACAACCACACGTTCAACACCGCCCTCGGGCTGAGGAACCTGGCCAACCTGATCGATGTCATGGACTGCAACATGGTCCGCTACACCACCGCGCCGGGGTCTGCGAAGCGTATCGCAAAGTACATGCTGAAGAAGGTCGGCGACCTCACCTGGCATTACCATGCGGGGATCATGACTTTTCCCATAAAGGCCGCGGTCATGTATGATGTGCCCCTGGTGGTCTGGGGCGAGGAAGGCTTTTCCGAGTTGGTCGGGATGCACAACCAGGATGATTTTGTCGAATTCACCAAGAAGAAGCGCCAAGAGCACTCCATGCGCGGTTTCGAGCCCGAGGACCTGCTGGACGACCCGGAGTGCCCCCTCACGCGCTATGACCTTGCTCCGTTCTTCTACCCGACGGACGAGGAGCTGGAACGGGTGAAGGTCCGGGGCATTTATCTTTCCAACTACATCAGTTGGGATGCTCACGCCCACACCGAATTGGTGATCGAAAGGCTCGGCTTCGAGACCGCCCAAGTGCGCGAGCGGACGTTCCAAATATACGGCAAGCTGGATGATATACACGCCAACGGACTGCACGATTATCTCAAGTACCTGAAGTTCGGCTACGGGCGGGCCACCGACGACGCCTCCACCGAGATCAGGCAGCGCCGGATGACCAGGGAGGAGGCGATCGAGCTCGTCGGCAGGCACGACCACGTGCGGCCCAGGGACATGGACATCTTTCTCCGGGAGGTGGGGATGACCGAAGAGGAGCTCCTGGAGCTGATAGACCCCCTGCGGGATCCGTCGATTTGGGAAAGGGACGGCAGGGGGGCCTGGCGGACCAAGGACAGCGTGGTCAACCACTCGAATGATCCCGGGGTGGAGAAGGCCAGGCTGCCGCTCAAGGATTTCAGGCCCATCACGCCAACGCCCGAGCGGGTGAGCCGCCATTGCCGGCAGCTTTATGAGCAGACGGACTACGTCCTTCTCTGATCGGACCGGCGCGGATAGATGAGCCGATCGGCCCTCTTCGTGTGCAGGGCGGAGCGGAGCATCGGAGGCGGGCACTTAATGCGCTGCCTGACCCTGGCCGGGCGCCTGGCGGCGTCGGGATGGTCCTGCGCGTTCGCAGTCAATCCTGAGGCCGGGCGTATCGTGCCCGGCCTGATGAGCTCCGGCTTCGAGGTGACGGCGCACGCCGGGGGGCTTTTCGAGGATATGCCCGGCGGCGCGGATCTCCTGGTCATGGACGACTACGGGATGGGCGAGGACTTCGAGTCCTCGTGCCGCGGGCGGGCGGCGCGGATCCTGGTCATTGACGACTTGGCGGACAGGAAGCATCACTGCGACATGCTGCTGGACGCCACACCCGGCCGTTCGGCGGAGTCGTATCAAGGCCTGGTGCCCGAAGGCTGCCGCCTGCTCCTCGGCCCCGAATATGCCCTCTTGAGGGACGAGTTCTCCGCCATAAGAGCGGAGGCATTGAAGCGCCGGGAGCGGAGTGCGGGCGTGGAGCGCGTGCTGGTCAGCTTCGGGCTTGCCGATCCGGCCGGCGCTACGGCGAAGGCCGTTCAAGGGGTGCTCGAATCGGGCGTGGAGGCACGGATCGAGGTCCTGCTCGGCCGGGAGGCGAAGGGATACGATGATGTCGCCGGGTTGGCCTCCAAGAGCCGCCTGATCAATCTCTCCGATTTCGCGGGGGATATGGCCGCCCTCATGACCGCTGCGGATCTGGCCCTGGGCGGGGCCGGGACGACCTCTTGGGAGCGCTGCTGCCTCGGCCTGCCTGCGATCGTGTTGTCGGTGGCGCAAAACCAGGAAATGAACGCGAGGACCCTGGAGGCCGAGGGCGCCGCCGTTGATCTGGGACCGGCCGGAGGAGTCGAGGTCTCGGATATCGCACGGAGTGTGGAGCATATCGCAAACAAAGGCTCGGCCCGCCGCGCGATGTCTCGAGCCGCGGCCCGGCTGTGCGACGGGCTCGGAGCAATGCGCGCGGCGCTGGCGTTACATCCCCCGGCCAGGGCCGGGGACGGGGGCCTGGTGGGAATGCGGCCGGCTCATGCCGGGGACAAGGATGCGATGTTCGAATGGCAGACTCACCCGGGGACCAGGCGGTTTGCTCGAAACCCGGGGCCGCCCGGCAGGGACGAGCACGAGGAGTGGTTCGACGCCAAGCGGAATGATCCTGACTGTGATTTGCTCGTAATCCTGCACGAGGGCCGTGAGGCCGGGGTGTTTCGCCTGGATCGGCTCGAGAGCGGCGCAAAGGAGGTTTCCATCGTAGTGGCCCCGGAGTTTCGAGGCAGGGGAATCGGCGCTGCGGCGCTTTCATTCGCCGGCGGATTTTGGCCTTATGAGGAACTCCATGCGGAGATCCTCGCGGGCAACGAGATTTCGCGGAGATTGTTCCTGTCCGCAGGCTACGAGCATGCCGGTGGGACGATGTATGTGCGAAAGGCCGGAGTGCGAGAGGGAAGGCCGGTTGCATGAGACCCATGGTCGCCATTGAGGGAAGGAGGATCGGCCCGGGAGAGCCGCCCTATATCATCGCGGAGATTTCGGGAAACCATAACGGGAGCTTCGAGCGGGCCGTCGGGCTGCTGGAAGCGGCGGGCGAGTCGGGTGCCGATGCGGTCAAGCTCCAAACCTACACCCCGGATACCATCACCATCGACCACGACGGCCCCGAGTTCATAATACGGGGAGGCCTGTGGGACGGGCGCAAGCTCTATGACCTCTATCAGGAGGCGCACACGCCATGGGAATGGCAGGAACGCCTCTTCGAGCGCGGCCGGGAATTGGGCGTGACGGTCTTCAGCTCGGTCTTCGACGAGACCTCGGTGCGGTTCCTGGAAGATTTGGGCGCTCCGGCTTATAAGATCGCTTCATTCGAGATAGTGGACCTGCCCCTCATCCGCTGCTGCGCGCGAACAGGCAAGCCGGTGATCATCTCCACGGGGATGGCCGGTCTCGGTGAAATACAGGACGCCCTGGCGGCGGCCGGCGATGAAGGATGCGAGGAAGCGGTCCTCCTGCATTGTGTGAGCGGCTACCCGGCCCCGGCCGAGGACTACAACCTGCGCACCATCGGGCACATGGCCGAGGCCTTCGGCGTGCCCGTGGGCCTCTCGGACCACACTCTGGGCACGGCGGTGCCGGTGGCCGCCGCGGCGCTTGGGGCCTGCGTAATAGAAAAGCACCTTACCATCGCCCGCAGCGAAGGCGGACCGGACGCAGCCTTTTCCCTGGAGCCGAGCGAATTCAAGGAGATGGTCGATGCCTGCCGCATCGCCGGAAGATCCACCGGCAGGGTCAGCTACAAGGCCGCGGGCTCGGAGGCAGGCAGCCTCCGGTTGAGACGCTCCTTGTATGTGGTCAAAGGCGTGCGCGCCGGGGAGGTCTTCACCAGGGACAACGTTCGCTCCATCAGGCCGGGGGGCGGATTGGCCCCCAAGCATCTGGAAGACGTGCTGGGCAGGCGCGCCGCTTGCGACATCGAGGGCGGCACGGCGCTTGCCTGGCACCATCTGGGCGGGGCGGGCCGAGAGGGGGCATGAGCGGGTCGGGGGTTTTCGAGAGCGTCGCGATCGTGCCGCACTCAGAATACAGAGGCCTGTTCCCGTCCATTGCCGAAGGCCTGAAGAGGCGACATGATAGTCGAATCACATTGGTTTGCGCCACCAGGGAGGAAAAGAGCTTTTACGAGTCCTCTTTCCCAGGTCTCTTCAACCGGTCTTATTGCCATCGCCTTTACGATACCGTACTCAGCGATGTGGAGGACAAGGGGCTCCTCCTGCGGGAAGCAAGGGGGCTCGAGGCGCAGTACGGGTTTCTGTTTTCCCACTTGTTCGCGGACGACAGGCACCTGGGGCTGGGGTTCTCTCCGGGCGGCATCAATTTCCCGCGTTCCGTTTTTTCCAGGTCCGGCGACTACTGGCGGGGATTGAACGCATTCGTCAGGCTGGTTCGTTTCCTGGAGGAGGTGATCTCTGAGCAGGGAATCACCCTGGTCATCAACCCCGGCAAGGCCTTTGCTCTGGTGGCAAGAGGCCGGGGAATACCCGTCCGCATCTTCACCGCCACCAGGCATAAGAACTACTATTATTGGGCCGTAAATGATGTCCTGGAGTCCAACCTGATTCAGCAAGCCTTTTCCCGCTTGCAGGATGTCGAGTGCGACGATGCGCTGGATGAGCAGCCCCAATACTACATCCAATCCAGCAGGGAAGCGCTGAGGGCCTTCGGGATCAAGCGTACGGCATACATGGCGGGCTATGAGATAGCCCGGCGCGCTTGGCACAAGTACAAGGGCTATGAAAAGGCCAAGGGCTACCTGCTGAGAGACAATGTGAAGGCCCACCTGCGCATATACCGGCAGTCAAGGCAGGTCCGGCGGCTTTTCACAGCCAAGCTGGAAGGGCTCAAGGGGCGGGATTTCGTCTATTTTCCCTTGGGGGTCGAGCCTGAACGCTCGCTGACACGTGATTCGCCCGAGTTTTCCCACCAAGGATTCGCATTGCAGTGCATAGCACAAAACCTGCCTGCGGGCGTCCTTCTGGCCGTCAAGGAGCATATTACGGCCATAGGCCCCAGGCCCGACCAGTTTTACAAGAGCTTGTCCCTGCTTCCCAATGTGGTGCTCCTGGATATTATGGAGCCCGGCCTGGAGGTGATCCGCCATAGCGGGCTCGTGGCCACGGTCACCGGCACGGCCGGTCTTGAAGCGGTCTTTATGGGGGTGCCGGTGCTTTCCTTCGGCAAACACAATATTTACAAGATCGTTCCGCACGCACACACCATCACCAGTTGGCTCGATGTGGAAAATCGGATACGAGACGTTCTCGAAAACCGGGAAGAGGGGGCCGGCAAGCGTTGTCGAGACGGCTCGCGCTTCCTGCGCGCTATGAAGGAGATCAGTGTGGACTGCGGTGAAACCGATTTCAATCAACCAATACGACCCCGCCTGCTCGCTTCGATTCTCGATTCCCTTCAAGAAACGCTCCAAGCGGGATGATCGACCTCGCGGGATTCCCGAGCGCCGTGGCCCAAAGTGATCAAATGGTCCCGGGCGACATCTTTGCGGCGAAACGGATAGGAATAGAGAATTGGCGGGAAAGATTCCGGAGCCCGATCCCGGATTCCGTGTTTGCCGAACTCGGGGCCGGGCACCTGAGGCTTTTCGACGAGTGTTACTCCGCGCTTGACTCCGCCCGCGACCGCGCCTTGCTGCTCGGCGATTTCTCCTTTTTTTCCTTTCTCTTGCTGCACCTGCACATGCGCGCCATGGAAGCGGTTTGCGATTCCGCGGGAGCGGAATTGGTAACCGGAAAGCTCTCCGAGAGTCTGTTGCATCCGGATTTTGAGGCTCTTTCAGCCGCGCACGCCCCGCGCGGCCTGCGGGAACACTCTCTCCGCTACGAGGGCAGGCGGCTCCTAAAGCGCTTGGTATTCAATGAGGGCCCGCCCCGGTCCCGCGTTTCGTCTCTCTTGAGGCCCGGATCCGTGTGGAGCTTGGGCAGCTGGTCGCGGCTCAAAAAGGACTATGCCGGAATGCGCGGCTGGCGCTGCGACCATCATTATGCACAGACCATCCTGCGGGGCGGGCGCATGGTAGATCCCGGGATCTCGAGGAGCCTGATCGAGGGCATTCGAGGGCTGGCTGCCGCCGCCGCCCGGCGGTTCAGAGAGCGATTCGGGTGCAGTGTGGACGAGGCCGGCCTCGCGACTTGCTGGCTCGCCCGCCTCAAGGACCTCGGTCGGATCTATGAAACATGCGCCTCGGGCAGGGCGCCCGAGGCCCTGCTCCTTTCCGAGGTGGCAAAGCCGGTGCAAAAGACGATCGCGTCGGGGTTGAGGCAGGCGGGGGCTCGTGTGATCGGGTTTCACCACGGAAACGACATGGGAAACGCGTGGGAGCCGCTTTCCCCTTATCTCGAGTACGCCCACTGCGATGAATTCGTCTGCCCTACCCCCGCTTCAGCCCGCTTCCACGCACTGGAGCATGAAAGATCGGGCATCAGCGGCATGTGTCCGGTCGAATTCGCTTCGGCCGATACGAAAGTGTATGCCGAGTTGTGCGAGGCGGCGGCCGGCTCGCCCGCGGGGGAAGAGGTGAGATCGATCATGCTGATGGGGTACCCGATGAACGTATCCCGCTACTTCGGATATCCGGGCGATTGGTTCTACTACCAGCTCGACCTCGAGCTGCGCCTGGCCGAAGAACTCAGGAGCTGCGGGTTCAAAGTGATATACAAGATGCACCCGGAGCGCAGAGATGAAGCCGAGGGCGTATTCGACTCCGTATGCAATGATATCCTGGTGGAGCCCTTTGAAGAAGTTTGGCGCGAGGGGGATGCATATATGTTCGGTTGTGTATCTTCAACGACATTCGGCTACGCCCTATGTCTTAATAGGCCGGTTGTCGTTTTGGACATTAAGAACACGCCGTGGAACCAAGAGGCATACTCCTTACTCAAGAAGCGCTGCGAGATGGTTCCGGCCTGGTTTGACAATAACGACCGCATACAGTATGATTCTAACATACTCAAGAAGGCCTTTGAATCTCCGAGGCTGCCTTTAGATATGTCATATGTATACCAAATTATGTTTCCTTCCTCAAAAACAAACATAAGCAGTAGATCCACTTCAATATGAGATGTGTGCTCAGTACGCCTTTTTGCTGTAGGACCGCTGACAATTGAAATTACATCATTGGATAACCGACAATATTTTCGCCGCAAGAAGCTTCGGCCTCAATCGTAAACGAATAGGCCTTTTCCTGTTCCTGACCCTCTCGGCCGGCGTGCTGGAAGGGTTCGGGATGGCCATGTTCTTGCCGCTGCTGGAGTTCGTTGAAAGCGGAGGGGACGCAGGCGCCTTGGCCGAAGGCTCCAGGCTTTGGAAGGCCCTGGTGGCTTTCTTTGGGATGCTGGACTTGGAGGTGACCCTTTTCGGCTTGATTCTGGTACTTTTGTTGCTCCTGATGTCCCGGGTGGTGGTGGTTTATGCCAGGCAGACCTACACCGCCTGGCTCTCTCAGGAGGTGGTCCATTCCATAAGGACCGATTTGTTCAAGAGATGCATGGAGTCCGCCTACAGCGCACTGGATACCTTCAAGAGCGGCCACATAGTGAACTTGGCCACTACGGAGGCTCAACGGGCGATGGGCCACATGCAGAGCCTGTTCTCACTATCGGCCAATTGTGTTGTGGTGGGCGGTTATATCGTAGTCCTTGTTTGGATCTCGGCTCCCATGACGCTGCTTGCCGTCCTCATTCTCGGCGGCGCCGCCCTGCTCGTGAACTATCACGTGCGCCACACAAGACGGCTAAGCCTCCAGACGACGGACGTCAACCAGGCGTTTTCATTCGATTTGGTCGAGCGCCTCTCGGCCTTCAGGCTCATTAAGCTGACGGCGACCGAGGAGCGGGAAATAGAGCGTGTTGATAAGAGCTCCCTCGAGGTGCGGGATTACAACTTTCGGCTGGCCAGGCTCAATGCCAGGATCGATTTGATCCTCGAGCCCATCGTGGTCCTGGGCGGGCTCGCGATCCTCTACTTCTCGATCGAGGTGTTTTCCCTGACCCTGGCTCAGGTGGGGCTCTTCATGCTGATTCTCTTGAGGCTGCTTCCCATAAGCAAGGAGGTACTCCGCTCCAGACAGACCTTCCTCGCCACCTCCGGGAGCATGGCGGCGGTATTGAGAGGCCTCAAGGACATGACAGCGGTCCGGGAGGAGAGAGGCGGCGGCATTGCCTTCGAGGGGCTCAGCCGGGGGATCCGCTTTGAAGGAGTCACCTTCACCTATCCGGGCCAAGCCCGCCCGGCCCTGGAGAACGTGGACTTCCTGATCCCGGCCGGCAGGATGACCGCCCTGGTCGGGCCCTCCGGGGCGGGGAAGACCACCCTGGTGGACCTTCTGGTCGGCTTGAGAACGCCCCAGGAGGGGCGCATACTCCTTGACGGGATCCAGCTGTCCGATTATGACCTCGGCTCCACCCGAAGGGGGGTCGCCTTCGTTTCCCAGGATGCCTTTGTCTTCAACGATACCCTCAGAAACAACATCGCCTTTACTCGGCCCGAGACCTCGGATCAGGAGATCCGGGCCGCCATGGACCGGGCCATGGTCACCGAGTTCGCGGAGGACCTCCCCAGGGGATGGAATACACTCCTGGGCGAGCGGGGCGCACGCCTTTCAGGGGGCCAGAAGCAGAGGCTCTCGCTTGCCCGGGCCCTTCTCCAGGGGGCCCCGGTGCTCGTCCTCGATGAGGCGACCAGCGCTCTTGACTCCGAAAAGGAGATGGGCATCCAGGAGACCATCCAGGAGCTTCGCAAACAGGGGGGGGTGACCATCGTGGTCATCGCCCACCGACTCTCCACCATCCGCCGGGCCGACAACATCGTGGTCCTCGACCGGGGCAGGGTAAGGGAGCAGGGCCCGCATGACCGCCTGGCCCACAATGCGGAGTGGTACTCGCGCGTCTTGTCGCTCCAGACCGGGGCGGGTGGGTAAATTCGAATGGGATAACGAAGAGGACGGGGTTTGGGATGAACATTGAACCAGCCGGTATTGTTGGCATTCCGTTTCCTTATACGGGGACCTGTCAAGTGGGAAAAGACGTCCCGTGCTTGCCCTGACTCACTCGGATCTTCAAACAAGCTGGGTAAGATACGACAAGCCGCCCTTTCCCGGCAGGGAGGCGACGACCTTCCTGCCGGCCTGTCCCACCCGGAGCCCGAGATGAGGCTTTCCAGAGGGGCTCCATGGGACGCCGCTTATGGATGATAACCGCATTGGCAGGGGGGATCCATCAGATGGTCTTGAGGGTCCCGCTCCACGTCTCGAATGCAGGAAACTCCCCCCGCCTCTCCTCCTTGGAGTAGAAGACCAGGTAGGTGAGGTTCTTCCATCCGATGAACCCGAGCCCCCGGCGGCACTTGTGGTAGCGGGCCCGCCAGGTGCCGGTGTTGAGGTAGACGTGCTGCATCGGGGGCGGGGAGTCCTTCCGGACCAGACGGACGGGCACCTGGCAGGGCTGATGGGTGTGCCCGTAGACCACGTAGCGGATCCGGTTGTCCAGGTGCTCGTACTCCTTTTCCGCGGCCTCCAGGTGCCCTTCGCCGGCAAAGCGGGCCTTGAGCCTCTCGAGGAGGGGCATCCACCTCTCGAAGGAGAACACCTTGAATTTCTCCAGGAGATACAGGAAGGCCTGGATCTTGTCCGCCTCGTCCGAGAACTCCAGCCACTTGTCGTGTCGCTCGTACCACTTCTTGACGAAGGGGAGCTTGTTGAACTCCCGGATCGCTTGATCGACCGAGTCCTCTATGGCCTCCCTGATCGAGAGGTTGCTCTTGACCTGGTAGAGGAGCCATTCCAGGGTGGCGGAAAAGGGCCGTACGTTTTCGATCTCCTCGAGGTTCTTCCTTAACCTCTGCCTCTCTTTGGGGGGCAATTTGCCTACAGCCGGGTTCCGCATGATCAACCAGGGCAGCTTGGCCACCAGCTCGGTGGTGATGGGATCTCCGATGGGAACCCGCATGTAGTCCCGGTGATCGTATGAGAGGCCGCCTTCATAGTTGAACGGGTCGTACTCGTGGCCGTGGCGGCAGAAGACTCCGTAGGCGGGGTCCTGAAAGGAATAGGGAAGGGGGTCCTCTAGAACGGGGGCCCCCAAGTGTTTGCAGGCTTTCTTTCTCAGGGAGGGGTACCGGTTGCAGAGGCGGTCATGGTTGCCGGGGATGTAGATCCTCTCGGGCTCCACATGGAGGCCCATCTCCTCCTTGAGACTCCCGCCCAGGAGATCGAACACCGCCCGGTTCTTGGCTATGATGTCATCCAGGATCCGCCCGGCCCGCTCCTCGATCCCGCGCTTGTTGCTCCCCCAGGGCCTCTCGCTCACAGGTGCGGGGAACCACTGCTCGGTCCTGAGGATGTCGAATATGTCGCCCAGGAAGAGGATCTTGATCTCGTCGATGGGTCTGCCTTCGCTCCTCAGCCGCTCGGCCGACCGCCGGATGTCCTCGACGAAGATCTGGAAGGCGTCCACGGGCACATTGTGCTCGCCCGCGGTCCCGTCGACGAAGTGAAGGTCGCTCACGATTACAAGCATGCCTCTTCTTCCCTTCTCCCGTGCCCCATGGGCGGCTCTGATCCTAATGAGATGGTCTCATCATGAGTGTTCTTGTCGATAAATTATACAGATGGAATCATTTTGGCAATGATTTCCTGGAGTGCTGGTACATAGGCTCCGAGGGGGCCGTTAGGAGATTCGCCTCGTTCCTCGAGGATCGCCCGGATGTCGGTTTGGAGGAGCTGAAGGAGAAGTTGGCCGACCTGTACGGTAATTTTGCATTCATTATCGAGCAAGGGCCTCGAGTTATCGCGGCCGTGGACAAGATCAGGAGCTATCCGGTCTTCTACTACCATGAGGGGAGCCGTTTCCAGGTCTCCAATTCCGCCAGGGCATTGAAGGAGGCACGGCGACTAGGTGAGCTCGACGATCTTTCCCTTTTGGAATTCCGGATGGCGGGGTACGTGACGGGGCGGCGAACCCTTTTTGAGTATCTGTATCAGCTTCAGGCCGGAGAGATGGTTGTTTGGAACCACCTGGACACGCAACAAAAGCTTTATCGTGCACATTATTTTATTTTTTATAGTCAAGAAACGTATGATGCCTCTGGAGACGAACTTGTTGAGGAAGTAAACCGAAGGACCGATATAATATTCAAGAGGATTTCAGAGCAAGTAGCCGGCAAGTCAGTGTGGGTCCCACTCTCGGGTGGTTTGGATTCACGACTCGTCCTTTGCAAGCTCAAACAGCACTGCTGCGAGCGTTTGCGTGCATTCTCATGGGGTGTGCCTGGAAACAGAGAAGCTGCTGCAGCAAGACGGGTGGCCGACCTAGTTGGTGTCCCCTGGGTTTTTGTGCCTGACACTCATCAAGAAGCGCGTGAGTACTTTTTCTCAGAGGAGAGAAGGCGCTATTGGGAGTTCGCTGATGGCTTGCATGTAGTTCCAAATTTAAACCAGCAGTGCGCTTTGAAAAAGCTGATGAGATCAGGGCGGGTGAGACCCGGGGATGTGATTATCAATGGACAAAGTGGTGACTTTATTGCAGGGGCACACATTCCTGAGGTAAAAGGCGAATGGAGCCATGCGATCCTGTTGGATAGAATAATTGCAAAACACTACTACCATCGCAATGATCTTTTAAGACCTAAAAATCTCGAAGATATCAGATCCTGTATAACAGAATTGCTCCGAGAGCACACGTTGTTAGTAATCGACAACGAGCAGGAGTTTGCAAGGCAGTATGAACTGTGGGAATGGCAGGAACGTCAAACAAAGCGAGTCGTCAACGGCCAGCGTAACTATGATTTTCTTGGGCTGAACTGGGAGTTGCCCCTGTGGGAAAGCGATTATCTGCATTTCTGGCGATGTGTGCCAGTAAGTCTTAAGAAGAGGAGAAGGCTGTTCGTTGAGTATGTAGAGCGTATGGATTACTACGGCGTATTTAGAAAATTCAGACCTATGTTATCACGCTGGCCGGGCAAATGGATCATCATTCAGTACATAGGACACATTGTAAAGTTGTTTTTGGGGTCTAGAGCATCAAAAACTTATTACGAACGTCTTGATTATTTCAGTCAGTACGGTAACTTGTTTGCACAAGTATCTTATAAGGAGTTTCTTGAGCTGGCAAGAACACATAAGAGCCCTCTTGCTGTATACGCAAAACATTGGATAGATGAAAACCTTTTTCCAGAGCTAATCTAAGCGTTATGCCTTTGCCCAATATGCTGCTGGCTGGAGCACCTAGGTGTGGTACTACTGCTCTGTTTTTGAAGCTAAGAGAACACCCCGAGGTTTTCATCCCGGAAAAGAAAGAACTTTGGTTTTTCTTCAATGAAGATTTGTGGGCACGGGGCTTGGAGTGGTACAGGGAGCAATTCATTGAGCACAGGGGTAGAAAGATAGTGGGTGAAGCTACTCCTCTTTACTTCTGTTGTCCTGAGTGTCTGCAGCGTATTCATTCAAGCTTGCCCGGAGTAAAGATTCTTCTCTCCTTTCGGAATCCACTGGACCGAGCTCTGTCACATTACTGGATGAATGTACGGAAGTCCAAAGAAGATCTCAGCCTTGGCGAAGCTTTTGAAAGAGATGCAAATGGAAAGCGGTTCTGGAAATTGGAAAAGGGCGCACTGAATTACTTCAGTATCGGACGTTACGATGACCACTTGGCAAAGATATACGATTTATTCAGCAGAGATCGGACCCATGTTGTGATTTTCGAGGAGATGATACAAGATCCCTCAGTCCTTGAAGGGATAGGATATTTTTTGGGTCTTTCCGAGTCTTTTGATGGGAGCATAGGGGAGGCAAACCGCTCACGATGGCTCAAATCTCGAGCTCACAGTCTTTTCTACGCGGATTTTCCCGGCAAGAGACTTTTCCAAGAGTTGACTCCAGGTGGAGTGAAGAGGCGAATCCTGGCTCTTCGTGACAGAATGGCTTTCGGCACTGAAATGCCGGATCTGGATCCGCGCTTGGCGCTTCGCATCGCTGAATACTACAAGGACAGCATACTGAATCTGGAAAAAATGTTAGGTCGAAGGCTGGATGTGTGGAGGCGGTCTCCCTTGCTCGGGGCAG